>NZ_BAAAQI010000006.1:0-328505 GCF_039531585.1 Streptomonospora arabica | reverse complement strand
CTGGCCACCGAGGTCTCCGTGTAGACGGTCTGCTTGGTCGTTGATCCATCTACCGGAGACCTCGCTTATGCGCAGCCCCGACATGCCGGAGAAGCAGAACAAGCCGGGCTTCTTAAACAGGGCCTAGCTGCGCTGTCCGGGGTGCGCCCGCCGCGGGCGCCGTACCCGGGGGAGCGGAGGTGGCGGCGTCCCCTGCTCGGCGGGCCCGGTCGGCGCCGCCGCGCGGGCCGGACGGTTCCCCTCGCCGCCCTCGGCGGCCGCGCTGCAGGTCGGCGATCGGCCGCCCGCGCCCCGGCGTGCGGCGAAGGTGCCGGGTGCGGGCGCGGCGGGATCCGCCGCAGCCCAGGTAGCCGGCACCTGCGGCGTCTCCGGAAGGGTGTGGCTGCGGCGCGGCGCCGGAGGCTCCGGACGGCCTGAACCGGTTCAGATTCGGTAACGGGTGTTGACCGCTGAACCGGTTCAGTGATGTTCTTGCCGGACTTCGTGAGTGGTGCGGATCCCGCGGCGGCCGCGCCCGGACCGCCTGGCGATCGGGGCGTTGCGCGGCGACGCGCGGAGGCGCCCCCGCGGGTGCGTGCGTCCGCGCGGCACCTGCGGTCGGCGCGGCCCGACTCGACCCCCGGCCGCGTCCGCGTGGCCGGGCCGGGCCCGCCCCCTCCCTCCCGTGCCACCGGGGAGGGGGCGGCGCCGCCCGGTGGGGGAATCACGCGCCTGGACTTCACGGGCCGTGCCCGTGGTCCATCGCAGGTGAGGGAGCCGAGAGCACTCCGCACGTCACGCACGCGCCCAGCGCCGCCGCGAGCCGTCCCGGAGTGCCCCAGCGGGAGCTCCAGCCGGCGAGGGGCTTCACCTTGCGGAAGAGTGAGGCTTTTGTCGGCTTCTCGCAAAGCGAATGAAACAGGCCTGTAGGCTCTGCGAACACGCAGGTCACTCAGTATGCTCCCCGCGCCCGCGGGGATGGTCCCCCGTGGCCCCGTAGGACGTGCAGGATGTCTGCGATGCTCCCCGCGCCCGCGGGGATGGTCCCCGCCCGCAGCACCTCGATGTACAGCGCGTCCTATGCTCCCCGCGCCCGCGGGGATGGTCCCCCCGCAGCTACAGCCTGTTCATCGCCGACAGCATGCTCCCCGCACCCGCGGGGATGGTCCCGCGGTGTGGACCCGGCCGGTGACCACGCGGGGATGCTCCCCGCGCCCGCGGGGATGGTCCCCGGCGGCCGCAGGCCCGGCAGAAGTGGTGGCGATGCTCCCCGCGTACGCGGGGATGGTCCCAATCCCTGCCACCTTCCCCGCCTGGCAGGCGGCGCCCTCGACCGCTGTCGACGAAGAGTGCAGTTGCGGATCGATGGGGACCGCGGCTTCAGGGACGACTCTCTTCACAAGTTCCGCCGCCCCCGCACCCCGGCGCCGAATTGCTCACTGACAAGCAGACGAGCCGACTGCGGGCTCTGTTCGCCGACGGCCGCCACGTCGAGGCCGAAGCAACGTAGGGGATCTACCCGCTTTTGTGGGGATCGGCGGGCATGAGCGGGGTCGGCAGGGCCCACTCGGCATCGGTGAGTTCGAAAGGACCGGACACGGCCGTCGAGTGTGCCGGTGCGGGCCCTGCTCCGCTGCCGATTCCAAGAAGCAGTGCCTAGCTAGGCCTCCAGGTGCAGTCCGGCGTCCATGCTCGCGAAGGCCCGCCGCACGCAGGCGGGCAGCTCGCGCGGGTCGCAGTCGGGCAGCCACTCATCGAGCGCGCAGCGCCATGCGGCCACGGCGAACTCGATCAGCAGCCGCAGCTCAAGGCTGTCGGCGGTACCGAGCCGGTCGGCGATCCGGGTCTGCATCTCGGCGCAGTGCCGCAGGGAGTGGCCCTCCAGTGCGGCGGAGCGGGCGACCAGGCGCAGCGTCGGCGCGAAGCGGCGGTACCAGTCGCCGTCCATGCGCTCCACGGTCGCCAGCATCGCGTCGCGCAGGACGTCGACCAGCCGCCCGGATTTCGGGGTTTCGTCCAAGACGTCCAGGTAGGCGCTCCAGAGCTGCTTGAGGGCGGTGAGCGCCACGTCCTCCTTCGACCGAAAGTTGCGGAAGAAGGTGCGCCGCGACACCTCGACCTCGTCGAGCAGCACGTCCAGCGGCGTCTCGTCGAATCCGCGCTCGGTGAACAGCGTCACGGCGGTCTCGGCGAGGACCCGGCGGGTGCGCTGCTTCTTGCGTTCGCGGAGGGTGGCGGGCTGCGGGGCGGTCGTCATCGACCCCAGTCTAACGTGTGCGCGCCGATTGAGCATATGCTTCTATGGAGCAAACGCCACACTGTGGCATTTCAATGCTGTCCCGACCGGAAGGAGCGCGACCGTGCGCGCACTCGTCGTCGACGACGCCGCCGAGGGCCATCTGGCCCGCACCGAGGTGGCCGACCCCCGTCCCGCCCCGCACGAGGTGCTGGTGCGCGTCGAGGCCGTCTCGTTGAACTACGGGGAGGTCGCCGAGGCGGCCTCGCTCGACCGGCCGGACGGCACCCCGGTCGGCTGGGACGCCGCCGGCGTGGTCGTCCGGGCGGCAGCCGACGGGTCGGGACCGGCTGAGGGAACCCGGGTCACCACGCTCGGTGAGGCCGGTTGGGCCGAGCTCCGGGCCGTGCCCGCGTCCTTGCTGGGCGCTGTGCCCGAGGGGGCCGATCCCGGCGCGGCCAGCACCGTCCCGGTCGCGGGCCTGAGTGCCCTGCACGTGCTGCGCCGCACGGGTTCGCTGCTGGGCCGCCGGGTGATGGTCACCGGCGCCTCCGGTGGCGTGGGCCGCTACACGGTGCAGCTCGCCGCCCGCGCGGGTGGGGAGGTGGTGGCGATCAGTCGGGACCCCGCCCGCGCTGACGAGCTTCGGGGGCTCGGCGCCCACGAGGTCCGCGCCGAGCCGGCCGCCGTCGAACGGCCGGTCTTCGCGGTGCTCGACGCTGTCGGCGGCCGTTACCTGGTCGACGCGTTCGCGGCGCTGCAGGCCGGGGGAGTGCTGGTCAGCGTCGGGCGCTCCGCCGAAGAGGACGCGGTACTGGCGCCCGAGGCCCTGCAGGGCGCCGGCGGCGGGCACGACCGGTCGATCAGGACGTTCTTCCTCTACGGTGACCCGGCGGTCGACTTCTCCGCCGACCTGTCCTGGCTGGCGGCGGAGGTGGCCGCGGGCCGGCTCGATCCGGGGATCAGCTGGCGCGGCCCGTGGACGCGCTTCGCCGAGGCGGCGGGCGCCCTGCTGGAGGGGCGGTTGCACGGCAAGGCGGTGCTGGAGGTCGGCTGAGCGCGGCGGGCGGCGCCTGCATTCCGGTCACACCGGCGGAGGGTCGGGCGACGGCGGGGGAGGCCGATGGGTTCGGCCTCCCCCGCCGTTCTCCGCGCCGTTCGCCGGCCCAGGGGAGGGGGTGCCGGGCCGGCCCCGCGGCGGTGGACGGGAGTGGGACCTGCGCTCTGGGAGCGCTCCCACGAATGTAAGCAGCGGAGCGTCGGCTGTCAACGGGTGCAACCGCCCCATTCGCCCCGCGGCGGCCCGCCGACCCCGGCGGGCCGCGGACGCGCCGCGGCTCACTCGCCGGGCCAGTCGGCGTAGCGGATGCGGCGCAGCGAGGTCACCTCGCCGAGCGTGCCCCACTCGTCCTTGCCCAGCCGCGCTATCGGCCGCAGCAGGCTGATCTCCGGGTGCCCCTGCGCCAGCACGGACTCCTCGACCGCGGCGTGCACCACTTCCCCGAAGACGACCGTGGAGTCGCCCAGGCGCAGTGTCGAGTGCAGACGGCACTCCAGCGCGGCGGGGGAGTCGGCAACGCGCGGCGGCGTGACCACCGCACTCCGCTCGCGGCGCACGCCCACCGCGTCGAACTCGCTGACCTCCGGCGGGAAGTCGGTCGCGGTCGCGTTGATCTCTCGCTGCAGCCACTCCGGCGCGAGGTTGACCACGAACTCGCGGGTCTGCTCCACGTTGCGCAGGTGGTCCTTGCGCCCGACGGAGGTGAACTGCACGATCGGCGGACTCGCGCACGCCACGGTGAAGAAGGAGTGGGGCGCGAGGTTGTCGACGCCGACGGCCGAGACCGTCGAGACCCACGCGATGGGCCGCGGCACGACGGTCGCCGTCAGCAGCCGGTAGAAGTCCGGGCCGGCGGTGGACCGGGGGTCGAAGTCGACGCGCATGGACCGCAGTATCCACCCAACGCCCTCGTAGGCCCAATCCGGCCGGGCACCGTGCCGGGGACAGCCTCGGCGGCGGGGAGCGCCCGTCAGCCGAGGCGGACGACGCCGGTGAGCAGGTGCGCCGGCGAGCAGGGGCGCCGAGCCCCGCGTCGACGCCTGCGGCCACCCGCGGGCACGCGGTGCCGTCGAAGGGGCATACTGCCCGCATGGAGTTGATCACGTCCGCCGATGTGGCCGCCGCCGAGGAGCGCTTGGCCGGGATCACCGTGCGCACGCCGCTGGTGCCCTGCGAATGGGCGCCCGGGGAACTGCTGGTGAAGCCGGAGAACCTGCAGCCGGTCGGCGCCTTCAAGATCCGCGGCGCCGCCAACGCGCTCGCCCGGCTCGTCCCCGAGCGGAGGCGGTCGGGCGTGATCACGCACTCCTCGGGCAACCACGGCCAGGCTCTGGCCTACGCGGCCCGCGCGCACGGCGTCCGCTGCGTTGTGGTCGTGCCCGCAGGCGCGCCGCGGGTCAAGGTGGACGCGATGCACCGCTTCGGTGCCGAGACCGTGGAGGTGGAGCCCGCCCGGCGCGCCGAGACGGCGCGCGGGCTCGCCGACGAGCAGGGGCTGACGCTGGTGCCGCCGTTCGACCACCCCGACGTGATCGCGGGCCAGGGAACGGTCGGCAGCGAGATCGCCGCCGACCGGCCCGACATCGAGGCGGTGCTGGTGCCGGTGGGCGGCGGCGGGCTCGCCGCCGGGGTGGCCACCGCCGTCAAGGCCCGGTGCCCCGGCGCGGCGGTGATAGGCGTCGAACCCGAGCTGGCCGCCGACGCCAAGGAGAGCCTGGAAAGCGGGCGGCTCGTGACGTGGCCGCCGGAGCGCACCGGGCGCACCGTCGCCGACGGTGTGCGGGTCGGGCCCTCCGAGTTGACGTTCGCGCACCTGCGCGCACGGCTGGACGGGATCGTCACGGTGACCGAGGAGGAGATCCTGGCCGCTGTCGGCGCGCTCGCGCGCAGCGCCCGCCTGGTGGCCGAGCCCAGCGGTGCGGTCGCCACGGCCGCCTACCTGGCGGGCCGCACGCCGCCCGGGCGCACCGTCGCGGTGATCTCGGGCGGCAACGTGATGCCCGATGTGCTGGCGCGCGCGGTCGCCGCCGAGGGCTGAGCCCCGGCGGCGCCCCGCCCCTTCCGGCCTTCGCCCGCCGCGCCGGCGCGGCACCGCGGGTTCAGGCGGGCTGGTGCGCGTGCGGTCGGCGCCGGGACCGGGCGTCCCCGCCCGCCCGCTCGCCCCGGGCGCCCGCGGCGGCGGGCGCGGGCGCCTCCTCCGGCGCTCCGACCCCCGCGCGCTCGTCGAGGCGGCGCTCGCGCGCGTCGTAGGCGATGTACGCCACTGCGCCGAGCAGGATAAGCCCGATCCCGGCCAGAATCACGACGAGTCCGGTCATGAGGAGTTCGTTGTCGACCACGCGGGCACCTCCGCTGCTCGATCGGCCATGACGCCTTCCGCGGTCGATGGTAATCGCCGTTAACGAAAGTTTCTGCTGTTTCCGTGCGTGAGTCGCACCATAATCCCCGGCGATTCCGGCCGGAGGCGGCCGTGTCGACGCCGCCTTCCAGGGAAGAACTGACCCCAGCGTGCGGAACGCGCGCCCGGCCGCGCCGCGGCCGTGCACAGAAGGAGGCCCATGGCCACGATCGAGGACGTCGCCGGCGTCATCGGCCGGGGCGGGCACCTCGCCGTCGTCTCGACCGTGCGCGCCGACGGCTCGATCCAGTCCACCGTGGTCACCGCCGGGATCGCGGCCCACCCGGTCTCCGGCGAACGGGTGATCGCCTTCACCACCGCCGGCCGCAGCGCCAAGCTCCGCTTCCTGCGGCGCCGTCCGCAGGCCACGATCGTGTTCCAGTCGGGCTACCACTGGGCGTCCGCCGACGGTGCGGCGGACCTCGTCGGCTACGACGATCCCTACCCCGGCGTCGACGGCGACGGGCTGCGCCGCCTCCTGCGCGAGGTCTTCACCGCCGCCGGAGGCGCCCACGACGACTGGGGCGCCTACGACCGCGCGATGGCCGAGCAGCGCCGCAGCGCCGTACTGATCAGACCGGCCCGCATCCTCGCGATGTGACCGGTCCGCGCCCGGTCACGCCCGTACGGCAGGGCCGGGTGCCCGGCGGCGCGGGGCGCCGTGCGAAGCTGATGGCCGCTTTTGTCCGGCATGTCAGAAGGATGTGGGTTGGGGCTACTTCACGAGCTCGACGTCCCCGTGATCGCCGCGCCGATGGCCGGGGGAGTGAGCACCCCTGAACTCGCCGCCGCCGCCAACGCCGCCGGCGGCCTGGGCTTCTTGGCCGCCGGATACCTTTCGGCGGAGGCGATGACCGAGCGGATCGGCCGGCTGCGCGCACTCACCGCGCGCCCGTTCGGGGTGAACGTCTTCGTCCCCGACCGCGACGCCGCCGACCCCCGGGCCCTGTCCGCCTACCGGCAGCGCCTGGCGGCCGACGCCGCGCGCCTGGGCGTGGAGACCGGGCCCGCGCTGTGGGGCGACGACGCCTACCGGGACAAGCTCGCCGCGCTGCGCGCCGACCCCGTGCCGATGGTGAGCTTCACCTTCGGCTGCCCCGCACCGGACGAGATCGCGGCCCTGCAGCGGGCGGGCACCGAGGTGCTGGTCACCGTCACCACGGCCGAGGAGGCCGCGGCCGCGGACGACGCGGGGGCCGCGGCGCTGTGCGTCCAGGGCGCCGAGGCGGGCGGCCACCAGGCCTCGTTCGAGGACACCCACGAGCGCACCACCCCGCTCGCTCAGCTGCTGGCCGAGGTGCGCGGCCGGGTGCGCCTGCCCGTGGTCGCCGCCGGCGGGATAACCGACGCGGCGTCGGCGGGGCGCGCCCTCGCGGGCGGTGCGCTCGCCGCGCAGCTGGGCACCGCGCTGCTGCGCACCCCGGAGAGCGGCGCTTCAGCGGTGCACAAGGACGCCCTGGCCCGGGAGCGCTTCACCCGCACCGTGGTCACCCGCGCCTTCAGCGGGCGCCGGGCACGCGCCCTGGCGAACCGGTTCGTCGCCGAGCACGGCGGACTGGCGCCCGGCGCCTACCCGCAGGTCCACCACATGACCGCACCCATCCGCGCGGCCGCCGCACGCGCCGCGGACGCCGACACGCTGCACCTGTGGGCGGGGACGGGCTTTCGCTCCGCGTCGGAGCTGCCGACCGCCCGCGTCGTCGCCGGCGTCGCAGCCGGACTCTAGATGCGATGTCCCGGCACGTGGGTACCAGCCGACACGCCTGCGGCAGCGGTCGAACAAGAAGAAGGCCTTCTGATCCCGGTGTGGATTGCGACATCTACGCCGATGCTCAGGAGGCCGTCATGTGCCACCGCAACGCCCCTCTGACCCCCACCGGCAGACTCCGCCCGGCGCGCTGCCGGGATCGGCGGCCGCACTCCCGCCGGCCGCGTTACCAATCCCGGAACACCACATCCGGCCGCTGTCGCGCGGGCATCAGCGCTCGCCGGTGCACGCGTGTGCCGGGGCGGCGGTCCGCCGACCGCGCGCGGCGGCCCGCGTCCGCGGCGGGGTCCTCAGTCCTCCTCGGCCGCGGCCAGGTGCTCCAGCAGCGGCGGGATCGTCCGCTCGGCCGCCTCTTCGGGGAGCCAGTGCGAGAACCCCTCCAGCTCGATGTAGCGGTACGGTGCGGCGACCCACTCGCCGGTCCCGCGGGCGGCCCGGGCGGTGAACGCCAGGTCGCGGGTGCCCCACACGTACAGCGTGGGCACGCTGATCGCCGGTGCCTCGGTGGAGCCGCCGTCCAGCCCCAGGGCGCGATACCAGTTCAGCGCCGCCGTGAGCGCGCCCGCTTGTACGAGGCGGCCGACGTTGTCGGCGACCAGGTCCTCGGGCACCCGGCCCTCGTAGATGCCGACCAGGGCGGCGGCGTCGTTGTCGAGCAGCGACTCCTCCGCTGCGCCGGGGGTCTGGAACAGCCGGATGTAGGACAGCGCCTCGCGCTGCTCGGGCGAGGCGGCCGTGGCCTCCGCCAGCGCGGCCGGGTGCGGCGTCGACAGCACCGTCAGGCTCGCCACCCGCTCGGCCTGCTGTGCCGCCGCGGGCCAGGCGACCACGCCGCCCCAGTCGTGGCCGACCAGGTGGAAGCGCTCGGCGCCGAGGCCGTCGGCGAAGGCGGCGACGTCGCCCACCAGCTCCGGTACCACGTACTCCTCGGCGTTGAGCGGACGGGCGCCCGGCGAGTAGCCGCGCTGGTCGACCGCGACCGCGCGGTAGCCCGCCTCGGCGGCCGCCGCCATGTGCCGGCGCCAGCACGTGGCGAACTCGGGGAAGCCGTGCAGGAACAGTACGAGCGGCCCGTCGGCCGGTCCGGCCGCCAGTGCGTCGAACTCCAGGTCGCCGCGGCGCAGGGTCAGCGCCTCGGTGTCGGGGGCGAGGATGTCCGCCATGTCTGCCTCCAGCTGGTGGATGGAACCCGGCCCGGGCAAGGCTACTCCGCCCGCCGCTCGGTGCCGGGGCGGTGGTTAGACTCGGTGGCGTCGTCGCGGTGAACGTCCCGGTGCCGGTCGGCCGGACCGGTTCCGGGCGGGCAGGGAGCGCCCCGATGCAGCCGACCGTCGCCTCACCCCGAAGCGCCACCTGGCGCGTGCAGATCGACCGCGCCATGTGGGTGGCGGGCGTGCGCGCGCTCATGCTCCAGGCCCTGCATCCGCTGGCCATGCAGGGGGTCTGGCAGCGCTCGGACTTCATGGACGACCCCACCGGACGGCTGACCCGCACCGCCGACTTCGTCGCCACCACCACCTACGGCAGCCCTGGGGAGGCCGCCGAACTGGGGCGGAGGGTGCGCGCCGTGCACGCCCGGCTGGCGTTCACCGACCCCGCCACAGGGCGGGCGCACCGCGTCGACGAGCCCGAGCTGCTGCTGTGGGTGCACTGCGCCGAGGTGGTCTCCTATCTGGAGGTCGTCACGCGCGCGGGCGTGCGGCTGAGCGCGCGCGAGGCCGACTCCTACTTCGCCGAGCAGACCCGGACCGCGGCCCTGGTCGGCTTGGACCCCGCCGAGGTGCCCGGCTCGGTCGCGCAGATGCGCGCCTACCTGGCGCGCACGCGCCCGCTGCTGCGGGCCACTCCCGAAGCCGCCGCAGCCGTGCGCTTCCTGCTCTGGCCGACGGTGCCCGAGCGGCTCAGGGGGCTGGCGTGGCTGAAGCCGCTGTGGCTGCCGGTGGGCGCGCTGTCCTACTACACCCTGCCCGACTGGGCCCGCCGCGCCTACCGGGTCCTGCCCGAACCGCCCGGTATCGGCGCCGCGACCACCGCCGCGCTGCGTGCGGCGCGCGCCGGACTCGACCACACGCCCACCCCGCTCTACCTGCGCCTGTTCGACCGCGCCACCGTGGAGCGCGCCGTCCGCGCCCGCGAGCGCCTGGCGGCGGCGGGCTACGACGTGCGCGGCGGGTTGGCGGCCCTGACCGACCCCGCCACCTGGCCCGATGGAGAAGGCGCCCACGGGCGAGCGCCCGAGGCGGGACCGGCTGAGGGCGGCGCCGGACCGGCTCGCCCGGTGAGCACGCTCTAGCCGGAACAGCGCCTCCGCCGCCCCCTCCGAGCGTGGAATCGGCGCTAGGCTGGCAGTATGCGACGGCGCAAGCGCCGCTATGTCGGGCTGATGACCACCTGTCTGGTGCTTTTCGGCGGGTCGCTCCCCGTCTACTATCTGCTGGGCACCGGCTGGGCGCTGGCGATGTGCGCGGTGGCCATGGTCCTGCCGCCCATCGCGGTCATCGTCGGCAACTCCGCCGACCCCTCCGACCCTGAGGACCGCGACACCCGATACGGGCCCAACGCGCCGCACTGACCCCCGCGCCGCCGCCCGCCGCCCCGCGCCCGGGCGCGGCAGGCGCGCGCCGCCGGCCGGCGCAACCGGTATCCGGCAGGCCGTGGACGGAGGAGGAGATGGGCGACGCCGAGGCGTCCCTGCGCCGCACGCCGGTGCAGCGCCGCAGCAGGCAGCGGGTCGAGGCCCTGATGGCCGCCGCCGAGGGCGAGTTCGCGCGCGTCGGCTTCGACGGCGCCGGCACCACGGGCATCGCCGCGCGCGCCGGGTGCTCGGTCGGCTCGCTCTACCAGTTCTTCCCGCACAAGGGGGCGCTGCTGGAGGCCGTGGTGCGGCGCCACGGCGCCGAGCTCGACCGGGTCGCCGCCTCCGCCCTGGACGCGGCGGGACCGGGTCCCGCCGCGGTGCACCGCGCGCTGTCCGAGGGAGTCCTCGACTACGCCTCCCGCGCACCGGCGGTGCGGGCGCTGCTGTGCCCGACGTTCGCCTCGCCCGTCCACGCCGAGGCGGCGGCCGGGCTGCAGCAGGCCATGGCCCGGCGCCTGGCGGCCGCCTTCGGCGGCGCCGGGGTCGACCCCGACCGCTGCGCCGCCGCGGCCGCCGTCTACGTCGAGTCCCTGGCCGGCCTGCTGGCGCGGGCCGTCGACGCCGAGGGCGGGCGCGACCCGGTCTACGGGCGCGAGCTCGCCGCCGTCCTGGGAGCCTACGCCGACGCGCTGGCGCGGTGATCCGGCCGGAACCCCGAGGAGGAGGGCGATCCGCCGCCGCGGGCGCGGTCCACAGGCGGCGGATCGGCGCCGGTGCGCGGCACCGCCCGGCCGTAGGATGGAGAAGGGCCGCCACAAGCGGCCCCACCAGCGTCGAGCCGTGACCGGGAGGCACAACCGTGAGTGAACACCACAGCAGCGATCCCAAGGCGGAGGGGGACGGCGCCGCCGAGGCACCGGTGTTCACCCCGCGCAAGAACGGCCAGGCCCAGGGGGTGTCCGAGGAGCTCGCCGCGTGGATGCGCACCGGCTGGGCCGACACCGAGATCCGCGACCCCGAGCCGATCGAGCAGGCCGCCTACACCGCCAAGCGCCGCGCCGCGCTCAGCGCGCGCTTCCCCGGCGAGCGGCTGGTCGTGCCCGCCGGCAACCTCAAGACCCGCTCCAACGACACCGAGTACCCGTTCCGGCCCTCCTGCGACTACGTCTACCTGAGCGGCGACCTCTCCGACGACGGCTGCGTGGTTCTGGAGCCCCGCCCGGGCGGCGGCCACGACGCCACCGTCTACCTGCGTCCCCGCTCCAACCGCGAGAACGGCGAGTTCTGGCTCGACGGGCACGGCGAACTGTGGAGCGGGCGCCGGCACAGCCTCGCCGAGTCCGCCCAGCGCCTGGGCACCGACACCGACGACGTGCGCCGGCTGCCCGAGGTGCTCCGCGACGCCCCGGCGGCTCCGGTGCGCATCCTGCGCGGCCACGACGCCTCCCTGGAGGAGCTGGTCGCCGGCGTGCGCGCCGGCGGCGCCGAGGACGGCGAGGCCGCCGCCGAACGCGACGAGGAACTGGCCGTCGCCCTGCACGACCACCGGCTGGTCAAGGACGAGTGGGAGGTCGCCCAGCTGCAGCGCGCCGTCGACGCCACGGTGCGGGGCTTCGGCGACGTCGCCGCCGCGCTGCCCGAGGCCCGGGCCACCTCCGAGCGCTACATCGAGGGCACGTTCTTCCTGCGCGCCCGCGTCGAGGGCAACGACGTCGGCTACGGCACCATCGCGGCCTCGGGCCCCAACGCCACCACGCTGCACTGGATGCGCAACGACGGCCCGGTGCGCGAGGGCGAGCTGCTGCTGCTCGACGCCGGCGTCGAGACCACCACGCTCTACACCGCCGACATCACCCGCACCCTGCCGGTCTCCGGCCGGTTCGACCCGGTGCAGCGCCGGGTCTACGACCTGGTCTACGCCGCTCAGGAGGCGGCGATCGCGGCCGTCGCGCCGGGGCGCCCCTTCACCGAGTACCACGAGGTCGCCCAGCGCGTCCTGGCCGAAGGGCTGGTCGAGTGGGGCCTGCTCGAAGGCCCGGCCGACCGCGTCGTCGAGCTCGGCCTGCAGCGGCGCTACACCCTGCACGGCACCGGGCACATGCTCGGTCTGGACGTCCACGACTGCGCGCGCTCGCGCACCGAGGTCCACCTCCACGGCGAGCTGCGGCCCGGCACCGTGCTCACGGTCGAGCCGGGGCTGTACTTCCAGCCCGACGACCTCACCGTGCCCGAGGAGCTGCGCGGGATCGGCGTGCGCATCGAGGACGACGTCCTCGTCACCGCCGAGGGCAACCGCGTGCTCTCCGCGGCGCTGCCGCGCACCGCCGACGACGTCGAGGCCTGGCTGGCCGAGCGCCTGCCCCGCGGCTGACCCGCCCGCGCGGTGCCCGCGCCCCCGGGCGGGGGCACCGCGCGGTCCCGGCCGCCGAGGCCCGCGGGCCGTCGCGTGCAGCGACGCCTCGCACCGCGCGGCGCGACTTCAGGGGGTCGCCGTACGCCGCGGAGGTCAGGCGTTTCCGTGCGGTAGGCGGGAACCGTGCGGGGGCGCAAGGGCGGGTGCGGGCGGCGGGGTGCGCGGCCGCCTCCGGGCGGTGCCGGGAAGACGCAATGGGGTCACTCCCCGGCCGCGCGGTCGTTGTAGGTCCCGGCCCCCTCCTGGCCGGTCAGCCGCTGGACGGCGGCCATGACCTCGTCGGTGACGAGCCGGCGCGCCCGCCCGGTCCTGAGGTCGCCGTAGCCCGCGGAGAAGTCCAGCGGCGCCCCGAAGCGCACGGTGACGGGCGCGATGCGGGGAAGGCGGGCGCCGATCGGCTGGACGCGCTCGGTGCCGGCCAGCCCCACCGGTACGACGGGTGCACCCGAGGTCAGCGCGAGGTGGGCCACGCCGGTGCGGCCGCGGTAGAGCCGCCCGTCGGGCGAGCGGGTGCCTTCCGGGTAGATCGAGAACACTCCGCCGTCCTTGAGCCAGCGCAGCCCGATCTCCAGCGCCTCCAGCGCGCCGCCGCTCCTGCCGCGCTCCACCGGGACGGCGCCCAGCGAGGTGAAGGCCGCCCGCGACATCCGGCCCCGCACGCCGGTGCCCGAGAAGTACTCGGCCTTGGCCAGGAACCGGATGCGGCGCGGCACCGCCAGTGGAATGACGACGCTGTCGCAGAAGGAGAGGTGGTTGGCGGCCAGGATGACCGGGCCGGAGGCGGGGATGTGCTCCAGGCCTTCGATGGTCGGCCGGTAGAGCACGCGGCCCACCCGTGAGCCGACGGTGCGCGCGGTGTCGTAGAGCACGATGCCCCCTCCGAGCGCGGGCGCGGCGCACCGCCCGATCCGACGCGTCCCCCGCCCCTGCGTACGCCCGGCGGTCCCCGACGCGGTCAGGTTATCGGAGGCCGGAGCGGCCGGTGCGGGCGGACCCCGTCTCCCGCACCGCCGGAGGGCGGGTCGGCCTCCGCCGCGGGCGGCGGTGCGCCGCCGCCCGCACCGCCGGGCGCCCGGTGCCCCTGCGCGGCGGCGGGGGCGGCGAGGAGGCGGGGCGGCCTACCCCTCGGGAGTCCAGGAGGCGTTGGCGCCGCAGACCACCAGGCAGGTGTGCTCGCCGGGGAGTCGGTCGGCCAGCCACGCGGCGAAGGGGACGGCGGCGGCGGGCTCGGCGGCGATGCGGAACTCCTCCCACAGCCGGTCGCGCGCCGCGGTGATCTCGGCGTCGGTCACCAGTGCGGTGCCCACGGGGTGCGCGCCCAGCACGGCGAAGGGCACGTCGCCCACCCGCGCCGCGCCCAGCGCCGAGGAGGCGACCGAGTCGACGGGCGTGTCCACCGGCTCGCCCGCTGCCAGCGCGGCGTGCAGGCTGCGGCAGCCCTCGGGCTCGACGCCGGTCACGCGGAGGCCGGCCGCGCCCAGGCGAACGCCCGCCACCAGGCCGGCGCCTCCCACGGCCACCGCGACGCTGTCGCACTCGGGCGCGTCGACGGCGATCTCGTGGCCGATGGTGCCCTGGCCGGCGACCACGTCAGGGTCGTCGTAGGCGTGCAGGTAGCGCAGCCCTTCGGCGCCGGCGCGGGCGCGCGCCGCCTCGGCCGCCTCGGCGTAGTGGGCGCCGGTGCGGACCAGCTCCGCGCCGGAGGCCTCCAGGCGGCGCGCCTTGGCCTCGGGAACGGTCTCGGGCACGTACACCAGCGCCTCGGCGCCCAGCATCCGTGCAGCGGCCGCCACACCGAGGCCGTGGTTGCCGCCCGAGGCGGTCACCACCCGCTCCGGTGCGCCGGCGGCCAGCATCGCGTTGAGCGCGCCCCGGAGCTTGAAGGCGCCGGTGATCTGCAGGTGCTCCAGCTTCAGGGAGAGCGGGCGCCCGTCCACGCGCGTGCTCAGTACCGGCGTGCGCCGCGCATAGGGTGCGATGCGCTCGGCCGCCGCGGCGACGTCGGCGGCGGTGGGCAGGGAGGTCGTGGCTGTCATGCCTCCACACTGCCCTGTCGCGTGCTTAAGTTGAAGTTGCGGTTGCTTACGATGATTAAGCACGGCTTTGGTTCCGGGGGCAGGGGGTGGTCCGGTGCTGGACGCCGACCGGGTGCGCGTGCTGGTCGAGGTCGCCCACGCGGGCTCCATCGCCGCGGCCGCCGAGCGCATGTCCTTCACCGCGCCCGCGCTGTCCCAGCAGCTCACCAAGCTGGAGCGGGAGCTGGGGTGCGCACTGGTGGAGCGCTCGCGGACCGGAGTCCGGCTCACCCGCGCGGGCCGGGTGCTGCTGGCCTACGGGGAGCGGGTCGTCGGCGAGCTGCGCGACGCCGAGGCGGCGGTGCGCGCCGCCGCCGGCGAGGCGCAGGTGCGGCTCTCGCTGGGCGCCTTCGCCAGCGCGGGCCGGCTGCTGGTGCCGGGCGCGCTGGCCGCGTTCGGGCAGGCCCACCCGCAGGTGCGGCTGTCGCTGTCGGACGTCGAGCCGCCCGACGGCTACGGGCTGGTGACCTCCGGCGAGCTCGACCTGCTCATCACGCACCGCTACCCGGGGGTGCAGCCTCCCGCCTCGACCGGGCTGCACCGCGAGCGCATCCTGGTCGACCCGCTGCTGCTGGTGCTGCCCGAAGGCCACCCGGCGGCAGGCACCGCGCCGCGCCTGGCCGATCTGACCGACCAGGAATGGATCTGCGGCGCGCCCGGCATCTCCAACCGCGTCGCGCTTGAGGCGGCGGCCGCCGACGAGGGGGTGCGCCTGCAGGTCGCCTATGAGACCCGCGACTACGAGGTGATGCTGGCGCTGATCCGTGCGGGCGTGGGCATCGGCCTGGTGCCGCGGATGATCCTGGACGCCGCGCCCGGCGGCGGCTGGGTGGCGGCGCCGCCCGGCGGCACGGCGCTGGAGCGCGAGATCTCCATCGTGCACCGGCGCCGGCCGCCGGCACCGGTGCCGGCCATGGTGGATATGCTGCGCCGCTCGGCGCGGCGCCCGCCGTACTGACCGAGGCCCCGGGCCGCGCCGGCGCGCTCGGGGGCCGCCCGCTCCGCCGCCTGCCACCAGCGATGTGACCGAGCAGCGCAAGCAGGCCCCGCACCTGCTCCACGTCCAGCGGGCCGCACCGGGGCCGGTCCCGATCGTGTGCAACCTTCGCCGGCGCCGGCGAAGGGGTCGGGCCACACCGTCGTGCGCCCGGCTCGGGAGTCGGAGAAGAAGCGCGGGCCGACCCACGGTACTTCCCGGACTGACTGCGCCGGAGCATCGAGGCGATCATCCGGACGTTGAAGAACCAGCCCGGGCCGGAACGCCACGCCGCGCGCACCGCCGAGGGCCTGTGGGTGCGGGTATGCCGGCGTATCTGCGCACTCAACGCCGCGATCCGGCACCCGACGCGCCGACGCCGCCTGCGCGGTGTCAGCTCCCGGACGCGCCGACCGGCACCGTCGCCCGCCGTTCGAGCGCGAGCGCCGCCGCCTCCAGCACCGCGACCACCTCGTGGCCGAATCCGATGCCGCAGGGGTCGGCGGGGGCGTCCGGGCCCTGCTCGGCGGCGGCCAGCAGCCGATCGATCGCCGCGGAGAACGCGGGCACCGGGCCCAGCTCGGCCTCGGGAAGGTGCGCCACGCCGTTCTCGCCGTGGAAGAGGAACTCCTTGCGGCCCCCCGCGGGCGGGGCCTCCAGGGTGAGCGCCAGCGAGCTGACGCCTCCGCCGCGGTGGCCCAGCAGCAGGTGGGTGGTCCTGCGCGGCCCCGCCACGGCGGTGACCTCCCCGACCGGCCCCATCACCGGCAGCAGCACCGACAGGGCGTGCGGGCCGATGTCCCACAGGCCGCCGCGCTCCCGGCGCCACGGCGACTCGGCATAGGGGCTGTCCGTGCTGAGCGCCGACGCCAGCATCACCCCCTGGGCGCCGTCCCAGCGCCCGGCCGCGGCGGTCTCGCGCAGGAAGTCCTCGACGCCCGGCGAGAAGCGCATGGTGAAGAAGACGACGCTCGCCAGCCCCCGGCGCCCGGCCTCGGCCGCGACGGCGCCGGAGGCCTCGGTGGTGAAGGCCACCGGCTTGTCCAGCAGCAGGTGGCGGCCTGCCCGCGCGGCACGCAGCGCGGCCTCGGCCTGCACGTCCGGCGGCAGCGCGATCGCCACGGCGTCGACGTCGGCGAAGAGGGCCTCGGAGTCGGAGTAGGCGGCCACGCCGTAGCGGTCGGCCAGGGCCCGCGTCCGCTCGGCGCTGCGTCCCCACACGCCGACGAACTCGGCGCCGGGGTGGGCGGCCAGCGCCGCGCCCTGCGTCTCGCGTGCCCAGTAGCCCGTGCCCAGCAGTCCGATCCTCAACCCCATGCGGCGGTCCCTTCCGGCGGCGGCTCGGTGTCGCGTCCGGCGCCATTCTGCCCGGCCCGCGGTCGCGGAGACACAGCGGGGCGGCCGGGTGCGCCGCGGCCCCGCAACCGGCCGCGGCTCCCGGCCGCCCCGTCCCCTGTGATGGGGCCCGGCCTACTTGACCGCGCCCATGGACAGACCGCGCACGAGCTGGCGCTGGGCCATCCAGCCGATGATCACGATCGGCAGCGACGCCAGGGTGGCCGCGGCCGCCAACTGCGCCCAGTAGAGCCCTTCACTGGTGATGAACCCGACCAGGAACACCGGCACGGTGGCGGCCTGCGAGGCCGTCAGGTTCACCGCGAAGAAGAACTCGTTCCAGGAGAAGATCATGCAGATCAGCGCCGTCGCGGCGACACCGGGGGCCATGATCGGCAGCATCACCGACCACAGCACCCGCGGCAGGCTCGCGCCCTCCATCCGCGCGGCCTCGACCACGCCCGAGGGGACCTCCAGGAAGAACGAGCGCATCATCCACACCGCGATCGGCAGGTTCATCGCGGTGTAGAGCACCACCAGCGTCCAGATGCTGTCCAGCATGGCGACCTCGGCCGCGGCGACGTAGATCGGCACGATCACGGCCACCACCGGCAGCATCTTGGTGGAGATGAAGAAGAACAGCACGTCCTTGGTGCGCTTGACCGGGCGGATCGACAGCGCGTAGGCGGCGGGCGTGCCCAGCAGCAGCACCAGCGCCGTGGAGGCCAGGGTCGCGATCAGCGAGTTGGCCAGGTACGGCAGGAAGTCGGAGTCGATGACGCCGGCGATCTGGTCCAGCGTCGGCTGGAAGAACAGCGTCGGGGGATCGGTCTGGGCGATGGCCTCGCTCTTGAAGGAGGTCAGCACCAGCCACAGGGCCGGTGAGACGAACACCAGGGCGATGGCCCAGGTCAGCGTCGTCAGCGCGGCTCCGCCGACGCCGCCGCGCCGCCGGGCGCGCGCCGCCGCCGGGCGCGGGTTCGGTGCGGCGGCCGCGCTGGATCGGGGTGCGGGGGCGGTGGCGGTCACGAGTTCGCCTCCTGATCGGACATGAACGTGCGGAAGATCAGCCGCAGCGCGAGCATCGCCACGGCGATGGTGCCGATCACCACGACGACGCCCATCGCCGCCGACTGGCCGATGTCGAACCCGAGGAAGGTCCGCTGGTAGATGTAGAACGGCAGGTTCGCGCTGGCGGTACCGGGCCCGCCCTGGGTCATCATGTAGATCGTGTCGAAGGTGTTGACCACGTAGATCGACCCCAGCAGCACGCCCAGCTCGATGTAGCGCCGCAGGTGCGGCAGCGTGATGTTGGTGAACATCTGCCACTTGCTCGCGCCGTCGACCTGGCCCGCCTCGATGACGTCGCCGCCCTGGCTCTGCAGCCCGGCCAGCACCAGCAGCATCATGAAGGGGCTCCACTGCCACACCAGTGCGGTGACCACCGACACCACCGGGAACTGCGACACCCAGTCGACGTCGCCGAGCCCGAAGGGCGTGAGCACGAACCCGACCAGCCCGAAGACCGGGTCGAACATGGTGGTCTTCCACAGCAGCGCGGTCGCCACCGGGATGATCAGGAACGGCGTGATCAGCAGGGTTCGCACCACGCCGCGGCCCGCGAACTTGCGGTCCAGCAGCATCGCGAGGCCGATGCCGACCGCCATCGAGATCAGTACGCACGCGGCGGTGATGACGACGGTGTTCAGCGCCGCGCCGAGGAACTGCGCGTCGGTCAGTACCGCGGCGTAGTTGGCCAGGCCCGTGAAGCTCCGCGACCCGGGGCGCACGAGGTTCCACGACTGCAGCGAGTAGAAGATGGTGAACAGGAACGGCAGCTGGGTGACCAGGATCGTGAAGATCAGCGCCGGCAGCAGCGGGGCGCGCAGCGACCAGCCGCGGGCGCGCTCGGCGCGCTTGGCGGACCGGGCGGCGGGCACGGGCCGCTGAGGGGCGGGGGCGGTGGCGGTCGCGCTCATCGCGGCAGCCTCCCCCGGACGGTGCGCGCCGCCCGCCGGCGGCGTCGTGGAATGCTCACTGTGCCTCCTTGTAGCTGTCGCCGACCGACTGCGCGTACTGCTGGCTCTGCGCCAGCGCCTCGTCGACGCTGATCTGCCCGGCGATCGCCGCGCTGAGCTGCTGGCTCACCCGCGTGCCCAAGTCCTGGAACTCGGGGATGGCCAGGAACCCGATGCCGGTGTAGGGCACGGGCCGGGTGCCCGGGTTCTTGGGGTCGGCGTTCTCGATGCCTTCGCGCATCGGTTCGGCGTAGGCCGACGCGGCCTCCTGGTACTCGGGGTTCTCGAAGGTCGAGACCCGGCTGCCCGGCGGAACGCGCTGCCAGCCGTACTCCTCGCCGACCATGCGGATGTACTCCTTGTCGGTCATCCAGGACAGGAAGTCCCAGGCGGCGTCCTTGTGCTGCGAGGAGGCGGGGATGGCCAGCGACCAGGTGTAGAGCCAGCCGCCGTAGCCGGTCTTCTGCACGGGCGCGGGGGCGTACCCGCTCTTGCCGACGACCTTGCTGGACTCGGGGTCCTCCACGGTGCTGACCATGGCCGTCGCGTCGTACCACATGGCGGCGTTGCCCTGGCTGTAGTGGGTCAGGCAGTCGCCGAACCCGCTGTTGGCCGCGCCGGGCTGGCCGTGCTCGCGCACCAGGTCCACGTAGAATTCCGCGGTGCGGCGGAACTCGGGCGAGGTGAGCTGGGCGTTCCAGTCGCGGTCGTACCAGCGCCCGCCGAAGGTGTTGAGCATGCTGTTGAAGGGCGCGAGCACCTCGCCCCAGCCGGGCAGGCCGCGCAGGCAGATCCCGGCGACGCCCTCCTCGACGCCGTCGAGCTCCGCCGCCAGGTCGGCGACCTCCGACCAGGTGGGGTTCTCCGGCATCTCGACGCCGGCCTTCTCGAACAGGTCCTTGCGGTAGGCCAGGAACGACGACTCGCCGTAGAAGGGCACCGAGTACATGTCGCCCTGGTAGGAGAGGTCCTCGCGGATCGGCTCCAGGAAGTCCTCGTCGTCGTAGCCCTCGGTGGCGTCGATGTGCGGCTGCAGGTTGGCCAGCCACCCGTTCTCGGCCCACATGCGGGTCTCGTAGTTGCTGATCATCACCGCGTCGAACTCGCCGCCGCCGGCGGCGATGGAGGTGGTGATCTTGGCGCGGGCCTCGTTCTCCGGCAGCGTGACGAAGCGCAGGTTGACGTCGGGGTGCTCGCGCGCGAAGTCCGCGCGCAGCGAGATGGCGTCCTCCATCTGGGGGTTGGACACGATGGCCACGACCAGCGTGGTGCCGTCGCCGCCCGCGGCGACGGCACCCGCGCCCGCGCAGCCCGATACCAGTGACACTGCGGCGCCTGCGGCGCCCAGTGCCGCGAGCCGCCCGGGGCGGCGTTTCGTGCTCGGCAACGGGTTCTCCTTCTCCACGGTCGAAACTCCGTCTCGTCAGGCCGAGGCGGTGGGCAGGACCTGCACCTTCACACCGGCTCCCGAGCGCATCAGGTCGAGTGCCCCCGGGAACTCGGCCAGCGGCAGGGCGTGGGTGAGCAGCTCGTCCGTGCGCACCCGGCCCGCGGCCAGCAGGTCCAGCGCGGCGCCGTAGCTGTGCAGCACGGCCATGGAGCCGACCACGGTGATCTCGTCGTTGTACATGCGAAACGGCGACAGCGAGACGCGGGCGTCGTCCGGCGCCACGCCGAAGACCAGCAGGCGCCCGCCGCGGCGCAGCGCCCAGAACGCGGCCTCGATCGCCGCGGGAGCGCCGGTGGCGTCGGCCGCGGCGTCGAAGCGCTCGTCGCCGAGGTCGGCGGTGTCCGCGGCGGTGGCGGCGGCGCCCAGCGCCTTGGCCAGCTTCAGCCGCTCGGTGTTGCGGTCGACGACGGTGACCTGCGCGCCGCCCTGCTGCAGGAGCTGCTGCAGCAGCAGGCCCATGGTGCCCGCGCCGAGCAGAAGGAAGCGCTCTCCGGTGTGCACGCCGATGCGTCGCACGCCGTGCACGGCGCATGACAGCGGCTCGATCAGCGCGGCCTCGCGGTCGCCGACGTGCTCGGGCAGGCGGTGGCAGTTGACGGCGGGGGCCGCCACGTACTCGGCGAAGGCGCCGTCGACGGTGTCGCCGATGGCGCCCCAGTTGGCGCACAGGTTGCCGCGCCCGGCCCGGCAGTACTCGCAGTACCCGCAGAACAGGGAGGGGTCCACGGCCACCCGGTCGCCCTCGCGCAGCCCGCCCGGGGCCTGCGGGCCCACGGCCACCACTTCGCCGGCGAACTCGTGGCCGGGCACCAGCGGGTAGGGGCTGGGCGGGAACTCGCCGTCGGCGATGTGCAGGTCGGTGCCGCAGATGCCGCAGGCTCCCACACGCAGCACCACGCCGTCGGCCGCGGGAGTCGGATCGGGCCGTTCCCCCACGGTGACGCTTCCCGGACGTTCGATGATCGCTGCGCGCACTGCCGCTCCTCGTTCACGGACGGTGGGTGTGCGTGATCCGGCACACCGATGGTTGTCTCGCTCACCTGAGCGTTACGATGCTCATGTGATGAAGGACATTCAAAACCCATCCGAAATGCCGTGTCAACGTATGCTTAACGAATGAGCGGAGTAGTGATCAGGTGAGCAGGGTGGCGAGCACCGAGGGCGAGGGCGGCGCCGCGGCGCCCCAGCAGCGGAAATCACCGTTCAAGGGGCCCGCCGAACTGGTGCTGGTCTCCACCGTCGCGCGCCGGTTCTACCTGGACGGGCGCTCGAAGGTGGAGATCGCCGAGGAGTTCGGCGTGAGTCGCTTCAAAGTCGCCCGCGCACTCGACACCGCGCGGGAGAGCGGGATCGTGCGGATCTCCATCCGGGTGCCCGCCCGGATCGACCCCGACCTCTCCGACCGGTTGCGCGCGGCCTTCGGGCTGGAGCGCGCCATCGTCGTCGACGGCTCCGAGGACCCGGCCGAGACCCACCGCCAGCTCGGCGCGGTGGCCGCCGACCTGCTGGCCGAGATCGTCGAGGACGACGACGTGCTCGGGTTCGCCTGGGGGCGCACGGTCAACGCCGTCGGCGCCGAGCTGACCCGGCTGGCCCACTGCACGACGGTGCAGCTGGGCGGCGTGGTCTCGCACCGCACCTACGGCGAGGACGCCAGCGAGGGATCGGTCGAGTCGGTGCGGCGGGCGGCCCAGCTCTCCGGCGGCTCCGCCTATCCCATCTACGCGCCGCTGATCCTGCCCGATGCGACCACCGCCCGCGCGCTGCGCTCCGACCCGGGCATCGCGGGGGCGCTGGCCCGCTTCGACCGGCTGACCAAGGCGGTGGTCTCCATCGGCGGCTGGGACGAGCAGAGCTCCACGGTGTACTCGTGCCTGGATCCCGGCCCCCGCGAGGAGCTGCGCGAAAGGGGCGTGCGCGCCGAGATCTCCGCGCAGCTGTTCGACTCCGAGGGGACCCGGGTGCACAGCGAGCTCGACGAGCGGGTACTGGCCATCACCGACGCCCAGCTCGCGCGCGTGCCCGATGTGATCGCGGTGGCCGGCGGCCCCGGCAAGACCGAGGCCATCGGCGTGGTGCTGCGCAGCGGGCTGATATCGACTCTGGTCACCGACGCGGACACGGCACAGGAGCTGCTGGGCTGAGGGCCGCCGCCGGTGCTTAGAACGGCATCGGGCCCGGCCCGGACGCGCGCCGCTACTCGGCCGCGCCGGCCCGGGCGCGGCCGGGCCCGCCGGCGGCGTCCGCCGGGGAGCCGGGCGCCGGGGCGCCTTCGGGAGCGCGCTCGGCCAGGTGCGCACGCACCGACCAGGCGACCGCCGCCGCCCAGGCCGCGGCCAGTGCGACGTAGACCGCGGTGAGGGCGCCCGGCGCCGCCTCGGGCCACACCGCCTCCAGCAGGCTGCGGGTGTTGGTCAGCACGATGAGGCCGCCTACGGCCGAGCCGAGCACCCGCGGCGGCACCCGCCGCACGATCCACGCCGCGACGGGGGCCGCCACGACGCCGCCGATCAGCAGGCCGCCCGCCCAGAGGGGGTTGATCCCCGCACCGCCGAGCCCGACGAAAAACCCGGCGCTGGCGGCGAGGGCGACGATGAACTCGCTGGTGTCGATCGAGCCGATCACCTTGCGGGGCTCGATGCGCCCGCCGGCCAGCAGCGCCGGCGTGCCCACCGGCCCCCAGCCGCCACCGCCGGTGGCGTCGAGGAACCCGCCGGCCAGGCCCAGCGGCACCAGGAGGCGCCGTCGGACCGGCGTGCCCAGCCGGGCGCGCGAGAGCGGCCAGAGCGTGAATCGCACGAGCACATAGGCGCCCAGCACCAGCAGCACGACCGACATGAGCGGCGCCGCGGCCGCGGTGGACAGCCCGCTGAGGAAGGTCGCCCCGGCGAACGCGCCGATCGCCCCGGGCAGGGCGATGCGACGGACCACCCGCCAGTCGACGTTGCCCAGCCGCCAGTGCGCGGCGCCCGAGGCCAGGGTGGTGCCGATCTCGGCCAGGTGCACCGTCGCCGAGGCGGCCGCGGGCGTGGTGCCCGCGGCCAGCATCAGGGTGGTGGAGGTGACGCCGTAGGCCATCCCCAGGCTGCCGTCGACGAGTTGGGCCAGCAGCCCGACGAGGGCGAAGATGACGAGTGTCTGCATGCCGTGCCGCTTCCCGGTGAGGAACCAGATTTTCCCTATAGGCTCAGTGGGATATTAACCCCGTTTTTCCTACCGGGCAATAGGGGAATTGGGGGCGCCGGGCCGCCGCGCCGCCTCCCGCCGCTGACGCCTCGGACGGGCCGCGGCTAGAGTCGATCACCCGGCCGTGCGCGGCCGGGGCGGCGACCGGCCGCGACTGCCGACGGAGGTGCCATGGGCCGCGGGTACGGCGCGCACGAGCTGCTGGAGGCGACACTGGACGCCGGCTCGTTCCGCTCCTGGGACGGGCCGCCGCTGGACGTCGCGCCCGACCCCGGCTACGCCGCCGAGTTGGCCCGGGCCCGCGAGCGCAGCGGCTGCGACGAGGCCGTGGTCACCGGCGAGGGCCTGCTGCGCGGTCGCCGCGTCGCCGTCGTGGCCTGCGAGTTCGACTTCCTCGCCGGCTCGATCGGGGTCGCCGCGGCCGAGCGGCTGACATCCGCGGTCGAACGCGCCACCGCCGAGCGCCTCCCGCTGCTGGCCGCACCCGCCTCCGGGGGCACCCGCATGCAGGAGGGCACCGTCGCGTTCCTGACCATGGTAAAGATCTCCGCCGCCGTCGCGGCGCACAAGGCGGCCGGCCTGCCCTTCCTCGTCTACCTGCGCCACCCCACCACGGGCGGCGTCCTGGCCTCCTGGGGCTCCCAGGGCCACGTCACCGTCGCCGAACCGGGCGCGCTGATCGGCTTCCTCGGCCCCCGCGTCTACGAGCAGCTCTACGACCGGCCCTTCCCCGAGGGCGTGCAGTCGGCGGAGAACCTCCACCGCCGCGGCCTCGTCGACGCCGTGCTCGGCGCCGACGACCTGCCCGGCACCGCCGACCGCACCCTCAACGTGCTGCTCGCCCGCGCCGGCGCGCTGCCCGAGGAGCCCGCGGTCCCCGAGGAGCCGACCGCCGAGGTGCCCGCCTGGGAGTCGATCACCCGCTCCCGGCGCCCCGACCGCCCCGGCGTGCGCGAGCTGCTGCGGCGCGCGGCCGGCGACGTCGTCCCCCTCAAGGGCACCGGCGAGGGCGAGGCCGACCCCGGCCTGCTGCTGGCCCTGGCCCGCTTCGGCGGTGCGCCGTGCGTCCTGCTGGGCCAGGACCGCTCCCGGCAGACCAGCGACCACCCCCTCGGCCCGGCCGCGCTGCGCGAGGCCCGCCGCGGCATGCGCATCGCCGAGGAACTGGACCTTCCGCTGGTCACCGTCATCGACACGCCCGGCGCCGCGCTCTCCCGCGAGGCCGAGGAGCAGGGCCTGGCCGGGCAGATCTCCCGCTGCCTGGCGGAGCTGGTCACCCTGCGCGCGCCCACCCTGGCCGTGCTCATGGGCCAGGGCACCGGGGGAGGGGCGCTGGCCCTGGTACCGGCCGACCGCGTCGTCGGCGCGCAGCACGCCTGGCTGTCGCCGCTGCCGCCGGAGGGCGCGAGCGCCATCGTGCACCGCACCACCGATCGCGCCCCCGAACTCGCCGAACGGCAGGGGGTGAGCACGGCGCGGCTGCGCGCGAACGGCATCGTCGACCGCGTCGTGGCCGAGCGCCCCGACGCCGCCGACGAACCCGCGGCGTTCTGCGCCCGGATGGGCGCCGCGCTGCGCCACGAGCTCGCCGCACTGCTGCGCGCCGACCCCGACCGGCGCCTGGCGTGCCGCCACGCCCGCTACCGCCGCCTGGGCCTGCCCGGCTGAGCCGCGCCCGGTCGGCCCGGCGCCTCGCCGGGGGCCCCGCTGTGATCACGCGCACAGCGCGTCGGCACAATGACCAGACAACACCGGACACCACGCGGCGGCGCGACCGGCGCGGAGCAGTCGAAGGGGGCCCGTCCTGTGGCGGAGCGAGTGAGCACATCCCAGGGGCCGTTGAGCGGAATCGTGGTGGTCGACCTGTCGCGGGCCCTGGCCGGGCCGCACGCCGCCATGCTGCTGGGCGACCTCGGCGCGCGCGTGATCAAGGTCGAGCAGCCCGCGACCGGCGACGACACCCGCGGCTGGGGGCCTCCCTTCGCCGGGCCCGAGGACGAGCGGATCAGCACCTACTTCCTCTCCTGCAACCGCAACAAGGAGTCGGTCGAGCTGGACCTGAAGTCCGAGGACGGCGCCTCGGTGCTCACCCGCCTGGTGCGCGCCGCCGACGTGCTGGTGGAGAACTTCCGCCCCGGCGTGCTCGACCGCCTCGGGTTCTCCGCCGAGCGCCTGGCCGAGCTCAACCCGCGCCTGGTGCTGTGCTCCATCAGCGGCTTCGGCCACGACGGGCCTGAAGGCGGGCGCGCCGGCTACGACCAGATCGCCCAGGGCGAGGCCGGGCTGATGAGCCTCACCGGCCCCGGGCCCGAGGAGCCCACCAAGGTGGGTGTGCCCATCGGCGACCTCCTGGCCGGGATGAACGGCGCCTACGGCGTGCTCAGCGCCCTCTACGAGCGCGAGCGCACCGGCCGCGGCCGCGTGGTGCGCACCTCGCTGCTGTCCTCCATCGTGGGCGTGCACGCCTTTCAGGGCACCCGCTGGACCGTGGGCGGGGAGGTGCCCCGGGCGATCGGCAACCACCACCCCTCGATCGCCCCCTACGGCGCCTACACCTGCGCCGACGGCATGCTGCAGGTCGCGGTCGCCAGCCAGGGCCAGTGGTCGAAGTTCGCCGGGCTGCTGGGTATCGACGCCTCCGACCCCCGCTTCGCCGACAACGCCTCCCGGGTAGCCAACCGCCCGCAGCTCAACGAGGCCGTCGAGGCCGTGCTCGCCACCGCCCCCCGCGACACCTGGCTGGGGCGCATCGGCGCCATCGGCATCCCCTGCGGCGCCGTGCGCACCCTCGACCAGGTCTATGAGTGGGACCAGGTGCGCTCCCAGGGCCTGGTGGCCGAGGTGGAGCACCCGGTGCTGGGCCCCATCGAACTGCCGGGGTCCGCCGTGCGCTTCGCCGACGCCGGCGACCCCGCCTCCGAAACACCGCCCGACCACCGCCCGCCGCCCCGCCTCGGCGAGCACAACGCGTCCGTGCGCGCCTGGCTGGACACCCTCGACGGCTCCGGGGAGTAGGCCGCGGCGACACGCAGCCGGGGCGGGCCCCCGCGGGAACCCGCCCCGGCCACGGTGCCGATGCCGTCCTCGGCGCCGCCTCAGGTCTTCTGCTCCACCTCGACCCAGTCGACCTCGGCGCGCACGCCGCCCTGGGCGATGCGGTCCACGCTGGACTGCGGCAGCCCCCAGTAGGGCTCCTCGACCTGGTTGTGGCCCGCAGGATAGGCCCCGCCCAGCGCCAGGTTGAAGATCACGTACTGGTCGCCGTCGAAGACCCACTGGCCGCGGGTGGACTCCAGCTTCTGGCGCGTGGTCTTCTGCACGATGCGCCCGTCGACGCTGAACCGCATCACCTCGGGACGACTCGGCGACCTCGCCCGCGCGCACGGCCGCGACGAGCGCGTCGCGCCAGGGCCCCAGCGGCCCGGGCATCACCAGGTCGAGCCCCGCCGCGGCGGACTCGGCGGTGGTCGTGGCGGCCGACCAGTCGCTGACCACGACCCCGTCGAAGCCCAGCTCGCCCTTGAGCAGCCCGGTGAGCAGGCGGCGGTGTGCGGTCATCGGCGCGGCCTCGGTGCCGTCGTCGGCGCCGTTGTAGGCCGCCATCACCATCCACGCGCCGGCCCCGCACACCGCGTCCTCGAACGGCGGCAGGTAGACCTCGCGCAGGGTGCGCTCGTCGAGGCGGGCGAGGTAGGAGGTGCGCCGGTACTCGGTCTCGTTGCCGATGAAGTGCTTCACGCACGCGCCCACGCCCTCGCCCTGCAGCGCGCGGACGAAGGCGGCGCCCATGCGCCCGGTCAGCAGAGGGTCCTCGGAGAAGCACTCGAAGTGGCGGCCGCCTGCGGGGGAGCGCTGGAGGTTGACCACGGGCGCCAGGACCGCGTCCACCCCCTGGCGCCGCGCCTCGGCGGCGAAGAACCGGCCCACCCGCTCCATCAGGTCCTCGTCCCAGGCCGCGGCGATCCCGGTGGGGCTGGTCAGGCTCGCGGAGTGGTCGGCCTCGGTGCGTTCGCCGCCCCGCACGCCCGCGGGCCCGTCGGAGAGGGTGACGGGCAGCAGGCCGGCCGCCGGGGCGCCGTGCAGGACCCATGCGGTGCGGCCCGTCAGCAGGGCGACCTTGTCCTGGAGGCTGAGCGCGGCCACGCGGGCGAGCAGGTCGTGGTCCATGTGTCCTTGCCTTGTGATGTACGTCTCTACCGCCCGGACCTTACTTACTGAACATTCATTAAGCAAGACTCCCGTGAAACACTCGGATAGCGTGAACCCGGGCCCTCCACCCGCTCGGGCCGCCCCAGCAGGTCCCCCGCGTGCGAAGACCAGGAGTTGAGCAGCATGAGCGAGCCGGCGCAGCAGACCCCGGCGGCCACGCCGGGCAACACGCCGGGCAAGCGGGTCAACCGGCGCGAGGAGATCCTGCGGGCCGCCGCCGACGTCTTCGCCTCGCAGGGCTTCCACAACGCCTCGCTCGCCGACATCGCCGCCACGCTGGGCATCACGCCCGCCGGGGTGCTGCACCACTTCGGGTCCAAGACCGACCTGCTCACCGCCGTGCTGGAACTGCGCGACAGCGCCGACCCGCCGCCCAAGGGCCGGCGGTTCCTGGACCACCTGGTCGACACCGCCGAGCGCAACGCCGCCCGGCCCGGCACGACCCGGCTCTACGCCGTCCTCTCCGCCGAGAGCGTCACCGAGGGCCATCCCGCCCAGGACTGGTTCCGCCACCGCTACGCCGAGCTGCGCGCCGACGTCGAAGCGGCCGTCGTGGACCGGCTGGACCCCGGCGCCGCCGTCCCCGCCGCCGACGGCGTGCCCGAGGCCGCCCGCCCCACCCGCGAGGCCGCCGCGGCGATCCTCGCGGTCATGGACGGCCTCCAGGTCCAGTGGCTGCTGGACCCCGACGCCGTCGACATGGCCGCCGTCACCCGGCTGGTCGCCGACGCCCTGGTCACCCACCTCGCCGGCACCGGAGACGGGCCCGCCGCCGGCCCCGGCGCCGCCGACCGCACCGCCTGAGGCGCCGCCCGGTGCCCGAACCCACGCCCGAGACCCCCGCGCCCCGGCAGCCGCACCACAACACGGCAGCGCTCGCAGCCGTGCACGGCACCCTGCTGCAGGCCCGCGACATCCACGGCGGGATCCATCTGCACCCGCCCGCTCCCGCTGAAGCGCCCCCCGACGTCAGCCTCGACGCCCCCCGCCCGCCCGAGCCCCTGCGCGGGCGCGACGACCTGCTCGCCGAGCTCGAAACCGCCGCGGCCGAAGGCGCGGACCGCCCTGCCGTGCTCACCGGGCCGGGCGGTATCGGCAAGTCCGCCGTCGCCGCCGCTCTCGCCCGGCGCGCCGCCGACCGCGGCCGCGACGTGTTCTGGGTCCGGGCGGGCACCGTCGCCCCCGCCCTGCTGGAGGCGGCCGTCGAGGCCGGCGGCTCCCGCGCCGAGGCCGACCGGCTCGCGTCCTCGCCGCGGCGCGCCGCCCGCTGGGCCTGGCGGCACCTGGACGCCGCGCCGCGCCCCTGGCTGCTCGTGCTGGACAACGCCGACCGCCCCGACGAACTCGACCCCGACCACCGGCCCGGCGAGGGCCTGGGCTGGCTGCGCACCAGCCCCCGCGGAGGCGTCGTCGTCACCACCCGCATCGGCGACCCCGCCCTGTGGGAGCCCGCCCTGATCCGCGAGGTCGGCGAGCTCGCACCGGACGACGCCGCCGCCGTGCTGGCCGACCGGGCCGGCCCGGTCGGCGCCGCGGGCGCCCGCGGCCTCGCCGACCGCCTCGGCGGCATCCCCCTGGCCCTCACCCTGGCCGGCGGCGCCGCGGCCTCCCACCCCGCACTCTTCGCCGACCTCGGCGCGCTGGGGGAACACCTCTCGGCCTCGGTGCTGCGCGTGGACCGCCTCTCGCGCCCCCTCACCCACCCGGGCCGCCGGCCCCGCCGCAGCACACTCGCCGGCGTCTGGGAGGCCTCCATGGAGCTGCTGGACACCGCGCCGCACGCCCCTGGTCTGCTGCGGCTGCTGTCCGTCCTGGGCGCCGACGGCCTGGAGGTCCCGCTGCGGCGCCTGCCCCTGTCCCTGCTGCGCGGTGGCGACTGGGGCAGCGGCGGCGAGCCGCACAACGAACACCTCGACGAGACCGCGCTGGCCGCCGCGCTCAACGCGCTGGCCGTCCACGGCCTGGCGGCCCTGACGTCCGTCGGCGGCGAGCGCGCCCTGCGCATCCACCCGCTGATCGGCGAGACCACCCGCGAGGGGCTCGGCGACCGCGCCGCGCCCGTCGCCCGCACGGCCGCACTCCTCCTCGACCACCAGCGCGACCGCGACCCCGCGCTGGAGCGGGCCGCCCACCGCGCCCTGGTCGAGGTGTGCTCGGCCGCCCTGGGCCCGGACCACCCCGACACCATCGGCGCCGAGGTCGGCATCGCCCGCCGGCGCCTCCAGCGGGGCGACGCCTCCGGCGCTGCGGCGGAGCTGGCCGGACTCGCCCGGCGCGCCGCCGGCGCCCTCGGGGCCGACCACCCGGTCGGCCTGCGGGCCCTGCACCACCGCGGCGACGCCCTCATCGCCCTCGGCCGCCTCGACGAGGCCGACAGCCTGTTCCGCGACCTGCTCGCCGCCCGCACCCGCGCGCTGGGCCCCGACGCGCCGGATACCGACGAGGAGCGCCACCAACTCGCCACCGTCGCCCTGCGCAGGCACGATTGGGAGACCGCCGCCGCCGAGCTGGAGACCGTGCTCGCCCACCGCGCGAGCGACCGGGCCGCCGCTTCTCCGGGCGTGCTGTTCGCGCGCGTCAACCTCTGCTACGCACGGCTGCGCCAGGGCCGGCACGCCGCGGCCGAAGAGGGCCTCCGGCGCGTCATCGCCGAGTCCGGTGCGCAAGAGGGGACCGAGGAGCCCGCCGTCACCCTCGCGCGGCTCTACCTCGCCGTCAGCCGGATGGAGCGGGGCGAGGCCGGGCCCGCCGAGGAGGGCTTCGCCGACGCGCTGCGCCGCAGCGAGCACCGGCTCGGCGCCGACCACCCCGAGCTCGCCGAGATGCGCGCCCTGTTCGACGGCGCCCGCGCCGCCGGCGGCGCGCAGGGCTGAACCGGCGCCGCCGGGAGCCCGCTCAGCCGCCCTCGACCGGCGCGGCGGCGGCGCTCCAGCGCACGAACTCCGCCCATGCGCCGGGCGCGAACTCCAGCTGCGGCGGATTCGGCGTCGCCGAGTCCCGCACCCGCACCGAGTCCCCGGTGAACGCCGCCTCCACGCAGTTGCCCACCGCCGACGAGCGGCGGCTGCGCACCCATCCCGCCTGAGCGACCAGCACGGCGCCTCCCCGGATCCGCCACGCACCGCGGCCTTTGCCGCGCACCCCCGAGTGCACCACGCCCCGCCCCGCCCCGCAACGGCGCCGCCGGGCGCCGCGTGCCCGCCCCGCGGGGCCGTGACCGCCCGCGAGTAGCGTGTGGACACATGGAACGAGTACTCGTGTTCAGCCGCACCGCCGGATACCGCCACGACTCCATACCTGCCGGAATCCGCGCGGTCGAGGAGCTCGGCCGGAGCCGCGGGTTCGCGGTCGACGCCTCCGAGGACCCCGCCGCCTGCCACCGGTTGCACGGCTACAGCGCCGTGGTGTTCCTCAGCCCCTCCGGCGGCGTCCTGGACGAGACCGGACGGACCGCACTGGCCGACTACGTCTGCTCCGGCGGCGGCTTCTGCGGCGTCCACGCGGCCTCCACCGCCGAGCGCGACTGGCCTTTCTACGCCGAGCTCGTCGGCGCCCGCTTCACCCGCCACCCCGAGGTCCAGCCCGCGCGGGTGCGCGTCGAGGACGGCGACCACCCCGCCACCGCCCACCTGGGCGCGACCTGGACGCTCACCGACGAGTGGTACGACTTCGACCGCGACCCGCGCGCGGACGTGCGGGTCCTGCTCGCCGTCGACGAGGCCAGCTACCAGGGCGGGGGCATGGGCCCGGGCCACCCCGTCGCCTGGTGCCGCGGCGTCGGCGCGGGGCGCTCCTTCTACACGGCCCTGGGCCACCCCGCGTCCGCCTACGACGACCCGGGCTTCCGCGCCCACCTGCTCGGCGGTATACGCTATGCCGCCGCATGGTAACCGCTGGTCGCAGCGCACGGCGTCCGGAACCGAGCCGATCCGAAGGGAGAACGACGATGGCATCACCGCCCGCCGCCTACCAGGGGTCCGGCCCCGGAGGGGCCCTCGACGTGGACCGCGCCTTCTACGCGCGGTTGGCCGCCGCCGAGTGCGCGACCGCGGAGTCGTTCACCCTGCCCATCCGCTCCGGCCGCGCCTGGGAGGTGCCCGCCGGCCACCTGTGCCGGATCAGCACCCCTGAAGGCCCCCAGGTGGGCGATCTGAACATCTGGAACCGGCACGACCCCCGCGAGCGCCTGTGGGCCTCGCGCACCCGGCAGCTGCAGGCCGCCCACATCACCACCTACGACCGCCTGTGGTCCACGCTGCCCTTCCTGCGGCCGCTGGCCACCGTCACCGCCGACACCCTCGCCGACCACGGCACCGACGCCGACGGCGGCCGCGTCCACGACCTGCTGGGCACCCGCTGCGACCCCTACGTCAACCGGATGCTCACCGGCGGGGACTTCGACTTCCACTGCCACTCCAACCTCACCCGCGCGGTCATGCCCTACGGGCTCACCGAGTTCGACGTGCACGACGTCCTCAACGTCTTCCAGTGCACCGGGCTCAACGACGAGGACCGGTACTTCATGAAGGCCAGCCCCGCGCGGGCGGGCGACCACATCGCGTTCTTCGCCGAGACCGACCTGCTGATGGCGCTGTCGACCTGCCCCGGCGGCGACCTGTCGGTGGACCTGTGGGGCCCGAACGCCGGCGACCCGCTCCAGGTGTGCCGCCCGCTGGCCGTGGAGGTGCTGCGCCCGCCGGAGGAGCTGCTCGACGGCTGGTCGCCGCCGCGACGGGCCGACTACGCCGGCCTGCACGGCCTGCACCGGCCCCAGTGGGGCGCGGACGCCGGCTGAGCGGCGGCGCGGGCGCCCGTGGACGGTCCGACCGCGGAGGACCGGTTGGCCGCGGCCGGACCGCTCGACGCCGCATACGCTGGCGGTATGGACGCCCTGCCCGGCGAGCGGACGCTCGTGCTCGACGGCGGACTGGCCACGCGGCTGGAGGACCTCGGCTGCGACCTGCGCGACGAGCTGTGGTCGGCGCGGCTGCTGCACGACGACCCCGCCGTCCTCCGCCGCGCCCACCGCGACTTCTTCGCGGCCGGAGCCGACGTCGCCATCACCGCGTCCTACCAGGCCTCGGTCCCCGGGTTCACCGCCCGCGGGCTGAGCCGCGGCGAGGCCCGCGCCCTGATCGCCCGCTCGGTGGAGGTGGCCGCCCAGGCCCGCGACGAGGCCGGAGGCGGGATCGTCGCGGCCTCCGTCGGGCCCTACGGCGCCGCCCGTGCCGACGGATCGGAGTACACCGGCGACTACGGCCCGCGGGCGGGCACCGCCGACGCGCTGGCCGACTGGCACCGCGAACGCTGGCACCTGCTCGCCGAAAGCGGCGCCGACCTGCTCGCCTGCGAGACCCTGCCCTCCTGCACCGAGGCGCAGGCCCTCGTCCGGCTGCTGGCGGAGACCCCCGGTGTGCGCGCGTGGTTCAGCTTCAGCTGCCGCGACGGCGAGCGCATCAGCGACGGCACGCCGCTGGCCGAATGCGCCGCCCTGCTGGCCGGACACGACCAGGTGGTGGCCGTCGGCGCCAACTGCACCGCGCCGCGCCACATCCCCGAGCTGGTCAGCGGGGTCCGGGGCGTGCCCGCGGTCGCCTACCCCAACTCCGGCGAGATCTGGGATGCCGGCGCCCGCACCTGGCGCGGCGCCCGGGACCCCGCGGCGTTCGGCGCGGCGGCCCGGGAATGGCGGCGCGCCGGCGCGCGGCTGATCGGCGGGTGCTGCCGCACCACACCCGAGCACGTCCGCCGGATCCGCGCGCACCTGGACTGAGCGCCCGGTCCCGCCGAGCCGGGGACTGCGGGCGCGTGCGCCGCCCTCAGCCGAAGGGCGGCGCCACGTCCCCGCCCGCCCGGACCTCGCCCATCACCCGGTGCATCACCCCGGTCTCGTTGAGGTGGGGGAACGGGGTGGCGGGCTCGTCGGCGCCCAGGAACCCGCACAGCGGCCCCCAGCCCTGGCCGAGGCGGTAGACCAGCAGCCGCTCGGCGGGCACCGCCTCGACGACCTCGGCGCGGTGCCGCTCGAACGCCGCGAGCGCCTGCTCCCGACCGGGGACGCCGGCCGCCTCGCCGAAGAGCGAGCTCCAAATCGGGTGCAGGATCTCAAAGAGCTCCGCCTCCCGCGGGCCGGCGGAGGTCCCCGCGAGCATCCCCTCGGCCATCCGGAAGATCGTCGCGGACATGCTCGCGTACCAGCGGCGCGGGTCGCGGTCGGTCAGCACCACCTTCGCCCGGGGGTAGGCCGCCGCGAGCTCGCGCCAGAAGTGGGAGAACGGCCAGTCCACGCCCGCCCGGTACCCCCGCACGACGGAGTCCCAGTCGACCGGCTCGGCCTCGAGCGCGTGCTGCCACCGGGAGAGGTGCCCGGGATGGGAGAGCAGCTCGAACATGTGGTAGCAGGGACCGTAGCCGAGCTGCTCCAGCGCCGCCTTCATCGAGCTGGTTCCGGTGCGGGGCAGCCCCGCACCGATGATCTGGACCATCGTCCGCCCTTTCCGTCCTGTCGGGGTTTCGCGCAGTCGTCCTTCCCGCCGGGCCCGCGCCCGGACGGTGCCGCACCGGCCGGATCGGGCCGCCGCGAACAGGTCTGGGCCGGGCCGGGGGAGGGTAGCCGCGGCCGGTGCGGCCTCCGCGGTCCGGACGGCTACCGGCGACGGTGCCGGGTAGCGGAACCAGCGCGAGCAACGACGAGGGAGTTCCGCCCGCACGCGCAGGGGCCCGGCGCGGCGCCCGGTCCGCGTCCGCGCCGGGCCCCGCCGCGGGCGCCGATGACGAAAGGCAGGCCCGCCATGGCCAACATCGCCGTTTTCGGAGCGAGCGGGATGATCGGATCCCGCGTGGTCGACGAGGCCCTCGCACGCGGCCACGGGGTCACCGCGCTGGCACGCGACCGCACGCGCCTGCCGCACAAGGGCGAGCGGCTCGCCGTCGCGACCGCCGACGTGCTCGACCCGGGCGACGTGACCGCGGCGGCGCGCGGCCAGGACGTCCTGGTCAGCGCCGTGGGCGGCGACGGCCACCGCAGCGTCGTCGAGCCCGCGGCCCGCACGATCGTCGAGGCGCTGCGCAATCTGGAGGACCGGCCCCGGTTCATCATGGTCGGCGGCGCGGGAAGCCTGGAGGCCGCCCCGGGCAAGCGGGTGTGGGACACCCCCGGGCTGCCCGAGGACGTCCTGGCGACCATGCACGCCCACGGCGAGGCCCTGGAGTTCCTGCGCGGCGTCACCGACGTCGGCTGGACCAACATCAGTCCGCCGGCGGTCGTCGAGCCGGGCGAGCGCACCGGCGGCTACCGCACCGACACCCACCGGCTGGTCGCCGACGCCCAGGGCACCAGCCGCATCAGCGCCGAGGACTACGCCGTGGCGCTCGTCGACGAGATCGAGTCGCCCCGGCACCCCGACGAGCGCTTCACCGTGGGCAACTGAGCGATCCGGCGCCGCCCGGCCGGGCCGCCGGAGGCCGCAGGGCACCGACGTCAAGGAGGAGGCCGCCATGGCCGCCAAACGCGAGAAGGACATCGCACGACAGGTGATCAGCGAGGCCGGGGGCACGATGGCCCGCGAGGCCGGTATCCGCCTGGCGGACCGGCCGGCGCCGCTGTGGCAGCTGCTGGTACTGGCCAACCTGGCCTCGGCGCGCATTTCGGCCGACATCGCCGCGGCCGCCGCGCGGGAGCTGAACGAGGCGGGCGGCACCACGCCCGACGGCATGGCCCGGCTCACCTGGCAGCAGCGCGTGGACGCGCTGGGGCGCGGCAGCTACGTCCGCTACGACGAGAGCACCGCGACGAGGCTGGGCGACTGCGCCGAACTCGCACGTGAGCGCTACGGCGGCGACCTGCGCCGGATCGCCGAGGAGGCGGAGGGCAGCCGCACCCGCCTGGCCAAGGCGCTGCAGGAGTTCAAGGGGGTGGGGCCCACGGGCTCCGACATCTTCTGCCGCGAGGTGCAGCACGTGTGGCCGTGGCTGCGGCCCTACGTCGACAAGCTCGTCCGCAAGGGCGCCGCCCGCGTCGGGCTGCCCGACGACGGCGGCGCGCTGGCCGAGCTGGTCGGCGGCGACGAACTGGCCTCCCTCTGCGCGGGCCTGGTGCGCGTCGCCCGCCGGGACGACCTGGCCGAGCGGGTGGCGCCGCAGGCGGCCTGACCTGCTCCGGCACCCCGTCGCGGCGAGGCGGGCGCGCCGGAGCGGCCGCCTCGCCACAAGCGGCGAATGTCGGCGGCGCGGCGTAGCGTGGAGGCATGTGCCGCAACATCCACCGCCTGTACAACTACGAACCGCCCGCCACCGAGGACGAGGTCCGCGAGGCCGCGCTGCAGTACGTCCGCAAGATCAGCGGCAGTACGCACCCCTCGGCCGCCAACCGCGCGGCGTTCGACCGCGCCGTCGAGGCGGTGGCCGCCGCCACCGGCGAGCTGCTGGGGTCGCTGACCACCACCGCACCGCCGCGCTCGCGCGAGGAGGACGCCGCCCGCGCCCGCGAGCGCGCCCGGTCCCGCTACGGCGACGCGGCGTCGGCCTGAGGTACCGCCGCCGATCGGCGGTCGCCCGGCGGGCGGTCCCGGTTGCGGGTCGCGCACGGGTGGCGAGGCGCTCGCGGGGGCGCCGCCGTCGTGCTTACGCGCGCCCGGATCGGGCGAGCGGACGCCGGGGCCGCGCCCGGTGGCGCCGGCGGCGCGCTGACGCACCGCGCCGCGCGGGTCGTGCGCCGCCGCGACCGGTTCAGCATGCGCGCCCACGCGGTTTCCGGGGTGCCGGGCACGTGCGGCGACGATCGCGGCCGTCCTCCGCAACGCCCGGCCCTCATGCGCCGGGCGCTCCGCTCACCACCGCACGTCCAGGCGCTCGGGGGAGCGGTGGATCATGGTGGGCAGCATGCTGATCCGCGCGTGGGGATCGATTCGCGCCCCGGGCAGCCGCCGGGTCAGCTCGTGCAGGACCGCGCTCAGCTGCGCGCGGGCCAGGCGCGCGCCCGGGCAGGCGTGGACGCCGTGCCCGAACCCCAGGTGGCGCTGCGGGCTCCGGGTGATGTCGAGGCGGTCGGGCCGGGCGAACTGCGCGGGGTCGCGGTTGGCCGCACCGAAGGAGACGAACAGGACGGCGCCCTCCGGCAGCGCCGTACCGCCCAGGACCGTCTCGCGCACGGCTCGGCGGCGGAACCCCTGGATGGGGGAGTCGAAGCGGGCGCACTCCTCGACCGCGTCGGGGATCAGCCCGGGGTCCTCGCACAGCGCCTCCCACTGCTCGCGCCGGCGCAGCAGGTGCAGCAGCATCGAGGCCATCAGCGCACTGGTGGTCAGGTGCCCGGCCAGCAGCAGGTTCTGCAGCGACGAGACGCACTCGCCGCTCTGCTCGCGGGTGAGCTCCTGCGCACCGGGAGCCAGCGCCTGGACGAAGGCCGTGATGAGGTCGTCGCGGGGCTCGGCGTGGCGGCTGCGCACGTAATCCTCCATCCGGCGCTGCAGCCGTGCGATCTCCTCCGCGGCCGCGACCTGGCCGCCGGTGTCCAAAGGGCGAAACGCCAGGTCGGTCGCGAGGTAGCCGCCGCGCACGACCGCCGGGACGTCGCCGGGGTCCAGGCCCATCAGGTGCCCGATCACCTCGCCGGGCAGCCGTCGTGCGAGCCGCTCCACCAGGTCGGCGCCCCCGTCGGCGGCGAGGCCGTCCACGAGCCGGGCGGTGCGCTCGCGGATGAACTCCTCTGCCGCGTCGACGCGGGCCGCCGAGAGGCCGCGCGTGTGCGGCGCGCGGTAGCGGCGGTGCGCCGGTCCGTCGGAGGAGAGGACCACGCCGCCGGCTCCGGCGCCCTCGGCCAAAGCCGCCCGCGCCTCGGGCCCGGGGACGGCGTCGGGGCGCAGCGCTCCCGCCGAGGAGAAGTCGTCGGGGCGGGCCAGCGCCTCGCGGACGTCTGCGAAGCGCGCCACCAGCCACGCGTCCAGCTCGGGGACGAAGGTGAGCCCGGGCTCTCGGCGGGCCCTGGCGTAGTGGGGGTAGGGGTCGCGCTGGAAGGCGTCGAGCGCGGCGAAGTCCATGCGTCCTCACCTTTCTTCTGGGAGTCGGTCCCTGACCGCCGGGTGGGTCGGCAGGACCCCGGCGGCGCCGGGCTCGGCTGGTCTGCGTTCGCCGCGGGCAGGGCTGAAGCGGACGGGCCGCCCGGCGCTCCGCGACGCGTCGGCATCGGGGGTCTCCTTGCGGCGGCGGGCTGGGGGCGGTCTCGCTGCGGCGATGATGGCCGAGCAGCACGGCCCCGGCAAGCGCGCCGCCGTCTCGGCGGTGCGCGTGCGCCTCGTCTGCCGCCGGAGAACCCCTCACCTGCAGGTTCTCGTACACCTTGGCAATTATGTAGTAGGAGTGCTATAAACAGTAGTCGTCGATATATGGGAGATAGGAGTTATATGGCCATGGTGGACGAGGACACGCGCGCCGAGGCGCCGTCCGGCGCCCTTGGCGGCGCCGCCGCCATCGAGGTGTCGGGACTGCGGATGCGCTACGGCGACCACGACGTGCTCTGCGGTGTGGACCTGCGCGCCCGCCGCGGCGAGGTCGTCGTGGTGCTGGGGCCCAACGGCGCGGGCAAGACCACCACGGTGGAGATCCTGGAGGGCTTCCGGGCGCGCTCGGCCGGCGAGGTCGCCGTGCTCGGCGCCGACCCCGCTACCGGCGACGAGCGCTGGCGCGCCCGGCTGGGCGTGGTCATGCAGTCCTGGCGCGACCACGGCCGCTGGCGGGTCGACGAACTGCTCGCGCACGTCGCCCGCTTCTACGCCCCCTACTCCGAGCCCGGCCGGGTCCGGCCGCGCCCCGTCGACGAGCTGCTGGAGACCGTCGGGCTGACCGACTGCGCGCGCCGCAGGATCAACACGCTCTCCGGCGGCCAGCGGCGCCGCCTCGACGTCGCCATCGGCATCGTCGGCCGCCCCGAGGTGCTGTTCCTGGACGAGCCCACCGCCGGGTTCGACCCCGAGGCCCGCCGCGACTTCCACGACCTCGTCCACGGACTGGCCGACGAGGACACCACGGTCCTGTTGACCACCCACGATCTCGACGAAGCCGAGAAGCTGGCCGACCGCATCCTCATCCTGGCCGGCGGCCGGGTGGTGGCCCAGGGGACCGCCGACCAGCTCGCCGCCCAGGTGCCCGCCGACGCGGAGGTCAAGTGGACCCGCGGCGGGCAGCGGTTCGTGCACTCCACCCCCGACGCCACCGCTTTCCTGCGCGGACTGCTGGCCGATTCCGGCGACGAGGTCGCCGGAATCGAAGTCCGCCGCGCCAGCCTGGAGGACGCCTACATGACCCTGGTACACCGGCACGAGACCGGCGACGCCCGCGCGGCCGCCTCGGCGTTCGCGGAGGAGGTCCGATGAACACCCCCGCCCTGACCGCCCTGCGCGCCGGGCTCGCCCGCGGCGTGACCGAGTTCCGCCACTCGATGACCAGCAAGGACGACCTGCTCAGCCACGTCGGCATGATCGTCGTCTTCGTGGCGGTGTCGCTGATGATGCGCGGCCGGCACGTCGCCGGCACCGACGTGCCCATCGCCAACATGTGGATGCCGGGCTTGATGGGCCTCACCGTGAGCATCAGCGGGGTGCTGACCGTCGCCTCGCTGCTGGCGACCGAGCGCGAGGACGGCACGCTGCTGCGGGCCAAGGCCGTGCCCAAGGGGATGGTCGGCTACCTGGTGGGCAAGGCGGTGCACATCGTGCTGGTCACCGCTTCGCTCGTCGCCGTGCTGGTCGTCCTGGCGACGCTGCTCCTGGACGGCTTCACCATGGGCGGCCCGGTCGGCTGGGCGACGGTCGCCTGGGTCACGGTCCTGGGGCTGCTCGCGACGGCTCCGCTGGGCGCGGTCGCGGGCTCGCTCATCACCAGTCCGCGGGCGGTGATGTCGGTGCTCATGCTCCCGTTCATGGCGGTGATGGGCATCTCCGGCGTGTTCTACCAGGCCGGCTCCCTGCCCGAGTGGATGCAGTGGATCGCCCAGGCCCTGCCCCTGTACTGGATCGCGCTCGGCATGCGCTCGGCGTTCTTGCCGGACTCGATGCTGGTCGTGGAGATCGTCCAGTCCTGGCGCCTGGACCAGGCCGCCCTGGTGCTCGCCGCGTGGGCGGTCGCGGGGTTCCTGGTGGCCGTGCCCGTCCTGCGCCGCATGGCCCGGCGCCAGTCCGGCGCCCGCGTCGAAGCCGGCCGCCGAAGGGCGATGCAGCGTGGCTGAGGTGCGCGGCACCGAGGAGTCTGCGGTGCCGGGGGCGGCGGAGGATCGGGCCGCGGAGAAGGCCCCCGCAGACGAGCCCGCCGGCGGCCGCGCCGGCCGGCGCAGCGGTGGCGGAGGGCGCGCCGGCGGGGGAGGGGCCGAGCCCGAGCGCATCCACAACCGCATCGCCGTCCTGCGCGCCGAACGCGGCGTCTCGCGGCGCCGGCTCGCCGACGCACTCGGTGTGCACTACCAGACCGTGGGCTACCTGGAGCGCGGGGAGTACAACCCCAGCCTGCACCTGGCGCTGCGCATCGCCAGGTACTTCGAGGTCCCCGTCGAGGTCGTCTTCTCCACCGAACCGTTCCCCCGCATCGGAGACTGACGCCGGCCCGGCCCCGCTCTGTCGGCGCGGGGCCGGGGGCAGGCGGCCCCACGCGGGAGGAACGCACGAAACCATCCGAGCCCGCCGCCCGCGGGCGGCGGGGCGGCTGCCCGTCGATGGGCGTTTCCGGGTTCTGGGGAACCGGGGGTGACGGCGCGATGCGGTCTCGTGTGGCGGTCTTCTCGACCGGTTCAAGGCTGGAAGCGGCTGGGTGGCGTGTGGCGGGTCGGGGGCCGCCTTTGGCGGCGGCGCCCGGGTGGCTGGGGGTTGCCCGGGTTCGGCCGAGCGTGTGTAAGAGCGCGTCTTCCCTGGATCGGGGAGGCCGCGCCCGTGCGCGGCGGGCTCGGGCGGCGCGACGCCGGCCGGGCGTGATGCCGGCTCCCGCCCTCGGACGGGGCGCGTGCAGCGCGCCGGGGGGCCTCGGCGCGCGCCTACGCCTCCAGCAGGTCCTGGCCGAGGTAGCCGCCGTTGCGCGCCGCCGGGGGCACGGCGAACAGGGCGCTGCCCTCGTGGCGGGTGTACTCGTTGAGCGCGTCGCCCGCGTCGGCCAGGTTCCGCTGGACCGCCGCGAAACCGCGGGCCGGGTCGGCCTGCCAGGCCATGAACAGCAGGCCCGCGTCGCGGGTGCCGTCGCCGCGCCAGCCCTCGTCGAAGCTGTAGCCGCGGCGCAGCATGCGGGCGCCCAGGTTGTTCTGCGGACTGGCCAGCCGGATGTGGGCGTGCTCGGGGATGCGGGGCCGGCCCTCGGCGTCCCTGGCGGTGAGGTCCACCTCGGCTCCGGCGCGCTGCTGCCCGAGCGGTGCGCCGGTAGGCAGGTCGCGGCCGATCACACGCTCACGGTGGCCGACGTCCTCGCCGAACCAGTCGTCCAGCAGCATCCGGATGCGGCGGACGACCAGGTAGCTGCCGCCCGCCATCCACTCGGGCCCGGCGCCCCGGCCCACCTGCACGGTCCGCTGGAGCAGCGGGCTTTCCGGCGCGGGGTTGTTGGTCCCGTCGATCTGGCCCATCAGGTTGCGGGGCGTGGCGCCCGGGTCCTCGGCGGCTGCGGCGGTGCGCCGGAACCCGCGCACCGACCAGCGCACGCGCACGCGTCCGCCCGCCCGGCCCAGCAGGTGCTGCACGGCCGCTGCGGCCACCACCGGGTCCTCCGCGCCGACCTGCAGCAGCAGGTCGCCGCCGCACCACTCCTCGCGCAGCGCGTCGGTGGAGAACGACGGCAGCTCGGCCATCGCCTCGGGCCGGGCGTCCTGCAGGCCGGCGGCCGCGAGCAGGGACGCGCCGAGGCCCGCGGTCACGCCCAGCGACGCCGGCAGCAGACCGGCCGAGGGGGCACCGGGCAGCGCGGCGGCCGGACCTTCCTCGTGCAGCCGGTCGGCGGCCGCGGTCCAGGCGCGCAGCACCTCCGCCGCCCGCTCGCGGGTGTCGGCGGCCGAGGAGCCGCCCTCGCCGCCCGAGCCCGCCAGGTCGAGCGCGAGCACGTGCGCGAAGGCCGGCGGCGTGCCGGTGATCCCGGTCTGGAGGCGGCCGGGACCGCCGTCGGGGGCGTGCGCGCCGGACATCCGCAGCCGCGGCGGCGTCCCGGTGTCGGCGGCGGTGTCCGCGCGTGGCGACAGCACCTCGCCCGCACCCAGACCGGTCCCGGCGCCGATGAGCGCCGCGGCGCCCACGCGCGCGAGCAGCCCGCGCCGCGAGACGCCGGACCGCGGGTCCTCCTTCGGCGCTTCCTGCGGCGCACCGGCGTCCTGCCCGGACTCGCCCTCGCTCATCGCCTGCTGTGCTCCTCGCCTGCGGCTGCTCGTCTCCGCCGCCCGCCACCGGCCGGCCGTGCTCCACCGCCGGGGCGCCGACCCCGTTCCCGGTTCCGCCGCCGGCAACTCCGTGGTCCCGGGACGACGCCCGCGTCCGCCGGAAGCGCTCCAGTGCCGCACGCGTCCTGAGCCGGTGCCACGATCCCGCCACCCGTCAAGGCAACGGCAAGACCGACACCACCTCGAAGGCGCCGTTGGCGGCAGAGAGATTGACCGAGCGAACTCACAGCCGCTCCTCGGCCAGCTCGGGCAGCACGTCGGTCATCCTCTCGGGCGGGGTCCCCTCGTCGAAGAAGCCCACGGCCGCGCCCTCGCCGTCGAGTACGGCCACGCGGCCGCCGTGGCTGACCTGGTAGTCGCCGTCGGTCCTCTTCGGCTTCTCGACCGGGATGCCGTAGGCCTCGGCGGCCGCGACGACCTCGTCGATGGGGCCGCGTACGCCGGTGAACTCCGGGTTGAACGAGTCGAGCCAGCCGCGCAGCTGCTCACCGGTGTCGCGCTCGGGATCGGTGCTGACCATCACGACGTCGAACTTCTCGGCCGTGCCGCCCATCCGCTGCAGCGCGGCGTCGATGTCGGCCATGGTGGTGGGGCACACGTCCGGGCAGCTGGTGTAGCCGAAGTAGAGCAGCGTGAGCCGGTTCTCGGCGACGTCGCCGAACGCCCACGGTTCGCCCTCGGCGGTGGAGAACTCGTACTGCGGCGCGGGCATCGCGCTCTCGGCGACCTCCATGAAGGGGCCCTCGCGCTGCTGGGTGCCCTGCGTGCCCTGCGCCTGCTCGCCCGTGCCGCAGCCCGCGGCCGCGAGCACGGCCGCCGCCACCGCCACCGCCGCCCCGAGCCCGGCGCGGCCGACGCCGCGCTGCCGCTCACTCATCGTCGAGCACAACCCCTCTACCGTCTGACCCTCGATCGGCGCCGCGGGACGCACACACCCGCCCCGCCGGCACTGCCGCGCCCCGGCAGCCGCGCATCGCCGCACCCGCCCCGAAGGCGGCGGACGAGCGCCGCACCCGTGCGCAGAACCGGCGAAACCGCAGCGCAGCGCGTTCCGCCGGAGCGGATCCGCGTGCACGCGCGCCTCGGAGGCGACGCTACCGCCGCCGTCGGGCACCGGCGATCCGGGGTCGGTCTCCGCTCCGCGCCCGCGACCGGAGGCCCGCCACGCACGAGAGCGTCACCGGGGCGCCTTCCCGCGGGGCCGCGGAGCGCCGCCGCGCGGGCAGGCGCGCCCGGTACGGAACGGCGGGGGAGCGGTACACCGCGTCGGCGCCCCGCGGGCGGCTCCCGGTCGCCGGAGTGGTCAGCGCCCGGCGACACGGTCCGCGGACCGTGCGAACCCGCCGACGAGACACCACCATGGACGCCATGACCGCAGAATCCGCCGCACCCCCCTGGCGCGGAGTCGCCCGCCACGCCGACCGCCGCTCCGAAGTGGGACCCGTCGAGCTCTTCTTCGACCTCGTCTACGTCTTCGCGATCATCCAGCTCTCGCACGTGCTCATCGACCACCTCAGCTGGCACGGCTTCGCCGAGACCGCGGTCGTCTTCGCCGCGGTGTGGTGGGGGTGGAACTACACCGCGTGGGCGATGAACTGGCTGAACCCCTCCAACACGGCGGTCCAGCTGCTCAACGCCGTGCTGATGCTGGCGTCGCTGGGCATGGCCGTGGCCATCCCCTACGCCTTCGGCGACGCGGGACTGCTGTTCGCCGGCTGCTTCGTGTTCATGGGGATCCTGCGCCCGGTGTTCATGATCCTGGCGTTCAAGGGCGGGCAGACGGCGTCCAACTACCGGGCACTGCTGAGTTGGTCCGCGCTGGCCGGCGTCGTCTGGATCGCCGGCGCGCTGCTGCCGCCGGACGTGCGGCTGTGGGTGTGGCTGCTGGCGGTGGCGATCGACTACGCGGCGCCGCTGGTGGACTTCACGATCCCCGGCGTGGTCAGGGCGCCGATGGAACGCTGGGACACCGATCCCGGCCACCTCGCCGAGCGCAACCGGCTGGTCTTCATCATCGCCCTGGGCGAGTCCATCCTGCTGATGGGCGGCGCCCTGGCCGACGAGGGGGTGGTCGACGCGGGCAACCTGCTCAGCCTGCTGCTGGGCTTCGCCGGGCTCACGGTGCTGTGGTGGAACTACTTCGCACTGGCCGGCCACGACGTCACCGCGGGCCAGGGCGGCACGGGAGCGCTGCGCTTCGCGTTCGCCTACGCCCACGCGCTCATGGTCCTCGGCGCCATCGTGGTCGCGGTGTCCATGGAGCTGCGGCTCACCCACGACCACCTCACCCCCGGCCTCGCGCTCGTGGCGGTCGGCGGGCCGCTGATCTACCTGGCGGGCAACCTGCTGTTCCTGCGCTCCCGCTTCGGCCGGATCGCCCGCTCCCGCTTCATCGCCGCCGCGCTGCTCGCGGTGATCGGCGCCGTCGCCGCGGTCTGGCACGACCACCTGCCCGTCGCCGCGGTCACCCTGCCGGTCCTGGTGGTGATGGCGTCGCTGGCGGTACTCACGGCGCGTTCGCGCTCGGCCGCCGGGGCCCGGTCCTCCGGCTGAGCCCGCCGCGCCGCCTCGGGCGGGGGCTCAGGCGGGGGCGCCGCGGGCGAGCTCCAGCAGCCGGGTGGTGGTGTTCCAGTTGCGGACGGTGACCGGGGCGGGCAGGTAGCGGTCCAGGAGCGGCGTCAGCTTGGCCCGCCCCAGGCCGTCGGGGAAGTACAGATACACCTCGCGCTCGCCCGGAACCAGCTCCTCGGGCGCGTAGGCGGCGCTGTCGAGGGCCGCCAGGCGCTCCCGGTCGACGGGCGAGTCCAGGAACGCCACCGCGCACTTGGCCGGGTCGCGGACCGCGCACGGGACGGCGCCGACGACGCGCTGCAGGTCGGCGGCGCTGCGCACGACGACCGCGACCGCAAGCCCCAGCTCGTCGGCGAGCGCCCCCTCGATCGCGGCGCCGATCGCGCGGGGATCGGCGCCGTCGGCGCTGAAGACGGCGTTGCCGCTCTGCAGCAGCGTCGCCGTGTCCGTGTAGCCCAGCCCGCCCAGCAGCGCGCGCAGATCGGCCATGCGGACCTTGTTGCGCCCGCCCACGTTGATCCCCCGCAGCAGGGCCGCGTACCTGGCCACCGCGTCCTCCCGTTCTCGGCTCCCCGGGCCGCCCCGGCCGGCGGCGGAGGGGGCAGACTATCGACCGGCGGTGACGATCCGCCCCGCCCGCCCCGCCCCGCTCAGTTAATCTACGGTGTAAAGGTGGGGAGTCGGCAGTCCGGTACGCCCCTCACGCGACGCGGTAGGGCTCGACATCGGCCTCACGCAGCTCGACACCGTGGCCCGGCCGCTGCGCATCCAGCGGCAGCATCCCCTCCCGCGGCGCGTCGGCGCCGTCGAAGAACATGCGCTCGATGCGCACGTGGTCATGGAACCACTCCACGTGCCGCAGCCGCGGCGCGGCCGCCGCCACGTGGCGGTGCAGGTAGGGGGCGCAGTGCGCGGAGTTGTCCAGGCCGTGGGCCGCCGCCACCGCGCACGCGCGCAGGAACTCCAGCACCCCGCCGCAGCGGGTGGCGTCGATCTGCAGGCAGTCCACCGCCTCGGCGGCGCACATGTCCTCGAAGTAGTCGACGGTACAGCCGTACTCTCCGGCCGTCACGTCCATCGCGACACCCTCGCGCACCTGCCGCAGCCCGCTGAGGTCGTCGGAGGAGACCGGCTCCTCCAGCCAGCGGACGCCGGCCGCGTCCAGCCCCCGCCCCACGCGGATCGCCTGCTTGGCGGTGTAGGCGCCGTTGGCGTCCACGAACAGCTCCGCGTCGTCGCCGACCGCGTCGCGGGCCAGCTCCACGCGGTGCAGATCGCGCCGCTCCCGCGTCCCCCACGACTCGCCGACCTTGATCTTGACCCGGGTGAAGCCCTCCTCGTGCACCCAGCCGCGCAGCTGCCGCCGCAGCTCGTCGTCGCCATAGGAGGTCAGCCCCCCGCTGCCGTACAGCGGGACCTCGTCGCGCATCGCGCCCAGCAGCCGGTGCAGGGGCAGCCCGAGCAGGCGCGCCTTCAGGTCCCACAGCGCCGTCTCGACGGCGGAGATCGCATAGCCCACCGCGCCGGGCCGCCCGGCGTTGCGCACCGACCGCACCATGGCCTCCAGGGTCGCGGGCACGTCCAGCACCGCGCGGCCGGCCACCACGCCGGCGAGCTGGTCGCGCACGATCCCGGCGCAGGCCGGCGGCCCGTAGGTCCAGCCGATCCCCTCGCGGCCGCCGCCCGTGGCGCGCACGACCACGATCGTGGTGGAATCCCAGGCCAGCGTGCCGTCGGCGGAGTGCCGGTCGGTGGGCACCGTGTAGGCCGCCGCACGTGCGCCGTCGATCGCCGGGTCGCCGTCCACCGGGCTCACGCTCCCGCCCCGGTCCGTCCGGAACCGGTGGCGAAGGCGCCGGAGGAGCCCGCGCGCACCGCCTCCTCGCGGATCGCGTCGATGTCGTAGGCGGGCGCCCGCCGCCGCTCGGTCATGCGCGGCGCCCCCGACTCCGGCAGTCGGCCCGGCGCGCCGCCGCGCAGCCCCATGTCCAGCGCCTGCGCCAGGTGCACGGCCTCGCGTCCGGTGCCCGCGTGCTCGATCTGCGTGCGGCAGCTGAACCCGTCGGCCAGCACCAGCGCCTCGGGGTCGGCTCCGCGCACCGCGGGCAGCAGCCCCTCCTCCGCGCAGGCCATCGACACCGCGTAGTGCCCGTCCTCGAAGCCGAAGTCGCCCGCCAGGCCGCAGCAGCCGGCGTCGGGCACGTCCACGTCGGCGCCGGCCCGCTCCAGCAGCTCCCGGTCCGCCGAGAAGCCCATGATCGCGTGCTGGTGGCAGTGCGGCTGGGCCAGCGCCGTGCGCTCCAGGCGCGGCGGCTCCCAGTCGGGGGCGTGGGCGTTCAGGAACTCGGCGAGCGTGAAGGTCTGCTCGCGCAGCCGCGCCACATCCTCGTCGTGCGGGAACATCTCGGGGGCGTCGGCGCGGAAGACCGCCGTGCAGGAGGGCTCCAGCGCCACGACGGGCACCCCGGCCCGCACGTCCTCGCGCAGCGCCGCGACGGTGCGCGAGACGACCCGCCGCGCCGTGTCCAGCTGCCCGGTGCTGATCAAGGTCAGTCCGCAGCACAGGGTGCGGCGCGGCATGCGCACCTCGAAACCGGCGCTCTCCAGCACGCGCACCGCCGCCGCGCCGACCTCCGGGTGGAAGTTGTCGGTGAACGTGTCGGGCCACAGGACCACCTCGCCGCGCGTCGCCGGCCCGGTGCGGCCGGCCCGGCGCCGCCGGCGCCTGCGGAAGGCGTCGCGCAGCCGCACCGGCGCGAACGCGGGGATCGGCCGGTCGGCGGCGATGCCGCCGATGCGCTTGGCCGGTTTCGTCAGCAGCGGCGCCGCACTGAGCGCGTTCACCGCCTCCGGGGCGGCCGAGGCGAGCCGCGCCCACAGCGGCAGCCAGCCCATCGAGTAGTGGGCGCCCGGGCGCAGGCGCCCGGAGTAGTGGTGGGACAGGAACTCCGCCTTGTAGGTGGCCATGTCCACGTCGACCGGGCAGTCGCTCTTGCACCCCTTGCACGCCAGGCACAGGTCCAGCGCGTCGTTCACCTCCGCGGACCGCCACCCGTCGGTGATCACGTCGCCGCGCAGCATGTCGTTGAGGATGCGGGCGCGCCCGCGGGTGGAGTGGGCCTCCTCGCGCGTCACCCGGTAGCTGGGGCACATCACCCCGCCGCTGTCCTGGCGGCAGGAGCCCACGCCCACGCACCGCAGCGTGGCGCGGTGGAAGTCGCCGTCGTCGTCGGGATAGCCGAAGTGCGTCGAGGGATGGTCGGGGGAGTAGGAGGCGCCCAGCCGCAGGTGCTCGTCGAGCCGGGCGGGCCGGTGCCCCTCGGGGCCCACCAGCTTGCCGGGGTTCATCCGGTCGCCGGGATCGAAGATCCGCTTCATCTCGGCGAAGGCCGGCATCAGCTCGGTGCCGAACATCCTCGGCCACAGCTCGCCGCGCGCCTGGCCGTCGCCGTGCTCGCCGGAGAACGAGCCCCCGTAGTGCGCCGCCAGGTCGGCGGCGCGCTCCACGAAGCCGCGGAAGTCGGCGATCCCGCGGGCGGTGGTCAGCTCGAAGGGGATGCGGGTGTGCAGGCAGCCGTGCCCGAAGTGGCCGTAGAACGACGAGCGCCGCGCGTAGCCGAACTCCTCCATCAGCGCGTGCAGGTCGCGCAGGTAGTCGCCGAAGCGCTCCGGCGGCACCGCCGAGTCCTCCCAGCCCGGCCAGGTGTCGTGCTCTCCCGGAACACGCGCCGTCGCGCCCAGGCCCCCTTCGCGCACCGACCACATCGCCGCGGCGGCGCCGGGCTCGTCGTAGATCTTCACCGCCGGCGCGTCGTCGGCGCCGGCCATCGCGCGCTCGAAGTCCTCGGCGCGCCGCCGCGACTCCGCGGCGGAGTCGCCGCCGAACTGCACCATCAGCCAGCCGGCGCCGTCGGGCAGCATGCCCAGCGCCTGCCCGTTCAGCTCCTCGCGGCGCTCGAAGGACACCAGCTTGTCGTCGATGCCCTCCAGCGCCATCGGCTCGAACTCCAGGACGCGCGGCACCGCGTCGGCGGCGGCGAACACGTCGCGGAACGCGCACATCACCAGCGTGCGCTCCGGCGGCTCGTGCGACAGGTGCAGCTGGGCGCGCAGCACGGTGGCCAGCGTGCCCTCCGAGCCCACCAGGGCGCGGGCCACGTCGAACCCGTTCTCCGGCAGCAGCGAGTCGAGGCCGTAGCCCGACACCCGGCGCGGGATGTCGGGGAAGCGGCGCCGGATCGCCTGGCCGTGGCGCTGCGCGAGCTCCCGAAGCTCGCGGTGGATCTCGGCGCGCCGGCCGCCCTCGGCCTGGATGCGCTCGTACTCCGCGTCGCTCGTGGGCCCCACCCACATCCGGCAGCCGTCGTAGGTGAGGATCTCCAGTCGGCGGATGTTGGCCGAGGTCTTGCCGTAGGCCTGGGCCGTCGACCCGCAGGAGTCGTTGCCGATCATGCCGCCGAGGGTGCAGCGGTCGTGGGTGGAGGGCTGCGGTCCGAAGATCACCCCGCCCTGCTCGCGCGTGCGCGCGTTGAGGTCGTCGAGGACGATCCCGGGCTCGACGGTGGCGGTGCCGCCTTCCAGGTCGACCTCCAGCAGGCGGTTGCAGTACTTGGACCAGTCGAGGACCACCGCTGTGTTGCAGCACTGGCCCGCCAGGCTGGTGCCCCCGCCGCGGGAGAGCAGCGGCGCGCCGTGTTCGCGGCACACGGCGACCGCCTCGATGCCCGCCTCCACGCTGCGCGGGACGACAGCGCCGATGGGGATCTGGCGGTAGTTGGAGGCGTCGGTGGCGTAGATCGAGCGGGTGCCGTGGTCGAACCGGACCTCGCCGTCCACGCGGTCGACCAGGTCCTTGCGCAGCGCCTCGGCGTCGACGGGCGCCGCGGTCTCGGAGCGGTCGGCTCGGGCGGCTTCGGTGTCGTGCGCGGTCACCAGGTCCCCTCTCCGCTGGGCCGCCGCTGCCGGCACCGCGGCGACCGCCGGGCGGTGGCACGCGCACCGGCGGCCGCCGGACGTGCTCGATTCGGCGGAGCCGCGCGGCCGCGCACTGCGTCGGGCGGGCCGCGGGCTCCCACGAACGCGGCTGACCGCAGCGGGGCGCGGCAAACACCCCGCCCGCGGCGACCGCGGCAGCGGAGCGCTCCCGGGAGTCCAAAGAAATCTACGGTGTAAAGGTCGTTGTTTCGGTAAGCCTTTCACCAATGCCCCTACCGCTCCTGCGGCACCGGGCGACGGCATCCGCCGCACCTGCGGGCGTTGCGCACTCGACCGGGTCCGCGGGGACCGCCGCGAGGGCGCATCCTCCGCTCTTGTCACACCCCCCGGCTAGCGTGAGGATGGTGATAATCACAGCGGAGACCGCGCGGCCCACCGCCTGCGCCGGCGGTGACCTGCGTGTTCGGCTCTCTCCAAGGGACCAGTAAATGAGCGATCTCGCCGCCACACCAGAGCAGGACTCCGCTGCGGCCCCCGCTGCGGGGGGTGAGGACATCGAGCTGAAGCTCGAGTCCTACCGCGTCGAACTCACCGGCTACTGCTACCGGATGCTCGGTTCCGCGTTCGAGGCCGAGGACGCCGTCCAGGAGGCGATGGTGCGCGCCTGGCGCAGCATCGACCGCTTCGAGGGGCGCTCATCGCTGCGGTCGTGGCTCTACCGCATCGCCACCAACACCTGCCTGGACATCCTCAACGGCCGTTCGCGCCGCGCGCGGCCGATGGACATGGGGCCCGCCCAGGGCACCGACGCCGTGCTGGGGCCCGTCTACCCCGAGAACACCTGGGTCGAGCCGTTCCCCGACCACCGCGCGCTTCCCGCCCTCGACGACCCCGCCGAGCAGGTGGCGCTACGCGACTCGGTGCGGCTGGCGTTCGTGGCGGCGCTCCAGCACCTGGCCCCGCGCCAGAGGGCGGTGCTGATCCTGCGCGAGGTCCTGGCCTGGCGCGCCCAGGAGGTCGCCGACCTGCTCGACACCACGGTCGCCTCGGTCAACAGCGCACTGCAGCGCGCGCGGGCCACCATGGCCGCGGTCGGCGACGCCGACACCACCGACCCGCTGCGGCCCGACGACAGCGCCCAGCAGGCGCTGCTGAAGCGCTACGTCGACGCCTTCGAGCACTACGACCTCGACGCGCTGGCGTCGCTGCTGCGCGAGGACGCCGCCATGTCGATGCCGCCCTACGCGCTGTGGTTGCGCGGCACCCGCGCCATCGCCGCCTGGATGACCGGGCCCGGCCACGGCTGCCGCGGCTCCCGGCTCGTCCCGGTCTCCGCGAACGGCACGGGTGCCTTCGGCCAGTACCGGCCCGGCGGCCCCGGCGGGACCTTCGAGCCGTGGGCGCTGCAGGTCATCGAGACCTCGGGCGAGAGCATCGTGGGCATCACCAACTACCTCGACACCGAGCGGATGTTCCCGCTGTTCGGCCTGCCCGACCACCTCGGCCCGCAGCCGGCCTGATCTCCGCGTCCGCCGCCCGCGCCGATTCGGGGCTCCGGCGGCGATGACTCCGGCGGGCCCCGGCGGTCTACCCCTGCGACGACCCGCCCAGCCAGGAGGTCCCCATGTCCGAGCCGGTCCGCACTCCGCCGGGGTCCGAGCCCCGTGCCGCCACCGCCCGCCCGCGCCGCGCGGTGCACATCGCGCTGTGGGTGCTGCAGGTCCTCACCGGCCTGTTCTTCATCTTCGCCAGCGCCGTGCCCAAGCTCACCGCGTCGCCCTACGCCCTTGACATCTTCGAGGACATGGGGTCCGGTGCCTGGCTGATGTACACGATCGGCGTCCTGGAGCTCGCCGGCGGGATCGCCCTGATGGTCCCGGTCCTGGCCGCGCTCGCCGGCCTGTGCTTCATCGGGCTGATGATCGGCGCGTTCATCGTCCAGCTGACCTACATGGGCGGCGAGAACGCCGCCACCCCCGTGATCCTCGGCGTCATCGTCGGCCTCATCGCGTGGGGACGGTGGAGCGGCCTCGGCGACCTCGCCCGGCTGGTGAGCGGTCGGCGCCGCTGAGGCCGCGGGGCCGGCCACCGGAGCGGATACGCGCTCCCCGGGGCGGCAGCGGCGCCACGGCCGCCGCTGCCGCCCCCCGCGTGACACAGCACACTCCCCACACCCCCCGGCCGGGTGCTAACCTGGGTTTCGGGTTGCAGCAGTCTTGATTTCGCATGATCCACGTACGATCGCCCGCGGAGTTTTTGACCAGCGGGCGTTTTTCATTCCAGAGAAAGGTTCGCGGCACCCCCAGACGCCGCAGGGTGCGGGTCTGGACCGATCTCGGAATGGAGAGATCCGCCATGGCGCAGGGAACCGTCAAGTGGTTCAACAGCGAAAAGGGCTTCGGCTTCATCCAGCAGGACGCCGGCGGCCCGGACGTCTTCGTCCACTACAGCAACATCGCGGGCAACGGCTTCCGCAACCTTGAGGAGAACCAGCGCGTCGAGTTCGACGTCACGCAGAGCCCCAAGGGTCCGCAGGCCGAGAACGTCCAGGGCCTCTGAGTCCTGGCGGCATAAGCACGCGGCCGGGGGCCGCGCCGGGCGACCGGCGCGGCCCCCGCTTCGTGTCCGGGCCCTTCTGCGAACGGCCCCGCGCCCGCCGCCATGGCGCGGCGCACGGTAGTACTGGGACGGTCTTGGCTAGCATGCCCGATATGACCCCGAGCCTTGAGGTGCACACCGAGCGGTTGACGATCCGCGACTGGAGCACCGACGACGCCGAAGCGGCCCTGCGGATCTACGGCGCAGAAGAGGTCGCACGCTGGCTGACACCGGAGATGCGCACCGTCCGCGACACCGAGGCGATGCGCTCGGTGCTGCACGCCTGGGTCGAGGCCCAGCCCAACCTCGTTCCGCCGGCCGGCCGCTGGGCGATCGTGCGCAGCAGCGACGGCGACCTGATCGGCGGCCTCTCGCTGCGCCTGCTGCCGCCCTTCGAAGAGGACTTCGAGCTCAACTGGCAGCTGCGCCCCGACGCGTGGGGCAACGGCTACGCCACCGAGGCCGGCCGCGCCGCCGTCCAGTGGGCCTTCGGCCAGGGCGTCGAGGAGCTGTTCGCGGTGGCGCGCCCCAAGAACACCCGCGCCATCGCCACGGCGCGCCGGCTGGGCATGGAATGGGTCGGCGAGACCGAGAAGTACTACAACACCCGGCTGCAGGCGTTCCGGATCCGCCCCGCCGACACCCCCGACCGGTCGCGCTGAACCGCCCGCCCCCGCCCGGGCGGCGCCGCCCGGCCCCACGCAGAGGAAGCCGCATGCCCGCCCCCGCCCACGAACGCGACCTCGGCCGCATGCTGGCCGGCCTGGAGCCGCGGCTGCGGCCCGGTACCTACGTCTTCGCCCGCGCCGAAGCCCTGCCCCGCGGGCTGCGTCCGGCGGTCACCGTCGCCGAGGACGAAGGGCTGACCGTGGTCTGCACCCGTGCCGAGGCCGAGGCCGCCGGGCTCGAGTACGGCTTCGCCGCCGCCTGGATCACGCTGCTCGTGCATTCGACGCTGGACGCGGTCGGTTTGACCAGCGCGGTCTCGGCGGCGCTCGCCGAGGCCGGCCTGGCCTGCAACGTGGTCGCCGGCTACCACCACGACCACCTGTTCGTGGCGGCCGGGCAGGGGGAGCGGGCCGTCGAGGTGCTGCAGACGCTCTCGGCCGCCGCGGGCACCGCCGACTGACCGAGGCGGGGGCCTCAAAGCCCGCCGCGCGCGCGGGCCATGCGCTCGTACAGCGGCGCGAGCAGCGCCGCCAGGTCGTCGGCGCCGCCGCCTCCACCGGTGCCGTCCTCGGCCGCCGGCGGCGGTTCGGCCAGGTCGGCAGCGGGCCGCGCGGGGTCCGGCCGCGGCGGCTCCGGCAGCGCCGGAGCGCGCCAGAAGTCCCCGGGCCCCCGGAGGGGGTGCGGGTCGCGCACGCCCGGCGGGTCGGGTTCGGCGCAGGCCGCCGCCGGGTCCTCGGCAAGGACCGGGGTGCGGGCGTGGCGCCGCAGCTCCGCGAGCAGCTCACCGCGCGGCCGCCCCAGCCACTCCACCAGCAGCAGCGGGTCCGCCGCCAGTGTCTCGGCCAGGGCGAAGAGCGCGGCCGCGGCGTGTTTGCACGGGTGCCCCCAGTCGGGGCACGAGCAGCTCAGCACCAGATCGTCCAGGCCGCCCGGCAGCATCCGCAGTCCCATGACGCCGAAGACCCGCTCCAGCTCCTGCGGGAAGGCGCCCGCCAGCAGCGCGGCGCGGAAGACCGGCTGGGTGCCCAGCGCTTCGGCCAGCGCCGCCCACTCTCCGGAGTCCAGCACGGGGGTGATGACACTGACCCGGTAGGGCCGCGCCCGCGATCCTTGAACCCGCGCCGTGGCCTCGCCCGGCCGCACCGCGACCGCCGACACCGCGCCCCGGGCGGCGTAGCCGCGGCCGCGCTCGACGCGGCCCGGGTCGCCGTCGCGCTCCACCGCCCCGCGCAGGCGGTGGGCCACCCACTCCGCGCGTCCCCGCCCCGCGGTCACGGCCCCACCGCCTCGGGCGCCAGCCGCACGACCTCGCGCAGCCGAGCGGTGGAGAGGTCGCCGAGCCAGTCCTCGCCGGTGCCCACCGCCGTGGCGGCCAGCCGCCGCTTGCGCTCGATCATCTCGTCGATCCGCTCCTCCAGGGTGCCCACGCATACGAGCTTGCGGACCTGCACGTCGCGGCGCTGGCCGATGCGGAAGGCGCGGTCGGTCGCCTGGTCCTCCACCGCGGGGTTCCACCACCGGTCGATGTGCAGCACGTGGTTGGCGGCGGTGAGGTTCAGCCCGGTGCCGGCGGCCTTCAGCGACAGCAGCAGCACGAGCGGCCGCGGGCTCGTCTGGAACCGGTGGGTGATCTCCTCGCGCTCGGCGCGCGCGGTGCCGCCGTGCAGCCACAGCACCTCGCAGCCCAGGCACTCGGCCAGGTACGGAGCCAGCCGCGCGCCCAGCGCGGTGTACTGGGTGAAGCACAGCGCCTTGTCGCCCGCGGCCAGCGCGTGCTCCAAGAGCTCCCGCAGGCGCTCCAGCTTGCCCGAGCGCCCGGCCAGCGCCGAGCCGTCGCCGAGGAACTGGGCGGGGTGGTTGCAGACCTGCTTCAGCCGCGCCATCGCCGCCAGCACCACGCCCTTGCGCCGGATGCCCTCGGCGTCGGCCAGGCGCTCGGTCATGTCGTCCACGGCGGCCTGGTAGAGGCTGGCCTGCTCGGGGGTCAGGGTGCACCAGGCGCGGCTCTCCAGCTTCTCGGGCAGATCGGAGATGATCGCCTTGTCGGTCTTGAGCCGGCGCAGGATGAAGGGGCCGGTGATGCGGCGCAGGTGCGCCGCGCTGTCGCCGCCGGCGTCCGGCTCCGCGGCGCCGTCGGCGGCCGCCGCGGCCCGCTCCACCTGGGAAGCGATGCCGTCGCGGAACGCCTGCTGCGAGCCGAGCAGGCCCGGGTTGGCGAACTCCATCACCGACCACAGCTCGTCCAGGTTGTTCTCGACCGGGGTGCCCGTCAGGGCGATGCGCGTGCGCGCCGGCAGTTGCCGCACCGCCGCGGCCTGGCGCGTGCCGGAGTTCTTCAGCGCCTGGGCCTCGTCGCAGACCACCCGGTGCCAGGGCATGGCGGCGAGCTCGTCGGCGTCGCGCAGCACCGTCCCGTAGGTGGTCACCACCAGGTCGGCAGTGCCCGCGGCCCGGGCCAGCGCGTTGCCGTGCAGGCGAGCGGGGCCGTGGTGGACGTGCACCGCCAGCGCGGGGGCGAACCCGGCGCTCTCCCGCTGCCAGTTGCCCACCAGCGACACCGGGCAGACCAGCAGCGTCGGACCGGGGCGCTCGGCCGCTCCGGCACGGCGCTCGTCGGCCAGCACGGCCAGGAGCTGCACGGTCTTGCCCAGCCCCATGTCGTCGGCCAGCACCGCACCCAGGCCCAGCTCGCCGAGGAAGCGCAGCCACGCCGCGCCGCGGCTCTGGTAAGGGCGCAGCTTGCCCGTGAAGCCCTCGGGCGGCTCCAGCGGCGCCATACGGGAGTCGGTTCCGGCGCTGAGCAGCTCGCCCAGGGCGCCGTCGGCGTCGACGTCGGCCACCGGCAGCGGGGCGGCGGTCGGCGACACGAGCAGGCGCAGCGCCTCCTCACGGCGCATGGTGCCGCTGCCGCGCCGGCGCAGGTAGGCCAGCGCGGTGCGCAGGTGGGCGGGATCGACCTCGACCCAGCGTCCGCGCAGCCGCACCAGGGGCTGCTTGAGCCGGGCGAGCTCGGCGAGCTCGGCGGTGTCGACGGGCTCGCCGTCGCAGACGGCCTCCAGGGAGAAGTCCAGCAGGTCGGAGGCGCCGATTCCGCCCCCTCCGGGGCGTTCGCGAGCGGTCAGGTGCAGTGCGAGGGAGGTGCGGCCCGACCACGCGGGCAGCACCACGGCGAACCCGGCGGCGCTCAGCCGCGGGGCGGTGTCGCGGATGAAGGCGTACGCCCGGCCGGTGTCCAGGGTCAGCGCGGCCGGCGCCGGTTCGGTCAGGACCTCGCGCAGCGCGGGGTAGAGGCGTGCGGCCCGGTCGAGGTCGGCCAGCATGTCCGACTCGACGCCGAGCGGCAGGCGGTCGGCGCCCTCGCCCAGCCACAGCGCCGCGAGGGAGACCTGCAGGCTGGGGTCGGCGCCGGACTGCACCCAGAACTCGACCCGCCACTCCTCGCGGCCCGCCGCGCTCGCTCGGTCCTCGGGATCGGGCTCGACCAGGCGGAACACCAGCCGGGCCGCGGCGGCCTCGCGCTGGGCCGCGGTGTGCCAGGCGCTCAGCCGGGCGGCCAGGCGGCGGTCGGCGGTGTCGCCGCCGGGCCGCAACCGGGCGTCGTCGCCGGTGAGCGCGGCGGTCAGCCGGTGGCCTCCCTGCTCGGCCGGTCCCGCCAACCGGGAGCGGGCCCGGGCGTCCAGCAGGTCGCCCAGGGCCCGGTAGACGGCGGTGCGCGCCGGCTGGGCGTCGTCGGCGGCCGACGGCGGCAGCGCCGCCACCAGTGCGGCGAAGTGCTCGGTGTCCGCCTCGGTGAGCACCGGCCGCCAGAGCGCCCGCGGCGGTTCGCCCACCAGGCGCGGCAGCAGCCGGCCGGCGTCCAGCAGCCGTTCCGCGAAGGCGTCGACGGCGGCGAGGTGGGCCGGGCCCGGGCCGGCGGCGACCGCGTCGCCGCCGCTCGGCACGCCGCCCGCCGGGGCCGAGCGCAGGGCCGCGAGCAGCGGGGGTGCGTGCGCGGCGGGCAACTGCAGCCAGGGCACCCGCCAGGTGCCCCACCTTGCGGCCTCGTCCGCGTCCGCGTCGTCGGCGCCGGGCGGGGGAGTGGGCCGCCCGTGCGTGCCCGACGCCGTGGAGCGCAGGGGAGCGCCGTCCGATGCGGGCAAGTGCAGTTCCGCCGTACCGGTGTCGCAGTCGGCCGCCGCGGCGCCGCCGGCGAGCGCGGCCGCGGCCGCGAGCAGCCGCTCCGCCGATGCGGCGAAAGGGTGGTCGGGTGCCGGGGACGCGGGGCGGGGCCCGGCGGCGGGGGAGGGGAGGGCGCCGTCCTCGGCCCAGAGCACGGCACCGGCCCGGCGGCCGGGCGCCGCGGTCCGCCACCGGCCATGCAGGATCAGCACGCCCGCCCCTCCTTACGCGTCTCGGCACCGCAGACGTTACCGCCCGGGTGCGACGGGCCCGGCGAGCCCGGCGGCGCACCGGGTCGGCCGCCGGCTCAGCGGGCGCCCGGGTGCGCCGCCCGTCCGTTCAGGCGCGTGTGCAGCAGGATCCACCCGTCGGGGGAGACCTCGGCGACCAGCGCCGAGCGCGCGACGCCGGCGGCCGAGAGCGCGGAGTCCACCCGCCGCGCGGGATGGGCGCGCAGCAGCGACGCCCGAAGGCTGCCCCCGACGCCGGAGAACCCCAGGTCCACCAGCTCCCGGTAGGATTCCAGCTCACTGCGCGGCACCAGCGGACGGGGACGGCGGACCAGCCGCAGGATCGCCGAGTCGACGCCGGGCACGGGCCGGAAGCGGTCGCGGGGCACGCGTCCGGCCGTGGACCAGGCGGTGAGGGGCCAGGTGTGCACGGTCAGCCGGCTCCAGCGCCCGAAGCCGCCGGTGCGCTTGCGCGCGTACTCCAGTTGGGTGATCAGCGTGGCCGAGACGAGGGCGGGCCGCCCGGTGTCGCTGCCGGAGGCGGCCGGGAACCCGGACGCCGCCAAACACCAGCGCACGATGCCGGCCGTGGCGGAGTAGGGGATGTTGCCCACCACGTGGAACGGCTCCCGGGGCGCTCGGGCGCGGCGGAAGTCGGTCGGGACGACGCGCACGGTCGAGGCGAACCGCAAGCGCAGCGCTTCGGCCAGGCGCGGATCGATCTCGTAGGCGGTGAGCCGGCCGCAGGCCGGCGCAAGGTACCGGGTCAGCATGCCCTCTCCGGCGCCGACCTCGACGACGTCGTCGCCGGGGCCGACACCGGATGCGCGCACCACGCGGCGGGCGACGCCGGTGTCGATGAGGAAGTTCTGCGAGTAGGCGCGGCGGCGCTGCCGCGCGGGGACGGGGCCGGTGCCGCGGCGCGGGCCGTCGGTGCCGGCCGGTCGCACGTGCCGGTTTCGTGCCATGGGGCGTTCCGCTCCAGCCGGCCCGGGGGGCCGGCGGACGGGACGGGCGGCGGGCACAGCACGGAACGGCCGCACGGCGGCGGCGAGCGCGGGGGCCGGGCCGCCCGTCCGATGGAGATCAGGACAGGTGGCGGGCCCCGGACCGGGATGCGGAGAAGGCGCGCGGACGCGCCGGCGCGGCGCGCTGTCAGCGCGGCGGCGAAGGGCTCGGCGGTCGTTCAGCCGAGCGTGTGTGTCGACCGGTCCGGGGACGCGGACCGGCGGGGACGGCGCACGAGCAGCGCCGCGGACCACCGGACCGTGCTCCGGCGGTCGACGATGGCGTGGAAGGCTCCCATAGTGCGTATGAGGCTATGCGCGGGCTCAGGCGCGGCGCAACGGGTTTTCACAGAAGTAATCTACGTTGTAAAGGTGGGTGTAGAGGAAGCCAACCCCAGGTGAGCTCACCACAACGCGGCATGCCACCCCCTGCGACTGCGACCCACCCCAACTCGCTCAGGCTCCCGGCTTTGACCGTGCCTGCGGAACCGCGCGGCATCGCGGAAGACCCCCCCAGCCGGCCGGGGCGCCGGCGGGTGCAGCCTCCCGCTCGCCCGAGCGGCCCGGTGGTACGGAGCGGCGACGCTGCTTAGGGCGCTGTTGACGGCTCTGTCCGTTGCGGGCGGCGCACTCGGGTGCGCCCCGCGCCCGGGGCGCGAAGCGCCGCTTCTCCGCCGCGGGGCGGCGATGAGGACCGCTGCTGCTCCGCACGGCCGGGGAAGGAGCCGGGGCGGGGCCCCTGCCGACGGACGAGGACGCGCCCGGCCCGACCGGGTGCCGGCCGATATGGCCTACTCCTCCCGGGGCATCCGCGCCTGCCTGCGGCGCGGGAGGATCCCCGCGACCATCGCCGAACCCGCCGACCGGCGGGCCCACCGCAAGGCCCGGGAACCGGCCGGCGGCCGTCCGCCCGCCTTCGACGCCCGGGCCGAGCGGGACCGCCACGCGGTGGAGTGCGGCGCGGGGCCGCTCAAACAGGTCCCCGCGGTGGCCACGCGCTACGACGAGCTCGCCCTGCGCTACGAGGCCGCGGTCCAGAGCGCCGTGATCGACACATGGCTGCGCGGCCTCCCAACGGCACCTCCTTGAACAGGGCCTAACTCCGCGGGACGTCCTTGACGAACACGATCCCGTCGTTGCCGTCGAGATGGGCGGGGTCGACGGGGAAGTAGCCGTAGTAGGGGGACACGCGGCGAGCGGGCCGCGTGTAGCCGAGGGTGGCCGCCAGCCGGGCGGCGCCGAGGACGCAGTGGTCCCCCGGGAGCGCGTACAGGAGGCCTTCGACGGTGTCCGGCGGCGGGGTCTCGACCCCCTGGTGCCGGATCGTGCCGAGCGCCGTGGCCAGGAAGGCGTACTCCTCGCCGAGGCGGGCGCTCACGAGCGCGCCGGCGCTCCACCACTCCAGCGGCAGGCCGCCCATCCGCATCGCGCTCTTGTTCCGCTGGAGATGGAGGTTGTGGGCGTGGACGAGGGTCGGGCCCCGTTCGGCGGCGGCCAGGAGGTTGTCGGCCATGATCCGGTCGCGCAGGCCCACCAGCCGCGTCATGCGGCCCGGTGAGGTGTCGGCCATCCACGCGTGGTAGCGCAGCAGGCCGGTCGCGGTGCGCGCGTACAGGCGCGCCCGCTCCCACGCGTCCCGCGATGTCGCCGAGATCAGGTGCGGCGTCTGCTCGCCGAGCAGGGCCGCGAGGTCGTCTGCGAGCAGACGCAGCCGTTCGGCCTCGGCCGAGCGCCCCGCGGACCGGGCCGGGTCCGTCATCGCGGCGGTGTCACACCACTGGTCGTCGGTGCCGAGCAGGCGGCCGAGCGTTTCCGCCGTGCAGGGGAGCAGATCCGCGTCCACCCGGGCTGCGAGGTAGCCGTGGAGTGCGGTGAGGGCCTGACGGGGGCTCGCGGCGCCGCTGATCTCCAGCGGACCGTCGAAACCGGCGAAGCGCAGGCGCTCGGATGCGGGCCGGCCGTCGTTGTAGGCGCGCATCCAGCCCACGAGTTCGCGGTTGGCCGCGGAGGCGCCGAACCCGTGGCTGAATCCGCGCTCCATGGCCTCGTCGAGGGTGCCGACGCCCGAGGCGACGTAGTCGTCCACGACCAGGCCCTTCATGCAGTCGCTCTCGAGCGCGATCGTCCGGTAGCCCTCCTCCTCGACGAGCTGTCGGAAGAGGCCGTTGCGCATGTCGAGGAGGGTGTCCTCGCCGTGGGTGGGCTCGCCCAGCGCGAGCAGCCGCGGCCGGGCCGCAAGCTGCGCCATCACGGCGGACGCCTCGACGGCAGGTGCGGTGTCTTTGGAGCAATCAACCATACCTCAACGGTATCGTTGAACTTTCGGTTGAAACTTTATCGCGACACTGGCAGGACGATGGCGAAAAACCTTCAAAACGCAGATCGACTCAGGCCGGTCGACCTGGCGCGCGGGCACGGTCTGTCCACGCAGGCGGTCCGCAACTACGAGCAGGACGGCATCCTTCCGGCCGCCGCTCGCACGCCCAGCGGCTACCGCGTCTACACCCCGTTGCACGCCCAGGCCCTGCGCGCGTTCCTGGCCCTGGTGCCCGGCCACGGCCACCAGGCGGCGGCGTCGATCATGCGGGCGGTGAACGAGAGTGCGGCCGATGAGGCGTTCCGCCTTCTCGACGAGAGCCACGCCCGACTGCTCGAGGACCGCCGGACCCTCCAGGCCGTGGAGAGCGCCCTGCGCGACCTGGAGCCCGGCGCGGCGGGCGGGCCCCGTGCGGTCTCCGGGTCGGGCGGCACGTTCATCGGGCCGCTGGCGGGCAGCCTCGGCATCCGGCCCGCCACGCTGCGCCAGTGGGAGCGCGCCGGTCTGGTGCGCCCGCGCCGCGACCCGCTGACCGGCTACCGCGTCTACGACGAGGGCGACGTACGCGACGCGCGGCTGGTCCGCCAGCTGAGGAGGGGCGACTACCTGCTGGAGCAGATCGCCCCGCTGATCGAGCAGGTGCGGTCGGCCGGCGGGCTTGAGCCGCTGGAGGCCACGCTGCACGACTGGCACCGCCGGCTGTCCGACCGCGGGCGGGCGATGCTCACCGGGGCGGCCCAACTGGAGGAGTACCTGCGCCGGCGCGGTTGAGATCCCGGGCGCGCCGGGCGAGGGGACCGGCTGCGCAGGCGGAGCGCAGGGGAGTGGGGGAGGCGGCGACGACCTCGCGGTGCGCGCGGGACGGACCGATTCCGGGAGCGGATCCGTCGGTACGCGGGCGACCCGCGCCAGGCCGTTGCGGTCTCGAATAAATCTACGTTGTAAAGGTGCCTATTTTTTTAATGAAGAAGCGTCGCAAACACTAACGAGCGGCTACGCCGCACCCGCTATTGGGACGTGAAGCGCAGCCGCTCCCCGCCGTGCCGAGCGGCTTCGCGCGGCACGCCTCCCGTGTCAGCCGTCGGTCGCTTCGGTGACCGCCTTCTCCAGAAGCTGGTTGGTGGCGTCGACGGCCGCCATGAGGGTGGCGGGCTCGGTGTCGAGCCCGGCGAGGACGTCGTCGGCGTGGCGCAGGCCGGCGCGTTCGAGCAGCCGCTTCTCGTTGGTGACCCAGGTGGCGCGGGCGGCCATCACCGCGTGGGCGGCCTGGGTCGCCGCGGTGGCGACGGCCCCGGCGGTGCCGGTGAGGTTGCCGCGCTGGGCGTAGGCGCTGCGTCCGTAGGCGAGCTCGAACTTCGCCTGGGTCCACCAGCGCTCCGGGGCCAGGCGGCGCAGTTCCTCGGGGAACTCCGGGCGGGGCAGCTCTCCGTGCAGGACTTCGTCGAGGGCGAGTTCGGCGACGACGAGGTAGGTGGGGATCCCGGCGCGGTGGAAGGGCAGGAGCTCGACGTCGAACCGTCCCTTGCGGGCCTCGGCGATGCGGTATTCGACGTCGTCGAGGTCGCGGAAGTGGATGTCGACGCTTCGTCCGTCGATCTCCAGCCAGGCGCCGCCGTTGAACACGCCGCCTCCCCAGCCGCCGATCTCGGAGACCTCGCCCGGCCAGCCGACGGCGCGCAGGTCCTCGGGGTCGAAGCGGTGGCGGTAGTAGACGGCGAAGTCCCAGTCGCTGTCGGTGGTGTGGGTTCCGGTGGCGCGGGAGCCGCCGAGTGCGACGGCCTGGACTCCGTTGATTCCGGCCAGGGTGTGGGAGACGTGCTCGCTGAATTCGGTGTCGTCGCTGAGCCGCATGCGTGAAACGGTATCGCGGTCGCCTCCTCGTATGCTGACGGGGTGCTAGAGGAGATTTCGGCGACGCGGTATGTCCTTCCGCTTCGGGAGGGCGGTTCGCTTCCCGGGCTGGTGGAGGCGGACGACTGCGGTATGTACGTGGTGAAGTTCGTGGGGGCGGGGCAGGGCCGCAAGTCGCTGGTCTCCGAGGTGATCGCGGGGGAGTTGGCGCGGACGTTGGGGCTGCCGGTGCCGGTGCTGGCCCTGGTTCGGGTGGATGCGGTGATCGGGCGCAGTGAGCCCGATCCCGAGGTTCAGGAGTTGTTGAAGGCCAGTGACGGTTTGAATCTGGGAATGGACTTCCTGCCGGGTGCTGTGGGCTTCGATCCGCTGGTGTTCGAGGTGGATCCGGGGTTCGCGGGCCGGGTGCTGTGGTTCGACGCACTGGTGGGGAACGTGGATCGGACGTGGCGGAATCCGAACATGCTGGTGTGGCACGGGAGGCCGTACCTGATCGATCACGGTGCGACGCTGATCTTCCATCACAACTGGCGCGGCGCGGAGCGGGCGGTGTCGCGGTCCTATGACGCGGATGATCACGTGATGCTGCCGGTGGAGCCGGATCTCGCGGCGGCGGACGCGGAGTTGGCGCCGTTGGTCACGGAGGAGTCGTTGCGTGGGGTTGCGGATTTGGTTCCGGACGACTGGTTGGTGGATGAGCCGGGATTCGGTTCGGCTGCGGAGGTGCGGGACGCGTATGTGGCTCATCTGCTGGCGCGGGCCGGTGAGCGTTCGTGGCTGCCGGAGGTGCGGCGGTGAGCGGCGGGGCGTCGGGCGTGCTGGTGGATCGGGATGTGTTCGAGTACGCGCTGGTGCGTGTGGTTCCGCGCTTGGAGCGGGGTGAGCAGGTCAATGCCGGGGTGATCGTGTACTGCCGTGCGCGGCGGTTCTTGGGTGCGCGGTGCGTGCTGGACGAGGAGCGGTTGCGGGCGCTGGATCCGGGTGTGGACGTGACGGGTGTGGCGCGGGCGCTGGAGGCGGTGGAGCTGGTGTGCCGGGGCGGTGCGGGTGCCGGGCCGGCGCGGGACGAGGACTCGGGGCGGCGGTTCCGGTGGTTGACGGCGCCGCGGAGCACGATCGTGCAGCCGGGGGCGATCCATACGGGGTTGACGCGTGATCCGGCGGGTGAGCTGGAGCGGTTGGTGGGGCGGCTGGTGCTGTGAGGCGCGGTGCGCGGTGTTCGCGCGTGGGGGCGGTGGTGCGGCTGCTCAGGCGCTGGTGTGTGCGTTGAGGTGGTCGCTGTCGGTGCGCAGGAGGCGGCGGCGCCGGTTCCGTAGGGCGGCGGGGTCGGTGGGGCGAGTGGGTTGGTGTGGGCGGGGCGGTCCGTGCGTGCTTTTAGTTATGCTAACTAAGCGGTCTGGGTGAGGGAGTTCACGCCGGATCGCCGTGCGGGGTGTGCGGTGGGGGGATGCGCCGGGGGCGGGCCCGGCGTTGGTTTTTGTGGTGGCGTGTCGGTGCGGTGCCGCGATATGACTCGGTAGGTGGTCGGGTCGTCGGATGGGTTGGAGGGTTGTCTGGTGTCGCAGAGCCGGTTATCCGCGGAGCCGAAGTCGGCGGGGTGGCTGCGCCGGGAGCCGGGGCCTCTACCGCGGCGGTCGTTCGCGCTGCTGGTGCTGGTGCTGGGCACTCTGACGGCGACGGGGCCGCTGGCGACCGACCTGTACCTGCCGGCGTTTCCCGATATCGCGGCGGATCTGAACGCGCCGCAGGCGCAGATCCAGTTGACGCTGACGGCGATCATGCTGGGGTTGTCGCTGGGTCAGCTGGTGATCGGGCCGCTGAGCGATGCTGTGGGGCGGCGCCGGCCGCTGCTGATCGGGTTCGCGCTGTTCACGCTCGCGTCGTTCGCGTGTGCTCTGGTGCCGTCGGTGCCGGTGCTGGTGGCGTTGCGGTTCGTGCAGGGGGTGGCGGGGGCTTCGGGTGCGGTGATCGCGCGTGCGGTGGTGCGCGACGTGTTCGAGGGTGACGAGGCCGCGCGGTTCTTCTCGCGGCTGATGCTGGTGACGGGTCTGGCTCCGCTGCTGGGGCCGGTGCTGGGTGCGCAGTTGCTGCGGTTCGGGCCGTGGCAGGTGAGTTTCGTGCTGCTGGGTGCGGTGTCGCTGGTGAGCCTGGTGGTGGTGTTCTTCGCGCTGCCGGAGACGCTGCCGCGGTCGGTGCGGCGGCCGTTCGGGGCGGTGCCGCTGGCGCGGACGGTGTGGTCGCTGGTGCGTGACGTGCGGTTCGTGGGTCCGGCGCTGACGCTGGGGCTTGTGTTCGCGATGATGTTCACCTATGTGTCGTCGTTCTCGTTCGTGTCGCAGAGCCGGTTCGGGGCGTCGCAGCAGGCGTTCGCGCTGATGTTCGCGGTCAACACTGCGGGGTTGATGCTCGGGACGCAGGTGAACGGGTTTCTGATCGGCCGGGTGGATACGTCGCGGCGGCTGGCGGCGGGGTTGTGCGGTGCGCTGGCGGCGGTGGGGGTGCTGGGTGCGCTGGCGCTGGGCGGGGTGTCGGGCCCGTGGGCGCTGGTGGCGCTGACGTCGGTGTTCTTCGTGATGATGTTCAGTGTGGGGTTCGTGATGCCCAATGCGACGATGCTGGCGATCTCGTCGCAGTCGTCGGCGGTGGCGGGTACGGCTTCGGCGCTGATGGGTTCGCTGCAGTTCGCGTTGGGCGGGGGGTTGTCGTCGTTGGCGGGGTGGACGGCTTCGGGTGAGGCGAGTCTGGCGAGCATGGCGGTGGTGATGGGGTCGGTGGGGCTGCTGGCCGGCGGGGTGTTCGCGGTGTCGGCCCGGTGGGCGGTGCGATCTGCGTCCTGAGGTGGGATGACGCGGTGATTGGGGGCCTCGGTCGGTAGTCGGCCGGGGCCTCTTCGTGTGCGCGGGGCATGGTAGCGGAGGGCGGGTGGGGGGACGGGTTGCCGTGAGGTGAGGGTTGCGTGCACAGTAGGGCACGCTCGCGCGAGGCGCGCACGCTCGGGGCGGTGTCGCCGGTTCCCCCACCGGCTGTGAGGAGTGGTCGTTGATGGCGGGGTCGTCGGATGGTGCTGTCGGGCGGGTGCGGCTGCGCGGTCTGGGTGACGTGCCGTACCACTGGGCTGATGGTCCCGGGCGCGACGAGGTCCTGCTGGGGTTGGACGCTGAGGGTTCGGCGTGGAGTGCGTTGTCGAGCCGGGAGTTCTCGTCGCAGGTGGGGGCGGTGGCCAAGGGCCTGATCGGGGTCGGTGTCGGTGCGGGCGACCGGGTCGTGGTGGTGGCGCGCCCGGGGGTGGAGTGCGCGCTGGTGGTGCTGGCGACCTGGGTGGTGCGGGCCGTGGTGGTGTGTGTGCCGCCGCAGGTGTCGCGGGAGCGGTTGTCGTATGTGCTGCGTGACTGCGATCCGGCGGCGGTGGTGCTGGAGGACGGTGTCCATGCGGATGCGGTGGGGGTGCTGGGGCGTGAGCTGACGGATCTGGTGCGGGTGTGGCGGTTGGATGAGGGCGGTCTGGAGGGGATCGCGCGTCCGGGCGCGTACATGGATTCCACGGCGGTGCGGTTCAGGCGTGAGGAGCAGTCGGGGTCGGATGTGGCGGCTCTGGTGTATCCGATGAGCACGGCGCTGCGTGTGCGGGGTGTGGTGTTGACGCACGGCGGTGTGCTGGCTGCGGCGGAGTCGCTGGTGGAGCGGTTCGCTTCGGCGGGGGAGGGCCGGCGCCGGGATGACGGCGGTGCGGGCCGGGTGCTGATGGAGCTGGGGTTGTGGGAGCCGGGGGCGCTTGCGGGTGTGGTGGCGTGTGCGCTGGTGCGTGCGCCGGTGGGGTTCGTGGGGCGGGGTCCGCGGATGCGCCGGCAGATGCGGGAGTTCGCGCCGCGGGTGCTGGTGTGTCGGCCGTGGTTGATGGAGCGGGTGATGGCGGCGGTGCGGTCGTCGGCTCCGCCGAACGGCTGGGACCAGGTGGACCGGTTCAAGGTGGCGGTGGATCTGGCGGTGGAGTTCGACCGGGCGCAGCGCAAGGGTGCGTTGCGGCGGGTGTCGCGTGCGATGTACGAGTGGGTGTACGGCCGGGTGCGTGAGGCGTTGGGCGGGCACGTGCGGCTGGTGGTGTGTGCGGGCGGGCTGTCGGAGGAGCTGGACGGGTTCTTCAACGGTGCGGGGGTGCCGCTGGTGCAGGTGTGGGGGGTTCCGGAGGTCGGTGGGGTCGCGGCGGCGGGGTCGCCGGAGCATCGGCGTGCGGGGACGGCGGGCCGGGCGCTGGCCGGGGTGTCGGTGCAGCCGTCGGGTGAGGGGGAGTTGTGTGTGCGGGGTCCGCAGTTGTTCGCGGGCTATTGGGGTGATGAGCAGGCGGGGCGGTCTGCGGTGTGGGAGGGGTGGCTGGCCTCGGGTGCGGCCGGCGATCTGGACGATGCGGGGTTTGTGGTGGTGGGTCGGCGGTTGCGGGCGCAGGCGACGTATGAGCGGGTGCGGGCGCGTGAGGCGGCGGTTCCGGCGGTGTCGGCCGGGGGCGGGGCCGGGGCCGAGGTGGATTATGTGGGGGTGTGGGAGCAGCGGGCGTGTGCGCATCCGCTGGTGTCGCAGGCGATGGTGGTCTGGCAGGGGCGGCCGTATGCGAGTGCGCTGGTGACGTTGGCGGCCGACCAGGCGGAGTACTGGCGGTTGGTGAACAACCGGCCGTTGTCGATGACGCGGGCGGAGTTGGCGGCCGATGCGGATCTGGGGGCGGAGGTCCGGTCGGCGGTGGTGGCGGCCAATCAGGCGGTGCCGGTGGAGTGGGCGGTGCGGGCCTTCCATGTGCTGGCCGAGGAGTTCACGGCGTCGGGGGGCCTGGTGTTGGGCGATGGGAGTCTGCGGCGCGATGCGGTGCTGCGGGCGTTCGCCGAGGAGATCGAGGGGCTGTACCGCAGTCGTGAGGCGCCGCGGGGCGAGTGAGCGCCCGTCACTGGTTGAGGTAGGCGAGCACGGCGCGGACGCGGCGGCTGTCGTCGGTGGAGGGCGGCAGGTCGAGTTTGGTGAAGATGCTGTTGATGTGCTTGCTGACGGCTTTTTCGGTGATGAAGAGCCGGCCGGCGATGGCGGAGTTGGAGCGGCCTTCGGCCATTTCGGCGAGGACTTCGCGTTCGCGTGCGGTGAGTTGGGCCAGGGGGCTGGCGTCGGTGTGTTTGGCCAGGAGTTGGGAGATGACGGCGGGGTCCATGGCGGTGCCGCCGGCGGCGACGCGGTTGATGGCGTCGAGGAACTGGCCGATGTCGAAGACCCGGTCTTTGAGGAGGTAGCCGACGGCGCCGCGGTCGTCGGAGAGCAGTTCGCGGGCGTAGAGCTGCTCGACGTGCTGGGAGAGCACGAGGATGGGCAGGCCGGGCAGGCTTTGGCGGGCGCTGATGGCGGCTTGGAGGCCTTCGTCGGTGAAGGTGGGGGGTAGGCGCACGTCGACGACGGCGACGTCGGGCCGGTGTTCGGTGAGGGCTTTGTGCAGGTCGGGCCCGTTGTCGACGGCGGCGAGGACGGTGCAGTCGTGTGCTTCGAGCAGGCGGATGAGTCCGTCGCGGAGCAGGGCGAGGTCTTCGGCGATGACGACGCGCACGGCGGGGTCCTTACTGGTGCGGGTGGGGGAGGTCGGGGTCGGCGGTCCGGGCGGGTTTGGGGGTGTCGTGGTCGAGTGAGCACGGCAGTTCCATGGTGGCGATGGTGGGGCCGCCGGTGGGGCTGGTGGTGTTCATGGTGCCATCGAATGCGGCGAGGCGGCGGCGGATGCCGGTGAGGCCGGTTCCGGCTCGGGGGTCGAGGCCGCCGCGGCCGTCGTCGCCGACGGTGATGACGAGGCGGTCGTGGCCGTGGTTGATGCGGACCCAGGCGCGGGTGGCGGCGGCGTGTTTGGCGGTGTTGGTGAGGAGTTCGGCGACGGCGAAGTAGGCGGCGGACTCGACGGGGCCGGGGGGTCGTCCGGGCAGGTCTATGTCGACGGTGACGGGGATGTGGTGGGTGAGGGCGAGGGCGCGGACGGCGCCGTCGAGTCCGCGTTCGACGAGGACGGGCGGGTGGATGCCGCGGACGAGGTCGCGGAGTTCGGTGAGGGCTTGGCGGGTGGTTTCGCGGGCTTCGGTGAGCAGGGTCTGGGCGGTGCGGGGGTCGTGGGTGAGCATCTCTTCGGCGAGGCTCAGGCTCATGCCGAGGGCGACGAGGCGGGCTTGGGCGCCGTCGTGGAGGTCGCGTTCGATGCGGCGGACTTCGGAGGCCTGGGCGTCGATGGTGTGGGCGCGGCTGGTGGCGAGGTGGGCGACGCGGGCGGTGAGGCGGTCGTGTTCGGTGGGGGCGAGCAGGCGGCGGTTGAGGCGGGCGTAGGTGTGGATGGCGGCGGGGGCGAGGAGGTAGGCGAGGGTGAGCAGGAGGGCGCCGGTGATCAGGGAGGGCCAGGCTTCGGCTTGGGTGGTGACGGGTTGGAGGGCGTAGATGCCGGGGTTGTAGCGCCAGGTGTAGGTGTGGGCGAGGGCGAGGACGCCGTGGGTGAGGAGGACGGCGGGCAGGGCGGCGAGGGCGAGGCCGGCGGTGCTGTTGGCGGCGAGCCAGATGTAGTCGCGGCGGGTGGCGGGGTCGGTGAGCAGGGTGCTGACCTGGGTGCTCAGGCGGGTGTCGGGCAGGGGCCGGTAGGCGGGGGCGGGGACGGCGCCGTTGGTGAGCAGGTGGGCGAGGATGCGGCGGTGGGTGTGGGCGTGGCCGCGCAGCAGCCGGGTGAGGGCGGCCAGGAGGGGCACGCCGACCCAGATGGCGCAGAGGGCGGCGGCGGCCAGGCTCAGGGCCAGCAGCAGGACCCCGGCTGCGGCGTGTGCGGTGAGCAGCGGTGACCACACCAGCAGGGTGAAGCGGGTGTGGGGCCGGTAGTGGGGTCGGGCCATGGCGGGTCCTTCGGGGCGGTGCGGTGGCGGGTGGGGCCTCCGTTCCATTGTGGCGTGCGGCGGGTGCGGGCGTCGGTGGTGTGTGGGTGGGTGTCAGGGCCAGCGCATGTCGGAGGCGTAGGGCAGCCGGGGGGTGGGTGCGGTGGGGTGGTCGTCGAGGGCGTCGCGCAGCTGTGTCCAGGCGTCGCGGGGGGTGTTGTGGGTGCGGGCGCAGCCGCCGCGCTGGGTGCAGGCGGTGTGTTGGGACAGGGCGCCGGCGGCGCGCAGGGGCTGGTCGCGGTGGCGGAGGCCCCAGGCGGAGACGTGGGCCCATTGGCGGGCCTGGATGCCGTCGGTGCGGTAGATCTGGGGCAGGGCGTGGACGGTGGGGGCGGCGCCGGTGGCGAGGTGGTGGATGTCGTCGAGGGTCCAGCCGTTGTTGCAGGCGGTGGTGCTTTGGCCGGGGGTGGGGCAGCCGCCGGCGGAGTTGGCGGCGTAGAGGCGGCGGTCGGTGGTGGCGGTGTAGGCGTCGACCCAGGCGCGGGCCCAGGCGGGGCTGGACCAGGAGGGTTCGGCGTCGACGGCGCCGGTGACGGTGACGTCGGCGGTGTCGGCGCGGTCGGCGGCGGCGTCGACGATGCGGGCCCATTGGCGGCCGGCGCGGCGGCCGGTGATGCCGCCGTCGTCCTTGTTGTTGACGCCGAGGGCGAGGTGGGCGGTGGTGCCGGAGTCGTTGCAGCGGGTGAAGCCGGCGGCGTAGGCGGCGGCGATGTCGATGGTGTCGCCGGCGGGGATGCGGGGGGTGGTGGTGTGGGCGGTGGTGCCGGGGTGGCGGAGCCGGTCGGGGTGTTCCTGGGTGCCGAGGAAGAGGATGCGCAGGCCGTTCTGGCCGGTTGCGGCGGCCGCGCAGCCGGCGTCGTCGGCGTAGGCGGTGTCGCGGGGGGTGCCGGTGGCGGTGATGTAGTGGCTGGTGGTGTGGCCGGGGTAGTCGGGTCGGGCGTGGGCGGCGGTGGGTGTGGCGGCGAGGGTGAGTGCGGTGGCGGCGGTGAGGGCGCGCAGGGCGTGTGTGGTGGGCACGGGCTCTCCTGGCTGGTCGCGGGCCTTGTTGGGCCCATTGAGCCGCGTGGTGGGGTGGTAGGGCACGCACCTGCGAAGACGGGCGTTTTCGGGACGATCTCGGGTGATGCGGTCGGATGGGTGCGGGGTGGGGCGGAGGCCGGGCCGGACATGCGAGCGCCCCCGCGCCCGCCGGTGGGGCGGGGCGCGGGGGCGCCGGTGTGCTGGGTGCGGGAGCCGGTGCGGCGGTCGCCTCACGGCGCGGGGCACAACGCGGCTCCGAAAGTCCGTCCGGGTTCGGCGCGTGCGGCGCCGAGCGGACGCGGTATTCCGCGAAGGCGTTGTATGGAGCCCGGGGGACACTTTCTACCGCACCGGCTCCCGCGGTGGGTGTAACGGCGGTGGGGTGGGGCGATATTCCGGCGGGGCGGGATCGCGGGGACGAATCGGGGGACTCGCGGGCTCCGGTTTCCCGTGCAATGCCGCAACCTGTGATGATTCTGGGTGTGTGGCGTGAACTGATCGTTGAGCTGTACCCGATGGCCGAGCCGGCCGCGCCGGCGGACGCGGCGACCGTCGCCCTGATCGAGAAGGAGTTGGGGCTGCCGGTGCCGTTCGAGCTGGCGTCGTTGTTCGCCGAGTGCGACGGGGTGTCCAACGAGTACGGCGACGCTGTGGTGTGGCCGGCGCAGCGGGTGGTGGAGGACAACCTGGCGATGCGGGCCGAGCCGGACTATGTGGAGCTGTATGCGCCGTTCCACGATCTGGTGTTCTTCGGTGACAGCGACATGGGGCCGCAGTTCGCGTGGGTGCACACCGACTACGGGCCGGGGATCGTGGTGTGGGACCACGAGACGGACCGTCGGCGGCTGGTGGCGGTGTCGCTGCGGGACTACCTGGTGCGGTGTTTGGGCGAGGGCGGCGGCTGGTGGCGGTGAGGCGGACCCGCTGAGCTGGGGCGTTGGGCCCTGGGGCGGTGCGGTGGTGACTCGGTCGGTCTGACCTGCGACTTTGTGCTATTTTGCGTGCGTTGCCCCGGTGGGTGCGGGGTGTGTGTCCGCCACAGCAGGAAAGAGCGAGTCCAGCGATGTCTGAGTCCTCGGCCGCGCAGCGCGACGGCGACCGGGCGCGGGTGCGCCTGCAGGGAGCGCCCGTGGAGTCCTATCCGGAGTTGGCGCCGGAGGCGCTGCGGGGCCGGGTGCGCGACATCACCGAGGTGGGGGCCGAGGTGCTGCACCGGCCGTGCCGGTGGGTCGGTGACGCCGAGTTCGCCACGCCCGCGCTGGCGGCGCTGATCGACGACATGTTCGCGTCGATGTATGCGGCCGAGGGTGTGGGGTTGGCGGCGAACCAGGTGGGGGTGGACCTGCGGGTGTTCGTCTACGACTGCCCCGACGACGACGGGGTGCGCCATGTGGGCCACGTGTGCAACCCGGTGGCGGCCGAGCGCGAGGCCGAGGGCGGGGTGCTGGCGCTGGAGGACGAGGGGTGCCTGTCGGTGCCGGGTCCCCATGCGGAGCTGGCCCGGCCCGAGTACGCGCTGGTGCGCGGGTTCGACCGCGAGGGCCGGCCGGTGGAGATCGCCGGCAGCGGCTACTTCGCGCGGTGCCTGCAGCACGAGACCGACCACACTGTGGGGCGGTTGTACATCGACCGGTTGGCCAAGCGCACGCGGCGCAAGGTGCTGCGGCGGATGGAGGAGATGCGCGCGGAGGTGCTGGAGCGGCGCCGGGCCAACGCCGAGCGGCTGGCGGCGGGCGGCGCGGGCTCCTAGGCGGCGCCCGGGCGCGGCCGGGTCCGGGGCGGGGCCGCGGGTCAGGCGCCGGCTCCGGGCTCCTGGGGTGCGGGGCGCAGGCTCTCGCCGGGCACGAGGTGGCCGGTGAAGCCGCGCTCGCACAGGCGCTCGCCCGCCTGCCACACCCGGTCGGGCACGTCCACGGGTGCGCTCCAGCCGCGGCGGGCGTAGACCGCGAGCCGCTGCAGGTCGCCGACGAGGAAGTCGACCAGCTCGGCGGGGCTGTGCTCGGGTGTGGTGTAGGCGCGGTAGCCGCCGCCGAAGCAGCTGAAGGTCCATTCGGGGCCGGGCCAGTGCACGGCGGCGGTGGCCAGGGCGCGGCGGGCCATGTAGGGCTTGGCGGTGACGACGGCGCGGCGGGGCCGGGGTGCGGCGGTGGCGGCGAGGTCGCGGGCCAGGTGGAAGTTCTCGGCGGTGTTGGTGGCGCGGGTCTCCAGCAGCACGGCGTCGCGGGGGATGGGCGCGGTGGCGCGGGCGGCGCGGGCGAAGGTGGCGGCTTCGGACTCGGGCCAGCGCGGGGCGGGGCCGTCGCCGCCGGTGCGCCGGCCGCGGTCGCCGCTGAAGACCAGCAGGGGCGCGGCGCCGTCCTGGAAGAGGCGGGCGGCGTGTTCGGCGACGCGCAGGTCGTGGCTGCCCAGGACGAGGACCAGGTCGTTGCCGGTGCCTGCGTCGGCGGCGGGGCGGGTGTGGAAGTCCCACAGGAGCTCGGCCAGGGCGTGGGTGGTGCTGTCGAGCTCTCTCACGGGGGCCAGGCTAGCGCGGTGGGCGGGGTCTGCGGTGCCGGGCGGGCTCCGGCGCCTTGGGGGTGTGGGGGGCCGGTGGCCGGTGAGCGGGGGTCTGCGGCGGGGCGCGAGGGGGCCAATCCGGGCGGATTGGCCCTTTTTCGGCGGGGGTGGGGGTGCGCCGGGGGCGGTGCGGCCTCCGACGGGATGTGGTATTCGGCCCTGGCCTGGGCAGATATGTGCGTAGCGCCGTATCCGGCGGCCGGTGGGCGGTTGCGCCGGGTTCGGGGGCGGGGGCGGTGCGCGCGGGGCGCGGCCCGCGGGTGCCAGGCGCGATCCCGGGAGGGGGCCGTCGATGCGCGCAGGTGCGGTGGCGGGACCGGTCGTGCTGGTGGCCGTGGCGGCGCTGGGCGGCTGCGGGCTCGGGGCGCAGCCCTCGGGCCCGGCCGGCGGCGAGGCGCGGCCCGGCCAGGCGGAGCAGGTGCGCTCCGACCGGAGCACGGGGGTGCGCGGTCGGGTGGTGCGGGTGGAGGGCGCGCCGGGGGCGCACTGCCTGCTGGAGGCGCGGGCCACGTCGGCGTGGGCGCCGCCGGTCCCCGACACGGCGGTGATCAGCGACGCCGAGGGGCGCTACTTCTGGGCGCTGCCGGAGGCCACCTACACGATCGCGGCGCGCTGCGGTGGCGACCGCGGGCGGGTGGAGGGCGTGGAGGTCGTGTCCGGCCGGGTCGCGGGCGCCGACATCGTCGTGCGGTGAGGCCGCGGGTGGCGGCGGGTAGGTTCGGCCCATGGTCAACGTCCTCAGCAGCCGCGTCCTGATCCACCCCACCGACCTGGAGCGCAGCCGCGCCTTCTACCGCGACGTGGTGGGGCTGGCGATCTACCGGGAGTTCGCCACGGGCGGCGGCGAGTACGGGACCGTGTTCTTCTTGGGCGGGGGGTTCTTGGAGCTGTCGGGCGGCAGTGAGCGGGCGCCCGCGCCGGGGGCGGTCCAGCTGTGGCTGCAGGTGCCCGACGTCGCGCGGGCGCGCGGGGAGCTGGCCGCGCGCGGCGCGGCGATCGTGCGCGAGCCCCGGCGCGAGCCGTGGGGGCTGGTCGAGATGTGGCTGGAGGATCCGGACGGGTTGGCGGTGTGCGTGGTGGAGGTGCCCGAGGACCATCCGGTGCGCCGCCGGGACTGAGCGGTGCGCCGCCTCACCAGGCGGGGCGGAGGTGCCCGGGTGCGGCGAGGGCGGCCAAGTCGGCGCGCAGCCGGGCCATGCGGTCGGGGCCGATGCGCTCCTGCCAGGCGGCCGCGGCGCGGGCGGCGGCGTCGTCGGCGGCGCGGGTGGCGGCGCGGCCCTTGGCGGTGAGTTCGACGAGGCGGGCGCGGGCGTCGTCGGGGTGGGGGCCGCGGGTGACGTAGCCGTTGCGGTGCAGTTCGTCGACGAGCTGGGCGGCGGCCTGCTTGGTCATGCCCAGGTGGGCGGCGAGCTGGGCGGTGGTGGCGCCGTGGGGGGCCAGGCGGGTGAAGGCGAACCCGTGTGCGGGGCGCAGGTCGGTGAATCCGGCCTCGTGCACGCCGGCGTCGATGGCCTCGGTCAGGGCGGTGGAGGCGGAGAGCAGCAGGGCGGTCAGGGCCAGGTGGTCGGTGTCGGCCATGGGCCCATCTTGACATTGCGGACAGGCTGCCTGACCATTGACCCCACATGGTCAAGCTACTTGTCTATTTGGAGGCCGCCCATGCCCCTGATCACCCGCGCCCAGGCGCGCACGCACCGTATGCACGGCGTCGCCTTCGTCTCCTACGCCGCGCCCTCCCAGGGCTCGGGTGAGCTGTGCGCCTGGCGCCTGGAGGTGCCGGCGGGCGCGGCCGGCGCCGTGCACGCCATCACCCGCGAGGAGGTGTTCCTGGGCCTGGAGGGCGTCCTGGAGCTGAGCGTGGACGGGGACACCTGGCGCCTGGAGCCGGGCGACGCGGCCGTGGTGGGCGCCGGCAGCCGGCTGAACGTGGCCAACCCGGGCACCGGCACGGGCGCGGCGTGGGTGGCCACGAGCACCGGGCTGCGCGCGGTGACCGCCGAGGGCGCCTGGATCAGCCCGCCCTGGACGCACTGACGACCCGCGCCCCGGCCCGGCCGCCACCCGCGCGCCGGTCCGAAGGCGGGGCTCAGCCGGTGCGGCGGGCGGCGCGGGCGCGCAGGTCGGCGGTGCCGCCGGCGCCCACCGCCGCGGCCCGGCTGTGGCGGGTGGCCGCCAGGTGCTCGCTCAGCCGCGCGATCTCGCGCGGCGCGGCGGCGCCGATCACCACCGGCAGGACGCCGCGCAGCCCCTGCACGGCGCGCAGCCAGGGCTGGCCGTAGACGTGGGCGCGGCGGCGGGCGATGCCCTCCACCAGCCGCTCCACGGCCGGCTCGGGCGCGTAGGTGCGGTTCATCGGCCAGGGCAGGCGCGCGCGCAGCGCGCGCAGAGCGGCGTCGCTGTCGGCGCCGCGCACCATGTCGGTGTCGGTCCAACTGAGGTAGGCCACCCCCACCCCCACGCCGTGGCCGGCCTGCTCGGGGGCCAGGCAGTGGGCGAAGGCCTCCACGCCGGACTTGGCGGCGCAGTAGGCGCCCATCAGCGGGGCCGGGGTGAGCGCGGCCAGCGAGGCGACCTGCAGCAGGTAGCCGCGGCTGCGCTGGAGGGCGGGCAGGAACGCGCGGGCGGTGGCGACGGATCCCAGCAGGTTGACCTCCACGACGCGGTCGAAGGCGGCGGCGGGGATGTCGGTGAAGGGGCCGCCGGCGGCGATGCCGGCGTTGGCCACGACCACGTCGATGCGGCCGAAGCGCTGCTCGGCCTGCTCGGCGGCCGCGGCCAGCGCCGCCGCGTCGGTGACGTCGGCCTCGAACGCGGCGGCCGCGGGCCCGCACTCGGCGGCGACGGCCTCCAGCTCCTCCGGTTCCAGCCCGACCAGGACCAGGGTGGCGCCCTCGCGGGCCAGGCGCAGCGCCAGCAGGCGGCCCAGGCCGCGGGCCGCGCCGGTGACAACGGCGACCCGTCCGGACAGGCGGGGGCGGCGCGGGCTCATGCGCTCTCCTGGCGGGGCCGGGGGGCGAGGTGGGTATCGGCGAGCTCGGCCAGGGCCCGGGCCAGCGGGGCGGGCGACTCCAGCGGGGTCATGTGCCCGATGCCGTCGAGTTCGAGCAGGCCGCGGCAGTCGGGCAGCAGGCGGGCCATGCGGCGGGCGTGGGCGAGGGGGGTGAGCCGGTCGGCGGAGCCGGCCACGATCCGGGTGGGCGCCTCCAGCCGGGCCAGTGCGCGGTCGAGGTCGATGCCGGCCAGGACGCGGCCCCAGCGGGCGCGGGGCGTCGGCGCCACGGCGTGGACCATCTCGGCGCACACCTCGACCATGTCGGGCGGCGCGTCGGCGGCCATGGTGGCGTAGCGCAGGGCCGCCCGGCTCAGCCGGGTGCGCGGGCCCAGCGGCAGCGGCGCGGTGAGCATCGCGCGGTGGGCCAGCCGCCCGGCCCGGGGGAAGCGGGCGGCGCCGGGGAAGACCCGCGAGGAGCGGGGCAGGTCGCTGGGGCCGGTGCTGGCCAGCAGCGCGGCGGCGGCGCGGGCGGCGAAGCGGGGCCGGTCGGCGGCGGCCATCAGGGTCATGGCGCCCATGCTGTGGCCGGCGAAGACCGCGCGCTCACCGGGCTCCAGTGCGGCCTCGGCGACGGCGAGCAGGTCGTCGGCCAGGGCCGAGGTGCTGTAGCCGCCGGCGCGCGGCACCTGGCTGCGGCCGTGGCCGCGCTGGTCGTAGCAGACCAGGCGCAGCCGGTCGCCCAGTTCGGCGATGAGGGGGTGCCACAGGCGGGTCGAGCACGCCCAGCCGTGGGCCAGCACGACGGGGGGCGCCTGGGGCGGGCCGTGGATCTCGGTGTGCAGGCGGGTGCCGTCGGCCGAGTGCACGGGCAGGTGCTGCCGGGGGGCGGGCGTGGGCATGGTCGGCTGCTCCTTGCGGGACGGGGGCGGGTCCGCCGGATGGGGCCCGAGCCTAGACCATGACAATGATCATTGGAAGGGTCGTGGCGCACCGGCCCGCGCCCGCCGGCGCCCGCGGCGGCGGGCGCGGCCCAAGGCCCGTTCCGCCCGATGGGGGCCTCGGCGATGGCGGGACCCGCGGCGGCCGGAAGGGCGCAGAAGGCGCCGCGTGCGGTCTCCCGCGGCAGCGGCAGAGGGGGCCCGCCCGCGCCGCCGCGCGGCGCGTTCCCCGGCCGGTCGCGGGCCCGGGGCCCCGAAAGCGCGGTCCGGGCCCCGCAGGCCGGGCGCGCTCGGCGCCACCGCCCGCCCGCCGCGCCTAGAATCGGGCCCGGACCAGCGCACGCAACCGGGAAGGCCGCCACGTGGACCAGGACCTCACCCTCGAGACCATCCTGGCGGGGCTGGCGCTCTACGCCCCCGTCGGCGAGTCCCGGCGCGGCCGCGTCAGCTCCACCACCCTCGACCCCGACGGTCCCGGGCTGCTCAAGGCCGTGATCGACTTCGGCTCCACCCCCGAGGGCCCCGACACCGGCCCCGACCTGGAGATCGCCAGCCGCCGCTTCGGCGGCGGCGACACCGATCAGCGGCTGCGGGCCTTCTGCGCCGAGCGCGAGCTGATGGAGCGGCGCTCCCGCGACCCCGCCGGCGCCGACTCCTTCGCGCTGGGCGGGGACGCCGCCTGGTCGGCCGCCGCCGTCGCCCTGGACGGGCGCGAACACGCCTTCACCGTGCTGAGCAGCGACCACGCCTGGGTGGGCGCCGGACTGGACGGCGGCGGGGTGATGGTGCGGGTGTTCACCCGGCCGCCGGGCCCCGGGCCGGCGGCGCTGCGCCGCATCCGCTCGGCCCAGGAGCTGGAGCCGCTGCGCGGGCGCGGCTGAGCACCGGGCGGCGCCGGCTCGCGCGCCGCACCGGAGGCGGCGGCGCTCAGGGGCACGCCTGCCCGGCCTCGGCGGCCGCCGGCCCGCCCTCCCGGGCCTCGGGGGTCAGCAGCCGGCGCGGGCCCGGCCCCTGGGCGGCGAGGCGGTCGTGGGGGTTGGACAGCACGCAGCGCTCCAGCGACAGGCAGCCGCAGCCGATGCAGTCGGTCAGGTCGTCGCGCAGCCGCTCCAACTGGTTGATGCGCTCCTGCAGCCGGTCGCGCCACAGCTGCGACAGCCGGGCCCAGTCCTCGCGCGTGGGCGTGCGCGCCTCGGGCAGGGTGGCCAGCGCCTCGGCGATGTCGGCCAGCGGGATGCCGACCCGCTGGGCGACGCGGACGAAGGCGACCCGGCGCAGCGTGTCGCGGCGGTAGCGGCGCTGGTTGCCGGCGGTGCGGCGGCTGGTGATCAGCCCCTTGCGCTCGTAGAAGTGCAGCGCCGAGACCGCCACCCCGCTGCGCTGGGCGAGCTGTCCCACCGTGAGCTCCTTGGCCTTCCACGACGGCCCGACCGTCATCGCCGCCTCCCCTCACACGACTTCAAGCCTGGTTGAGGTTCGAGCCTAGCCGCGCCCGCGGACCGCGCGGAACCGGCGGGGCGAGACCGACCGAGTTGGGCCATAGCGCTTGCACGCCCGCAGCGCCTGGGTGATATTGGATGCCGAGCCCGGCGCGGGCCGACGGGGAGGAAACGGCCAGCGCACCACGGGTTCACGGGGGTGGCGCGGTGCGGGCCCGCGGGTGCGCGCAGCGGCCCCCGCGTGTCGGCGAAACCGGGGGGAGCTTCAACCGTGCACCACATGACCGCAGTCCCGCAGGCCGCCTCCCCGCCCCGCCCCTCCACCAGACCGCCGCAGCAGCCCGAACCCGACCACGCCCTCACCTTCGCCGGGCAGGCCGCCAGTGTGGGCGCGATGCGCGACTGGATCGCCCGGTGCCTGCGCCGCGGCGCCTTCGACCACTCCGCCGGCCTCCTCGACGACCTGCTGGTCTGCGCCAGCGAGCTCGCCACCAACGCGGTGCGCCACTCCGGCTCCGGGCTGCCCGGCGGCACGTTCACCGCCCGGCTGTGGCAGGACAGCCGCCGGGTGCGCGTGGAGGTCGCCGACCTGGGGCCGCGGCCGGGCCGGCCCACCCGCCCCCGCATCGACGCCTCCCTGATGGGCGACGGCGCCGCCGAGAACGGCCGCGGCCTGGGCTTCGTCGCCGCGCTGTGCGAGGGCGACTGCGGCACCACCGCCCCGCCCGACCCGCGCGGCCACACCGTCTGGTTCGAGCTGGCGGCCGAAGCCGCGAGCCGCGGCTAGGCGCCTCTGCGCCGAGCCGCGCCGACACGGTGCGCGCGGAGCGGGCCGAAGCGGCCGGGGCGGGCTAGCGTCGAGCCGAGGCAGCACACTTCCAGCGCACAGATAGGGGCAGTCCGTGATCACCAGACTGGGTGTGGCGAGCGTGTTCGTGTTCGACTACGACGAGGCCAAGCGGTTCTTCCTGGACAAGCTCGGGTTCGAGCAGCGCTTCGACCTGATGATGGACGACGGGATGCGGTGGCTGACGGTGGGCCCGCCGGCCGATCCCGTCTTCCAGCTGAGCCTGTCCGCGCCCGGGCCGCCGATGCACGACGAGGAGACCGCCCGCACGATCCGCGGGCTGGTGGCCCAGGGCGCGCTGAGCGCGGGCGCCTGGAACACCGACGACTGCCGCGCCACCTACGCCGCCTACCGTGCGCGGGGCGTGGAGTTCCTGCAGGAGCCGCACGAGGTGCCCTACGGCGTCGAGGCGGTCTTTCGCGACCCCTTCGGCAACTGGTACAGCCTCAACGAGCTCAACGAGGCGGCGCTGGATGCCGAGGCCATGGCCGAGCGCTTCGGACCCGGCGACGCGGGCTGAGGGCCCCGCCCCGCCGCCCGGTGCGGCGCCGGCCGGGCACGAACGCGGGGGCGGGCACCGGTGCCCGCCCCCGCACCTGCTGCGCGCCGCGGCCCGCCGGCCGCGGCGCGGCCTCAGGCCGGCACGCGCGCGGTGTCGCGGTCCCAGACCCGGTGGCCGGCCAGGACCCCGGCGAAGGCGCGGTAGAACTCCTCGGGGTCGCCGCCGCGGTGGGTGACGACCCCCTGGTCGACCACCGCCGCCGCGTCGCCGTCGCCGGCCAGGCGCAGCCGCGGCAGGGGCGCGGCCTCCAGCACGCCCACGCCCTCGTGCAGGCCCGCGACCGGTTTGGCGTGCTTGAAGGCCTCGGCGACGTAGTTCAGCGCCAGCCCGTCCTCGGCCAGGGCGGCCGCGCACCGGGCCCCGCCGGCCACGACCACCGCGTCGTAGAGCACCGAGGACATGGTGTGCATGGCCCGGTCGACGGCGAGCCGGGCGCCGTCGGTGCCGGCGACGCTGCCGTCGTCGGGCGCCAGCACCTCCACCGCCGCGCCGCGCTCGGCCATGGCCTCGCGGAAGCGCGTCACCTCCGCGGCGTTGACGCCCTCCTCGGCCAGGACCGCGATGCGGCGCGAGAAGACGCTGTCGGTGGGCGCGTTGGCCTGGCTGAGCGCCGGCGAGGAGCGGCCGTGGTTGGCGACCTCCTCGGCGGCGGGCGGATCGACGCCGATGCCGACGGCGACCGCGCGGGCCAGGGTGTGGTCGATGCGGTTGAGGTGGGCGACCACGCGTTCGCGCACCGCCGCTGTCTCGCACTTGCCCAGCTCGAACTGGAAGGCCGAGGTGAGGTGCTCGCGCTCCCAGCCGGCGAGGCTGTTGAGGAACAGCGTCGCCTGGCTGTAGTGGTCCTTGAAGCTCTCGCTGCGCTTGCGGATCTTGGCGCCGTCCACGCGCTCCTGGTAGTGGGTGTAGGGCGCCTCGCCCAGGTAGGGGCAGCCGCTGCCGAGCGAGTTCGGGAAGTAGCTGGTGCGTCCCCGGTGGACGGTGTGCTGGCCGAAGCCGTCGCGCTGGTTGTTGCTGACCTCGGCCACCGGCCGGTTGACCGGCAGCTGCTGGAAGTTGGGCCCGCCAAGCCGGATCAGCTGGGTGTCGAGGTAGGAGAAGTTGCGGGCCTGCAGCAGCGGGTCGTTGGTGAAGTCGATGCCGGGCACCACGTTGGCGGTGTGGAAGGCGATCTGCTCGGTCTCGGCGAAGAAGTTGTCCGGGTTGCGGTTGAGGACCATCCTGCCCACCGGTGTGACCGGGACCAGCTCCTCGGGGATGATCTTGGTGGGGTCGAGCAGGTCGAAGTCGAAGGCGTGCTCCTGGGACTCGGGCACCAGCTGCATCCCCAGCTCGTACTCGGGGTACTGGCCGGACTCGATGGCCTCCCACAGGTCGCGCCGGTTGAAGTCGGGGTCCTTGCCGCCGATCTTCTGGGTCTCGTCCCAGACCAGCGAGTGCGTGCCCAGCAGCGGCTTCCAGTGGAACTTGACGAAGGTGCCCTCGCCGCGCTCGTTGACCAGGCGGAAGGTGTGCACGCCGAAGCCCTGCATCATGCGGTAGCTGCGGGGGAGGGCGCGGTCGCTCATCAGCCACATCATCATGTGCAGCGTCTCCGGCTGCAGCCCGACGAAGTCCCACAGGGTGTCGTGGGCCGACTGGGCCTGGGGGATCTCGTTGTGGGGCTCGGGTTTGACGGCGTGCACGAAGTCGGGGAACTTGATCCCGTCCTGGATGAAGAACACCGGCATGTTGTTGCCGACCAGGTCGTAGTTGCCTTCGCGGGTGTAGAACTTGGTGGCGAAGCCGCGCACGTCGCGCACGGTGTCGGCCGAGCCGCGCGAGCCGGCCACGGTGGAGAAGCGCACGAACACCGGTGTGCGCAGGCCGGGGTCGGTCAGGAAGTCGGCGCGGGTGTAGCGCGCCATCGACTCGTAGACCTGGAAGTAGCCGTAGGCGCCGGCGCCGCGGGCGTGCACGACCCGCTCGGGGATGCGCTCGTGGTCGAAGTGGGTGATCTTCTCGCGGAAGTGGAAGTCCTCCATCAGCGTGGGGCCGCGCTCCCCGGCGCTGAGGGAGTTGTCGGTGTCGTCGACGGCGACGCCGGTGTTGGTGGTCAGCGCTTTGTCGGAGTCGTCGCGGACCCCCTCGAGCCGGCGGTCCTTCTCGTCGCCCGCCGGCGCCTGGTCACGGGAGAACTCGGACATGGCGGTGCCCCTTCGCTGCTGCGGTGCCTGGACGTTCCCGGGCCGGGCCCTGCCCGCCGCCCGGGAGCATGCGCGTCTGCGCCGACCGCTGACCGCAGAGTCCGGGTGCAAACCCGCCCTGTGGCATCGGGCACCCGCAGCCGAGGTGGGCCGAAGGCGCGTTCGGGGTAGGGGGCGTGTGCATGCCCCGCCCGGACCGCCGCGCGCTGAGTCGACGGCCGCGGGCCCGAGCGGGGCTCGGGGGACTCGACGAAGAGAGGAGGGTCCAGCGATGGCTTCGAACGGCCTGGTGCGGACCCGCGACAACGTCATCGCCGGCGTGTGCGGAGGTCTGGCGCGCCGGTTCGGCTTGTCGCCGTTTCTGGTGCGGCTGCTGTTCGTGATCTCGTGCGTGCTGCCCGGGCCCCAGGTGGTGATCTACCTGGCGCTGTGGATCATGATTCCCCAGGAGTTCTGAGCCCGTCCGGTCCGGCGGCGCCCCCGCGGGCGCGGCCGGGCCGCGGCCCCGGCAGGCGGGCGGCGGCGGGCTAGGATGGGCGGCCGTGTATCCCCCCGTCGAACCCGACGTCCACGGCCTGCTGGATGTGGGCGAGGGCAACCTCCTCTACTGGGAGGCCTGCGGCGACGCCGGCGCCGCTCCCGCACTGGTGCTGCACGGCGGCCCCGGATCGGGCTGCACGCCCGGGCAGCGCCGCATGTTCGACCCCCGCCGCCACCGGGTCGTGCTGGTGGACCAGCGCAACTGCGGGCGCAGCCGCCCCCACGCCGCCGATCCCGGCACCGACCTCGGCGCCAACACCACCGGCCGCCTCGTCGCCGACATCGAGCGCCTGCGCACCCACCTGGGCATCGACCGCTGGCTGGTCTACGGCGCCTCCTGGGGGTCGACGCTGGCGCTGGCCTATGCCCAGGCCCACCCCCGGTCCGTGCGCCGCATGGTGCTGTGCGGGGTGACCATGACCCGCCGCCGCGAGGTCGACTGGCTGTTCGGCGGAGTGGGCCGGTTCCTGCCCGAGGCCTGGGAGCGCTTTTGCGGCGCGGTGCCCGAGGCGGCCGGGGACGGCGGCGTGGTGGCCGCCTACGCCGCCCGCATGGAGGATGCCGACCCGGCGGTGCGCGACGCGGCCGCGCGCGCCTGGACCGATTGGGAGGACGCGGTGGTCGCGCACGAGGACCGGGGCGACCCTCGCGCCTACAGCGGGCGGCCCGATCGCGACCGGTCGGCGTTCGTGCGCATCTGCACCCGCTACTTCGCCAACGCCGCCTGGCTGGAGGAGGGCGCCCTGCTGGCGGGCGCCCCCCGGCTGGCCGGCATCCCCGGTGTGCTGGTCCACGGCCGCCTGGATTTGGGATCGCCGCTGGAGTCCGCCTGGCAGCTGCGGCGCGCCTGGCCCGATGCGCGCCTAGTGGTAGTGGACGACGCCGGCCACACCGGCAGCCCCGCCATGCGCGCCCGGGTGCTGGCCGCCCTCAACGGCTGAGGCCGCCCGCAGCCGGGCGCCGGGCTCAGTAGACGATCGACACCATCCGGCACCGCATCGGCCAGGTGGCGCTCGCCGTCCATGCGGGCCCGCTCGCGCGCCGTTTCGGGACCGACGGCGCGCACGCACAGCCGCCACGCCGTGGGGGCGTCCCACTGCACGCGTGCGGCGGGCACCCCCGCCCCGGCGCCGGGCTCCTCCATCGCCCACCGGCCGTCGCCGGTGGCGGCGGCCCTCCACGTGCCGCCGGCGCGGCCGGTCACGGCCACCTCGACGCGGGCGCCGGCCGCGGCCGGGGTGTCGCGCAGGGTGTGGGGCAGCGCCCGCATGAACGTGTCGAGGACGGTGGCCAGCACCCCGGCGCGGTCGGTCTCGGCGGTGTCCTCGGCGGCCAGGCCCAGGGCGAGGCGGATCTGCTGGCGGTGGGTCCAGTACTCGCTCAGGTCGCGGGCGCAGTCCAGCCACAGCGGCGCGGGGTCGGCGCCCGCCCAGCTGACCCCGGTGCCGCGGGCGCCGGGGTCGGACCCGGCCCACAGGGACGCGATGTGGCGGCCGGTCAGCTCCAGGGCCTCCACCAGCAGGGGCGGGCTGATGCGGCGGGCGGCCTCGACCCATTCGCGGTTGGTGCGGGGGATGAAGGCTTCGAGGGCCTCGCCGGGGCGCGGCGCGGCGCCGGTGTCGCGGCCGTCGCGGGTGCGGGCCAGCCGGGCAGGGCCGGGCGCTGCCATCCGACCGGGTCCAGGCCGGCGAGCAGTTCCAGCAGCGCGGCGCGTTCGGCACCGAACAGGCTGCGCGCGTCGATCGGCGCTCCCAGCCGCGCATCCTCGTTCACCGCACCCACGCTAGCCCACCCGGTCGGCGGCGTCCGGCGTCCTTGACGCTTCTGCGGGGCCGGTGCAAGTATCGCGCCACACGATGTTTACGCAAACATGACCTCCGGCGGGCCCGACGCTCCGCGATGTTTGCGTAAACATTCCGGTCGGACCGTGAGCGAGGACCCCCATGACGACGCTCCCACCGCACGCGACAGCCGAGCGCCCCGCGCCCGCATACCGCCCGCACCGGCGCCCCCGCGCCGCCCTGGCCGCCGCGCTGGCGGCCGGCTGCCTGCTGGCGGCGCCCGCCGCCCCCGCCGGCGCCGAGGAGCCCGCCGCCGCGACCGTCACCCCCGACCCCTCCTACCAGGGCCGGCCGTTCCAGGGCTGGGGCACCAGCCTGGCGTGGTTCGCCAACGCCACCGGCGACTACCCCGAGCCCATCCGCGAGGAACTGGCCCGCCGCGTCTTCGGCGAGGACGGGCTCAACCTCAACATCGCCCGCTACAACGCCGGCGGCGGCAACGCCCCCGACGTGCCGGACTACCTGCGCCCCGGCGGCGCCGTCGAAGGCTGGTGGAACGCACCCCAGGGCACCACCCGCGAGGACACCGACTGGTGGAGCGCCGAGGACCCCCGCGACTGGAACCCCGACGCCGACGCCACCCAGCGCTGGTGGGTGGAGCGCATCAAGGGCGACGTCGACCGCTGGGAGGTCTTCAGCAACTCCCCGCCGTGGTTCATGACCGAGAGCGGCTACGTCTCCGGCGGCTTCGACCCCGAAGCCGACCAGCTCAAGCCCGGATCCGTCGACGACTTCGCCGCCTACATGGCCGGGGTCGCCGCGAGGCTGGAGCGCGCCCACAGCATCGAGGTCGGAACCGTCGACCCCTTCAACGAGCCCAACGCCGACTACTGGAGTACCACGCTGGGCCCCGGCGGCGAACCCGTGGGCGGGCGCCAGGAGGGCGCCCACATGGGCCCCGAGCTGCAGCAGCAGGTCATCGGAGCCCTGGTCGAGGAGCTGTCGAAGGCCGAGACCGGGGCCGCCGTCTCCGCGATGGACGAGACCAACCCCCAGCGGTTCGCCCGCAACTGGCAGGCCTACTCCGAGGACGTGCGCGCGCTCGTCGGACAGCTCAACGTGCACACCTACGGCACCGGCGGCCGCACGAGCGTGCGCGACATCGCCAAGGCCGCCGGGACGCCCCTGTGGATGAGCGAGACCGGCGGCGACTGGGCCGACGGCAAGCGCTGGGGAGGCGGCGGTCAGGACTTCGCGACCATGGACACCGGTCTGGGCCTGGCCGGCCTCATGGTCGACGACCTGCGCGAGCTGGAGCCCGACGCCTGGGTCTTCTGGCAGCCCGTCGAGGACTACGACAACATGGCGCCCGGCGGCGAGTCGGACACCGGAGGCAACTGGGGCAGCATCCAGATCCCCTTCAGCTGCACCGCCGAGGACACCCTCCAGACCTGCCCGATCCGCACCAACACCAAGTTCGACACCGCGCGCAACTTCACCCACCACATCCGCCCCGGCGACCGGCTGGTGGCCACCGACGACCCCGACAGCGCCGCCGCGATCGGCGGCTCGGGCGAGGGCGCCGCGGTCGTGCACGTCAACGACACCGCCGCGCCGCGCACCGTCACACTCGACCTGTCCAAGTTCGGCCGCATCGCCTCCGGCGCCACCATGACCCCGGTGGTGACCAGCGCCGACGGCGCCCTGGTGCGCAAGGAGCCCGTCGCGGTGGAGAACGGCGCGGCCGCGTTCACCGTGCCGGCCGAGTCGGTGACCACCTTCGTGGTCGAGGGTGTCCGGGGTGTGGCGGCCGACGCCGCGCTCGTCCGGCCCGGCCACGACTACCGGCTCGCCGGCGTGCACAGCGGCAAGGCGCTCACCGCCGCCGGCGACGGCCGCTCCGCGGTGATCCGCACCGTCGAGCCCGGCGACCCCGCGCAGCTGTGGGACATCGCGCAGGTGACCGAGGGCCACAGCAACCGCGAACGCTACGTGCTGACCAACGGGGCCGAGGGCCTGCGCCTGGCCGTGCGCGGGGACCGGCTGGTGCTGGAACCCGCACGGGGCCGGGCCGCAGCGGTGGCCCAGTGGACCATGTCCACCACCGGCGACGGGACCTGGACCTTCGTCAACCGCGCCACCGGCGAGGTCGTCGACGTCTCCGGCCGGGCCACCGAGGACGGCGCCCCCGTGTCGGTGTGGGCGCCCAACTCCGGCGACAACCAGCGCTGGCGGGTCACCGACACCGACGCGTGAGGGTCGGGCCTCGGGGGCCGCGCCGCGGGGCGCGGCCCCCGCTGGTGGGCCGGGTGTCCACCCGCCCGCGCGCCCGCGTCGGAGCCGGGCGCCGGCCGCGGCCGGGGGCGCGATCCTGCCGGCGCTGTCGGCTCCCGGGTCGGGGTGGCGGACGACGAGCCCCGCCCCGCCGTTCATGCCTCCACGCCGGCCGCGCCCGGACGCGACTGCGAGCCAAGGCGGCCCGCCGGCGTGCGGCGGGTCCTAGTCGCCGACGGTGATGACGATCTTGCCGCGCAGGTGGCCCTCCTCGCTGAGCCGCTGGGCCCGGGCGGTCTCCTCCAGCGGGAAGGTGTGCTCGACGGGCAGGCGCAGCCGGCCCTGTTCGATCAGCGGCAGCACCTCGGCGAAGACCTTCTCCAGCGGGGCGCGGTCGGCGCCGCCGCCGGAGAAGCGCACGCCGTGCTCGGCCGCCGCGGGGTCGGCGACGGTGACCACCCGGTCGGCGGACCCGGCCAGCTCCACCGAGACCGCCAGCACCCCGCGGCCGGAGGCGTCCACGACCGCGTCGACACCCTCGGGGGCCGCCTCGCGCAGCCGCTGTTCCAGCCCGGGCCCGTAGGTGACGGGTGTGACGCCCAGTTCGCGCAGGAAGGCGTGGTGGCGCGTGCTGGCGGTGCCCACGACCGCCGCGCCGCGGGCCCGCGCCAGCTGGGCGGCGATCAGGCCGACGCCGCCGGCCACGGCGTGGATGAGCACGGTCTGGCCTTGGCCGCCGCCGGGGCCCATGCCCACCAGGCCGAGCGCGCGGTAGGCGGTTTCGGCGGGCGTCGGCAGTGCGGCGGCCAGTTCGAACGACAGCCAGTCGGGCTTGGCCGCGAGCTCGTCGGCGGGGGCCAGGGCGTGGGTGGCGGCGGCGCCGCCGTGGGCCTTGCCGAAGACGTGCTGTCCCGGGCTCCAGGCGGTGACGCCGGGGCCGGCGGCCTCGACGGTGCCGGCCAGGTCCAGGCCGGTGCCCTGGGGCTGCTGCGGTGGCTGATCGGGGTCGGCGGAGAAGGCGCCGCTGCGGATCTTCCAGTCGGCGGGGTTGACCCCGGCGGCGCGTACGCGCACCCGCACCCGGCCGGGTCCGGGCTCGGGGAGAGCGACCTCCTCCAGGGTGAGCACGTCGGGGCCGCCGTAGCGGGAGAAGCGGACGGCGCGGGCCATGGTGTCCTCCTGGTGTCGTGGGACGCGGGCGTCGGTTGCGACAGGCGGCGGTGGAACCCGGTCGCCGCTTGGGGGCAGGCGCTCGTTCTGCGGACCAGCGCGCGGGCGCGTGCGGCGGGGGCGGGTCACCGGGCCAGGCGCCGCCCCAGGCTATGCAGTCGTTCGGCGACCTCGGGGGAGGCGTCGATGTCGACCGGGGCGCCCAGGGCGGTGATCGCCGCGACGTAGTGCACGACGAGTTCGGGGGCGTGCGCGGCGAGCCGCACGCGGCACCGGTGGTCGCCGTCGGGGGCGACGGTGCCGGGCACGGTGTGGAACAGGCGGGAGCGCACCTGCTCGGCGGGCAGGTCGACGCGCAGCCGGGCGGTGTGGGGGTAGTCGGCCTCGGCCATCGCGCGGGCCAGGAACGCGGCGGGGCCGGCGGCGGGGAGCGGGCGCGGGGTGAAGCGGCGCCGGGTGGGCAGCGGGTCGGCGATGCGGTCGGCGCGGAAGGTGCGCCAGTCGGCGCGTTCGGGATCGTAGGCGATGAGGTACCACCGGCCCTGGGCGGTGACCACGTGGTGGGGCTCGACGCGGCGGCGGCCCGTGGCGCCGCGGCGGTCGCGGTAGTCGAAGGCGAGCAGTTCGCCGTCGCGGCAGCACCCGGCCAGCAGCGCCAGCCGGGCGGGGTCGATGTCCACGGCGCCGCGGTGGGGGAGCGCGGCGGCGGCGCCGCCCAGGGCGGCCAGGTGCGGGCGAAGGCGGGCGGGCAGCAGCGCCTCCAGCTTGGTCAGGGCGCGGGCGGCGCCCTCGGCGATGGCGGGTGCGCCGGCGGCCGCGGTGGCCAGGGCAAGAGCCGCGGCCAGCGCCTCGTCGTCGTCGAGCAGCAGTGCGGGGGTGGCCCGTCCGCCGCCGGCGAGCCGGTAGCCGCCGGCGGTTCCGGTGGTGGCCTGCACGGCGTAGTCCAGTTCCCGCAGCCGCTCGACGTCGCGGCGCAGGGTGCGGCGGCTGATGCCGAGCCGGTCGGCCAGCTCGGGGCCCTGCCACTGGCGGCGGCTCTGGAGCAGCGACAGCAGCCGCAGCAGGCGGCCCGGCATGGCCCGGCGGGTGGAGGCGGGCCCGGTGGTGTGCTGCATGCCGTCCAGGATCGCACCCCTTGCGGACAGGTTGCGGCCGCAAGGGCTGCAAGCGTGGAGGCCATGAGGCAATCGACGCACAGCACACGGAAGACGGACCTGAACCGGTTGGAGGAGCGCACCGCGGGGCCGGTGCACCGGCCCGGGGCCGAGGGCTACGACCGCGCGTGCACCGGCTACCAGTTGCTGGAGCCCCACCGGCCCCGGGCGGTGGTGGAGGCCGCCGGAGCCGCCGACGTGCAGGCGGCGGTGCGCGCGGCCGCGGAGGACGGTGTGCCGGTGGCCGTCCAGGCCACCGGGCACGGGCGCGCGTCGGCGCTGGGCGGCGGCGTGCTGGTGAGCACCCGGGGCATGGCCGGGATCGAGGTGGACGCGGGCGCGGCCACCGCCCGGGTCGAGGCCGGCGCGACCTGGGGCCGGGTGGTGGAAGCGGCGGCTGAACATGGGTTGGCGCCGCTGTCGGGGAGCATGCCGGGGGTCGGCGCGGTCTCCTACACCCTGGGCGGCGGTGTGGGGCTGCTGGCCCGCCGCTACGGGTTCGCCGCCGACCGGGTGCGCCGGGTGGAGGCGGTGACCGCCGACGGGCGGCTGCGCACGGCCGACGCGGAGCGCGAGCAGGAGCTGTTCTGGGCGCTGCGCGGCGGCGGGGGGAGCTTCGGCGTGGTCACCGCGCTGGAGATCGGCCTGGTTCGGCTACGCCGGGTCTTCGGCGGCGGACTGTACTTCGACCTCGCCGAGCGCCCCGATGCGGTGGCGGCCTGGTCGCGGTGGACGCGCTCGGTGCCGGAGGAGACGACCTCGGCGGTGACGCTGCTGGTGATGCCGGATGCGGCGGGGGTGCCGGAGGGGATGCGCGGCCGCCACCTCGCCCAGGTGCGGCTCTGCCACGCGGGGCCGGCCGAGCAGGGACGCCGGCTGGCGCGGGAGCTGGTCGCCCTGGCGGGGGAGCCGGTGCGCTCCACGCTGCGCGAGCTGGACTACAGCGAGTCCGGGGCGGTCTTCGACGAGCCCGAGGTCCCGCACGGGTACCGGTCGCAGAACCTGCTGGTGGACTCGCTCACGGAGGGGGCGGGGCAGGAGCTGGTGCGCCGGGCCGGGCCCGATGCGCCGCTGATGTGCGTGGTGGGGCTGCGCCACCTCGGCGGCGCGCTGGCGCGGGAACCGGAAGGGGCGGGGGCGGTGGGCCACCGGGGCGCCGCCTACCTCGCCTCCGTGCTGTCGCCGGTGGAGTCGGGCGGCGAGGCGGAGGCCGCAGACCTGCACCGGCGGGTGCTGGCCCCCGTCGCGGGGCAGGCGGTGGGGCGGTCGCTGAACTTCAGCTTCGGCCCGGCCGCGCCGGAGGACGTGGCGTCCTGCTTCGCACCTGCGGACTACCGGCGTCTGCGCCGGGTCAAGGCCGCCTACGACCCCGATGACCGCATCCGCGCCAACCACCCCATCCCCCCGGCCCCGCGCGGGTAGGAGACTCCTGGCTGTGCGGGTGTGCGGGTGTGCGGGTTGAGTGATGGGGGAGAGTGTGCGCCGGCACGAGGACGGCCCCGGAAACGATCGCGTGGTGTGCCATCGCAGCGATCCCGGGGCCGCTGAACCCCGGTGCCCTCCTCTCCGGCCTCTCCGGTGCCGCATGGGCGGTGATCGAACCCCGCACGCCCGCGCACGACCGCACCAAGGGCGGCGCAGCCGACGCCATCAGGCGGCCGGCCCGGCCATTTTCCCTCTTCTACTGTTTATCCGATATACAGTAATGGGGGAACAGTCCGCCCAGCTCTGTGAGGAGGCCGCATGCGGATCCGCGCGTTCGAGCCCGGGGACCGCGCCGAGCTGGAGGCGCTGGCCGCCTACGCCGGCCGGGGAGCCCCCACCGAGTCGCTGTGGGGCCACGCCCCCTCGGAGGCGGCGGTGTATCTGACCCCCTACATCGACCTGGACGCCGGGTCGGTGCTGGTGGCCGAGGACGGCGGCGCGCTCGTGGGCTACCTGGCCGGCTGCCTGGACGGCGCCGCCTTCCCCAGCGAGGAGCAGCGCATGGCCGAGGCGATCCGCGCCCACCGGCTGGTCCTCAAGCCCGGCCCCGCCGCCTTCTTCGCCCGCAGCCTGCTCGACACGGCCTGGGCGGGCGTGCTGCGCCGACCGGCGGCCGGCACGTTCGACGATCCGCGCTGGCCCTCCCACCTGCACATCAACGTCGCCGAGCCCGCACGCGGCACCGGTGCCGCCGAAGGCCTGATGCGGACCTGGCAGCAGCGGGTGGCCGAGTCCGGTTCCCCCGGCTGCCACCTGCAGACGCTGGTCGAGAACACCCGGGCCGTGCGGTTCTTCCGGCGCATGGGCTTCGCCGAGCACGGGCCCGCCCCGCTCGTGCCCGGGCTGCGCCACGACGGGCGCCGCCTGCACCAGCGCACCATGGTCTGGCAGCCCTGATCCCTGTCGCGGGTGCGGGGCGAGGTCGTGTGCGGCGGACCGCCGTGCCCGTGGACAAGGCCGCGGAGGGCGCCGCCGATCAGCCGGGCGGCCGGCCTCGACGCCTTCCCGGCCGCACGCCGGTCCGTGGGGGCGGCGACGCCCGCCCGCGAAGCGCACACGATCGGCCGCGGCCCGAAACGCCGAGCCCGCCGCCCGCGCCCTACGCCGGCGGGGCGGCCAGCCAGGTGCCGATACCCGCCTCGATGCCGCGCTTGACCTGCGCGGGAGCGAAGGAGGCGGCGACCGCGGCGCGCGCGAACGCGGCCATCTCCGCGTCACTGCAGCCGAAGGCCTCCCGCACGCGCTCGTACTCGCGCGTGAGCGAGGTGCGGGCGACGTCGGGCACATCGGTGTTGAGCGTCACCGCCAGGCCCGCCTCGCGCAGCCGCGGCAGCGGGTGCTCCGCCAGGCTGGGGGCGAACCCGAGCGCGACGTTGGAGGAGCAGCACACCTCCAGGGCGGCCCCCTGCGCCCGCACGCGCTCGACCACCGCGGCGTCGCCGAGCGCGCCGAGGCCGTGGCCGATGCGCTGGGCGCCGGTGTCCAGAGCCTCGGCCACCGACGCGGCGCCCCCGGCCTCGCCCGCGTGGTGGACGATACCGACCCCGGCGCGGGCGGCCTCGTCCAGCACCTCGGCGAAGGGCGCCAGCGGGTAGGACTCCTCGCCGGCCATCCCGATCGCGGCCACGTGCTCGGGATGCTCCAGCGCGAGGGCGAGCGTGCGGCGGGCCCTCTGCACCGGGCGCCGCCGGGAGTGGTCCAGGATGAGCCGGGTGTGCAGGCCGTGGGCCGCGCCGCCCTGCGCGAGGCCCGAGAGCACCGCCTCCAGCGGCATGCGCGCGTCGCCCAGCCGCTCCCCGTGGGCGGCGGCGCTGAAGGTGACCTCGGCGTAGCGGGTGCCGTCGGCCGCCTCGTCGGCGGCGAACTCGCGGGCGATGCGGGCGAAGTCTGCGGGGCCGCGCAGGCAGGAGCGCACCCGGGCGCCCCGGTCGGCGAAGGCGCGGAACCCGGCGAAGCGCTCCGGTGCCGCCTCGGGCGGTTCGATCCCGTTGGCCGCGGCGATCTCGCGCAGGGTGGCGGGGCGGATCGTGCTCTCCAGGTGAACGTGCAGGTGGGTCTTTGGCAGGCGGGCGAGGTCGCGCATGCGCCGGAGCCTAGGCGGCGGCGGGCGGTTCGCGAACCGGTTTTTCACCCCGGCGCGCCCGCTGCGCGCCTCGCGCCGGGGCGGCCGCGACCGCTGCGGCGGGCAGCGCCGAAGCCCGGCGTGCCGCGACTTCCCGTTGCACGCGTGATCGCGCTACAGTGCCTGCGCCCGGCCTCGTGCGCCCCGCGCGGCGCGGAGCGACTCCGCTGTCCGCCCGAGGGCGCCGCGGCGCGTGCCATGCTTGCCTCGCAGCGTACAAGCCCCGGCCGGGCGGGATTTCACCTGGCCGACACCGCCGGTTGGACCGGAGCCGATACACCGGGCTGGCAGCGTTCGCATCCGCGCCCGGTCGCCGCCGGCCGGCCCGGGCGCGCCCCGCTCGTTCCCGACTACGACAAGGCACTCCCGTGAGGATTTCGGTGATCGTCCCGGCCTACAACGAGGAAGCGGTGCTCGGCCGCTGTCTGGAGGCGCTGGCGCGCCAGAGCAGGCCCGCCGAGGAGATCATCGTCGTCGACAACAACTCCGTCGACCGCACCGCCGAGGTGGCCGAGGCGTTCGGCGCGTACGGGGTGCGGGTGGTGCGCGAGGTCCGCCAGGGTGCGGTGCACGCCCGCAACCGGGGCTTCGACGAGGCCGGCGGCGACGTGCTGGGGCGCATCGACGCCGACACCATGGTCGGCCCGGAGTGGGTGGCCCAGCTGGCCGAGGCCTTCGCCGCCGACCCGCGCACCGGTGTGCGCCCCGACGCCGTCACCGGGCCGTCCTGGTTCTACGACATCCCGCTGCGCCGCGCGGGGCTGGCGGCCCACCGCTTCTTCTGCCACCGCCTGAACCGGCTGCTGTCGGGCCACGCGATGCTGTGGGGCTCCAACATGGCGCTGAGCCGCGGGTGCTGGAGCGCGGTGCGCGGCCACACCTGCGCCGAACCGGGGATGTGGGAGGACCTTGACCTGGCGGTGCACCTGAACCGGCTCGGGCTGCGCGTGCGCTACGTGGACCGGTTGCGCGTACCGGTTTCGGCGCGGCGCATCGGCGCCTCGGTGCGCGACCTGTACTCCTACCTGCGGGCCTGGCCCCACACCTACCGGCTGCACGGCCAGCGCCGCGCGGCCTGGGGAGCGGCGGTGTTTTTGCTGGTGGGGCTGGTGCTGCTGCGGCCGTGCTCACTGCTGGTGCGGGCGCACACGCCCTACGACGGCACGCTGTCGCTGAGCCGGCTGTTCCGCCGCTCCTCGACCGTGAGCCGGCCCCTGCCCTGACGCCGGCCGCGGCGCCGTGGCGGGCCCCTGGCTGCGGCCGGGGCGCGGGCGGCGGCCCCACTCGCGGGGGACCGATGCCCCCGGATCTCCCCCGGGCGGGGGTGCCGCGCCGGCGGCCCGGCGGGGTCGAATCGACCCATGGCATCCTCGATCTCCCCTTCAGCGTCCGGACCCTTCGCGAGCGCGCCCGCCCGGCCCGGCAGGGCCGTCACGGCGACGGCGGTGCTGACGATCCTGGCCTGCGTGGGCTTCGCGCTGGTCAACGTCGTATTCGAGCTCACCGACCGCTTCTCCGGCGGCGCCTACGCCGACTACGCCGACGGACTGGCGGTGATGAACTGGCTGGTGGTGGGCCTGAAGATCGTGGGCGCGGGGGTGGCGCTGCTGTCGGTGGCGCCCGAGCGCCGCTGGGCGCCGGCGCCCCTCGTGGCCGTGCTGGGCTGGGCCGGGTTCGCGACCCTGGGCGTCTACGGGCTGGGCTCGGTGGTCCAGGCGCTGGGCCTGGCCACGGGCATGACCGGCGACCCCGGCCGGATCGGCGCGGGCGCCGTCGCCTATGTGCTGTTCTTCCTGCTGTTCGCCGCCGGCTTCGGGACTCTGGCGGTGTCCCACACCCGCCGCCACCGCATACGGGCGCGCGTGGCCGTAGTGGGCTTTCTGGGCGCGCCGCTGCTGCTGGGCGGGGTGTTCGTGGGCATACCGGCGCTGCTGGCCGCCCTGGGGGTCATGCCCCCGCTGTGAGCCCCACCCGCGCGGCCCGCGCGTACGGGATGATAGACCGCGCTATCCGTCATGACGTCGGCCTGCTCGTCTATGAGAGGCCACGGGCGCAGCGGCACCTCACGCGTCGGCGACCTCCCAAGCGCGCAGGCCGTCATAGGAGGAACCGAGATAGAACCGTACGCGCTGGTGCCGGGAGTTTCGGTTGTGGCCCATCGGCGCTGCGGGTCACTCGGGTCGTAGTTCGCTCGTGCTGGGATGTAGAAGACGTCCATGTCCTCGAAGCTCAGGCGGCCGTCCTGAGGTCCTGAGCAGTCGGTGACACGGCGAACGATATTTCCTGTGGCCACTGCCCGAGGCGGCTTTGATGCACGAGACGGCGGATGCCATTGTCCTGTCCCACCCATTCGATGCCTGTTCGTGCGAGCAGTCGGCTTCGTTCGGGTAACAGATCCTTACCGAAAGTGCAGCTTGCGGCGGCGAAGGGCTTGATCGCTGATCGCGACGACATAGGGGCCGTCGGCGCAGTGGGCCATGCGGCAGACCTCGGCCGCGCGGTCCAGGAACAATTGCGCCATCGGAGGACCCTGCATATGTCGGTTGGCCAGTCCGAAGACGCGGGCGCTGTTCATGTAGACGCAGTGGGCTTCCAGCGGATTCGACGCGATTCGGAGGTCCTTGCACAGCAGGACGTCACCCTTGAGGGTTGCCTCTTCGATCCACTGGACGTCTTCCACACACTGCGAAAAGCCCTTGCCGTAGCGCTCGTCCATGGTCTCCAGCTGCCAGCCGGCGTCGCGCAGGATGCCGGAGACGATACGGGAGCCGAGCCCCCGGTCGAGGAAGAACGTCAGGCCGTCGGGGGAGGAGGGGTTCATTCGCTCTCATGCGGCGTGCGGGAGAACAGCCGTGATCTCCGTCTTGGTGAGCTCGTAGTCGTAGGCGAGGTCGTCAGCGCTCTCCCCGGCACGCCAGCGGTCGGTGATGTCAGCGACCCGGATACCGCGCCGCGCGACGGTGGGGGCACCGCCGTTGATGCGGGGATCGACGGTGACATCGGCTCGCTCGTATCGGGGGAGGCGGATGAGCTTGGCCCAACCGTCTTCGTAGGTGACCTGGGTGAGGTAGCCCTTGATGACCTCGCGGAAGACGCCTTGGTTATTCCGGAGAACCACCAGGCCACCGACGATCTTCTGGTCGTAGGGGTCGTCGGACTGCTGTCCGTAGTTCCAAAGGACTTCCGCGCCATCGGTGTAGAGGCGCTCGCTGGCCAACGCCTGCGGAAGACCGAACCGCCTCTCCAGCTCCTCGACGGCCGACCGGATGCGCTGCATCGACACACCCGCGGCGCGGAATGCCGAGATGACGTAGGACTCAGCGACCCCGACGAAGGGAACGCTCGGCTTCCGGCCACTCACGGTCGGGTCGGTGGTGATCAAGGAAGCCGACACCGTCCGTCGGCCGCTGGGGCGCTTGATCGTGTATCCGTTGGCCCAGTTGCGGAACGTGTTCGTCCGTACTCCCACGAGCTGTGCGGCCTCGCTGCGCCGGTATATCGGGGTGGTATAGCGAGGATCGTCGAGTGGCCGTGCAGGCGCCGTCGCTCCGGTCACTGCCTTCCCTCCCTGGTAAGAAGTACCAAGTATGGCACCGCTCGTTCCGGGCGCGCAGTCGAACGGCCCGGTTGGACCCGAACGTGTTGGACTCGCGGCGAGCCACGGAGGGCGGCTTGTGTGATGCGACGGTGATCTAACGCGCCCTCCTCCCGCAGGCCGCCTCAGTCCCGTACGGACGCGGCCACAGTGTCGCGCACACCCGCGCCCAGCATCGGCCTTCGGGCGGGACACGCTCGTCGGCGCGGACCCTGCGGCGTTCGCCGTGGTCGCAGCCGGCGTCCGGCGACTGGCGCCGACGGGGGCGAGCCCTCCCTCCGGAGGCGGCGACGCGACCGGGCGGGGGCCGACCCGTCCAGCCCCCGCCCGGTCACCTCCTCAGCGTCCGTGCTCGCGACCGTGCCCATCTCAGACGGGGCGGTCGAGGTCCCCGATCACCGTCCCCTCGCTGTCCGCGATCGCTCTCACACGCTTTCGCGGTCTCCGGGCTCCTCCGGGGCGGAGGGCCCCGACGGCTCCGAGGAGCCCGCCCGCCCGTGGCGGTCCCCGCCCGAGGCCGGGCCGCTCAGCAGCGCCTGGGCCTCGGCCGAGAACGGGTCGCGGTGGGCGGCCAGCGCCGCGCGGGTGTCCTCGGCGATCAGGTCGGCGTTGATGCGGGCTCCCGCCGCCGCGCCCGCGGCAGCGGCCGCGCCGACCTGGGCGGCCAGGTCGGTGGTGTTGCCCGCCACCCAGACGCCCTCGACCTCGGTGCGGCCCTCGGCGTCGGCGGGGATGTGGTCGCCGACACCCATGGCGTGCTCGACCGGGTGCAGGCCCAGCCCCGCGAGGAACCCGGCGCGCGCCCGCATGCGCGGTGCGACGGCGACCGCCTCGCGGGCCACCAGGGTGCCGTCGGCCAGCCGCAGGCCCGCGATGTGGTCGCCGGCGACCTCGACGGCCGTGACCTCGCCCTCGACCACGCGGATGCCGCGGGCCGCCAGCTCCTCGGCCTGGTCGCCCGTGGGCGCGGGCCGGCCGTTGGTCAGCAGCACCACGCTGGCGCTCAGTTGGCGGAACAGGTGCGCCTGGTGCACGGCCATGGGCACGGGGCCGGTCGCCAGGACGCCTATGGCGCGGTCGCGCACCTCCCAGCCGTGGCAGTAGGGGCAGTGCACCACGTCGCGGCCCCACCGCTCGGCCAGTCCCGGGATGTCGGGAAGCTCGTCGACGAGCCCCGCGGCCACCAGGATCCGGCGCGCCCGCACCGCGCGGCCGTCGGCCAGGCCCACGGTGAAGGCGTCGCCGTCCCGCCAGGCGCCGATGACCTCTCCCTCGGCCACGTGCCCGCCGTAGCGGCGCACTTCGGCGCGTCCGCGCTCCAGCAGTTCGCCGGGCGCCATCCCGTCGCGGGCCAGCAGCCCGTGCACACCCGCGGCCGGTGCGTTGCGGGGCGCGCCCGCGTCGACCACGGCCACCGACCGGCGCGACCGCGCCAGCATCAGCGCCCCGTTCAGGCCCGCCGCGCCGCCGCCGACGACCACCACGTCGTATCCGTCCTGCAGTTGCTCTTCCATGCGGATCACCTCCTGCGACGAGCATGCGTCCGCACCCGACCGCACGGCAAACCTCTTTGCAGATATGGCAAAATCGGGGGTATGAGCGACGCCTTCGACCAGACGATGGACGCGGTCGGCCCCCGCCTGCGCGCGCTGCGGCGGCAGCGCGAGACCACGCTGGCCGAGCTGTCGGCGGCCACCGGCATCTCGGTGAGCACCCTGTCGCGGCTGGAGTCGGGGGCCCGGCGGCCCACCCTGGAACTGCTGCTGCCGTTGGCCCAGGCGCACGGCGTCACGCTCGACGAGCTCGTCGACGCCCCGCCCACCGGCGACCCGCGCATCCACATGCGGCCCCTGACCCGCGGCGGCATGACGATGCTCCCGCTGACACGCCGCTCCGGGGGCATCCAGGCCTACAAGCTGATCCTCCCGGGCGGCGACGGGCGCCGCACGCCCGACCCGCAGACCCACGAGGGCTATGAGTGGCTGTACGTGCTCAACGGGCGGCTGCGGCTCGTGCTGGGCGAGCACGACCTGGTGCTGTCGCCCGGCGAGGCCGCCGAGTTCGACACGCGGGTGCCGCACTGGTTCGGCGCCGCCGACACCGGGCCGGTCGAGATCCTCAGCCTTTTCGGCCGCCAGGGAGAGCGCGCCCACCTGCGCGCCCGTCCCCGCGCCAAGAAGGACGACGGGGACGGCGAGGAGGGCTCCGGCGGCGACCTCGCCGCTCGGAGGTCCTGAGTGCCTTCCCCGCCCGCGCGTGCGCGCGTGCCGCCGCCGCGATCCGCCGCGACGCGCCTCCCTCGGCGCGGAAGCTCGACTCCGGCGTCCTGGAGGTCCCGGGCGGTGCCCACCACGGCGTCGTCTCCACCGCCGCCCCGGGAACCGAAGCCGCCCACCGAAGCCGCCGAGGAGCTCCACCTGCTCGGCGCGCTCGCCGCGACCGGCACGCAGGAGACGGCGGAGGTGAGCGGCGCGGCCGACGCCGGCGTCGGCTGTGCGAGCGCACCCACGGGCAGGCGCTGACGGAGCAGGCCGAGGCGGCAGGGGGAGCGGTCCGCGGCCGGCGGGCGGGGTGCGGCGGCGACTCCTTCAGGCAGGCGAGCGCGATCCGGCATTCCGCCGCGGCGTCCCTCGCCACCGCCGCCCGGCGAGTGCCAGACTCAAGGCGTGGCGAACAAGCTCTTTCCGATGCTGTCCTGCGGCGACCTCGAGCGGTCGCTGGCGTTCTACCGCGAACTGCTCGGCGGCGTGGAGACCTACCGGTTCCCCGAGGAGGGCCCGCCCCAGTTCGTGGCCCTGGCACTCGGCGAGTCCGAGATCGGGCTCGGCCCGGTCTCCGCGCAGCCCTGGCACGGACGTGCGCAGCGTCCCGCGACCGGGCACCGGATCGAACTGTGCGTCTACGTCGACGACGTCGACGAGGCGTTCGCCCGTGCGCGCGCCGACGGGTTCGAGGCGGTCGCCGAACCGGCCGAGACCCCGTGGGGCGAGCGCATCGCCTGGATCGGCGACCCGGACGGCAACCTGGTGATGCTGACCCGTTAGCACCGGCGCGGCGGATGTGTCGGCGGGCGCCCGATACCGTCGGAGCGGGACTCTCCGGCAGGAAGGCGGCGCGGTGGTGGACGAACGCGGGAACCGGTGGAGCGAGCTCACCGGAGGCGAGGCGGGGGAGCGCTATGCCGCGCGGTTCGCGGCGTTGGCCGAGTCGGGGACCGACGTGCACGGCGAGGCGCACTTCTGCGCCGGGCTGCTGGCGCCGGGCTCGCGCGTGCTGGACGCCGGCTGCGGCACCGGCCGGGTCGCCATCCGCCTCGCCGAACTGGGGCACTCCTGCACGGGCGTGGACGCCGACGCCTCCATGCTGGCCCAGGCGCGCCGCCGCGCGCCGGAGATGGCCTGGTGCGAAGCCGACCTGGTGGAGGTGGCCGACCTGGGGCTGGAGCCCGGGTTCGACATGGCGGTGGCGGCGGGCAACGTCGTCCCGCTGCTGGCGCCCGGAACCGAGCCCGCGGTGGTGTCGGCGCTGGCGTCGCTCCTGCGGCCCGGCGGGCTGCTCGTCGCCGGTTTCGGCCTCGACGCCGACCACCTGCCCCTAGCCGAGGCCACGGTGACGCTCGCCCACTACGACACCTGGTGCGTCGGCGCCGGACTCGAACCGCTCAGCCGGCACGCCACCTGGGACGGCGACGCCTACACCGGCGGCGGCTACGCCGTCAGCGTCCACCGCCGCCCCTAACCCGCCCCGGGCGCCGCCCTCCGATCCCGGCCCGCAGGCGCGCGCGGTCGAAACCGCAAGGCCCGGCGCACCGCGCGCTTTCGGGAGCGGTCCACCGAAGAATGGAGAGTCCCTCGCGATGAAGTCCCTCCGGCGGCTGTTCGCCCGGCCGGGCCCCTCCGAACCGGCGGTGCCCGCGGCCGTACCGCACCAGTGCCAGAACTGCGGATCGCCGCGGTTGTTCAGGGAGAAGGCGTCGTTCACCGCGGTTCACAGCGTCAGCGCGAGCCGCAGCATCTCGCGGCCGTTCGAACCGACGCAGATCCACTGCAGGAAATGCGACTTCCTGGTGTGCGACGACCTGTACGGCGACGGAGCGGCCGCCTACGCCCAGCTGGCCGCCCAGGCCGGAGCCCGCCGGCCGCGAATCGCCGCACAGGTGGCCGAGGCCGTGCGGGCGGCCGAGCGGCTGCCGGCCCTGTCGGACGCACAGCGGCGGCGCGGCTACGACCGCATCCGGCAGGCCTGGGGCTGCGCCGGCATGCGCACCGTGCCCGCAGACGGCCTCCGCGACACCCTCACCCGGATCGCCCGCGGCTACTTCGCCGAGGGCAGCCACCAGGTCAGCGTGCAGACCGTGGAGCGCACGGCCGTGGACTTCTCCTTCATCACCGCGACCGGCTGGCGCCCCGTCCGGCTGGTCCGGACCGCCGACGGCGACTTCGCCGTCTACGGCCAGATCCAGCTCTACCGCATCCTCGACGCCGCCTGACCCCCGCCGCGGCGGGCAGGGCGGGCGGGCCGACGACTGTGAACTCCCGCACTCTTCGCCGACCCGAAGGCGGAGGGTTTTGCACGATTCCCACAACACCGGCCGGGATGCCTCCGTTGGCTGCGACATGGCACTACCGGCCGGTAGAAGGCAGGGTTGAGAGTTGCGGCCGCCATCCCCCCGCTCCACGCGTCGTCGTTTCGTCCATCTGTCGTTCTAGGGAAGGGCTCTTTCGGTGTTCAGTCGTGTCGCCATCGTCAACCGCGGTGAGGCCGCCATGCGGCTCATCCACGCCGTCCGGGACCTGGCCGCCGAGACGGGGGCCCGGATCGAGACCGTGGCGCTGCACACCGACGTCGACCGCACCGCGGCCTTCGTCCGCGAAGCCGACCTGACCTACGAGATCGGCCCCGCAGCGGCGCGCCCCTACCTCGACCAGGCCGTGCTGGAGCGCGCGCTGGTCGAGACCGGCGCCGACGCCGCATGGGTGGGCTGGGGCTTCGTCGCCGAGGACCCGGCCTTCGCCGAGCTGTGCGAGAAGGTCGGCGTCACCTTCGTCGGGCCCAGCGCCGAGGCGATGCGCAAGCTCGGCGACAAGATCGGCGCGAAGCTCATCGCCGAGGAGGTCGGCGTCCCGGTCGCCCCGTGGAGCCGCGGCGCGGTTGAAAGCGTCGAGGACGCCCTCGCCGCCGCCTCCCGCATCGGCTACCCGCTGATGCTCAAGGCGGCCGCCGGCGGCGGCGGGCGCGGCATCCGCGTGGTCACCGACGAGACCGAGCTGGCCGACGCCTACGAGCGCACCAGCCAGGAGGCCGCGCGCGCCTTCGGCAGCGGTGTCGTGTTCCTGGAGCGCCTGGTCACCGGCGCCCGCCACGTCGAGGTCCAGGTGATCGCCGACGGCCAGGGCAGCGCCTGGGCCCTGGGCGTGCGCGACTGCTCGGTGCAGCGCCGCAACCAGAAGGTCATCGAGGAGTCCGCCTCGCCCGTGCTCAGCGCCGACCAGGCGGGCGAGCTCAAGGCCTCGGCCGAGCGCCTGGCCGTGGCCGTGGGCTACCGCGGCGCGGCCACCGTGGAGTTCCTCTACCACCCCGGCGACGGCATGTTCGCGTTCCTGGAGGTCAACACCCGCCTGCAGGTCGAGCACCCCATCACCGAGTCCACCACCGGCTTCGACCTGGTCAAGGCCCAGCTGCACGTCGCCTCGGGCAACACGCTCGACGGCGAGCCCCCCGCCGAGCGCGGCCACGCCATCGAGGCCCGGCTCAACGCCGAGGACCCCGACCGCGACTTCGCGCCCTGCCCGGGCCGCATCGCCCGCCTGGACCTGCCCGCCGGACCCGGGATCCGCGTGGACACCGGCGTCAGCGAGGGCGACACCATCCCCACCGACTTCGACTCGATGATCGCCAAGGTCATCGCCTACGGCCGCGACCGCGACGAGGCACTGGGCCGGCTGCGCCGGGCCATGACCGAGACCGTCGTGGTCATCGAGGGCGGCGCCACCAACAAGAGCTTCGTCCTGGACCTGCTCGACCGCCCCGAGGTGATCGACGCCACCGCCGACACCGGCTGGATCGACCGCGTCCGCAGCGAGGGCGGGCTCGTCTCGCACCGCCACTCCGGCGTCGCGCTGGCCGCCGCCGCCGTCGAGGCCTACGAGGAGGAGGAGCGCGTCGAACGCCAGCGCCTTCTCTCCACCGCCTTCGGCGGGCGCCCCCAGGTGCGCCACGAGAGCGGCCGCCCGCTCGACCTCAAACTCCGCGGTGCCGGCTACCGGGTGCGCGTGGCGCGGGTGGGCGCCCACCGGTTCCGCGTCGGCATCGAGAGCGGCGGCGACGCGCGCACCGCCGACGTCGAACTCGACCGCTTCGACAGCCACACCGGCCACATCGTCGTCAACGGCGCCCGCTACCGGCTGCTCACCGGCACCCACGGGCCCACCCACCTGGTCGAGGTCGACGGCGTCACCCACCGCGTGAGCCGCGACGAGGGCGGCGTCGTGCGCTCGCCCGCCCCCGCGCTGGTGGTCGCCACGCCGCTGGAGGCCGGCGCCGAGGTCGAGGCGGGCGCGCCCGTGCTCGTGCTGGAGAGCATGAAGATGGAGACGGTGCTGCGGGCGCCGTTCAAGGCGCGGCTGAAGGAGTGCGTCGTCTCCGTCGGCAGCCAGGTCGAGACCGGCGCGGCCCTGCTGCGGCTGGAGCCGCTCGGCGGCGAGGCCGAAAACCCCGCGGCCGCGGCCTCGGCCGAGCTGGACCTGCCCGAGGCCGCCGCCGACGTCCCCGCAGCACAGCGCCTCGTGCGCGGCCGCGAGGACCTGCGCGGCCTGCTGCTGGGCTTCGACGTCGACCCGCACGACGAGGCGCGGGTCCTCGACCACTACCTCGCCGCGCGCCGCGCGGCCGCCGCCGAGGGCCACCGCGTCCTGGGCGAGGAGCTGCGGCTGGTCGAGGTGTTCGCCGACCTGGCCGAGCTGAGCCGCAACCGCACCGCGGGCGAGGACGGCGGCGGCGACACCCGCGTGCACAGCCCCCGCGAGTACTTCCACACCTACCTGCAGAGCCTCGACGTCGAGCGGGCTGGGCTGCCCGAGTCGTTCCAGGCCAAGCTGGCCACGGCGCTGAGCCACTACGGTGTCGCCGACCTGGAGCGCACCCCGCACCTGGAAGCCGCGGTGTTCCGCATCTTCCTCGCCCAGCAGCGGGCCTCCGCCGACGCCGCGGCCGTCGCGGCGCTGCTGCGCACCTGGCTGCAGGAGCCGCCGCCCGACGAGGCGCTGCGCGAGCCCGCCGGGCTGGCCCTGGAACGGCTGGTCGCGGCCACCCAGGTCCGCTTCCCCGCCGTCGCCGACCTCGCGCGCGGCGTGGTCTTCGCCTGGTTCGGCCAGCCGCTGCTGCGCCGCAACCGCGCCCGCGTCTACGCCGGCGTCCGCAAGCACCTGCGCCACCTGGACGCCCACCCCGACGCCCCCGACCGCGACGAGCGCATCGCCGAGATGGTGCGCAGCACCGAGCCGCTGGTGCGGCTGCTCGGCCGGCGGCTGCTGCGCAACGACCGGGACAACACGGTCATGCTGGAGGTGCTGACCCGCCGCTACTACGGCAACAAGGGCCTGTCGAACGTGCGCACCAGCCGCACCGCGGACTGCACCTTCGTCGTCGCCCAGCGCGCCGAGTCCGCCGTCGCCTCCGCGGCCGTGTCCTTCGAGGAGCTGGGCGGCGCGCTGCGCGGGCTCGCCCGAACGGCCGAGGACGCCGGGTCCCTCGACGCCGACGTCTACCTCGCCTGGGAGAACCAGCCCGCCGACTCCGAGGCCATGGCCGCCGCCCTGGCCGAGGTCATCGCCGCCCACCCGCTGCCCGAGCAGGTGCGCAGGCTCACCGCCACGGTCGCCGGCCGCAGCGGCGCGGTGATGCACCACCACTTCACCTTCCGCCCCGCGGGCGGCGGCATGGCCGAGGACCGCCTCATCCGCGGCCTGCACCCCTACATCGCCCAGCGCATGCAGATGGAGCGGCTGAGCAACTTCGACCTCACCCGCCTGCCGTCCTCCGACGAGGAGGTCTACCTCTTCCAGTGCGTCGCGCGCGACACCCCCTCCGACGAACGCCTCGCCGCGTTCGCCCAGGTGCGCGACCTGACCGAGCTGCGTGAGCAGGACGGGCGCCTGGTCGCGCTGCCCACGGCCGAGGACGCCGTCGCCGCCTGCCTCGACTCGATCCGCCGCGCCCAGTCGCGCCGGCCCGCCAAGAAGCGCTTCAACACCAACCGGATCGTGGTCTACGTCTGGCCGACCAGCGAGATCACCCGCTCGGAGCTGCAGACCATCGCCGACCGCGTGCTGCCCACCACCGCCGGCGCCGGCCTGGAGGAGATCCTGGTCATCGCGCGCCAGCGCGACAGGGACACCGGCGAGCCGACCAAGATCAGCGTGCGCATCACCTTCGACGCCGCCGGCGGCACCGACCTGACCGTGGGGCCGCCGCCCACCGCGCCGATCGAGCCCCTCGACGACTACCGGCAGAAGGTGCTGCGCGCCGGCCGCCGCAACACCGTCTACCCCTACGAGCTGACCGGCCTGCTCGGCGACTTCACCGAGCACGACCTCGACGACGCCGGCGCGCTGGTGCCCGTCGACCGGCCCAAGGGGCGCAACACCGCCGCGATCGTCGCGGGCGTGGTCACCACACCCACGCGCCGACACCCCGACGGCGTGAAACGCGTGGTGCTGCTGGGCGACCCGACCAAGGCGCTGGGCGCGCTGTCGGAGCCGGAGTGCCGCCGCGTGATCGCCGCGCTGGACCTGGCCGAGCGCACGGGCGTGCCGCTGGAGTGGTACGCGCTCTCGGCCGGCGCCCGCATCTCCATGGAGTCGGGCACCGAGAACATGGACTGGGTGGCCGCGGCGCTCAAGCGCATCGTGGAGTTCACCCAGGACGGCGGCGAGATCAACATCGTGGTCGCCGGCATCAACGTCGGCGCGCAGCCGTACTGGAACGCCGAGGCGACGATGCTCATGCACACCAAGGGCATCCTGGTCATGACGCCGGACTCGGCGATGGTGCTCACCGGCAAGCAGTCGCTGGACTTCTCCGGCGGCGTCTCGGCCGAGGACAACTTCGGCATCGGCGGCTACGACCGGGTGATGGGCCCCAACGGCCAGGCCCAGTACTGGGCGCCCGACCTCACCGGTGCGCGCGACATCCTCATGCGCCACTACGACCACACCTACATCGCCCCCGGCGAGCAGGCGCCGCGGCGGGCCGCCACCACCGACCCCGCCGACCGCGACGTCTGCGACTTCCCGCACGCCGTGGAGGGCAGCGACTTCACCACGGTCGGCGAGATCTTCTCCGCCGAGGCCAACCCCGAGCGCAAGAAGCCCTTCGACATCCGCACCGTGATGCGCGCCGTCTCCGACCAGGACCACCCCGTGCTGGAGCGCTGGGCGAGCATGGCCGACGCCGAGACCGCGGCGGTGCAGGACGCGCACCTGGGCGGCATGCCGGTGTGCCTGCTGGGCATCGAGTCGCGGTCGGTGCAGCGGCGCGGGTTCCCGCCCACGGACGGCCCCGACACCTACACCGCGGGCACCCTGTTCCCGCGGTCGTCGAAGAAGGCGGCGCGGGCGATCAACGCGGCCAGCGGCAACCGGCCGCTGGTGGTACTGGCCAACCTGTCGGGCTTCGACGGCTCGCCCGAGTCGATGCGCAAGCTGCAGCTGGAGTACGGCGCCGAGATCGGCCGCGCCATCGTGAACTTCCGCGGGCCCATCGTGTTCTGCGTGATCTCGCGCTACCACGGCGGCGCTTTCGTGGTGTTCTCCAAGGCGCTGAACCCGGACATGACGGTGCTCGCGGTGGAAGGCTCCTTCGCCTCGGTGCTGGGCGGCGCACCGGCCGCCGCAGTGGTGTTCTCCGGCGAGGTCGACTCCCGCACCGCCGCCGACGCGCGGGTGACCGGCCTGGAGGCACGGGTGGCGGCCGCCGCCGGCGCCGACCGCGCGGCGCTGACCGCCGAGCTCGACGAGCTGCGCTCGGCGGTGCGCGCGGAGAAGCTCGGCGAGGTGGCCGCGGAGTTCGACCGCGTGCACAACATCCGCCGCGCGGTCGAGATGGGCTCGGTCGACGCGGTCATCGACGCCGCGGAGCTGCGCCCCCGCATCATCGAGGCCATCGAGTCGCGCCGGGGCTGAGACCGCGACGACCCGCGCTGCGGCGGGGCGTGCCGAGGAAGGCGCCCCGCCGCCGTTGGGCAACCGTCCGGCGCGGTGCGGCGTTGCCGCAGCGGCGCCGCGGCGCCGGGCTGCCCCGGGGCAGCGGTCCGGAACACGCCCGGCCGTTGAGGGCCGCCGCGCTCGGCGGCGGCCCGGACCGCGCGCTCCGGGCCGGACGGGTCAGTCCTCGTCCGTGTCGTCGTAAGCGTCGGTGTCGGCGGCGCGGCGGTCGTAGTAGCGGGCCATCTGCTCCCAGTAGACCATCGTCAGCCCCATCATCGCCGCCATGGCCGCAGCCGCGCCGACCGGGCGGCGGCGGTAGGCGGCGACCACGGCGAGCGTGCTCGCGACCGAGGTCGCGGCCTGCACCGCCACCGCGGCATCACGCGGGCGCTCGGTGATCCAGCGCTCTTCACCGAGCATCGCCCGCGTCGCCCACGCGCTGTCGTCGGCCGGCTCGGGAAACAGCACCGGGTTGAGCGCCATCCATCCCGCGACCAGCGCGGCGTGCTTCCAGCTGCGGGTCCAGACCGGTACCAGGATCAGCGGGGCGCTCGCCCACCGCGACCACGCGCTCCACGGGTTGCTGTGGCGGGCGAAGACGGCGCGGCGCAGGCGCGCGAGGGCGCCGGGGGAAAAGGCGGACATGCACACGTCCCTTCCTGTCGGATCCGACGGTTCTCCGCCGACCAGGGCGGTGCACCGCGCAGCACGCTACGCCCGCCGACCGGTGCGGGCAACAGCGCCGGGAACCCGGCCGGACCGGAAAAACCGGAGGCGGCCGGCGGGGGGAGCGGGCTAACCTCGTGCGATGCACGAACACGCGGACCACTTCGGCGAGGACGTCGCGGCGGCCTACGACGACCCTTCGGACGCGATGTTCCAGCCCCGCGCCGTCGAGGCCACGGCGGATGTGCTGCACCGGCTGGCCGCCGGGAAAGCGGCGCTGGAACTGGGAATCGGCACCGGGCGCATCGCCCTTCCGCTGGCACGGCGCGGCGTGGCGGTCCACGGCATCGACCTGTCGGAGGCGATGGTGGCGCGCCTGCGCGCCAAGCCGGGCTCCGAGGCCATCGGTGTGACCATCGGCGACTTCGCCACCGCCCGCGCGCCCGGGCGCTACTCGCTGGTCTACCTGGTCTTCAACACGATCATGAACCTCACCAGCCAGGACGCGCAGGTGGACTGCTTCGCCAACGCCGCCGAGCACCTCGAACCCGGCGGCCGCTTCGTGGTGGAGGCGGGCGTTCCGGGCCTGCGCCTGCTCCCGCCCGGCCAGAACGTCGTGCACTTCGCCACCCGGCCCGCGCGGTTGGCCTTCGACGTCTACGACACCGCCACCCAGTCCATGAGCTCCAACTACGTCGAGGTCTCCGACGACGGGCACGGGAGCTGCCGCTCGATCCCCTTCCGCTACGTCTGGCCCGCCGAACTGGACCTGATGGCGCGGATGGCCGGGCTGCGCCTGGCCGAGCGCTGGTCGGGATGGTCGCAGGAGCCCTTCACCCACGAGAGCACCGAGCACGTCTCGGTCTGGGAGAAGCCCGCCGCCTGAGACCCGCGCGGCGCCGTCGCACTGCCGCTTCGGCGGCCGCGGAACGGCAGCGCCGCCCGGCTACGCCTCGTCGTCGAAGCGCGCGCGTGCGCGCTCGACATCGGACATGGTGGCGGTGGTCCAGCGCAGCAGCGCGTCGATGAGCTCCTGGAGCGAGGTGCCGAGCGGCGTGATGCGGTACTCCACGGCGAGCGGGCGCGTGCTCGTGACGACACGCTCGACCATCCCGTTGCGCTCCAGGCGCCGCAGCGTCGCCGTGAGCGACTTCTGCGTCACGACGGGGATCGCCCGGCGCAGCTCGTGACGACACGTCGACCATCCCGTTGCGCTCCAGGCGCCGCAGCGTCGCCGTGAGCGACTTCTGCGTCACGACGGGGATCGCCCGGCGCAGCTCGTTGAGCGCGAGGGCTGCTCGCACAGCGAGTCGAGGACCTGAAGCGACCACTTGTCGAGCACCTGGTCGAGAAGTTCGCGGTGCGGCGCGCTGATCTGGGAGCGGTCGGCGCCGGGGCGCGGACCGCTCGCCTCCCGGGAGCACGGGAAGGCAGGTAGACGCCGGTGGCGCACGCGCGGCGGGCCGGGCGGCGTCTTGTCGATGTCGCCGGCGGACGTCGTGATGGCAGACTCGACCCGTGGATACCGGATCATCGTCCGAAGCGGTGGACACGGCCGCTCTTGAGAACGCCGCCGGGCCGGCCGTGACGTCCTTCTGCTGGTGGCGCGGCGATCTCCCGCAGGACGTGTGCGAGGACTACTGGCGCGACGTGCACGGGTTCATGTTCGCGCGCGTGGCCGGCCTGTGGCAGTACCGGCAGCTGCGCCTGGACGCCAACCGGCCCGACCTCTGGCCGGCGGTCCAGGGCCTGTCGTTCGACGGCCCCGGCGTGGCCCAGCCGCAGGGCATACCGCACGGGCTCTTCCTGTCCGAGGCCGACCTGGCCGCATTCGGCAACCATCCGCTCCCGAAGGAGGCCATCCCCAACGACGCGCGCAACTTCATCGGCCGCATCGGTGCGCTTCTGTCACCCGCCACCAGGGGCCGCACGCTCATCGACCGGATCAACGATCCCGCCATGCAGGGCCCTCCGCCGATGCCCGCCTTCGTGCTCTGCTTCGTTCCACGGACGCACGCCTCGCCCGAGGAGTTCCACCGCTACCTCATCGAGCACGTGGCGCACCCGTGGAGCGAACACCGCGACGTCCAGCGGTTGCGCGTCGAGCCGCTTCCCCCCTACGAGCAATCGGCGATGCGCTCGCCCGGCGTGGCGCACCGATGGCCGAGCGACGAGACCTATCTCGGCTGGATCGAACTGGCGGTGCGCAATGAGAACGTCCTCGGCGAACTCCTGGCCGGCTCGGGCGCCGACGGACTCGCCCGGCAGATCAAAGCTGTGCACACCTACCCGATCCGCGAGGTCTACACGATCATCTCCGCCGGACGGCCGACCGAGGTCGGCCTGCGGGGCTATCCGGCCGTGCAGACGATCGCCGCCGCCGGTGCGGGCAATCAGCACAGCCGGGAGGTGCTGGACCTCCTCTTCGGCGATGCCGCGCACGGCCTGGATCAGCTCAGGCGACACACCTGACCGGGGTACCGGTAGACCGCGGCACCGCTGTGCTCGTTCACGAGGCCGTCGCGAGCCGCGGGCGGCGGTGCTCGCGCGCGGCAGTCAGGATGGCTGGACCTCGTCGAAGAGGGCGAGGGCTTCGGCGGGGTCCGGGCTCACGAGGCGCTCCAGCCCGGCCGTCGTGATCTCCGCCCACGTGGCGGCCCGCGCCCACATCTGTTCCTCGAAGGCGCGGACGGCGTCGTCCAGATCTCCAGGACCGGTGGCGGCGGCGACGGACTCGGCGAGTTCGGCGCCTTCCAGCATCGCGAGGTTCGCGCCCGCCCCCAAGGGGGGCATCAGGTGGGCGGCGTCGCCCAGAAGCGTCACCCCGGGGACGTGGGCCCAGGTGTGGGACACGGGCAGGACGTGGAGGGGGCGGTGGACGAAGGCGGTGCCGCGGCGGAGGAGGTCGAGGACGGGAGCGGCCCAGCCGTCGAACAGGGCCAGCAGGCGTGATCGCACGGCCTCGGCGTCGGACGGGTCCGGGTTCGCGTGCCGGTCCAGCGGCGCGCGGAACTGGGCGTAGACCTTGAGGTGGCCACCGCTGTTGCGCTGGGCGACGAGGGCGCGGTTCACGCCGTAGACGGCCATGGAACCCGCGCCGACCAGCCGGGCCAGGTCGGGGTGGCGGGTGTCGACGTCGTCCAGGGAGGTCTCGACCAAGGTGACGCCGGTGTAGTGCGGCGCCGCGGACGAGATCGCCGGGCGGACGCGGGACCGGGCGCCGTCCGCGCCGATCAGGAGGTCGAACGTCTCCTGGCGCCCGTCCGCGGAACGGACCAGCACGCCGCCCCGGGTCTGCGGCACCACCTCCGTCACGCCCCGCCCCCACTGCACGTCCAATGGGCCGAGTAGCAGGCCACGGAGCTGCCCGCGGTCGATCTCGGGATTGGCCCTCTCGCCCGGACGGGGGTGCCAGTCGCGGAGGACGGTTCCGTCCGCGTCGAGGATGCGCATGGCCTGTCCCTCGGGACGCGACAGTGCCTGGAACTGCGCCAGCAGCCCCGCCTTCTCCAGAGCGAGCTGGCCGAGTCCTTGGTGCAGGTCCAACGCGCCGCCCGGGGGACGGGCGTCGGGGGCGGGATCGCGTTCGAGGACCGTGACGGGGTGGTCACGGCGGTGCAGGACGCGGGCGAAGGTGAGCCCGGCGGGGCCGGCCCCGACCACGGCGATACGGTGTCCCATATCGATACACTGTATTCTCCTGTCACGATGTATCGCAACGGTACGGTGTAGGAATGACTGTGTGGGACCGGCCCGAGCCGCCGCCTCGCCCCGCGCCGCTCGACCGGAGGCGAATCGTTGCCGCCGCCATCGCGCTGGCCGACGAGGGCGGACTGGAGGCGGTATCGCTGCGCAAGGTCGCCGCCCGGCTGGACGCCGGCCCGATGCGGCTGTACGGATACATCTCCACCAAGGAGGAGCTGTTCGACCTCATGGTGGACGAGGTCCACGCCGAAATCCTCCCCGAGGAGCAGCCCGCTGACTGGCGGGAGGTGCTGCGCATCCGCGCCCACCGCACCAGGCAGGCCGCACTTCGCCACGAATGGCTGGCCGACCTGCTCGGCGGACGTCCGACCCTGGGCCCCAACGCGCTTGCCGTGACCGAGGCCACGCTGGCCGCCCTCGACGGCCTCACCGACCTCGACACCGTCCGCCACGCCGTGGAGACCGTCAGCGCCTACTCCACCGGCGCGATCAGGCGCGAGATCGCGAACCTGCGGGCCGAGCGCGCCACGGGCCTGTCCAAGCGCGAATGGCAGCGCGCCTCCGGCCCGCACCTGAGGAAAATGCTGGCCACGGGCCGCTTCCCGGCGCTGTCCAAGGCCGTGTACGACGGCGCGGAGGTGGAGGCCGAGGAGTCATTCGCGACCGGTCTGGAGTGGGTCCTCGACGCCGTGGCCGCCAAACTCGCCCGGCCGCCGGCGTGACGCTCCGGACTTCCAGGTGACATCCGGGGCACCGCCCGGCGCCGACGTCCTGCGCACCAGGCTGCGCGACCGGTTCAGCCGCAAACCTTGACGCCAAACGACCTGGTCAGGGCATCATGTGGCCCGCAGGCGCGCTTCCCGGGGCAGCGCGGGTGGTAGCGATGCGGCCAAGCACCTGTGGGACACCGGTATAACTCTATTCCCGCGTCCGCTTGGAGGGCGCCAGCGGAAGTGCGTCATCCCCTCCATCCCAGGCGGCCGTGAAAAGGCTCGCGGCGACGAACGGGACACTTGACGCAGCCAAGGAAGTCGGCGGCGAGGAAGCCGCCTCCTACGTCGACAAGGCCCGCGATGAGGTCTCCACAGCGGGGACGCACCTGGACGCTCAGGAGGGCGAACCCGCTCAGTTCTCCGAAGGGCGTGTCAGTCGGCTGGATGACGGCACGACCCTGGTGGTCTTCCCCCTGACCGGCGGGGATCTCACCAGCAGTGCGCTGACCGTCGCGTTCGGCACCGCCGGCGCGGCCGGCGGCGCTGACGGGCGGCCGGCCTGCGACGGGGCTCGCTGACGGTACTGCGCCCGTCGACGGGGCGGGGCCGGGGAGGAATACGGCCTCCTTCACGCTGTGGTGGGCTGCTTAGCCGTCGCAGTTGCCGATCGTGGCCGGCTGCGCGCGCACGCGCCTGGCTGCTGCGTGTCGTGGTCGACTTCGACGGCAGCGCGTCGGAGGTCGGGCGGGGCGGGGCTCGTCGACGAGGCCGGTCTCGCTGGGATGCCCCCTACGCCCCGAGGTCCCGTGCCGCGTCGGAGGACCGTCCGCCCGGCCGCCGGCGGGGAGATTTTCGTTGTTACGTTGATGATTACGTTAAGAGCAAACGAAACCACGAAACAGAAAACGGAATCATCGCGGGGCCCTCGCTTCCGATAAGTGAGCGTTATCGGAAGCGAGGGCCGAGCGGACTCCCGGAGCCATTTTCCGGCGGTGCAACGGAACTCGGCGGCGAGGACGGGGCGGCGGGCGGGCGCGTGCACGGCGGCCGGCGATGCCGCCGGGGCTCACGCAACCCGTGGGCGTCGCACTCCGGCGGCGTCCTCCGCGCGGCAGCGGGCGGCGCCAGCCCCGAGGGCGCCCCGCAGGGGCGGCGAGGCCGCAGCCGTCCGCGGCGGGCACGGCCGACAGCGGTTCCTACACGGTGCGGTGGGCTCGTCCGGGCCGGCCGGCGGGCGTCTGCTCCGACCGGCCCGCCGCCGAGCCCGGAGGCGACGGTGGTGGCGGTGGAAACGGCTGCACGGCCCGCGTCGCGGCCGCGGCCGAGGGTGAGGGTGAGGAGCGAGCGCCCCTCCGGGTGCGCGGACGGCGGGGCGCGCCCTACCGAGGTCCCGCCCTCAGCACGAAGCGCTCGCCGCTTGCACTTCCCGGAGAGTGCGCCGGGCGATGTCGCCGAAGTCGCCGCGGTCGGCCGCGTCCCTCCAGCGCTCGTAGGCGACCGTGCAGGCGAGCGCGCCCAGTTCGGCGGCCACGCGCGCGGTCAGGTCGGCAAAGCCGCGGCGCTTGAGCGCGTCGGTCATCGCCGCGGTGAGGGCGAGTTCCTTCAGCGCTTCGCGTTCGCGCAGTTCCGGGTTGGCGGCGATCACCGCCGATCTGCGGGCGCCGAATTCGCGGCGGTCGGGAGTGAAGACCTGCTCTCCGATCACGTCCAGCGCATGGGCCACGGCGTCGAGAGGACCGGCGCCGGCCGGCGCCGCGCCGATCCCGTCGGCGAGCAGGCCGGCCACCGCGCCCCCGCCGAAGAGCACCTCCCGCTTGTCCCGGAAGTGCCGGAAGAAGGTGCTCTTCGTGAGCCCGGCACGCTCCGCGATCTCGATCACCGTCGTCTTCTCGTAGCCCTGTTCCTCGAACAGCTCAAGGGCGGCGGCGACGAGTCGCTCGGATGCGTGGGGTTGCCATCGGGCCATGGCGACAGTGTACGGGACTTGGTGCCGTCACTCGTGTACAGTGATGGGACCAAGTCCCGTCACTCTCGTGTTGGAGATACCCATGAGCAGAGCCGTCGTCTATGAGGCGTTCGGAGATCCCGAGGTACTGGAGGTGCGCGAGGTCGCCGAGCCCCATGCCGGGCCGGGCGAGGTCCGCGTCCGCGTGACGGCGGCCGGTCTCAATCCCATGGACTGGGGTATCGCCTCGCAGCCCGAATTGGCGGCCCGGTTCGGCATCACCCTGCCGTCCGGCTTCGGTTACGACTTCGCCGGGGTCGTCGACGAGGTCGGCACCGGCGCTGCGGGATTCGCCGTGGGCGACCGCGTCTACGGCGGCGCGCTGGGAAGGGCCGCCGCCGATTTCGTCGTGATGGCGGTGCCCGCCGATGCGACCGAGCCGCTGTGGCACACGCCGGAGGGCATCGGCGACGAGGTGGCGAGCACGCTTCCCGTCGCCGGTCTGACCGCCGCCGCCGCGTTGGAGGCGATCGACCCGCGCTCCGGCGACACCGTCCTGGTCGGCGGCGCCGCGGGCGGCGTGGGCGTGTTCGCCCTGCAGCTCGCGAAGCTCGCCGGTGCCCGAGTGATCGGGACCGCCGCGGAGAGCACGTTCCCCTTCCTGCGCCGGTTCGGTGCCGAGCCCGTGGCCTACGGCCCCGGGCTGGCGGAGCGGGTGCGGACCCTGGCGCCGGAGGGCGTGTCCGCGGCCACCGACCTGTTCGGTACCGAAACGGCCGAGGCCGCGCTCGCGCTCGGCGTGGCGCCCGAGCGGATCTCCACGATCGCCGCGGGTGCCCATCCTCCCGGCGGTGTCCGCGCGACCGGTGGCTTCGACGCGGAGCCGGACGCCGTGAAGCGGATCAGTGACGCGATCCTCGCCGGCGCGATCACCGTGCCGATCGCCGCGACCTTCCCGATCGAGCGGATCCGCGATGCCGTGACACTGCAAGCCGGACGCCACGTCCACGGCAAGATCGTCGTCACGCTGGACTCCCGTCTCCGCTGAACACCGCGCCATGCTCCACCCGTCGCGGCGCAGGCGCGCGTCCGCTCCCTGCGACGCACCCGCCCGCACGCGCGCAACCCGCCCCTGGGCCACTCGACCGCCTGCGGCGGCTGGGGGCGCAACCGCCCCCGGCCCGACCGCCGGGGGACCGATGAGTTCGGGCGGCGTGTGCGGTCCCCCTCCAGGTGGACCGCACACGCGACTCGGCCGCGACCGCCGCGGCCGGACACCCCTGGGAGGAAGCCATGGCCGCCAACGCCCTGCCGCCCGTCGTGGACACCGACACCTGGCAGCGCCGGCTCGACGAGCTGCGCGCCCGGGAGAAGGCCGCGACCCGCGAGCTCGACGCGATCGCCGCCCAGCGCCGCCGCATGCCGATGGTCGAGATGCCCGACTACACCCTGGAGGGCGCGGAGGGCCCCGTCCGGCTCGCCGACGTCTTCGGCGGCGCCTCGCAGCTGATCGTCTACCACCACATGTGGTTTCCCGGCGAGCGGTGGCAGTGCGGGGGCTGCACCTGGTTCACCTCCCAGTACACGCGGCTGGAGTTCCTGGACAACTACGACGCCCGGTTCGTGGTCGTCACCCAGGGCCCGATCGAGGAGGCACTGGCCTACAAGCGCCGGGTCGGCAACCGGATGACCTGGTACTCCACGGCGAACAGCCCGTTCGGCGCCGACGTCGGCGCCCCGCCCGGCGGCGGGTTCGCCCTCAACGTGTTCCTGCGCGAGGGCGGCACCGCCTACCGCACCTGGCACACCGACGGCCGCGGAACCGAACAGCTCAGCCACACCTTCGCGCTGATCGACGTGCTGCCCTACGGGCGCCGGGAGGAGTGGCAGGACTCGCCCGAGGGCTGGCCCCGGTCGCCCGCCTACAGCGGCTGGCCCGGCTCCGAGGACCTCGCCGCCCTCTACGGAACGGAGGCCTGAACGCGTCGGCGCCGGGCCCTCCGCTCACTCCCGCGCCGGGTCCTCGGCGGGTGCGGAGGCCGCGGCGGCGGCGTAGCGGCGGGCCAGGTGGGCGAAGGCCGCGGCCAGCTCGGGCGGGCCCGCGACCTCGATGTCGGCGTCGAACATGCCGAGGGTGGCGGCCAGCCCCGGCCACGACCACGAGCCCAGCACCACCCGGCACCGGTGCGGTCCGATCTCCTCGACGACGCCGTCGCGCAGGTAGCGCGAGACCTCGGCGGCGGGCAGGCCGAGGACGGCCTCGCCGCGGCACGGCCACCCGCCGGAGGCCCCGCCCTGGAACCGCGCGGAGACGAAGGCGGCCACATCGCCCCCGGGCAGCTCACGCGGGGTGAAGCGCGGGCCCGTGGGCGTGCGCGGGGTGATCCGGTCGGCGCGGAAGGTGCGCCAGTCCTGCCGGTCGAGGTCCCAGGCGACCAGGTACCAGCGCCCGCCCCAGGTGACGAGGTGGTGGGGCTGCGCCCGGCGGGGCGCAGCAGCCGGGTCGTCGCGGCCGGGCTCCGGCGCGGAGGCGTGGGAGTAGTCGAAGCGCAGCACCTCGCGGGCGTGCACGGCCGCGCTCAGCGCCATCAGCACCCCGCTGTCCACCCGGGGCCGCGGCCCCGCCGCCGCCCGCTCGACCGCGGTGGCCTGGAAGGTGTCGATGCGGCGGCGCAGCCGTGCGGGCATGACCTGGCGGACTGTGTTCAGCGCGCGCTCGGCCCCCTCCTCGATGCCGGCGCCGGTGGTGGCGGCGATCCGCAGTGCCACGGCGAGCGCGACGGCCTGCTCGTCGTCGAACCGCAGCGGCGGCAGCTCGGCGCCGGCGTCGAGCCGGTACCCGCCGTCGGGGCCCTTGTCAGCCGCGACGGGATAACCCAGCTCGCGCAGCCGGTCGACGTCGCGGCGCACCGTGCGCGGGCTGACCGCCAACCGCTCGGCCAGCACCGCGCCCGGCCAGTACCGGCGCGCCTGGAGAAGGGACAGCAGGGACAGCAACCGCGCTGAGGTTTTCGGCATGAATCCATCCTGGCCGAAGAAGAGGACACAACCTGTCCGCTCCTGCTGCGACTGTTCTTTTATGACCGACGACGGCCGGAAGGACTCCGCCATGAACACCACACCCACCACGACCGCCGCGCTCGGCGGCGAGCGGGCCGACCTGCTCGCCGAGCTCGCCACGGCACGGGCGTTCTTGATCGGCACGGTGCGCGGGCTCAGCGACGCGCAGGCCGGTGAGCGCCCGACGGCCAGCGCGCTGTGCCTGGGCGGGCTGCTCAAGCACGTCGCCTCCACCGAGGAGGCCTGGATGCGCTTCGCCGTCGAGGGCGCCTCGGCGATGAGCTTCACCCTTCCCGACGGCGTCACCTGGGACGACCTCATGGCCGGGACCGCGCGGAAGATGCCGCAATGGGCGATCGACCGCCAGAGGGAGTTCGCGATGCAGCCCGGCGAGACGCTGGCCGCAATCCTCGACCGCTACGCGCGGGTCGCCGCCCGCACCGAGGAGGTCGTCGCCTCCGTAAAGGACCTGTCGAGGACCCATCCGCTGCCGGAGGCGCCCTGGAACGAGCCGGGAGCGGCGCACAGCGTGCGCCGGGTGCTGATCCACGTCATCGCCGAGACCGCCCAGCACGCCGGACACGCCGACATCCTGCGCGAATCGATCGACGGCCAGACCTCGACCTGACCGGTGCCGACCGCCGCGCACCCGCCGTCCGCACCGCCGCCCGAAGGAAGCGATGGAGCTCCTCGACAGCCGCGCGCTCAACCGCGCCACACTCGCCCGCCAGCTGCTGCTCGAACCCTCGCCCATGCCGGTGCTCGACGCGGTCGCGCACCTGTGCGGCATGCAGGCCCAGGAACCGCAGGAACCCTTCGCCGGACTCTGGTCGCGGCTGCGCGCCTTCGACCCGGCGGAGCTGTCCGACCTGCTGACCGGGCGGCGCGTGGTGCGCACCCATCTCATGCGCCGCACCGTCCACCTGCTCGCCGCCGACGACGCCCTGGCCTGGCGGACCCGGCACGAGACCATGCTGCGCCAGCGGGTCCTGGGCGTCTACCGCCGCGAGTTCGCGGGGGTCGACCTCGACGCGCTCGCGGCGGCCGCCCGGGAGGTGGCGGCCGACGGCCGGCCCCGCACGACGGCCGAGCTCGCCCGCGAGCTGGCCGACCACCGGCCCGAGCCGGGCGCCCGGGCGCTGGGGGAGATGATCGGCGCACTGGTGCCGCTGGTGCAGCTGCCGCCGCGCGGACTGTGGCGGCAGACGGCGGGCGTGCGCCACATGGCGATGTCGTCGTGGCTGGGGCGCGCGGCCGACCCGCTGGAGCCGGACGCCTCCGATCCTGTGGGCCGGGCGCTGGTACGGCGCTACCTGGCGGCGTTCGGCCCCGCCGCATCGGCCGACCTGCGCGCCTGGTGCGGTCTGGCCGGGCTCCCGGCCGCGGTCTCGGCGATGCGCGAGGAGCTGGTGGCCTTCCGCGACGAGCGCGGCCGGCGGCTGCTGGACCTGCCCGACGCGCCGCGCCCCGACCCCGCCACCCCCGCTCCCGTGCGGTTCCTGCCCGCCTTCGACAACGCGGTGCTGGGCTACCACGACCGCACGCGCATCATCGACGACGCCCACCGCGGCCTGTCGGTGACGGGGGCGCGCTTCGTCCTGGTGGACGGCCGGGTGGCGGCGACCTGGAGTGTGGAGGACGGCGCGGTGGGGGTGACCCCGCTGCGCGGCCTCTCCGGCACCGAGCGCGCCGAGGTGGCCGAGCTGGGGCGGGCGCTGGCGTCGCTGCTGTCGCAGGGCCGAAGCCGCCGGGTGCACATCGCCGAACAGCCCCGCTGAGCGCCGCGCGCCCGCCGGGCGGCGCTTCGGCCGGCCCGCTCAGGTGTCGAAGCGGCGGCGGGAGGCCTCGATGTGTCCGATGTAGCGGCGGGTCCAGCCGCACATCGTGTCGACCGTCGCGCGCAGGCCCCGGCCGGCCTCGGTGAGGGTGTACTCGACCCGCGGCGGCACGGTCGGGTGCACGGTGCGCTCGACCAGGCCGTTGCGCTCCAGCATGCGCAGGTTCTGGGTGAGCATCTTGTGGCTGATGCCCTCGACCCTGTTGCGCAGCTCGTTGAAGCGCAGTGTGCCGTCGCCGAGGAACTCGATGATCAGAAGCGCCCACTTGTTGGCGACGTCGGAGAAGATCTCCCGCGCGAGCGAGTCCGCCCGCGCCAGGTCCGCGTCCTCGGGCGAGCCCGTGTACTGCGTGGTCACTATAAGGTTCCCCAGTCACCGAAAAGTGCGTTCTTCCATGTCAGCGCACACTCTCCTACGGTTTCCGAGTAACCGCAAGAGAGCACCGGCGGAGCCGTACGCCCGGCGGTCTCGCACCACGAGGGGAACGAGGCACCCACGATGGCGATCACCCTGATCGACCCCGGCGGACTGCCGGAGATCGGCGCCTACCGGCAGGTGGCGGTGGCCACGGGCTCCAAGCTGGTCTTCGTCGCCGGTCAGGTGGCCTGGGACGCGGAAGGCAGGGTGGTCGGCGCGGGCGACCTCGCCGCACAGGTCGAGCAGTGCTACCTCAACGTCGCCACCGCCCTGGCCGGAATCGGCGGCTCCTTCGACGACGTCGCGAAGCTGACCGTCTACGTCACCGACTGGACCCCCGACAAGATGCCCCCCTTCATGGAGGGCGTCGCGCGGGCGGCCGCGAAGCTGGGGGCCGCCCCGGTCCCGCCCGCCACGCTGGTGGGCGTGGCGGCGCTGGACGTACCCGAGCACCTGGTGGAGGTCGAGGCGACCGCGGTCCTCGACTGAGCCGGCGCCGCGCGGGTCTCTGAAAGGAGCGCGGCGCGGGGGCGCCGGGGCGGATGCCGGTCGCCGCCGTCAACCGCTTCGCGCTGCCGACCCGACCGCCGCAGCGACCGGCCTGGCCCTCGGCGAGGTGGTGCAGGTGGTCGCGCTCGGCGCCGGTCAGCCGCAGGGAGCCGGCGATCCCGGCCAGCACCTCGCGCGAGGGGCGGGGGCCGCGGGCCTGCTCCAGGCGCGTGTAGTACTCGGTCGAGATGAACGCCAGCTGCGCCACCTCCTCGCGGCGCAGCCCCGGGGTGCGCCGGCGCCTGCCCGCGGGCAGGCCCACAACGGCCGGGGTGATCCGCTCGCGCCTGCTGCGCAGGAACGCGGCCAGTTCGCGTCTGTCCACGCCCCCAGTGTGCAGGGGCGCCGGAGCGCTCAGCCAGGTACCGCCGATTCCTGGATGGGCCGAGCGGACCGGAACAGGATCGGCTCCATGGGCGCAACCACTGCAATCGAAACACGCGCCTCCGCGCCCGCCGCCGGCCTGCTGGAGGAAAAGGCGGTCCTGGTCACCGGAGCCGGACGGGGGATCGGCGCCGCCGCGGCCCGGCTCTTCGCCCGCGAGGGCGCCCGGGTGCTGCTCGCGGCGCGCTCGCAGGACCAGCTCAAGGCGGTCACCGAGGACGTCCGCGCCGCGGGCGGCACCGCCGACTACACGTTCTGCGACCTGGGCGACGCCGACAGCGTGCACGCGGCCGTCGACCGCACCGTCGAGCTGTACGGCCGGCTCGACGCGGCCTTCAACAACGGGGCCACGGTCGTGACGCCGGGACCGATGGAGCGCACGAGCGAAGCCGAGTCCGACCACGTCTACGCCGTCAACCTCAAGGGGGTCTGGCTGGCCATGGCCGCCCAGGTCGCCGCCATACGCGCCACCGCGGGCACGGGCGCCATCGTCAACAACTCCAGCGTCGGCAGCCTGGGGGCCAACCCCGAACTGCCTGCCTATGGCGCCATGAAGTGGGCTGTCAACAGCCTCACGGAGTCGGCCGGCGCCACCTACGGCCCCGAGGGGCTCCGGGTCAACGCCGTCGCGCCCGGAGCCACCATGACCGAGATGATCCGGGAGTGGATCGCGGCCTCGCCCCGTGTCGAGGAGCGGGTCACCACGCTGACCCCGCTGCGCCGCTTCGCCGCCCCCGAGGAGATCGCCCAGGCCGCCGCCTGGCTGCTGAGCGACCGCGCCTCCTATGTGACCGGCACCGTCCTGCGGGTCGCGTCCGGACGATGTCGTGGCCTCTGGCCGTCTCCTCGCACAGCCCCGCGCGATCGGAGCCCGACCGGTCGCCTCCCGGGTGAGGGCGTTTGAGACCGGTGGGGCGGGGGTGGAGAACAGCGCGGGGAACCCGGAGTACTCCGCGAGCCGGTCCATCGGCGCCGGACGCGCCGGGCCGCCGGGGGAGGGGACGTACGGCGGTCCCGGGCCCGCCGACCTCGGGGGAACTCATGCGGCGGCTGCGGTCGCTCGCTGGCACCGACGTCGGCGGGCACTCACGGCGCCGGCTCTCCCGCTTCGGCGACGCCGCCTGCCAGGGCGTTCTGGAGCCCGACGACGACGTGCTGTGGGACCTGACGCCCAGCATCGGCCGGATGACCATCAACGCCTCGGTGGCCGGCGCGGGCCCGCCCGTCCGCGGCGGGTTCAGTCCTGCGCGGGCAACTCCCGCTCGGCGGCGCTCGCCCAGTGCGGCGCCCCCGCGTGTTCGGCGACGGTGCGGGCGCGGCGGTAGTGGTCCTCGGCCTGCGGCCCCCACCCCAGTGCGCGGGCGAGGTCGCCCAGGTGATGGGCGACAGGCCCCAGCGCGACCAGGCCGCTGCCGGCCCCGGCCAGCTCATCGGCGGCCGGCAGCAACCGCTCGTAGGCGCGCCGCATCCGGCCCTGATCGCCGACCGCGCGCGCGGAGCGGGCGTCCAGGCAGGTCAGCGCCTCGTTGAGCAGACCCACCGGCGCGGGCGGCGGCGCATGAGAGGCCGCCGCGCCCGTGCCGACCAGCGGCAGCGCCCACGGTGCGTAGGGCCCCCACTCGGCCCCCGCCAGATCCGCCCAGTCGGCGGGGTCGGGCCCGCCCGGCTGCAGCCGCAGGCACAGCAGCGCCAGCGGCACGGCGCCGCGCGCCATGCCGGGCATGCCCGAGCCCGCCAGCGGCCCGGCCGCGGCGCGGTAGGCGTGCTCGGCCTCGGTGAAGCGGCCCGCCGCGGCCGCGCGTAGGGCCGCATACAGGCCGGTGAACACGGCGACGCCGCCGATCTCGTAGCGCTCGCCCAGCTCGCCGGCCGCGTCGGCGTGGGCGTCGGCGGCGGCGAAGTCGGCCAGAGCGCTGCGGGCCTGCATCTGCACGAGCCGGCCCAGCACCTCGTAGGCCACCAGGCCCGCGCCGGAGGCAACCTCGACCAGCTCGGCGCCGATACCGGCCCGCCGCCGCGCCCCTCCCGCGGTGTGGAAGGACTGCATGAACCCGGCGTTGAGGGCCGCGCACAGCAGCGCGGGATCGCCCCCGCGCCGTGCGAGGGCCTCGGCCCGGCGGGCGGCGCCGGGTCCGCGCTCGCCGGGATCGCCGCGCAGCTCCAGCGCGAGGGTGATCAGCAGGCGGCAGCGCAGCTCCTCGTCGCCGCCGTCGGGGGCGGCGGCCTCCAGCGCCGACAGCGCCTGCTGCGCGGCGCCGGCCACGCGGGCGGAGAGGCCCTCGTCGTCGTTGCGCGGCCACAGCGCCGGCACGTCGAAGGCGGTGACGACCCGCCCCAGCAGCTCGGGGTCGTCCAATCCGGCGGCCGCCTCCACGGCGCGGCCCCGGTGGGCGCGGGCCTCCTCCAGCCGCCCGGTGACCGCCAGCGCCCGCACCATGCCCATGACCGCCTCCAGGTGCACCCGCACGGGGGCGCCGCTGCGCTCGCACGCCTCGGCCGCCTCGCGCCACAGGCGGGCGGCCTCGTGCGGGGCGAAGCGGTCCTCGGCCCCGCGGGCGGCCGCGCGCGCGTAGGCGGCGGCGCGCTCGTCGGCTCCGGGGGTGTCGGCGCGGGCGAAGTGGTGGGCCAGCGACGCGGCCTCGCCGGGGCGCAGCCGCTCCAGGGCGCGGGCGGCGGCGCCGTGCCAGTGCGCCCGGCGCGGCCCCGACAGCCCGGTGTAGACGGCGTCGCGCACCAGAACGTGGGAGAAGCGCAGCCGGCGCGGCTCGGGTTCGGTGAGGAAACCGGACTGCAGCGCGGCGTCGAGGGCGTCGAGCATGCCGTCGCCGTCTCCTCCCTCCTCGGCGGCCACGGCGGCCAGTACCCCGGGGTCGACGTCGCGGCCGATCACCGAGGCCCGGCCCACGAGCCGCCGCGCGGCCGGGTCGAGGCCGGCCAGGCGGTGGCGGATGAGGTCGCCCACCCCGGGCGGGACGGTGTCGAGCGCGCGGGCGCCCTGGTCGGCGTAGAGGCGGGCGAGCTCGCGCACGTAGAAGGGGTTGCCGCCGCTGCGGCGGTGGATCGCCGCCACGGCGGCCTCGTCGGCGCCGCGCCGGGCGGTCTCGGCCACGATCCGGCCGGTGTCGCTACGGGAGAGCCCCTCCAGGTACAGGCGCAGGGGTTCGCGCGCGGCCAGGCGGGCCAGCGCGCGGGTCAGCGCGGGCGTGATCTCGTCGCTGCGGTAGGTGCCCACCACCAGCACCGGCGGGGTGCCCGGGTGAGCCGCCACCCCGGCCAGCAGCTCCAGGGTCTCCTCGCCCGCGCGGTGCAGGTCGTCGGCGACCAGCAGGACCGGGGCGCCGGCGGCGGCCGCCTCCACCAGCGCGACGGCGCGGCGCAGGGCCTGGAACCGGGCGGCGGCGGGGTCGGCGGGGGTGGAGGAGGCCGCCGCCAGCGCCGCGGCGATGCGCTCCCAGGTCCAGGCGGGCGGGGCGCCCTCGTGCTCGGGGCACTCGCCCCAGGCGACGGTCCACCCCCGCGCCGACAGGCGCGCGGCCAGGTCGCGGGCCAGCGCGGTCTTGCCGGCCCCGGCGCCGCCGGCGATCAGCGCCGTGACGGTTCCGCCCCGCTGTGCGCGCTCGGCGGCCCGCTCCAGCTCACCGGTTTCGCCGGAGCGGCCCAGCAGCGGGTGCGCCGGCGGGCGCGGCGGCGCGGGCGCCGCGGGGGCGGGCGCGCCCTGCTCCGGCGGCCGCGGGCTCAGCCGCGGCGCTTGGGCGAGGATGTCGGCCTCCAGCGTGCGCAGCCGCTCGCCCGGCTCCACGCCCAGTTCCTCGGCCAGCGTGCGGCGGGCCCGCCGCAGCGCCGCCAGCGCCTCGCCCTGGCGGCCCGAGCGATACAGCGCCAGCGCCAAATGGTGCCAGGCGTCCTCGCGCAGCGGGCGGGCGCCGACGTGGGCCCTCAGGTCGGGGACCGCTTCGGCCGCCCGGCCCGACCCGATCAGCGCCTCGGCGCGGTCCTCCACGGCGGCCAGGCGCAGCTCCTCCAGCCGCTCGGCGGCGCCGCGCGCCCACGGGTAGTCGGCGAACTCGGCGTAGGCGGGACCGCGCCACAGCTGCAGGGCCCGCTCCAGCTCCTCCAGGGCCGGGCCCGGCCGCGCGTCGGCCAGCAGCGCGCGGCCCCGCGCCGCCCCCGCCTCGAACCGGTCGGCGTCGACCGCGCCCGGTGCGGCCCGCAGCACGTAGCCGGGTGCGGCGGTGGCCAGCAGGCGGGCCGGGCTGCGGGGCGGCCGGGCGGGTTCCAGCGCGCGGCGCAGGTCGGCGACGAACGTGCGGATCGCCGCGACCGCGCCGTCGGGCGCCTGCTCGGGCCACAGGTCCTCCACCAGCCGGTCCACCGGCACGACCCGTCCGCCGGCCACCAGCAGCCGCGCGAGCAGGGACCGCTGCCGCGGCCCCTTCAGTACCGGCGCCCCGTTCGGGCCGGCGGCCTCCAAGGGCCCGAGCACGGCGAAGCGCACCGCGGCCGGGTCGTCGGAATCGCTGGTCATGGTATCGAATCTAGCCGGGCGCACCCGGTGCGGCGTCCGGGCGCCGGCACTTGGCCGCTGCTCATCGGCTGCTCATCGCCGCACGGCAGGCTGCGGGAGTACCGCAACGCAACCGCGAGAAGGAGCCCGCCGTGGAACCGCAACCGCGCATCGAAGGATTCGACTACCGCCGTCTGCCCGGCGCCGAGGGGGTGGAGCTCAACGTCGCCGTCGGGGGCTCGGGCAGCCCGGTCGTGCTGCTGCACGGCTTCCCCCAGACCCACCTGATGTGGCGCCACGTCGCCGCCGACCTGGCCGCCGACCACACTGTGATCTGCCCCGACCTGCGCGGCTACGGCGACAGCGACAAGCCCGCCGACTCGGGCGGCGGCGCGACCTATGCCAAGCGCACCATGGCCGCCGACGTCGTCGCGCTGGCCGGCGCGCTGGGACACGACCGCTTCGCGGTGGCCGGCCACGACCGCGGCGCCCTGGTGGCGCTGCGCGCCGGGCTGGACCACCCCGGCACCGTCACGCACGTGGCCGCGCTGGACGTGCTGCCCGTACCGCAGATGTGGGAGGCGCTGCACGGGCGGGCGGGTGCGGTGGGCTTCCACCTGTACCTGATGGCCCAGCCCGCCGACCTGCCCGAGAAGCTCATCGCCGGCGCGCCCGAGGCGTTCTTCGGCCACTTCCTGGACAGCTGGTCCCAGGACCCCGCCGCGATCCCGCCGCACCTGCGCGCGGCCTATGTGGCCAAGTCCGCCGCGGCGGTGGACTCCATCGTCGCCGACTACCGGGCGTCGGCCGGCGTCGACGCCGACCTCGACGAGGCCGACCAGCGGGCCGGCCGGCAGTTGGCGATGCCGGTGTCGGTGCTGCAACAGGACTGGGGCGCGGTGCTGGGCTACGACGCCGCCGCGATGTGGCGGCCCTGGGCGCCCGACCTGGACCACGCCACGGTCTCCTGCGGCCACTTCATGGCCGAGGAGGCCCCGGCCGAGGTCGTCAAGGCGCTGCGGGCCCTGCTGGAGCGCTGAGGGTTCGGGTTCGGGTCCGGTCGGCGGCGGTGCCGGGCGTGTGCGCGGGCACGCGCCCGGCACCGGGCAAGGGCGCATGAAGCGCGGCGCCTCCGGCGGCGGGTGAGGGCACGGCTGCCGGAGGGACCGCCCACAGCGCGGGCAGTACGGGCAGCGCCCCGCCCGCGGCTTCCCGGGGCGGTGCGCGGGTGGACCGCACTGTCCTCGCCCGGTCCCGCTCGCCCCCCGCTCGGTCAAGAGCAGCGCAGGCGGACTTGCCGGAACGGCAACGCCGCTTGTCCGCGGTCCGGTGGCGGTCGCAGGATCCCCGCATAGGCGCGGCGGCGCCGCCCGGTACCGGAGCCGCCGCCGGGCCGCAGGGACCGCGAGGACAAGGGGGGACCGCCCGATGAACGACGACACCGGCACGGCAGGACAGCGGTTCTGGGACGCCCGCTACAGCGAGAGCCGGCGCGTGTGGAGCGGCGAGCCCAACGCGGCCCTCGTCGCCGAGACCACCGGCATGGAGCCCGGCACCGCTTTGGACCTGGGCTGCGGCGAGGGGGCCGACACGGTGTGGCTGGCGCGGCGCGGGTGGCGCGTGGTCGGCGTCGACGTCTCCGGGATCGCCCTGGAGCGCGCCCGCATCCGCGCCGACGAGGCCGGCGTGGGCGAGCGCACCGAGTTCCAGCGCCACAGCTTGGGGGCCTCGTTCCCCGAGGGCCGCTTCGACCTGGTCTCGGCGTGCTTTTTGCACTCCTGGCAGGACCTGCCGCGCGAGCCCGTGCTGCGCACCGCCGCCTCGCGCGTCGCCTCCGGCGGGACGCTGCTGATCGTCGGCCACGTCGGCGCGCGCGTGTGGGAGGAGGAGGTCGGCTCCCACGTCGAGCAGCCCACCGCGGCCGAGGTCCTGAAGTCGCTGGAGCTGCCGGAGGCGGAGTGGGAGGTCCAGGTCGCCGAGGAGCGCGAACGCGCCCGCCCCAGCCCCGGCGGCCACCGCACCGACAGCGTCCTCAAGCTGCGCCGCCGCTGAAGGCGCCCCGCAGGAGAGCCGGTCCGCCGCTGCCGGCCCCGCCCGTGCTCAGGCGGGGCGGACGGACAGCCGTCACGCCATGCCCGCAGCACCGGCGCTTCGAGGGAAAGGAGACTCCGCCCCGAAGAGACCGTTGGAAATGCGCCTCAGCCGGATCATCGCGGCCGTGACCACGGTTCGGCGCCGGCCGGGTCGCGCTCGTGGTCGCGGGCCAGGCGGCGGTGGCGCACCGGCCGGGCGAAGGTCGGCTCCGCCACCCCGCGGCGCGCCGACGTCTGGAACCCGGTGGCGTCCTCGGCGGGCCGCACGGTCCCACGACCGACCGGAGCTTCGCAAAGGCCCGGGCCGGCAGCCGAGCGTGGCCGGGCTGCGCCGCCGGCCCGCCGCGCCGCCCGGCGCCGCGGGCCGGCTGTGCGGTCAGACCAGGGTGGAGATGCAGAAGGGGTGGCCGGCGGGGTCCAGCAGCACTCTCCAGCGGTCGGGGTCGGGCTGGCTCGCGGGCGCGGACGCGCCCCGGGCCAGCACGTGGGCCTGTGCGGCGTCCAGGTCGTCCACCCCCAGCTCGATGTGGGCCTGCTTCTCCTGGTCGGGGTCGGGCCAGGTCGGAGGGCGGTAGTCGGTCAGCCGGTTGAACCCCAGTCCCGCCTCGCCCTCCCGGCCGAGCAGGACGAAGTGGTCGCTGGAGAAGACCGCGGGCAGATCGAGGAGGCCGCTGTAGAAGCGGGCCAGCGCGGCCGGGTCCGGGCAGTCGAAGGTGACGGCCGCATACCGGAAGACCGGTGCGGACGTGGTGTCGGTGTCCATGGCCGCGACTCTAGGAGCACACCCGGACAGCTTCCGTCCGCGATACCCGCCGATCCCGCCCGCCTCCCGCCTGCGGTTGCGGAGCGGCCGCGCGGCCGCCGAACGCCGCGACCACCCTGCCGGAGCCGGAGGCCCCCGGCTCGGAGACTGCCGGGTAAGCGGGTGTGCGCGTTGAGTGCGAGGGAGGCCGCGTGCACCGGCACGATGACGACCCCGCAACAGTCAGCGCGTCGCCGCCGAGCGCGGAGGCCGACCCGCCGGTGCGGCTCTGGTCCTCGGCGACCGGGAGCGACGCGGCCCTGCCGGACCGTCTCCGGCAGGGCGCTCCTTCGGCGCTTCGACCTGGAGCACCTTTCGGGTCCTCAAGCAGACGCCGGGGTGGACGGTGCCCGCGCCTGCGCAGCCCCGAGGCGGCCGACCGGTGGAGGTGGCTGGTGACCGCCGCCCACACCCGGCTTCGCTCGGCCCGCCCCGTGGCAACGTCCGCGCGAGGGCGGCCTGTCGCGCCGGTGCGCCTCGACCCCCGGTTGCGGGTCCCGGGCGTCCACGGGGATCGACGAACCGGGGCCGGGCACCGCGCCATGACGTGGGAAGGACCGTCGAACGCGCCGTCAGCCTGCAGGAGCACCACGTCCGACCAGGTTGAGAACCAAGCTCAGGCCTCCTCGGGGTCGTGCCCGCGCACCGAGCGGCCGCCGTCCAGGGGCAGCACGGCGCCGCTGATGAACCCGGCCCGGTCGCCGAGCAGGTAGGCCACCGCGTCGGCGACCTCCTCGGGCTCACCCACCCGGCCCAGCGGGTGCAGCCGCGCCATCTGCTCCCGGGTGCGCAGCGCCTGCCCGGGCTCCTGGCCCGCCAGCAGGGCCGTGTAGCGCTCGGTCGCTACCGACCCCAGCGCCAGCGCGTTGGCGCGCACCCCGTGCGGCCCGTAGTCCACGGCCAGGGCCCGCGTCAGGCCCTCCACGGCCGCCTTGGCGCTCGCGTAGGCCATGGCGCCGGGCACGGGGCGCTGGGCCTGGTGGGAGGAGACGTTGACGATCGCGCCGCCGGTGCCCGCCCGCAGGAACCGGCGCACCGCCACCGCGCACCCGGTCACCACGGGCGCGAGGTTGGCGGTGATCAGCTCCGTCATCCGCGCGGGCGCCGTGGCGTGCAGGTCGGCGTCGCGAAAGACCGCGGCGTTGTTCACCCAGCCGCCCAGGGCGCCGAACCGCTCGGCCTCCTCTGCCGCGGCCTCGGCCACCGCCTCCTCGGCGGCGTCGCCCGGCACCGCCGCCAGGAACTGCGGCCGATCCGCCGCCCACCGCAGCGCCTGCTCGTCGGCGTCGACCGCCACCACGGCCCCGCCGTCCTCCACGAGGCGCTCGGCGATGGCGCGCCCGATCCCGCGCCCGGCTCCGGTCACCACATAGCTGCGCCGCATGCGCGCAGCATGCCAAACGGCGGCCGCGCCGCCAACCGCCCCGGTGAGACGCGCGCGTATGCCGACGAGCATGTCGGCCATGGCCCGCACCCGCCCGGCGGCGTTGACTGGTTGCCATGACGACCGACACGCACACCCGCACATCCACCACGCTGGTGCTGGGCGGCACCGGTAAGACCGCGCTGCTGGGCGAGGTGCTCGACGGGCGCAACACCCCCACCGCCGACGGCGTCCGCCGGGCGCTGGGGCGCGAGCCCCGCGACTTCGCCGACTTCGCCCGCGGCGCCGCGGCGGCCGGCGCCTGGCACACCGCCCGCACGGAGGCGACCGGTGCCTGAGATCGTGCGGCAGGCGGCGCTGGTGGCGGCCGCGGTGGACACCGGCCTGTTCGCGGGGCTGTTCACCGCCTTCGCCTACGCGGTCATGCCCGGGCTGGCGCGCGCCGGCGACACCGCGTTCGTCGAAGCCATGCAGCGCATCAACGCCGCCATCCTCAACCCGGTCTTCGCCGTGGTCTTCGCGGGCACGCCGGTGCTGCTGGCCGCGGCCGCGGCCGTGCACCTGGGCGCCGACGGCGCCGCGGCGGCATGGCTGGGCGCGGCGCTGGCGCTGGTGGCGGTGGTGATCGCCGTGACGATGGCGCTCAACGTGCCGCTCAACAACGCGCTGGAGCGGGCCGGGCACCCCGCCGACCCCGCCCGGGCCGCCCGGGCCCGCCGGGCCTTCGAAGCCGCCTGGGTGCGCTGGAACGTGCTGCGGGCGGCGCTGTCGGTCGCGGCACTGGCCTGCGCGGCAACAGCGCTGACCGCCTGAGGGCGCCCCCGGATGTTCCCGGGGCGAGAATCCCGGCCGGCTCCGCCCGGACCGGCGCGCCACGATGGTTCAAGGGCCGCCCGGACCGGCGCGAAAGGGGAGCGGGCGATGCGCACCGACCGCCTCGCACCCCCGCGCTCCTGCGACACCGAGCGGAGCCGCCACGCGGACGAGTCGGCGGGCGCGCGCCGGTCGCCGCGGTGCCCGACCCCCCCGGGCCCCGGCGGACGACGCGGCCACCCGATCGCGATCGACGGCGGCCGTGACCTGCTCGGGCATAGGCTGGCGCCGGCCCGCCACCGGGCGCGGCCCGCACCCGCCCGGCTTACCGCGCGAAAGGACCCGCCGTGACCGACCGGCTCGAACCCATGCCCGCCGACTGGCAGCGCGCCCTGGCCGTCGTCGCCCACCCCGACGACCTGGAGTACGGCGCGGCCGCGGCCATCGCCTCCTGGGTCGACGGCGGACGCGAGGTCGCCTACCTGCTGGCCACCCGCGGCGAAGCCGGCATCTCTACCATGGAACCCGCCCGCGCCGCCGAGGTGCGCGAGCGCGAGCAGCGGGCCAGTGCCGCCGTCGTGGGCGTGTCGTCTGTGGAGTTCCTCGACCACCGCGACGGCGTCGTCGAGTACGGCCCCGCGCTGCGCCGCGACGTGGCCGCCGCCATCCGCCGGCACCGCCCCGAACTGGTCGTCACCCTCAACCACCGCGACACCTTCGGCGGCACCTCCTGGAACACCCCCGACCACAGGGCCGTGGGCCGGGCGGTGCTGGACGCCGCCGCCGACGCGGGCAACCGGTGGATCTTCCCGGAGCTGGCCGAGCAGGGCCTGCCGCCGTGGGAGGGCGTGCGCTGGGTCGCGGTGGCCGCCTCGCCCCGGCCCACCCACGCCGTGGAGGCCGGACCCGGAATGGAGCGGGCCGTGCGCTCACTGCTGGAGCACCGCGCCTACATCGAGGCCCTGACCGACGCCGACCCCGAGACCTACGTCCGCGGGTTCCTGGGCCGGGCCACCGGCGACACCGCCGCGCGCTTCGGCGGGCGTGCGGCCGTGTCCTTCGAACTGTTCCCCCGCTAGAGACCCGACGGCCTCCGGACGGGCTCAGCGGGAGTCGGCGGCCAACCGCAGCGCCAAGCCCGCGAAGACGGTGCCCGAGAACGCGTGCAGCACCCGCTGGACCAGGGGTCGGCGGCGCAGCGCGTCGCCCAGCCGCCCGGAGAGCAGGCCCGCGGCGGCGTCCACGCACAGCCCCACCATGATGAACAGCGCCCCCAGCAGGAAGAACTGGGCGGCCACGTGCCCGCGCGAGGGGTCGATGAACTGCGGGAAGAACGCCAGGTAGAACACGATGACCTTGGGGTTGGCGAGGTTGGTCAGCATCGCCCGCACGAACACCCGCAACCGCCCCGCGCCGCCCGCGGCCCGGGGCGCGGCGCCTGCGGCCGCCCCGGCCCGCACGGCGTCGCGAAACGCCAGCACCGCCAGCACGACCAGGTAGCAGGCGCCCGCGATCCGCACCGCGGTGAACGCTGCCGGGAAGGCCTCCAGCACCGCACCCAGCCCCAGAGCGGCGGCGCTGGTGTGCACCGCAAGCCCGGCCGAGACCCCCACCGCCGCCAGCAGCCCCGCGCGCGGCCCCGACGACAGGCCGGTGGCGGTGATGAACATCATGTCGGGGCCCGGCGCAAGCGACATCAGCAGCGCGGCCAGGCAGAAGGCCGCGACCTCCTGCGGATCGACCAGCATCGGCACCCCCGTTTCGCACACCCCGCCCCCGCCCGCGGCGCCGCAGAACGGCGACCGGCCGATCCTACTCCGGCCCGGCCGCGGGCCTCCATCCGATTTCCCCTGCGCCCCGGCGCGGCCCGGCGGAGCCGTGTGGGACGGCCGCGCCGACCGGGTGCCTTCCCCGGGCATCCGGCCGGCGCGGCGGGAAACGCGAAGCCCTCCCGGGGGCAGACCCCCCCGGACACGCCCGTCCTAAGCGCCGGCCAGCGCCTGCTGGACGGCGCGTTCCACCGGGGTGGGCTCCGACGCCCGCAGGTCCAGGGGGGCGGTGGGCGCCAGCGGCGGCTGGGCGATGAACCGCGGTGCGCTGCCGTGGTGGGGCTGGGCCGTGTGCACGAGGAAGGGGTGGCACAGGAAGACGTCGCCGGCCCGCCCCACGGCATCGACGACCGGGCGGTGGGCGCTGGCCTCCACGGCCTCGCCGCACAGGTCGAACCACTCCCGCCCCGGCGGCTCGGAGAATCCGGCCAGCAGCGGCGCGACGTCGCGGTGGGAGCCCGCGCGGATGCGGGTGGGCGCGTCGGCCGCGGCCACGTCGGTGAACAGGAACAGCATCAGCAGCGCCCGCCCGTGCGAGCGCAGCGTCACCCGGTAGCCGCCGGCGTCGTCGGTGCAGCCGGCGTCCAGGTGCCATCCGGCGTCGCCGGGGTCCTCGCTGCTGGGAAACCGCAGCGGGAAGGTGCCCAGCCCCGGGGGCGCCTGCCAGCGGCCTTCGCCGGCGAGGCGGTCGTAGGCGGCGTGCAGCGCGTCGGTGTTGGCGGCCTCGCGAAACGGCGCGCTGGACAGCCCCGGCACCCGCACCACCGGCCGGGTCCAGGTCGCGGGGTCCTCGGGGTCGCAGCCGCTGGCCTGCCACAGCTCCGCACGGCAGGCCGCGGTCACCGCCTCCGGCACGGCTCCGGGAAGATGCACGAAACCCTCGTCCACGAAGCGTTCGACGTCGGCGTCGCTGAACATGTCACCCCTGTCGGCAGGTCGGCGGTAGAAGCGGAACCGCCCAAGCCCACCAGCGCCGCACACGCCTCGCAAGCGGTTTTCCCCCGCGCCCGGCGGCTGTGGGCCGCGGCCGGTGTGGCCGGTGCGGGCTGCGGGCACAAGCCCCACAGAGTGCGGACCCGACCGCCACGAGGAGGCGCCATGCTCGTCCCCCGCCTGCTGGGGGCGGTGACGATCGCTTTCAGCGCCGCGATCATCGCCCGCCCGCACCTGATGGCCCGCCCCAGCGGCCACGCCGGTCCCGACGGGCAGGTCCCGCACGACATCAGGCTGCTCATGTATGCGATCGGTGTGCGCGACATGGCGCTGGGCGCGCTGATGCTGTGTGCGCCCGGCCCCGCGGCGATGCGCGCGGCCACCGCCGCGCGCGTGGCCAGCGACCTCGGCGACGCCGTCGTCTTCGGAACCCGCCTGCCGCGCGCCGAGCAGCGGCTGAAGATCGGCGCGGCCGCCGCCGGTTGGGCGGCGGTGTGCGCCTACAGCCTGCGCCACATCCCCGCCGCGGCGCCCGCGCGGTGCCGGCGCCGCTGACCGCCCCGACCGCGGCCTCGACCGCCGCCGGTCACGGGCCGGGCGCTTGGCCGGCGTCGAACCGCCGCCGCAGCCGCGCCGGCGCCTTGATCCGCCACGCCTCGGTCACCAGCTCGGCCAGCTCGCCGTGCCCCACCCGCTCCAGGTCCACCAGGACCGCCCCGTAGCCGTCGTAGTGCGCGGTGGTGAAGAACGCCGGATCGCCCGAGGCCAGCAGCGCCTCCTTCTCATCCAGCCCGCACATCACCACCAGGGCGCCCTCGGCCTCGCTGCGCAGCCGCACGAACAGCCTGCCGCGCACCTTCAGCGCCGGGGTGTTGTAGGAGGTCGACTCCTCCACCTCCATAAGCCCGCGCCCCAGCGCCACCACGTCGTCCCAGTCCGCCATCGCCCGCTCCTTTCGGCTGCCCCGCACCTGCCGCGGCCACCCGCCGCGGGCCCGCTGCGCCCGACCGTGCCGACCCCCGCGGGCGTGCGCCCGCCCCCTCCGCCCCCGACACCCCTGGAATAGGCTGCTGCGGTGACCAACGACATCTCCCCGCAGACCCCCGTGCGCTGGGGCATCCTCGGCACCGGCGCCATCGCCCACCGCTTCATGACCGGCCTGCGCGCCGTCGCCGACGCCGAGGTCGTGGCGGTGGGGTCGCGCAGCGCCGCCACCGCCGACCGCTTCGCCCGCACCTGGGACATCCCCCGCGCCCACGCCACCTACGCCGATCTGGCCGCCGACGAGGGCGTCGACATCGTCTACGTCGCCACCCCGCACAACATCCACCACCAGCCCACCGTGCAGTGCCTGCAAGCCGGGCGCCACGTACTGTGCGAGAAGCCGCTGGCCGTCAACGCCGGCCAGGCCGCCGCGATGGTCGAGGCCGCCGAACGCGCCGACCGGTTCCTCATGGAGGCCATGTGGACCCGGTTCGCCCCCGCCACCCACAAGGTCCGCGACCTGCTGGCCGAGGGCGCCATCGGCGAAATCCGCATGGTCCAGGCCGGCATCGGCGGCCGCATGGACTACGACCCGCAGGGCCGGCTGTACTCCCCGGACCTGGCCGGCGGAGCGCTGCTGGACGTGGGCGTCTACCCCGTCGCCTTCGCCTCGATGGTGCTGGGCGCGTTCACCTCGATCCAGGCCCAGGCGCACAAGGCCCCCACCGGCGTCGACTCCCAGGTCGCGATGACGGTGACCGGAAGCGGCGGCACCCTGGGAGTGCTCAGCTGCTCGATCGAGGCGCCCATCCCGCGCCGCGCCGACATCGTCGGCACCCGCGGCAGCATCGCCCTGACCGACTGGTTCTGCCCGACCGGGCTGGTGCTGCACCGCGAAGGCGCCGACCCCGAGCGCTACGACTACCCGCACACGGCCAACGGGTTCGAGTACGAGGTCATGGAGGTCCACCGGCGGCTGCGCGCGGGCGAGCGGCAGAGCCCGCTGATGAGCTGGCGGGAGAGCGTGCGCATCGCCGAGGCCCTCGACGCCGCGCGCGAGCGCATCGGCGTGGCCTACCCCGGCGAGCACACCTGACGCACACCCCCGCCCGCGCGCCCGCGGCCGGTGCTCAGGACCCGGCCGGCGCCGCGCCGACGCGGCCGCGGTGCTGGGCCGGGCTGATGCCGTGCACCCGTTTGAACGCCGCGCTCAGCGCGAACGGCGTGGCATAGCCGACCCGCCGCGCCACCGCGGTGACGGTGGCCTCGGGCTCGCGCAGCAGCTGCGCCGCCAGCTCCAGCCGCCACCCGGTCAGATAGGCCATCGGCGGTTCGCCCACCGCCTCGGTGAACCGGCGCGCCAGCGTCGCCCGCGACACCCCCGCGGCCGCCGCCAGCTCGGCCACCGTCCAGGGGCGCTCGGGCGACTCGTGCAGCAGCCGCAGCGCCGGCCCGGCCACCGCGTCGCCCTGGGCGCGGTACCAGCCCGGCACCGCGCGTCCCGGTTCGGCGAACCAGGAGCGCAGAGCCGAGATCACCAGCAAATCCAGCAGCCGGTCCAACACGACGTCCTGGCCGGGCTCGTCGCGGTCCAGCTCGGCGTCGATGTCGCCCAGCAGGGGCGCGCTCCAGGCTCCCGCGTCCAGCACCACCACCGCGGGCAGCGCGCTCAGCAGCCGGTGGCCGATCTGGGCGCCCATGCGGTAGGTGCCCACCAGCAGCCGCGCGTGGGCGTCGGCGCGGCTGCCCCACAGCCGCACCCCCAGCCCCAGCACCTGCGAGAGCGGCTCTCCCTGGGGCGTGGTGCAGTGCTCCCCGGGCTCGATGAACACCTGCGGCGCGGTGCCGGGGTCGTCGGCGAAGGTGTAGGGGGCGGGCCCGCGCATGAGGGCCGCCCCGCCCACCGGCACGCGGCACGGCTCGCCGCCCTCGGGCACCACCCAGGTCTCGCCGCGGCGCGGGGCCACCAGCGACAGCGGGGCGCGGTCCTGCACCCGCACCGCCCAGGGCGGGTCCATGGCCACACGGCACAGGAACGCCCCCCGCGCGCGGGGCCCGTCGAGAAGGCCGGCCAAAGCGTCCACACCGGCAGCCTAGACGCCGCGCGCCCCCGGCGCGTGCCCTCACGCGGTGCTCAGCGGCAGCTCCACCGCCGAGGGGTGCGCGCCGTCGTGCAGGATGCGCAGGTCGTTGGTTCGCATCGCGGTGCCCGACTGGTCGCCGGTACCCAGGTTGCGCTCGTAGCGGGGGTGGGCGCCACCGGTCACCAGCACCCCCACGCGGTGGCCGCGGGCGAAGAGGTGGGCCGCGGGCCACATCCGTACCCGCGCCCGGTACACCCGCCCCGCGCCGCCGGCGGAGCCCGCCTCCTCGCCGCCGCGGCCGCCGGGCTCCAGCCGCACGACGCCGTCGCACACGTGGACCCACCGGCCCTGCGGGTCCACGTCGCACAGCCGCACGAACACGTCGCAGTGCTCCAGCTCCGAGCAGACGTCGACCTGCGCCGAGACCGGGCCCGCCGCCTCGACCGCCTCCTCCAACTCGGGTCCGGCGAATGCGGCCACGTCGGCGCGGCCCAGCAGGGTGCGGCTGTCCTTCGCGCCGCCGCCGAAGAGCACCGGACCGCCCACCGAGGGGGTGGGATCGGCCGGGTCGTAGCGCAGCGGGGTGGGCGCGCACGCGCCGGGGCGCTGGCGGCCCAGCCGGCCCCCGGGGTGCAGGAACAGCGGTGTCGGGGTCCGCTCGGGCGGCGGCCAGGCGTCGAGGTCGCGCCAGCGCCCGGCGCCGCCGCCCACCCACACCCGCACGCCTTCAGCGGGCGCTCGGCCGCCGCGCAGGGCGTGCTCCAGAACGGCGAAGGCCTCGCTCATGTAGGTGCGGGTGAACAGGCCCCACCCGTGCGTCCAGGGCCCGATCAGCAGCCGCACGCTGCGGCGGGCGCCGCTCTCGCCCGAGCGCAGCGCCGCATAGCCCTCCAGCACCCCGGGCAGGAACGGGTCGTACCAGCCCCCGGCCAGGTGGACGAGGGGCGGCAGGCGCTCGGCGTTGGCGGTGTGGTCCATGGCCTGCCACAGCGCGCCGGGGCGCCGGTGGGCGAGCCACTCCTGGAAGACGTCGATCCTGTGCCCGGCCAGGACCCGGTCGGCCTCGCTCACCGGCAGGTGCGCGTTGGCGCGCCGGCCCCGCAGCAGCGCCGGGAGCAGGGCCGCGGCACCGCGCAGCAGCGAGGGGTCGCCGCCGGCGCGGCCCAGCGAGCTCATCTGCTGGGCCCACCGCAGCCAGTCGCCCAGCGCCAGGACGCCGCCGCGGTAGAGGAAGGTCGAGTACACCTCGGGCGGTGCGTCCTGGATGAGGGCGGCGCGCCACTCGCCGATCGCCTCGGCGCCCATCTGCCACTGCGTGTAGCCCAGGAAGCTGGCGCCCCAGGTGGCCATCGCCCCGCAGAACCAGGGGCGGGTGCGCAGCCAGTCCATGACCGCGCCCGGTTCTCCCGGGTCCAGCAGCCAGCCGCGGAAGCGGCCGCTGGAGCCGCCGGTGCCCGCGGTGGCGACGATCAGCACCTGGTAGCCGCGCTTGGCGATGAGCCGGGCGGTCCAGGCGCCGGAGCGGCGGCCGTAGGGGGTGCGCATCAGCACCAGCGGGGCGCGCTCGTCGTCGGCGGGATGGTAGCGGTCGGCCAGCAGCCGGCCGCCGCCGGGCAGGGGGATCGCCAGCCGGCGGCGGACGAGTATGCGCGGGCAGCGCACGGGCGGCAGGCCGGCCTTCCAGCCGGCGCCGCGGTCGGACCAGGGCACGGTGACTCCTCACGGCGGCGTGCGGGGGCCGTCGCGGCCCCCGCACTGCGGTAGCGATCCGGCCCAGCATATCCAAGTTTCAGAAAATTCTGAACATTCAGAAACCATGAGGATGTCCGAGTGCGGCCGCCACAGGGCCGCGTCCGGGCCGTCCTGAACCGGGTCTCGCCTTCGCGCGACCGCGCCGGCTCCGGCCCGGTCACCGAGCCGCCTTGTGCGGCCTGCTGAGCCTCCGCCGAGGGGCCCTGCCCGTCGGCTCAGGTCGTGAGCCGGTCGGTCCGGGCCATGGGCCCGGCGTGGAGCGGATCCGGGATCGCGCCGTCCCCGGTGGCGAAGCCCCCGGGCTCAAACGATGGTCACCTTGGCGCCGGACTCGGCGACCGCGCCGACGACATCCGGACGATGTGTCGCCGGCGCTGCTCGCGCGGCGCAAAGGGGAGGTTTTTCGGTCGGGGCGGCGCCGGCACCCGCGCCGCCTTCGGACGGGTGGGGGCACCGGCCCGCACCCGCCGGAGGGGGACACGTCCGCCCAGGTCGCCGACCAGGTCCGCACCCGCGCAATTGCGCCGGCGGCGCGGGAGGTAGCGGTGGCGCCGCGGCCCACACGCCGCCTTGGCAATTCGGACGGCCCCGGTGACCGGGGCTTTTTCGGCATCCCCGGCGGATTCGCGGAATCGCCCGCAGGGGCGCGCACACCCCCGGTAGCTTCCTGCCATGCCCACCACCGAACACGAGATGCCGCTGGAGTTCCTGCGCAACCGCCCCGAACTGGCGGCGCTGCTGCTGGAGCGCTCCTTCGGGATCTGCGTCCCCGACTACGACGAGACCCACCTGGCCTCGGGCGACTGCACCGACAACCAGCCCCGGGAGTACCGCCCCGACGGGGTCGTCGTACTCAGAAACGCCGGAGTCGACCGGCTGGCGGTGGTGACCGAGGTCCAGCGCAGAACCGACGAGCGCAAGCGCTACACCTGGCCCGTCTACCTCGCCACGTTGCGCTCCCGCCTGGAGTGCCCGGCGGTCCTGCTGGTGATGTGCCCCGACCCGGCCACAGCCAAGTGGGCCGGCCAGCCCATCGACATGGGCCACCCGAACTGGCACCTGGTTCCGCTGGTACTGGGCGAGGACCGGACACCGGTGGTGACCTCCGTCGAGGAAGCCGTCGCCGTGCCCGAACTGGCGATCCTCTCGGCTCTGGCGCACGGCGGGGAGGACATGCGCACCATCGTGGCCTGCGCCGAAGCTCTGTATTCCGTGCCTAAGGAACTGTTCAAGCTCTACTATGACTTCGTGGCCACGGCGCTGTCCGGCGCGGCTCGACGGAATTGGGACGAACTCATGCGAACCACTGAGAGTTACCAGAGCGAATTCGCCCGCAAGTACGTGGGCATCGGCGAAGCCAAGGGCGAGGCCAGGGGCGAGGCGAAAGGCCTGGTAAAGGGGAGGGTCGAAGGCGAAGCCACGGCTGTGCTGCGGGTTCTGCAATCCCGGGGCATCCCCGTGCCGGAGGAGGCGCGGGAGCGCATCTCGTCCTGTACCGATCTGGACCGGCTCGACGCCTGGCTGGACCGCGCTGCCCTGGTCGACTCCGTCGACGAGCTGTTCCGCTGAGGCTTTCCGGAAGGCCGCTGCCAGGGCCGGCGCTCCCCCCGGCCTGCGGCGGCCGCCTGCGGTCGGCGGCGCGCTCGGATGAGGCGCCGCCGACCGCCGGTCCCCGCCGGCTCAGCCGGGCGGGTGCGGCGCCGAACCCTCGGCGGGACCCGGTGAGGCGGCCTGGGCGCGCTCTTCGGGCGCGGCGCCCTGGGTCCGGCCCGAGTCGCCGGCCTCCTCGGGCTCGTGCATCATCCCGCGCTCGGTGCGGGCGATGATGCGGGTGCCCGTCAGGTCCCCGGTGACGTTGCACATGGTGCGGACCATGTCCAGGATCGCGTCGATGCCGGCCACCAGCGCCACCGGCGCGAACGGCAGCCCCGCCTGGGTCACCGCCAGCGAGAGCATGATCAGCCCCGCCCCCGGCACCCCGGCCGTGCCGATCGAGGCCAGAACGCCCACCAGCACCACCATCAGCAGCTGGCCCACGGTCAGCTCGACTCCGGCGACGTTGGCGACGAAGACGGTGGCCGCACCCACGTAGATCGCCGTGCCGTCCATGTTGACGGTGGCGCCCAGCGGCAGCGTGAAGCCGTAGACGCCCTCGTCGACGCCCATGCGCCGGGCGGCGCGGGTGGAGACCGGCAGGGTTCCGCTGCTGGAGCGGGTCGCGAAGGCCGTCACCATGGGCTCGCGCGCCGCGCCGAAGAAGCGCCGCAGCCCGATCCCGAACAGCGCCATCAGCCCGACATACACCGCGATCTGCACGGCCACCCCGCCGTAGACCACGGCGGTGAGCTTGGCCAGCGGCAGCAGCGCGTCGGCTCCGGTCTCGGCCATCACCACGGCGATCAGCGCGAACACGCCCACCGGGGCGTAGTGCAGCACGCCGCGCACGATGAGGAACACCAGCTCCACGCCCGCGTCCACGCCGCGGCGCAGCAGCTCGCCCAGGCCGCGCACGCGCTCGTCGGTGCCGGCGCGCATGAACGCCAGCGCGATGCCGGCGGCGATCGCGGCGAACATCACCGCCAGCACGTTGCCTTCGGCCAGGGCGGCGAAGGGGTTCTCGGGGATGACGTTGAGCAGGGTCTCGGTCACCGGCGGCGCCTTCTCGGGGCTCTGCTCGGCCTGGCCGGGCGCGGCCAGCCCGGCGCCGGGGGAGACCGCCAGCGCCAGCAGGATGCCGGCGGTGATCGCCACCGCGGAGGTGGCCAGGTAGAACACCAGCGCCTTGAGGCCGATGCCGCCCAGCCGGGCCGGGCTGATGGAGGAGACGCCGGCGATGAGGGTGAGCACGACCAGCGGCATGACCAGCATCTGCAGAAGCCGCAGGAACACGTCGCCCAGCGGCTGCAGCGCGGTTGCGGGCTCGCCCACCAGCAGCCCGGTGGCGGCGCCGGCCACCAGGGCGATCGCCAGCTTGTAGATGAGCGGGAAGTCGAGGTAGCGCCGCCACAGGGATCTCCCCGGCGTTCTCGAAGGGTGCTCGGCCATGGAAACGTCGTCCTTTGCGCTCGTATACGCGGCGGCGGGGGTGTGCCGCCTCGCTGGGGTGACTTCCCGCGGGCGGGGCCCGGGCACCGCCGGCGCGCGTATCGCAACCGATGCTTTACATCCGGTAGCGGCGCGCGGGGCCGGGCGGGCTCAGCCGCGGCGGGTGCGGTAGGAGCGCATCTTGTGGCGGGCGCCGCAGATCTCCATGCTGCACCAGCTACCGGAGTTGGCGGGGGAGCGGTCGTAGAAGACCCACCGGCACTCGGGGGCGGCGCAGACCTTCAGCCGGTCGCGCCGGCCGCCGATCTCGGCGGCGGCCAGGGCGGCCAGCACCGCGGCGAGCAGCCCTTCCGCGCCTTGGGCGCCCTCGGCCTCGGGCCCGAGCAGGCGCGGCGCGGGCTCGTCGGCCCGCCAGCGCGGCGGGCCCAGCAGGGCGCGCGACTCCGCGCTCAGCCGCGCCCTGGCCGGGCCCGGTGCGCGGCCCTGCAGGTGGTCGCGCAGCGCTTCGCGCACCCCGCGCAGCCGCTGCGCCTGGCCCGGTGCCAGAGCGCCGGCGGCGAAGCCCCGCCCGCCCAGCCAGGCGCGGGCGCCGGCGCTGTCGGCCAGAGCGTCGGTGCCGTGCAGGAAGGCGGCGGTGTTGCAGAACGACTCGACCAGGGCGAGCTCGCCCGGTGCGCAGGGACGCGTGTAGACCACCCCGCGATGTTACCGCCTCGCACGCCATGCCGGTAACTGCTACCGTTACCGCCATATCCGCAAAGACGGTAACGAAAGGGGAGGGGCCGTGACCGACACACCCGCCACCGCACTCACCGAGACCTTCGAGGCACCCAACGGCCGCATCGCCTGGACCCGCATCGGCGAGGGCCCCGCCGTCGTCCTCATGCACGGCACCCCCTTCTCCTCCGCCGTCTGGCGCGACATCGCCGCCGCCCTGGCCCCGCGCCACACCGTCTACCTGTGGGACATGCCCGGCTACGGCCGCTCCCAGATGCACCCCGACCAGGACGTCGGCCTCGCCGCCCAGCAGCAGGCCTTCACCCGGCTGCTGGCGCACTGGGACCTCGAGGCCCCCGCCGTGGTCGCCCACGACTTCGGCGGCGCCGTCGCCCTGCGCAGCGCCCTGCTCGACGGCGCCGCCTACAGCCGCCTGGCTCTGGTCGACGCCGTCAGCCTGCGCCCCTGGGGCAGCGACCTCTTCCGCCTCGTCGCCGCGCACCCCGACGTCTTCTCCGCCCTGCCCGCACCCATGCACCGCGCCCTGGTCGAGGCCTACATCGCCTCCGCCGCCCACCGCCCCCTGCGCGCCGCCGACGCCGCCGAACTCGCCGACCCCTGGCTCGGCGCGACCGGGCAGGCCGCCTTCTACCGCCAGATCGCCCAGGCCGACGAGCGCCACACCGCCGAGATCGAAGACGACCTGCACCGCCTGCCCATGCCCGTCACCGTCGTGTGGGGACAAAACGACGCCTGGCTGGCGCCCTCGATCGGCCACCGCCTGGCCCGCGCCATCGGCCACGCCCGCCTGCACACCGTGCCCGGCGCCGGCCACCTCATCCAGCACGACGCCCCCGCCCAGCTCACCGGCCTGATCACCGACTTCCTGGGCCGCTGACCGCCCCGGTGGCGCCGGGCGGCGCAAGGAAAACCCGGTGCGCCCCGCCGCGGCTGCGGCGAAGATGGCGCCCATGGACGCCCACACCGCCATCCGCCCCGTCGCGCTGGTCACCGGGGCCGGACGCACCTCCAACATCGCCGCCGCCACCGCGCGCACCCTCGCCGCCCACGGCTGGGACGTCGCCTTCACCTACTACCGCCCCTACGACGCCCGCATGCCCTGGGGCGCCGAAGAGGGCGCCGCCCGCGCCCTGCACGCCGCCATCACCGACCACGGCGTCCGCGCCCTGGGCGTTGAGGCCGACCTGGCCGACCCCCAGGCCCCCGCCCGCCTCATGGACACCGTCACCGAGCGCCTGGGCCCCGCCACCGCGCTGGTCCTGGCCCACTGCGAGTCGGTGGACTCCGGCCTGCTCGAGACCACCCTCGACAGCTTCGACCGCCACTTCGCCGTCAACACCCGCGCCGCCTGGCTGCTCATCCGCGAGTACGCCCTGCGCCTGCAAGCCCCCCACGGCGCCGGCCGCATCATCGCCCTCACCAGCGACCACACCGCCCACAACCTGCCCTACGGCGCCAGCAAAGGCGCACTGGAGCGCATCACCCTGGCCGCGGCAACCGAACTGGCGCACCTGGGCGTCTCGGCCAACGCCCTCAACCCCGGCCCCGTCGACACCGGCTGGATGAGCGCCGAACTGGCCGAACACCTGCGCAGCGCCACCCCGCTCGGCCGGCTCGGCACCCCCCAGGACTGCGCCGACCTCATCGGGTTCCTCTGCTCACCCCGCGGCGGCTGGGTCAACGGCCAGCTGATCGCCAGCAACGGCGGCCTGTCCTGAGCCCGCACCCCGCGGCCGGCTACCCCCGGCGCGCGGGCGCCGAGGACGCCCGCCGCAGCCGGGCGCGCAGCGCCCGCTGCGCCAGCGGCCCCATCTCCTCCACCACGGCCGCCGTCCGGGCCAGCTGCTCCAGCGACGCCAGCGCCCGCTCGGCGCCGGCCGCATCGGCCCCCTCGTACAGCTCCAGCCCCACGAAACCGGCCGCCACCGCCCGCGCCAGCCCGCCCACATCCACCAGGTCGGCCATCGGCCCGCCCGAGAGCACCCGCCCCAGCACCTGCTCCAGCTCGGCGATCCACAGCTCCAGCCCCGCCGCGGTGGCCTCGGCCAGGCGCGGGTGGCTCTGGGCGCCCGCCAGCAGCTGGCCCAGGGTGGCCACATGCCCGGCCGCCCGCTCCTCGGCGTGGACCGCGCGCCCCAGCTCCACCAGCTCGTCCAGGCTCGCCACGGCGGCGAACCGCTCGCGGTAGTGCGCCACCCGCTGCCCGACGCCGTAGCGGCACGCCTCGGCCAGCAGGTTGTCCACGCTGCCGAAGTGGTAGAAGACCAGGCCCTGGTTGACCCCGGCCGCGGCCGCGATGGTGCGCGCCGAGGCGCCCGCGATGCCGTGCTCCACCAGGGTCTGCAAAGCCCCGGCGAGCAGCCGGGTGCGGGTCTCCTGGCTCATGGGCCGAACTATACGCGCTGCTCCTCGCGCACCGCCCGCAGACCGGCGCACCGCCCCAGCGCGGCCGCGTCGGGGTAGTCGGCCTCGAACCAGCCCTCGTAGCCGAACAGCGCCCCCAGGACCGGGTTGTCCACCACCACCGCGATGCGAAAGCACCCGGCCCGGTCGTCGTAGGACTCGCGCACCCGTGCCCGCCCCGCCAGCGCCGCGGGCACGCCCGCGTCGACGGGGCCCTCGCGCAGCCGGTGGCGGCCCGACTCGATCAGCAGCTCCCCGCCGGGCCCCGCCGCCGCATGCAGATCGGTGGCCAGGTGCTGGTGGGTGCCCAGGTAGTCGACGATGCAGCCGCGCTCGGGGGAGTAGACCATGTGGGCGTCGAACCGCCGCCGGCGCTGGGGGAAGGCGAAGCTGCGCACGAAGGTGAGCGCCTCGCGGCCGAACGAGTCGCGGTAGGGCGCGTTGACCACGGTGAAGGGCACGTTCTCCCCGGCCTCGGGCAGCAGGACGTTGCGCAGCGCGCCCAGCGCCAGCAGCGGCCGCACCGGCCACCGGCCGTGCCAGACGCGGTGCATCACGCCGCGGCCCACGCAGCCCCGCCCCGTGGACAGCCCCGCTGAGAAGCGGTGCTGCAGCCGGGGGTGCAGCCGCTGGAAGTCGGCGCCCAGCGCGCGCACGAACAGCGGGGGAGTCTCCGCGGCGCTCATCGAACGGCCCCCCGCCCCGCGCGGACGGGTGCGGGCGCGGGCGCGGCGGGCCGGCGGCGGCAGCGCCGCGCCGCGGGGACGCCGCGCGGCACCGGCAGCAGCACCGCCGCCGCGGCCAGGGCGGCCACGGCCCAGCCCGGCAGCGCCGTCGCGGCGGCCGCCAGCAGCAGCGCGCGCAGGCCCGTATTCACCAGAGCCCGCCCGCGCAGCCGCTCGGGCGCGGTGCCCTCCTCGCACCACAGCCGCAGGCGGTCGAAGGACCAGGCGGTGGCCCAGTCCATCAGCGGCCCCACGATCACGGCGTCGGCCGCCCGGCCGGCCCGGCCCCAGCGGGGGCGGTAGCGGTAGCCGGTGGCGAAGTCGATGCCGCCGGGGCGCGGCGTGTAGCGCCAGTGGCCGCCGCCGCGGGCGATCGGGCTCAGCGGGTGGTCGGAGGCGAAGCGCAGCGCCGAGGTGCGGATGCCGTCGGCGCGGGCGCGCTCGGCGGTGGTGTGCCCGGTCCCGGTGATCACCACCCCGGGCAGCAGGCGCGTGGCGTAGGCGAAGCGCTGGGCGCGCCCGGCGTCGCCGTCCAAGGCGGAGATGGAGGAGAAGCGCAGATCCCAGCGCCGGTGCTGGGCGGGGTCGCGGGTGCGGCGCCACACCCGCTCCATCGGGGCGGCGATGGCGGTCTCCACATACAGCTGCACGGCCGACCTCCCGGCACAGACGTTTTTGAGCGGTCGCTCAAACGGCAGCCTAAACCGATTTGAGCGACCGCTCAAGGGCGGGGCCGGCGCGACCGCCGCCCGCCGCCCTCGTCACAACCCGTGGGCGGCCAGCCACTGCGGATCCGCCTCCACCAGCTGCAGCACCTCCACCACCACCCCCTCCGGACCACGGACCTGGAAGCGCCGCTGCCCCCACGGCTCGGTGACCACCTCCAGCGCGAAGTCCGCACCCGCACCGCGCAACCGCTCGGCCTCGGCGTCGACGTCGCCGACCAAGAACGCCACCATCGCCCCGGCCACCGCCCGCCCCCGCAGCCCCTCGGGCAGGGACGCGTGGTCGCAGTGCACGAAGTCCAGGCTCACCGACGGCAGATCGGGCGATGCGGTGTTGACGTACCAGCCGATGTCGATGTTCACGCCGAAGCCGAAATGCTCGGCGAACCACCGCGCACACCCGGCCGGGTCCTGCACCGACAACGCGAATCCGACCAGGTTCTTGGTCTGCATACCACTCCCTTCGCCGACTACTGCACCCCATAGTACTATGGGCGGAGTACTCCACATGAAGTGGTTTTTCGCGACACGTCAGGAGAGCACCACCCCCCATGGCCCGAACCAACGAGACCCGCCGCCGCGCACTCCTGGACGCCGCCATCGACGTCCTCGCCGACCACGGAGCCCGCGGCCTCACCTTCCGCGCCGTCGACACCGCCGCCGCCGTACCCCCCGGCACCGCCTCCAACTACTTCCCCGACCGCGACACCCTGCTCGCCCAGGCCGGCGCCCACGTCCACATCCGCCTGGCCCCCACCCCCCACCGCATGGCCGAACTCACCGCACCCGCCCCCACCCGCGAAACCGTCCGCACCGCCATGCACGACCTCTACGACCGCATCACCCGCGACCCCGCCGGCTACATCGCCCTGCTCGAACTACGCCTGGAAGGCATCCGCCGACCCGACGTCCGCCACGCCCTCACCGCCGCCATCAGCACCAACATCGCCGACAACATCGCCTTCCACGTCGACGGCGGCTACCCCGGCGGCCGCCGCACCGCCGTCGCCCTCTACCTCGCCATGAGCGGCCTGATCGTCGAACGCCTCACCCTGCCCGACGCCTGGCGCGACCCCGGATTCCCCCGCATCATCGACGACCTCGTCGACACCGCCCTACCCCCCGACACCCCCTGACCCGCCACACCACCGAAAAGCCCCACACCCTGGCCGAACACCCCCACCACGGATGCTTGACTGGGCGCCATGGACACCACGCCCTACACCACCAGCACCGCCTTCCTCGAAGCCCTCACCGAAGCCGGCGTCGAATACGTCTTCGCCAACCTCGGCAGCGACCACCCCGGCATCGTCGAGGCCTACGCCCACGCCCGCGCCGACGGCGACGCCCACCGCTTCCCCCGCATGATCATCTGCCCCCACGAAAGCGTCGCCTTCTCCGCCGCCCAGGGCTACGCCCAAACCACCGGACGCCCCCAAGCCGTCATCGTCCACGTCGAATGCGGCACCCAGAACATCGGCGGCATGCTCCACAACGCCGCCAAAGGCCGCACCCCCGTCCTCGTCTTCGCCGGCGCCTCACCCTTCACCCAGTACGGCGAACACACCGGCAGCCGCAACGAGTTCATCCAGTGGATCCAAGACGTCCACGACCAGCGCGGCATCGTCCGCGGCTACACCAAGTACGACAACGAGATCCGCACCGGCGCCAACGTCAAACAACTCGTCCACCGCGCCATGCAGATCGCCACCAGCGAACCCGCCGGACCCGTCTACCTCGTCGGCGCCCGCGAGGTCATGGAGCAGCACCTCGACCCCGCCCAGGCCGACGACCCCCGCTACCACCTCCAGCGCACACCCCCCGTCGCCCCCGCCGCACTCGACCCCCACACCACCGACACCGTCGCCCGCGCCCTCGCCCACGCCGACACCCCCCTCATCGTCACCTCCTACCTCGGCCGCGACCCCCGCGCCGTGCCCCAGCTCGTGCACCTGGCCGAACAACTGGCCATCCCCGTGCTGGAGTCGGTGCCCATGCGGCTCAACTTCCCCGCCGACCACCCCCTCCACGCCGGCTACCAGTGGAACACCCAGGAGCCCACACCCGCCCTCGCCGAAGCCGACACCGTCCTGGCCCTCGACACCGACGTCCCGTGGATCCCCCTGAGCAACCCGCCCCGCCCCGACGCCCGCATCTTCGTCATCGACACCGACCCCCTCAAAGAGCAGATGCCGCTGTGGCACGTGCCCGCCGAAACCTTCTCCCGCGCCCAGGCCCGCACCGCCCTCGACCAGCTCTGCACCCACATCGACCACACCGGCCTCGCCGACGGCGACGCCGTCGCCCGGCGCCGCACCCGCCTGCACCGCCGGCACGACCAGCGCCGCGCCGCCGCGGCCGAACGCGAGCAGCCCCACCCCGACGCCATCACCCCCCAGTCCCTCGTCGCCCAGCTGCGCGACCTGCTCGCCACCGTCGAGCAGGACACCATCGTGCTCACCGAGGCCATCTCCAACTACCAGACCGTCAACGAGCACCTGGGCGCCACCCGCCCCGGCAGCCTCATCGGCTCCGGCGGCGGCTCCCTGGGCTGGCACGCCGGCGCCGCCATCGGCGCCAAGCTCGCCCACCCCCACAGCCTCGTGGTCAGCCTCGTCGGCGACGGCTCCTACCTCTTCGGCGTGCCCTCCTCCACCTACTGGGTCGCCCGCCGCTACAACACCCCGACCCTCACCGTCGTCTTCGACAACCGCGGCTGGAAGTCGCCCAAACTCTCCACCCTGGGCGTGCACCCCGACGGCGCGGCGGCCGCCAACGACGACTTCAACACCGGCTTCGACCCCGAAGCCGACCTGCCCGGCATCGCCGCGGCCGCCGGCGGGGCCTGGGGCCGCACCGTCGACCGCCCCGACCAGCTCGCCGGCGCCCTCAAAGAGGCCGTCGCGGCGGTGCAGGGCGGCAGGCCGGCCGTGCTCAGCGTGCACGTGCCCAAGGTCTGACCCGGGGCCGGGGGAGCCGCGGGGCCGCACCGCGGCCGGAAAGGCCCGCTCATCCCACACGACCGCCGCCCGCCGCCGGAGCGGACCGCCGCGGCACGGGGGAGGCCGGTGCCCTGATGCAGGACATGGGGCATTACATAAAACGGGGGAGTGCCGCCGGTGTCCGCGCGTATCCGCTCCGCGCCGACACCGGCGCCCGCGCCCACCGCCGAGCACGGCGCGCCACGGACCAGGCACCGGCTCCTGCGACACGCTCGCTGTGGGCGGCGTGTCGCGGTACACGGCGGGTGCGACCGCCGCCACCTGCAAAAACGCAGGGGAGCGGGGGAGTGGCACCCGCGACGCGGGGACCTGGCCCGCGCCGGGGGCCCGGCGCCCGCGCGGCGCGCACAGCAAACGGGACCGGGCGTTCGGCCACCCCGGGGACCGGACCGGCTGCGCCGAAGACCGGCTCGGCGAGCGCGGCGCGGTGGGCGGGGACGAACGCGCCGTCCACGGCGCGCGGGGCGCATCGCCGGTTCGTTGAACGGGAGGCCGCCGCGGTGCGACGACGCGAGCGTACGGCGCCCGGCCGCGCCGCCGCCGACCGGGGCGGGGACGCGACCGCGCGAGCCGTCACAGGGTGACACAGGGGGGCGGCGAGCGCCCGGCGGTGCACTACCCAATAACGGACTTACTTTACATAATGTATATTATCGGCGCGTCGGGGACGAGCATGAAAAGCGGTGCACACCGGGTGTTTCGCGGCTATCCGGCCCCGTCAGTCCGGCGCGGCTCGGTGACCCCGCCCGGCCCTGCGGTGCCCCCGGGCACGGGGCCTCGCACCGGAGCCGCTGACAGCCGCCGCGCCGAAGCCCGCCGGGGCGAGGACGCATCCGCCGCCGACCCGGGCAGGTGGCGCCGCCGGACGTGGTGGTCCCGGCCGAGGCGTCGGCCGCGCATGAACGACACCGGGCGCGGGGTCGACCCGGGAGGCGACTCACTCCGGCAGCGGCGCCGGCGACGCGTCCACACCGGCCCGTGCGGGCTGTGCGGCGTACGGGAGCTGCTGCCCTCATACGCCGCGCCGTGGTCGCACCGGACGAGGTGCAGGCACAGGCCGGTGCCCGCGCCGTTTCCGGCGCTGACCCTTCGGCACGACGGCACCCGCCTCCGATCCTTGGCCCCCGGCCCGCAGGACGCCCCGCAGCCCGCAGGCCATGCTCCCGGGCGCCCGGGCGGCTGATGTGCCGCCGTGCCGCGTGTGCGCCCCCGTGTCGTCCGTCGCCCCCGCCCCTTTCGACCAATATGGCTAAGTTTCATGCATAAAATGTGTTATGCATCATTTGCGGATGGTGTGCGGAGGAAACTCCCGGACCCCGGGCGGCGTCTGCGGGCAGCAGGCATCCGCCACGCCTTTCGGCGCGGTCAGCCCGGCGGCGGGCGCCCCGCGGGATCCGGGCGCACGGCGGCCCTCCCGCGGTCGGCGCCCCAGACGCCTACTCCCCCGTCCGCGTTGTCTCCAGAGCCCGCCGGTCCCCCGGTTCGGCCACAACCGGTCACCGCGGAGCGGAACACCTGCATTCGGCCTCCGAACAGGCGATCCTCAGAGGGTGTCCAACAGCACCAGCACCTCACCCCGCGGCGGGTCCGGCGACGGCGCCGACCCGGCCGCCGCGCCCGACCAGAGCGCGCCCGCGCCGACCGCCGCCGCCACCGCGCCCCCGCCGCGCCCGCGCCTGGTGGGCGTGGACGTGGCCCGCGGCCTGGCGGTGCTGGGCATGTTCGTCATCCACGTCGGGCTGGGCTGGGGGCTGGGCGCCGACGGCGCCAACCCCCTCACCGACCTGGTCTCCGGCCGCGCCGCCGCGCTGTTCGCCGTGCTGGCCGGCGTGTCCATCGCGCTGCTGTCGGGCGGCTCGGCCCCGGTGCAGGGCCGCGCCATGGGCGTGGCGCTGTGGCGGGTCGTGGTGCGCGGCCTGCTCGTCCTGCCCCTCGGGGTGGGCCTGACCATGCTGGGCACACCCGTCGCGGTGATCCTGGCCTACTACGCCGCCTTCTTCGTGCTGGCCGTCCCGCTGATCGACGAGCGCTGGAAGGTCGTCGCCGGCACCGCCGCGATCCTGGCCGCGGCCGGGCCCGTGGTCTCGTTCTGGCTGCGCTCCATGATCGCCGACGGCCCGCTCGCCGGCCCCGCGGCCCTGGTCGAGGCCTACGACCCGATGGTGGCGCTGTCCGGCAGCGGCCTGCTCGACCTGCTCGTCACCGGCTCCTACCCGGCGCTGACCTGGCTGCCCTACGTACTGGCCGGCCTGGCCGTGGGCCGCCTCGACCTCACCTCGCTGCGGGTGCGCGCCGGGCTGGTGGCCACCGGCACCGCCCTGGCCGCGCTGGGCTACGGCCTGTCGTGGGTGGCGATGAACCCCATGGGCGGGCGCGCGCGCCTGGAGGCCGGCTACAGCGCCGCCGCCATGGCCGACCACGGCGGCTACACCAGCACCGCCCAGGCCATGGCCGAGGGGTTCAGCGGCACGGTGCCGGTCAACGACTGGGTGTGGCTGCTGACCGCGCTGCCGCACAGCGGCACCCCGCTGGAGCTGGCAGGCGCCGGCGGGGTCGCCATCGCGGTGCTGGGGCTGTGCCTGCTCGCCGAGCCCGTGCTGCGGCGGGTGGGCTACCCGCTGGCGGCGGTGGGATCGCTGGCGCTGACCGTCTACGTCGGCCACGTGCTGCTGATCTGGGTGGCCGAGAACGGCCTGTGGCAGGGCACGCCGCTGCAGTGGGTCACCGACGACCTGGCGCTGACGCTGCTGGTCGGCGCGCTGGGCGGGGCCACCCTCTGGCGTCTGGCGCTGGGGCGCGGCCCGCTGGAGCAGCCGCTGCACACGGTGTCCTCCTGGGCCGCCAAGCGCATCCCCTGATTCGCCCGGCCCCGCCGGACGCTCCCCGCTCCCCCGCACCCGCCGGTGCGCGCCGGCGCTAGAGGGGACCGGACTCGCGCAGGTGCACGCCGGCGCCCGCGTCGTGGGCCTCGGCCGACTCCAGAACCGGTGCCAGCAGGCCGGGGAACCGGGCGTCGAGGTCCGCGCGGCGCAGCGCGACGTAGCAGCGGGTGCCCTCCTGGCGGGTGCGGGTGATGCCGGCGTCGCGCAGCACGCGCAGGTGGTGGCTGAGGGTGGACTTGGCCACGGGGGCGCTGAGCTGGCCCCAGCCGCGCTCGCGCCCGTCGGCCAGAAGCCGCACCAGCCCCAGGCGCACCGGGTCGCCCAGTGCCGAGAGGACCTCCACCAGCGAGAGGTCGCGGGTGTGGGGGTGGTGGGCGTCGCGCATGCCCCCATGTTAGCTTGTTCGATGTTCGTCAAACATCGAATGAAAGGGATGCGCCATGCCCGCCCCCACACCCCTCACCGACCGCGTCGCCCTCGTCACCGGCGCCTCCTCCGGCATCGGCCGCGCCGCCGCAACCGCCCTCGCCCGCGCCGGAGCCCACGTCATCGCCCTCGCCCGCACACCACACGCCCTCGACGAAACCGCCCGAACCCACCCCCGCATCACACCCCACCCCGCCGACCTGCGCACCCCCGACACCCCCGCCCGCGCCGTCGACGCCGCCCTCACCGCCCACGGACGCCTCGACATCCTCGTCAACAACGCCGGCGCCACCGCCTTAATGCCCCTCACCGACACCCGCGCCGACACCATCGACGACCTCTTCACCCTCAACGTCACCGCACCCACCCTGCTCACCGCCGCCGCACTCGACCCCCTCACCCGCACCAGCGGCGCCATCGTCAACATCTCCTCCACCTACGGCCACCGCCCCATGCCCGGCGCCGCCCCCTACGCCGCCTCCAAAGCCGCCCTCGAATCCCTCACCCGCAGCTGGGCCCTCGAACTCGCACCCCACCGCATCCGCACCAACGCCCTCGCACCCGGACCCACCCGCAGCAACGCCCTCACCGCCGCCGGACTCGACCCCGACACCGTCACCCGCATCCACCACGACGAAACCCAGCGCATCCCCCTCGGCCGCCGCGGCGAACCCCACGAGATCGCCACCTGGATCACCCACCTCGCCGACCCCGCCGCCACCTGGATCACCGGCCAGGTCATCACCGTCGACGGCGGCCTCGAACTCACCTGACCCACCCCCGCGACACCCCGCCACCCCCACGTGTGCACGCCCACGCCATAGGCAATCCTTCAACCATGGACAGCACCCGCCCCACCACCCCCCGCGCCCACACCATGACCGTCGACGACGCCATCACCGAATACCTCACCGCCCGCCAACCCCAGAAGCCCTCACCCCACACCCTCGCCGCCTACCGCCGTGACCTGCACACCCTCCTGCACCACCTCGCCGACGCCGAACGCTGCCGACCCGACCAGCTCCACCTCGCCGACCTCACCGCCCCCCTCCTCCGCCACGCCTTCGCCCGATTCGCCGCCGACCGCGCCCCCACCAGCGTCACCCGCGCCTGGTCCACCTGGAACGGCTTCTTCGGCTTCCTCGTCGCCCACAACCTCACCGACGGCAACCCCATGCCCGCCGTCTCCCGCCCCCGCACCAAACCCCACCAACCCAAACCCCTCATCGGCGAAGACACCCCCGAAAAACTCCTCACCGCCCTCGCCGCCGGATGCCGCCGCGCCCGCGACCCCTGGCCCCAACGCGACTTCGCCGTCCTCGCCCTCGCCCTGCTCACCGGACTGCGCTCCGCCGAAATGCTCGACCTCACCATCGACTCCCTCGGCGGCCGACCCGGCGAACGCCGCATCCGCGTCCACGGCAAAGGCAACACCACCCGCTCGCTGCCCATCGAACCCCCGCTCGAAGCCCTCATCGACGACTACCTCCGCAGCCGCGCCGCCCGCTTCAACCGCACCCCCACCGGCAACGACGCCCTCCTCGTCGACACCCGCAACCACCCCCTGCGCCGCGGCGGCCTCCAATACCTCGTCCGCCAGTGCTACAAACACGCCGGCATCCACGACCGCGTCGCCCGCGGCACCCTCGTCCACGCCCTCCGCCACACCTTCGCCACCCGCCTCGCCGAAGACGGCGCCTCCGTCACCGAGATCATGCACCTCCTCGGCCACGCCGCCATCACCTCCTCACAGACCTACATCGACACCACCGCCGCAGCCCAACGCGACGCCGCCCGCTCCAACCGCACCTACACCGCCCTGCGCGACCTCACCCCGCCCCCCACCACCGCATGAACCCCGCACCCGCCCCACCCGCCGATTGACTACGCTTACCGACGTGCCCACGACGATCACCACCGTCAACGTCAACGGCCTGCGCGCCGCCGCACGCAAAGGCCTCCTGGACTGGCTCGACACCACCGGCGCCGACATCGTCTGCCTCCAGGAGACCCGCGCACGCCCCGAGCAGCTCACCACCGCACTCACCCGCCACCCCCGCTACCACCTGCTGCTCGCCCCCGCAGACGAACCCGGACGATCCGGCGTGGCCATCTACACCCGCACCCCGCCCCACACCCACCGAACCGGCTTCGCCACCCCCGAATTCGACAAAGCCGGCCGCTACCTCGAAGCCGACATCGGCGACCTCACCGTCGCCAGCATCTACCTCCCCTCAGGCGAGGTCGGCACCCCCCGCCAAGACGCCAAACACCGCTTCATGGACGCCTTCCTGCCCTACCTCACCCACCGCGTCCACGACACCACCACCCGCGGCCGCCACCTCCTCCTCTGCGGCGACCTCAACATCGCCCACCACCCCGCCGACCTCAAGAACTGGCGCAACAACCGCAACCACTCCGGCTTCCTCGACCACGAACGCGCCTGGCTCACCCGCCTCCTCCACACCACCGGCTGCCGCGACGTCGTCCGCACCCTCCACCCCGACACCCCCGGCCCCTACACCTGGTGGTCCTACCGCGGCCGCGCCTTCGACAACGACGCCGGCTGGCGCATCGACTACCACCTCGCCACCCCCGCCCTCGCCCGCACCGCCCACCACGCCCGCGTCGAACGCGCCCCCACCCACGACCGCCGCTGGTCCGACCACGCACCCGTCACCGTCACCTACACCCCATGACCCCCCGCACACCCGCCGACCGCCCGGCGCCCACCCCCACGCGCCCCAACCAGCACAAGGACCGCCCATGAGCCTGCCGATCGTCCTGGTCCACGGCCTCCGCTTCTCCAGCAGCATGTGGCGGCCCCAACTCGACCAGCTCACCGCCGCCGGCCGCACCGCCGTCGCCTGCGACCTCCCCGGACACGGCAACCGCCGCGGCGAGGACTTCACCCTCACCGGCGCCGTCCAAACCGTCGCCGACACCATCGACACCCTCGGCGGCCGCGCCCTCGTCGTCGGCCTCAGCCTCGGCGGCTTCGTCTCCATCGCCACCGCCGCCGCCTACCCCCACAAAACCGCCGGCCTCGTCGCCGCCGGATGCACCGCCCGCCCCGCCCAGACCCTCGCGCAGGTCTACCGCATCCCCACCGCCCTCCTCGACCGCCTCCCCGACAAAGGCCAAGCCGTCAACGAACGCTTCCACCGCCTCACCCTCGGCGACGGCGCCCAAGCCGCCCTCGACGGCGGCCTCGCCATGGAAGCCGCCCGCGCCGTCATCGACGAGGTCGCCGACATGGACGTCCTCGGCGCCCTCACCGCCTACCCCGGCCCCGTCTGGCTCATCAACGGCGCCCGCGACCACTTCCGCATCCACGAGAAGCGCTTCCTCGACGCCTGCTCCGACGGCCGCCTGCTCAACGTCCCCCGCGCCGGCCACCTCGTCAGCCTCGACCAGCCCGACAACTTCACCCGCATCGTCTCCGACGCCGCCGACGCCGCCTCCCTGCGCCCCGCCATCGCCCGCCCCGCCAACCCCGGAACCACACCCATGCTCGACGACCCCACCCGCCAGGACCCCGCCTGACCCCGGCCCCGCGCGTGGCCCGATCCACACCCGCCCACTCCCCCGCCCCCGCGGCGCGCTGCCTAGACTCGCCCCCGTGATGATCACTGCACAGGCGCTCCTGTTCGACATGGACGGCACACTCGTCGACTCCGGCCCCGCGATCGAAGCGTCCTGGGCCCAATGGGTCCAGGAGTACCGCATCGACCGCGACCGCTTCACCCAGGTCGTCGGCCACGGCATCCCCGCCCGCCAGATCGCCGCCCAGCTCCTGCCCGCCGACCGCGTCGCCGAAGCCACCCAGCGCCTCGAACAACTGGAGATCGACCGCGCCCCCGACCTGCGCGTCCTGCCCGGCACCCGCGAACTCCTGGCCAGCCTGCCCGACGACGCCTGGGCGATCGTCACCTCCTGCACCCGCCCCCTCGCCCAAGCGCGCGCCAAAGCCGTCGGCATCGACCCGCCCCTGCTGATCACCGCCGACGACGTCACCGCGGGCAAACCCGACCCCGAGCCCTACCTCCTCGCCGCCCGCCGGCTCGACGCCGACCCCGCCCGCTGCGTCGTCTTCGAGGACGCACCCGCCGGACTCGCCTCGGCCCGCGCCGCCGGCGCCCGCACCGTCGCCGTGACGACCACCGCCGCGGCCGACGAACTGCGCCCCCACGCCGACACCGTCGTCGCCGACCTCGGCCACATCGACTGCGCCCCCGCCGCGCACCCGCCCGTCGAGATCGACATCCGCCCCTGACCCGCGGCACCTCATCCCAGCCCCGCGTCGGCCGCCGCGCCCGCGGCGGGTGCGGAACGGGCGACCGAGCGCCGGCCGCGCGTCGAACCACGGGTAAAGCGGCTCGCCCCTCCGCCGCCGGTGCTCGCCTTCCTCGACCGGCCGTTCGTCTTCGAGCGCCCCGACGAGCTCCGCGACCCCGTCGGCGCGCCCGCCGACCCTGACAGCCGGGGCCGCGCCGCGGGGCGCCCCGCCCGCCGCCGCTATCGGGTTCGGGTGAACGCTTCGCTGCCGATTCCCGGACCGGCGGACCATGGCGGATGAACCGCCGCCGTTGCGAAATGAAGGCCTTCTGCTAATGGCGGCGGATGGTGGCGGAAGCGGGGTGCGGAGTGGTGTTTCCGCACGCTCGTATTTGCCTCGCCGATTCTGATTTCTCTCGACGAAACCCCAGTGACCAGCGGCTTTTCCGGCTGCGCCGCGCGAAGCCGAACGTTCACTATGAGGTGGTTGGGGTTTCATGCCCCTTATGTCGTCATAGAGCACGGTCCACCGCACCTCCTCCCCCGTGGAGGGCGGCCAGCGAATCGACTGAGGAGACCGTGCATGCCCGACGTCCCCCGATCCCCCCAATCCCCCGCCCCCGAGAACACCCCGAACCCCGACCCGCCCCTCTCCACCGCCGCCGCATCCCCCACGCGCCGCCGCGCACTGACCGCCGGCGGAGCCGCCATCGGCGCACTCGCACTCGGCACCGGCCCCGCCTGGGCCCAACCGGGCCACAACGGCGCGGGCGGCCGCGGGAGGATCACCGAGCCCTTCACCCTCGGCGTGGCCTCCGGCGACCCGCTGCCCGACGGCTTCGTGCTGTGGACCCGGCTGGCCCCCGACCCGCTCGCCGAGGACGGCCGCGGCGGCATGCCCGACCGCCGGGTGCGGGTGCGCTGGCAGGTGGCCACCGACGAGCGCTTCCGCCGCGTCGTGGCCTCCGGCGCCGAGTTCGCCCGCCCCGAGGAGGGCCATTCGGTGCACGTCGAGGTGCACGGGCTGCGACCGGGCGCGGAGTACCACTACCGCTTCCGCGCGGGCCGCGAGCTCAGCCCCGTGGGGCGCAGCAAGACCGCGCCCGCCCCCGGAGCGCGCCTGGACGGCTTCGCCTTCGCGTTCGCCAGCTGCCAGAACTACCCCTCCGGCTACTACACGGCCCACGCCCACATGGCCCAGGAGGACCTCGACCTGGTCTGCTTCCTGGGCGACTACATCTACGAGGGCGACGCCCAGGGCGACATCGGCCGCGGCCACCTGCCCGCCCGCGAGGTGTTCTCGGTCGCCGACTACCGCGTCCGCCACGCCCAGCACAAGACCGACCCCGACCTGCAGGCCGCCCACGCCGCCTTCCCCTGGGCGGTGGTCTTCGACGACCACGAGGTCGAGAACAACTGGGCCGACGACGTCTCCGAACCCGACGACGAGCCCGACCAGGACCCGGCGGTCTTCCTCCGCCGGCGCGCCCGCGCCTTCCAGGTCTACTACGAGCACATGCCGCTGCGCCGCGCCCAGCGGCCCGCCGGCTCGGCGATGCAGCTCTACCGCCGGCTGACCTTCGGCGACCTCGTCGACGTCCACCTGCTCGACACCCGCCAGTACCGCAGCGACCAGGTCGGCGACAGCGGCCACGCCGACCCCGGCCGCACGCTGCTGGGCGCAGAGCAGCGCGAGTGGCTGGAGGAGGGCCTGACCGGGCCCACCGCACGCTGGAACGTCCTGGCCCAGCAGGTGTTCTTCTCCCAGCGCGACTTCAACGAGGGCGAGAGCACCAACTTCTCCAACGACGCCTGGGACGGCTACCGCCACGAGCGCGACCGGATGCGCGACGTCTTCGCCTCGGGACCCTCCAACCCCGTGGTGATCACCGGCGACGTGCACGCCAACTACCTGTGCGACGTCAAGGCCGACTTCGCCGACCCCGACTCGGCGACGGTGGCCACCGAAGTGGTGGGCACCTCCATCGCCAGCGGCGGCGACGGCGAGGACCAGCGCGGCACCGACCTCGTCCAGCTGGCCGAGAACCCCCACATCAAGCTGATCAACCGGCGCCGGGGCTATGTCCGCAACGAGGTCTCCCGCGGGCAGTGGCGCACCGACTACCGGGTCGTCGACTACGTGACCCGGCCCGACGCGCCGATCCGCAACCTGGCGACGTTCGTCATCGAGGACGGCAGTCCCGGTGCCCAGCAGGTGTGAGGTGCCCGGTGACGGGCTCGGCGCTTGGGCGGTAGAGAGAGGAGCGAGTGACCTGCCAAATAGCGGCCTTTACAACGTAGATTCATAATGCGTGCCGACCCGGCGCCGCTTTCGGCCAGTGCTCAGCGCGGCGCCGGGTCCTCGCCCACACGGATCAGGCCAGAGTCGTAGGCCGCCACCACCGCCTGGGTGCGGTCGCGCACCGACAGCTTGGCGAGGATGCCGGAGACGTGCGTCTTGACCGTCTCCACCCCCACGAACAGCTCGGCGGCGATCTCGGCGTTGGACATCCCCCGCGCGAGCAGGCGCAGCGTGGTCGCCTCCCGCTCGGTCAGCGACGCCACGGCCCGCGCCGCCGGGGTGTCGACCGCGCCCGCTGCAGCGGCCAGGCGGCGCACGGCCGCGGGGAACAGCAGCGAGTCGCCCCGCACCACCGTCCGCAGGGCGTCGAGGATCTGCTCGGGGCGGCTGCGCTTGAGCAGGAAGCCGCGGGCGCCGGCGCGCAGCGCACCGTAGACGTAGTCGTCGTTCTCGAACGTGGTCAGCACGACGACGGCGGGCGCCGCGTCCAGCGACCGCTCAAGTGCGCGGGTCGCCTCGATGCCGTCCAGGCGCGGCATGCGCACGTCCATCAGCACCACGTCGGGCCGGTGGCGGCGGGCCATGTCCACCACCCCGGTGCCGTCGGCCTCCTCGGCGACCACCGACAGGTCCGGCTCGGACTCGATGAGGGCCCGCAGGCCCGCGCGGATGAGGTCCTCGTCGTCGACGAGCGCCACCGTGATCACTGTGCGTCCTTCCAGGAGATGGCGGCGCGCAGGCGCCAGTGTCCGTCCTCCGCCCCCGCATCCAGGGTCCCGCCGAGCAGGCGCAGCCGCTCGCGCATCCCCCGCAGGCCGCGTCCGCCGACGCGGGCCGCAACCGCGGCGGCGGGCGCGGGGTTGGCGATCTCGACGGTCAGCCCGCCGGAGCCGACCCGCAGGCGCAGGGCGACGGGCACCGGCCCCGCGTGGCGGAGCACGTTGGTGAGCCCTTCCTGGCAGATGCGGTAGGTCTCGCGGGAGACGACGCCGGGGACGGCGGCCGGGTCGCCCTCGATGTCGGCGGAGACCTCGGCGCCGATGGCCCGGGTGGCCTCGATGAGCCTCTCCAGGTGCGCCAGGTCGCGCTGCGGGGCGGTGGTGGGGCCCTCGTCGCGCAGCAGCCCCAGGACGTGGTCGAGCTCGGCGGTGGCGGTGCGGGCCTGCTCGGCGATGGCCTCCAGCGCCGAGCGCGTGAAGGCGGGGTCGGTGTCGATGACGCGGGCGGCCGTACCGGCCTGCAGGGTGACCACCGACAGGGCGTGGCCGATGGAGTCGTGCAGCTCGCGGGCGAGGCGGTTGCGTTCGGCCAGGGTCTCCACGCGCTGCTGGGCCGCCGCCAGCCGTTCCGCCGCCGAGGGCCCCAGCAGCACCGGCGCGAGCCGGGACATGAGCGCGCCGAGGCCGGCCACGGTGTAGATCACCGCCAGCAGCAGGGCGGCACCGGCGAAGGACGCGGCGATGCGCTCGGCCGGCGCGGGCGGGGAGCCGCCCAGCGGATAGAGCGAGCCCTCCATCAGCCCGGCCGGGTCGGGCACGACGGCGGTGGCGGCCAGCACGGCCGACTGGGTCAGCCCCAGCATGGTGGCCAGGCACACCGCGAACCCCGCGCTCAGATGGAGCACCAGCCACAGGGCGGTGCGCATGCGGCTGCGCCGGGTGCGGGCCTCGGCGACCTCCTCGGCGGCGAGCGCGCCGGTGACCAGGGCGCGCACCAGGTGGGTCGACATGGTGCGCACGCCGGGCAGCCACGCGGTGGCCGCGATCAGCAGCAGCGCCGGCACCAGCCCCACCGCCAGCGCCGAGTCGGGCGAACCGGCGCCGGGCCCGCCGCCTCCGGCGAGGATCAGCGAGGCGAGCACGGCGGTGGCCATGAGGTAAGGCATGAACACCACTCCGCCCAGGACCAGGTGGACCCAGCGCGTGTAGGTCGCGACCGCGGTGAGCGGGCTCAGCAGGCGGCGGATGTGGGGCACAGGGCGATACTCGCACGCGGGACCGGCCGCCGCTTCCCCCGCCGGAGGGAGTGCCGCCGCCGCGGCGCGGGGCGACCGGGGTGTGACGGGGCACTCGCGCACAGCCGCTACCCTCGGTGCCCGTGACCAGGGACAGCACCTCAACCGCGACCTCTTCCGGCACGTCGGGGCTGGCGCACTCACTGCGGCGGCGGCACATGGCGATGATCGCCATCGGCGGGGCCGTGGGCGCCGGGCTGTTCATCGGCTCCGGCGCCGTGATCACGACCGCGGGCCCGGCCGCCGTGCTCTCCTATGCGCTGGCGGGTGCGCTGGTGCTGCTGACGCTGCGGGCGCTGGGCGAGATGGTCGTGGCCCGGCCGTCGGCGGGGTCGTTCTCCGACTACGCGCGCCTGGCGCTGGGGCCGCGCGCCGGGTTCTGCATCGGGTGGCTGTACTGGTGGATGTACAGCGTGCTTGTGGCGGCGGAGTCGGTGGCGGGCGCGGCCACGCTGGGGGCGTGGGTGCCGCTGCCGGGGTGGCTGCTGTCGCTGGGGCTGCTGCTGGTGATGACGGGCGCCAACCTGGTCTCGGTGCGCGTGTTCGGTGAGACCGAGACGCTGTTCTCGCTGGTCAAGGTCGCCACGATCGTGGCGTTCCTGGTGCTGGGCGGACTGTTCGCGGCGGGTCTGTGGCCGGGCGGCGCGGGCCCCACGGTCGACAACCTGTGGGCCCACGGCGGTTTCGCGCCCAACGGGTGGGGCGCGGTGCTGGCGGCGACGGTGGTCGTGCTGTTCTCGTTCGGCGGCGTGGAGATCGTCACCATCGCGGCGGGCGAGAGCGACGAGCCCGAGCGCGGGGTGGCGCGCGCGACCACCAACGTGCTCTGGCGCATCGGACTGTTCTACGTCGCCTCGATCGTGGTGGTGGTGGCGGTGCTGCCGTGGGACAGCGCCGAGCTGCTGCGCAGCCCGTTCGTCGCGGTGATGGAGCGGGTCGGGGTGCCCGCCGCACCGCTGGTCATGGAGGTGGTGGTGTTCATCGCCGTGCTGAGCGTGCTCAACGCGGCGCTGTACACCTCCTCGCGGATGCTGCACGTGCTGACCCGCCAGGGCGACGCGCCGGGGGCGCTGGCGGCCGTGGGCCGGCGCGGGGTACCCACCCGGGCGATCCTGCTGGGCACCGCCGTGGGCTACGCGTCGGTGGTGGGCAACTACCTGTGGCCGGAGACGGTCTTCGCGTTCCTGGTGGCCTCGATCGGCGCGATCCTGCTCGTGCTGTTCCTGACGATCGTGGCCTCCCAGCTGGTGCTGGGCCGGCGGCTGCGCCGCGAGGACCCCGGCGCCCTGCGGTTCAGGATGTGGGGGTTTCCGTACCTGAGCTGGGCGACGCTGGCGGGGCTGCTCGCGATCCTGGGGGCGATGGCGCTGCTGCCCGACCAGCGGCTGCCGCTGTGGGCGACACTGGCCGCGGTGGCGGTGGTGCTGGTGGCCTACGAGCTGCGGCGGCGGTTCGGCCGCCGGCCGGTGAGCCGGACCCCGCTGGGCTCGGCGGCCGCGCCGGGCGCGGGAGCGGCGGAGCGGGGCGGCGACCGGCCCGATGAGGGCGGAGCCGGCGCGTCGCGGTGAGTCCCGAAGGGCGCGCCGCGCGCCCGCCCGCCGGGCACCGGGATGTGCGGCGGCGCGCCGCCCCGGCTGCCGGGATCTGCCGGGGAGGTCCGTAGTCTGGCGGCGTGGTCGCCGACTCCGAGTACGCGTTCTTCGAGGGCCTGCCCCGCAGCCGGGGGGCGGCCGCCGCGCTGCTGAGCACCGCCGACGGGCGGCTGCTGCTGGTCAAGCCCACCTACAAGCCGGGCTGGTCGCTGCCCGGCGGCGTCATCGAGGAGGGCGAGTCGCCGCTGGCGGCCTGCCGGCGCGAGTGCGGCGAGGAGCTGGGGTTCGTGCCGGTGCTGGACCGGCTCGTCTGCGTGGACTGGCTGCCGCCCGAGCTGCATCCCGACCGGCGGCCGGCGACGGTCTTCGTCTTCTCGGGTGCGCTGGAGGAGGCGGACCTCGCGCGGGTGCGTCTGCCCCCCGACGAGCTGAGCGACGCGATGCTGGCCGCGCCCGAGGAGTCGGCGGAGCTGCTGGGCGAGGGAACGCGCCGGCGCGTCACCGCCGCCGCGGAGGCCGTCATGCGCGGGTCCACGCTGTATATGGAGCACGGTCGGCGGGTTCTGGAGAGCGGCTGAGGGTTGGGGCCTGGTGGGGTGGTGGAGTGACGTCCACGACCGCCTTTACAACGTAGATTCGTTCTGCGGGACAACCGGCGGCGTTGGGCGCGCTCGGTCCTACCCGCTCCCCTACCGGGCGGGCGGCGCGTCCGGCGGCACCCGTTCATCCGCCCGACCCGGCCGCCGCTCCCCCGCGCCGAGGCGCTCCCGGAAATCCGCCGCCGGGCGCCGGCCCCGCACTCCCCCGCGCCCGCCGACCGGGTCAGGGCCGGTCGGCGAACCGCCGCAGGTAGTGCTCCTTCTCGAACATGCGGGCGGCGTCGCGGGCCGAGGGGGTGCCGGCCCCCGGGTCGGCGCCGTGGTCGACCAGCACGTCGACCACCTCGTCCTCGCCCTTGAAGACCGCCCCGGCCAGCGGCGACTGGCCGCGGTCGTTGAGCCGGTCGGGGTCGGCGCCGTGTTCGCACAGCAGGGCGGTGGTGCGGGCGTGGCCGTGGTAGGCGGCGAGCATGACGAGGGTGTCGCCCTTGTCGTTGGTGAGGTTCACCGGGAGTCCGGCGTCGAGGTAGGCCGCGAGAAGGTCGGTCTCACCGCGGCGGGCGAGGTCGAAGACGCGGCTGGCCAGTTCGACGACCTCGGGGTCGGGCTCAGAGCCGCCTGCGGGTTCTGTGTTGCTCACGGACCCAGCCTAGGCGCGCGGTGCGCGGTCGGGCGAGGTGACGCAGAGTGAGTTTGCCCGGTTTTCACAGGCCGATTCCGGGTGGTTCCGGTCGCCCCCAACTGCGTTGTGCCACCCTGCGGGATTGCGTGATGACCCTTTGGATCGCCACGGGGCGTGCGGACTATGCCCATTTGGCGGCAAATGTCGCTATGGTGCATGCCCAACTCCCCGTACTCCCCGTGGAGTCGCGTCGGGCGGTGCCGGACCGCGCGGTCAGCCGCGCACGAACGCGCCGGCCGACCGCCGGAGGCCGGCGGAACGGCGCCGAACCGCCGCCCGCCGCCCCTACACAGCTGAGGAGAAGACTCGTGCGACATTTCGTGGGATTCATCGTCGGCCTGGCGCTCGCGCCGGTGCTCATGCTCGGTACCGGGTGGACGCTGCCGCGCTTCGTCGGCCTGGAGGAGACGGGCCACTCGCTCGCCACCGTCGACGGAGCCGTCGCGCTGGGAGCCGCCACGGTCGTGGGGCTGCTGGTGGCGCTGGTCCTGGTGCCGCCGCGGCTGACGCCGCTGCTGCCCGGTATCGCGGGGCTGGCGCTGATCGGGTTCACGGCCGTGCAGGTCCTGCGCCCCGCGCTGGTGGAGCGGGTGCCCGCCCTGCCCGGCGTGGAGGGTGCGGTGACGCTGCTGTCGATCGGGGCCTACCTGCCCCTGGGCCTGGCGCTGTTCGTCCCGATGCTGGCCCCCTCCCGCTGGGCGGGCAAGGAGCGCGAGCAGGGCGTGACAGAGGACGAGTACTTCGACGGCCTCTACGACGAGGACTACGAGGAGCAACAGACCGGCGCCGCACACCGCCGTACCGCGCGGGCCTGAGCGCGGCGCGCGCTGCCGGTTCCCCGTTCCCGGCAGAGCGGACCGCTGCGCCGACCGCCGTTCCGTCCGCACTCTCGCCGCCGCGGAGGCCAGCGGGCGGTGCGCCGGAGTCGCAGCGGCTCTGCTCCCCTACCGGCTGCAGATCGGAACGGCCGGGAACCGCGAACCACCGCCTTTACGATGTAGATTTACTTGGGCCGACTGTCGGCCCGCCGAAGCGCCTGCTCCCGGTAAACGCCCGCACCCCCGCTGCGGGCCGGCCCCAGAGCGGCGCCGGGTCAGTCGCCTGCCCCTCGCGCGTCTCCCCCTCGGGCCCGGCCGGGTCAGAGCCAGCGCGGGCCCCAGCCGGAGCTGTCGGAGACGCCCGGAGGAAGCGGGGGCAGCGGGGGCGCGGCGGCCTCGCGCCTCGGGCCCGGCTCCCCCGCCGCGGACGCGCCGTCCTCATCCGCACCGTCGTTCGCCTCCTCGTCGGAGGGGTCATCGGCGGCGGCAGGCCGATTGGTGCCGTCCTCGCCGCCGGCGGCCGCGGGCGCCGCGGGCTGCGGTCCCGTCGCGGGCTCCCCGAGCGGCGGTGCGGGGGCCTCGTCGCCGGGGTCCTCCTCGGGGCGGTCGGCGGGCCGCTCGCTTTCGGCGGGCTTGTCGGACCCGAGGGGTGGCGCTGCTGCGGCGGGCCGCGGCGCGAGGGACTCGGGGGCGGGCGGGTGCGAGCCGTTCGCGGAGCCGCCGGGGATCGGGGCGAAGCCCTCGGAGACGCCCTCCGCAAGCCGCTCGCGGGCGGCCCCGAGCGGGTCGGGGTCCGGGGGCGCCTGCACCGCAAAGGCCCGGCCGGTCTCGGCGGCGTCGCCGGAGGGCCGTGCGGCGGGGTCCGGTGCCGGTTCGGGATGCTCCTCCCCCACCGCCGCTGCGATGCCGCCGAAGGCGTCGGCGGCATCGGCGGCCCCGACGCCGGCTGCCGGGGCCGTCGGCTCGGGCGCGGCCGCGGGGCCGCCGTAGGGCGGGCCCGAGGACTCCTGGGGGCGGACGGCGGGTGCGGGCTCCTCGGCGGCCGTACCGCCTCCGCGGGCGGGTACGGCCGTGTCGAGGGTCCCCGGCTCCCCCTCCGGCTCCGGACCGGTGTGGGGGCGCGTGGAGGCGGGTGCGGGGGCCGCGCGGCTCCACCACGCCTGGGCCTCCTCGGCGGAGACCTCCTCCTCGACCTCCAGCCAGCCGTTCACCACGGGGTGGCGGCGTCCGGCGTTCCACGAGCGGGGGTAGGGCTGCTCCTCCAGCACCAGCACGTGCTCGCCGTCCACGGTGGGGATGTCGGCGGGCACGCCCTCGTTCCAGACCCACGAGCCGTCCAGGGCCACGAGGTTCCACCACCCCTGGACCACGCGGGCCTGGGGGTCGGGCCGGCCGTCGCGGAAGGCGGCGGTCCAGCGGGGGTCGGGGCGGCGTCCGGGCAGGCCGCGCCCCTCGGGGCCGATGAGCGCGTCGGCGAGCAGGGTGTGCAGCTGGAAGTTGTCGCCGATGCCGTCGAAGAGCACGCGGAAGGCGCGCCCCGAGGAGCGGTCCAGCACCACGGCGGAGGTGGCCTCGGCCATGCGCAGCAGGGCGCGGATCTCGCCGAACTCGGGGAGCACGCCGCTGAGCTGGTTGGAGATGGCGACGAGTTCGGCGCGCAGTTCGGAGTCGGCCCGCACGGCGCTGCGGACGCCGGCCGTGGTGAGCATCGTCCGGGCGGCCAATCCGTAGCGGCGGATGGTCCACCAGCAGACCGTAGCGGTGGAAGCGCTCTCGCCCAGACGCGCGGCGACGCGCTCCTCGGCGGCGGCGGTGATCTCGTCGGGCTCGGGGGCCGGTCCGCCGCCGGTCTGCTCCCAGGCGTGCAGGAAGACGGCCGCGCCCTGGCCGATGCTGCGCAGCAGGCGCACGACCTCGGCCCCCGCCGGCCCGGGGTCGGCGCCCATCTCGACCAGGGCTCCGGCGATCAGGGACAGGTCGGCGGCGACGCCGGGGGCTGTGTGGCCTCCTCCGAGGAAGGGGCCCAGCGCCTCCAGCGCCAGCTCGCGCTCGCTTGGCGGCACTTCTGCGGCCAGCTGGTGCACCGTGTGCACGGCCGGAGGAAAGCGCCCGGGGTCGGTCGAGACCGAGGCGTCGATCAGCTCCTGGAAGGCCGCACGAAACTCATCGATCACGCACGCATCTTGACATATTTCGGGCTCGGATTGATCACAGGCCCAAACGGGTCACCGCATTGTCCTCAAGCGGACTCGCGGTGCGGATGTAGCCGTGGACGGTGCGCGGGTTGCTCCAGCGCCCCTGACGCATGATCTCGCGGTCGCTGGCGCCGCCCATCGCCGCCTGGGTGGCGAAGCCGGCGCGCAGCGAGTGGCCGGAGAACGCGTCGGCGTCCAGGCCGGCGCGGCGGGTGTAGCGCTTGACGAGGTCGGCCACCGCGCGCCCGGAGACGGCCCGGTCGCCGATGCGGCCGTGGCGGTCCACGGGCGGGAACAGGGGGCGGCCGGTGCCGTCGGCCAGGTCGGTGCCGGTGTAGGTGTGGCAGCGGTGGGCCCCGGGCCGGGTTGCGGGCGTGCGGGCGAGGTGTTCGGCCACGGCTTCGGCGCCGCCGTCGCGGCGGGATTCGAGCAGGTCGGCCCAGTCGGCGAAGGCGCACACGGGGCAGGTGCGGGGGCGGCGCCCGCGGGGCAGGGCGATCTGCTGCTCGGTGCGGGCGGCCTGGTCGGTCTTGGTGGCGCCGAGGCGGACGACGATCATGGGGTCGCCGCTGCGGTGGTCGGCGTCGAGGGCGACGTCGTCGAAGGCCAGGGCTGCCAGCTCGCTGCGGCGCAGGGCCCCGGCGAATCCGGCCAGCAGCAGCAGGGCGTCGCGGCGCCGGGCGATGCCGCCGACGGGGTCGTCGGCCTCGGGAAGCTCGGCCAGCAGCGTCTCCAGCATGGGCAGCAGAAGCGGGCGCTTGCGGCGCGGCGCCGCGCGGCGGCGTCGCCGGATCCCGCGCAGGGTCATGCGTACGACCTCGGTGCGGGTGGGTGCGGCCAGGCCCTGGGCGCCGTGGACGGCGGCGATCGCGGCGGCCTTGCGCTCCAGCGTGGAGGGGGCCAGGGCCCAGCGGCCGGGGTCATCGGGGCGGACGGTGTCGGCGGCCGCGGCGAGGTAGACGGCCACGTCGACGGGGTCGGCGGGCAGGGACCGTCGCCCCTCGGCCAGGCACCAGGCGGTGAAGGCGATCCAGTCGGAGCGGTAGGCGCGCAGGGTGTTGGCCGACTGGGCCGAGGCGAGGTAGCGGCCCAGGGCGCCGGCCTGCTCGTCGTCGAAGCGGCGGCGGACCGCGTCCAGGGCGCCTTCGTCGACCAGGACGCTGCGGGTGCCGCGCACCAGGTGCTCGCGCACCTCGGCCGGGACGATCTCGGCGACGCCGTCGGCACCGGTGTCGGGGGCGGTGCCGGGCTCGGGGTCGCTGTGTGCGCTGTCGCGGATGCGGGGGGTGTCGTCGTTGGCCACGCAGGCCATGATGGCCCATGGTGCCGGGCGTGTGCGCGCGGGGGCGCGGCGCGGCGCGTGCGGAGTGCCTGCGCGGCACCTCAGCCCGAGGCGATGCCGTTGCCGATCGCCTCGGCGATGCCCGCCGGGGTGTCCAGGGAGAACAGGGCGCCCCCGGAGAGCAGCAGGGCGACGGTGAACAGGATCGCCGCGATCCGGCGGCGCAGCAGCGCCGCCCACACGGCTCCGGCCAGGGGGGCGACCAGGGCGCACACGACCAGTCCCAGCAGGTACCAGGCGGCGGTGCGCATGCCCGCGGAGGCGGCGCCGTCGTCCGTCTCGCCGAGCATGGCGAAGCCCTCGGCCAGGAAGAGCACGAAGAACAGCAGCGACCCCAGGGTCCACACCGCGGTGAGGGCGGCCCACACCGCCACCGGCCAGCGGCGGCGGTCGTCGAGCACGACCGGGGTGCGGCTGACGCCGGAGGCGGCGGCGTCCCTCCTCTCCTGCTCCGGGGCGGTTCGGGTGGGCGCGGCGCCTGCGGTGCCGGTGGGCGGCCGTGCGCCGCCGGCGGAGCGGCCGGGCTTCTTGGATCTCTTCTTAGGCGACACGGGTGCCTCTCGTCGCGTCGGTCGCGGGCGGGCCCGGGGCGGGCGCCCCGGCCCCAACGTAGCGTCCGCGGGCCGCTGCGATGTCCGGTTCAGGTCGCGAGCAGCACGTGGACGGCGGTCACGTAGACCAGCGGCCAGCCCAGCAGGGCCAGCGACCACAGCGCCGCGCGGCGGTCGCCGGCGACCGTGGTGATCGCGGCGGCCAGCAGCGGCAGCCCCACCGAAGCGCTGAAGCTCAGGGTGTACCACTCGGCCGCGGACCCCTCGCCCGCCGCGATGGCGCGCAGGTAGCCGATCGGGCCCAGTACCAGGCAGGCGGCGCCAAGCACGCCTGCGGTGATCCGGACTCCCAGAGGGTGGCGGGTGTTGCGGATCTGCCGGTCTCCGTTCTCTGCAGGCGTCAACGGGGGAACCTTCTCCCAACGATGCGGCCGCCGGGGGCGGCGCGGAGTGTGCGGGTGTCGGGGCACGCCGGCGCGGTGCCGGTCGGGCCGTGGGCCGCGGGGCGGCCGCGGCGGAGCGGAGCGGGCGCGAGGGTCGGTCGCGGCGTCCTGGAGACGATTCTCCGGTATCGCCGGGGCGCTTCGGGCCGGGTCTCTGCCATAGGGGACATCCAACTCGGCCTGCGCCTGATGATCAAGCCGGGATCGCCCGCGGGCCCGCGTCAGCCTCCGCTGGCGGCGGTGGAGGCAGCGGGGTGGCGGCGGGGTGCCGCGGCCTCGCGCAGGCCGGCGAAACCGGCGAGTACGCGCAGTTCGGCAACCGAGCGCGGTGCCGAGGCGGCCAGCTGCGGCGAGTAGACCAGCGCGGCCACGGTCTGGGCGCGGGAGAGGGCGACGTTGAGGCGGTTGCGGGAGAGTACGAAGTCGAGTCCGCGGGCGGCGTCGGCGGCGCTGGAGACGGTCATGGAGCAGATGACCGCGGGTGCCTCCTGGCCCTGGAAGCGGTCGACGGTGCCCACGCGCACGCCCGCGAGCCCGGCGGCGTCCAAGGCCTGGCGCAGGGCGCGGACCTGGAGGTTGAACGGTGCGACGACCAGGACGTCCTCGCCGGTGATCTCGCGGTCGGCCACCGCGCCGGGTTCGTGGAAGGTGCGCCCGACCAGGTCGGCTGCGATGGCCACCACGGCCTCGACCTCCTCGGGGCTGTGGGTGGCGCGGCCGGTGTGCTCGGTCTCGCAGCGGTAGAGGCCGGCGTCGACGCCGGCCATCGCGCGTTCGGCGGCGCTGGGGTGGGCGCGCAGCAGGCCGCGGTAGGACAGCTGGGAGACGGGGGCGCACACGGCGGGGTGCATGCGGCGGGTCTGGTCCAGGAAGTAGCCGAGGTCGGGGCCGATGATCTCGGCGCCGCCGACCAGGTGCTCCAGGGCCGAGGCCGCGGCGCCCTCGCCGTGGGCGCCCTGGACGACCTGGGGCAGTTGCTGGGGGTCGCCGAGCAGGACGAGGTCGCGTGCGGCGGTGGAGACGGCGAGGGTGTCGGCGAGGGCGAACTGGCCGGCCTCGTCGATGATGAGCACGTCGAGCGGGTGGGCGCGCATCGCCTGGTTGGCGAGGTTCCAGGCGGTGCCGCCGACGAGGTGGCCGCCGGTGTGTTCGGCGCGCCAGGCGGCCAGGTCCTTGGGGCTCTTGGGCTGGTCCCAGGGCGCCTTGGGGTCGGCCTTGCCGGAGGGCGGGCGTTTGGCGATCGGCAGCGGGGGGCGCGCCGGGTCGCCGCCCGGGGCGGTGGCGGTGCGGGCGGCGTGTGCGGCGGCGGCCAGGACGTTCTCCACGGCCTTGTGGCTGGTGGAGCACACGCCGACGGTGCGGCCGGAGGCCACGAGGTGGGTGATCAGGCGGGCGGCCAGGTAGGTCTTGCCGGCGCCGGGCGGGCCCTGCACGGCGAGGTAGGAGGAGTCGAGCCGGTCGACGGCGGCGATGACCGAGGCGACCAGGTCGCCGCCGTGCTCGGCGGGGTCGGGCAGGCCGGCGCCGTCGCGGGTGCGCGGCGGGCGGCGGCGCAGGACGTCCAGGCCGGCGCGCGGAGGCAGCTCGGGTAGCGCCTCGACCGCTTCGGCGGCCAGGGACCACAGGGCGTCGTCCTTGGGTGCCGACCGCACGGGCGCGCCGGGCAGCACGGCCGCGGGGGCGCGGGCGTAGGTCTCGCCGGGTGCGGAGGTCTCGACGAGGGTGAGGCGCTCGGGTGAGGCGGTCTCGACGGCGGCGCTGACGGTGTCGGCCTCTTGGCCGGGTGCCCCGGTGTACAGCAGCCGGACGGAGTCGCCCGCGGTGAAGGGGTGGGGGCGGGCGGGGTCGGCGCGCAGCTCGACCTCGCGGCGGGCCAGCTTCTGGCGTCCGGTGGGCTCCTGCCACTCCCCCATGCGGGCGCGCAGCGGCACCAGGCACTCGTTGTCGGCCTCCAGCTCCTCGATGGGGGCCGAGACGCGGCGGAAGTAGTCCCACCACGAGGGGTTCTCCTCGCGGCGGTAGTAGCCGGCCAGGGAGGCCAGCAGTGCGCGGGCGTGCTGGTCGGGGGTGCGGGCGGCGGGGTCGTCGGCGACGCCCTCCAGCAGGGGGTCGGTCAGGGCGCGCAGCCGGGCCTCCTGCTCCTCGCGGCGGCGGCGCCGCTCGTCGGCGCGCTCGTCGGCGTCCTCGGCGGCGAGCTCGCTCTGGCCGGCGGGGCGGGCGGTGATGCCGTTGCGGGTGCGCAGGTCCTCCAGCCAGTCGCGCAGGCGCGCGGTGGAGACGCAGTCGTCGCGGTTGTAGTCGGCGATGGCGCGCACGATCTTGTCGGCGCGCTCGGTCTCGCCGGCCTCGGCGGCGGCGAGGTAGTCGGCGTAGGCGTCGATGCTGGAGGCGGCGGTGGTGACCTCGCCGCCGCGGCTCTGCGGCAGGTAGAGGGGTTCGAGGTACTTGATGGAGTAGGAGCGCTGGGAGACGCGCAGGCTCTTCTTCACGGCGGTGTAGAGGTCGACGAGGCGGCGGTGGCGCAGCAGCTCGTCGACCTCGGCCTCGCGGGTGCCGAAGGCGGCGGCCAGGAGTTTGAGCCGGTCGGCCTCGTAGGAGGCGTAGTGGTAGACGTGGGCGCCGGGGTCGGCGTCGATGCGTTCGCACACGAAGTCGACGAAGTCCGCGAAGGCGCGCTTCTCCTGGGCGCGGTCGTGGGCCCAGAAGGCGTGGAACTCCTCGGTGCCCGCGCCGTCTGCGGCGGGGGTGACGGCGCCGAAGAGGTACTCCAGGCCCCGGCCGTCGGCGCCGTCGTAGTAGGGGTAGCCCTCCATGTCGAAGAAGACGTCGCCGGGGCTGGGCGGGGGCAGGGCGGCCAGGCCTTCGGGCGAGTGGACCTCGGCGATGACGGTGCCCTGGGGGTCCTCGGCGGTGCGGGTGGCGTCCTGGCGCACCTGCAGGGCCGCCTGCTCGCGCAGCCGGGTGAAGGAGTGGCGGGGCATGGCGGGCGGGCGGTCGTCCTCGCTCGCCGCGGCGAGGGCGTCGATGGTGGAGATCCCGCAGTCGTCGAGGCGGCGGGCCTGGTCGGTGCGGAGTCCGGCGACCAGGGAGAGGTGGCGGGCGGCGGCGCGGCCTTCGGCGCACAGGGCGCTGTAGCCGCAGCCGTCGCATGCGGGCCGGGGCGGCGCCCAGAGGGGGTCGGGCAGGGCGGGCGGCTCGCCCAGGGCCTGCAGGAGGCGCCGGCGGACGCCGTCGAGGACGGGCAGGAACTCGGCGACCCGGTGGGTGTGCACGCCGCGGTCGCCGGTGATCAGGTGCATGTGCTCGCCGCGGCCGGTCTCGGTGCGTTCCAGGGCGGCGGCGTAGGCGGTGAGCTGGAGGATCGCCGAGGGGCCGGGGCGGCGGGCGAGCTTGGTGTCCCAGGGTTCGTAGCGCACCGGGGCGCCGGGGCGCGCGGCGCCGGTGGCGGGGTCCACGGCGGTGGAGATGAGGAAGTCGGCGCGGCCGTGGAAGGCGACGCCGGGTGTGACGGGGTCGTAGAAGCAGGCCTGGTAGACGACGGGGGCGCCGGCGCGCATCGCCTCGGCGGTGGCTTCGGCGGCGGCGCGCAGGGCGGCGTCGGTGGGGGCGGGGTCGGCGATGGCGACCACGCCGTCGCCGAAGAGGCCGCGCAGCCTGTCGAGCTCGGCCTGCTCGTGTGCGGCCCCCTGCTGGGCGACGAGCGGGTCGAGGTCGGTGGGGGCGGGCGCGCCGGGGACGTCCTCGGCCGCGGCGATGCGCAGCGCGCTGCGGTGTTCGCACTCCATGGTGTCGACCAGGTCGGTGGGCGAGATGACCTGGCCCGATTCGGTGCGGAACACCCGCCTCTCCCTTCCCCGCCGTCACTCCTGTACCGGCGTCTCGCCGCATTCTGCCACGCGGGTGGGTGCGGGCGCGGGCGCTGCGCGCGGCGGGGCGTGCTCGGGCCGGTGCTCGCAAGCGCGCGGGCGGGCGGGCGGCGGGCTGCGGGGAGCTCAGGCCGCGGCGGTCAGCTGACGACCTGCCATCGGACGTCGACGACGCCGGCGTCGGGCGAGGCGATCTGCTCGAAGGAGGCGGTGGACAGGTCCAGGCAGCGTCCGGCGATGTAGGGGCCGCGGTCGTTGATGCGCACGGTGACCGATTCGCCGGTGCCGGGGTTGGTGACCCGGACCATGGTGTCCATCGGCAGACTCTTGTGCGCGGCGGTCATGGCGCTGGGGTCGAACTGCTCGCCGCTGGCGGTGGGCTGGGGCTCGCTGTACATGGAGGCCTCGCACGCGCCGCCCTCGCCGGTGGGGCTCATGTCGGCCGCCTGGTCCGAGCCGCCGGTTCCGCCGGTGTCCTGTTCGGGCTCGGGCTTGTGCTCCTGGGTGGTGGTGCCGGTGAAGGACTGGGTGGCGGCCTCCAGCGCCTGCTGGCGCTGCTGCTGGGCCTCGTCGTGGTCCTGGCCGGGCGAGCCTTGGGGGGCGGGGCGGTCGTCGGCGGTCTCGGCGGGGGGCAGGGCGGCCTCGCCGGTGGCGGACTGGGGCGCGGCGGCGAGGCGGTCGACGGTGGCGGCGCCGGCGGTTCCGGCTGCGATGAGCGCGGCGCCGGTGGCGCTGATGACGACGATCGAGCGTTTCTCTTTGAGGCGGTCCCGCAAGGAGGTGCGGGAGGGCGCATGGTTGCCCACGGCGGAATGCCCTTCGGACGGGGACTGCGGACGGCCGCGCCGGCGACCGGCGGGGGTGCGGTGCGGTCGCGAGGGAGCGCGGCGGAAGCCACCCAGGTCAGGGGGTGTCGGCGGTGGCCTCGGCGCGGGTTCGGCGGCCCGCGGGCGGGTTCGAGGTGCGCCGCTTCGAGATTATTCATCACGGGACGGTAACGCGTCCAGGGGGTGACGATTTGTGGGACTACTCACCAAATCAGATACCTTGAGTGGATTGCCGTCTCTGTGAGATATGCGACAACTGTTCGCATTCATCCACTTCGTCTGGTTTGTACTGGTTCCCGGGCCGACTGCTCCCAGTGTCTACCCCCTGGCGGAGGTGCGGTCAAACGTCCCCGCCGGTGGCGGCCCCGCCGGCCCGCAGACGCGGGCGGCGCGCCCGCGCGCCCGGTCAGGCCGCCGCGAGGACGGCGGCCCGCCGGTAGCGGGCGGCCACGGCCGCGGCGACGCCGGCGTCGGGGCACAGCGGTTCGGCGACGGCGTCGGCGCCGGCCTCGGCCAGGCGCTGATGGAACAGGCCCGGCGCCAGCAGCCACGAGGCCAGCGCCACCCGCCGGTGGCCGCGGGCGCGCAGGCGCCGCACCGCCTCGGCGACCGCGGCCTCGGCGGTGGCCGCGTAGCCCTCCTCCACCGGCGCCCCGCGCCGGCGCGCGGGCCGCCGCGCGGCGTCGGCGACCTGGGCGCGCGCGTCGGGGTCGGAGGAGCCGGCCGCGGCCAGCACCACGGCGTCGGCGCGGCGCCGCCCGGCCTCGCGCAGGCGGCGCACGGCCGCGTCCAGCAGCCGGTCGTCGGCGCCCAGCGCCGGGGTGAGCACCGCGTCGCCGCGGCCGGCGCGCTCCAGCTGGGCGGGGATGTCCACGCGCACGTGGTAGCCGGCGGCCAAGAACGCGGGCACCACCACGACGGGCCCCGCGATCGCGGCCGCGACCCGGCCCACGTCGGGCGCGAGCACGTCGGCGAAGCCGAGCCGCACCGGCGCCCCGGTCAGCTCGGCGACGCGGCGGGCCAGCCGGCGGGCCTCGGCGACACCGCGCGGGTCGCGGGTGCCGTGGACGGCCAGCAGCAGTGTGGCGGGCTCCATCAGTCTCCTCGCAGCGCGCACTCTCCCGTGTCCAGCGCGAGCCGGTAGCCGCGCTTGACCACGGTCTGGATGATCCTGGGGTCGCCCAGCGCGCTGCGCAGCCGCGCGACCGCGGTCTCGACCGCGTGGGCGTCGCCGTCGCCGCCCAGCGAGGCCAGCAGGTCGGCGCGGTCGCGGACCTGGCCGGGGCGGCGGGCGAGCTCGCGCAGCACCCGCATCAGCGCGGGCGAGACCGGGCAGACGGCGCCGTCGACCAGCGCGGCGTGCCCGCGCAGCCGCAGCCGGTGCCCGGCCACGGGCAGTGCGGGGAAGCGTTCGGGCAGCTCCTCGGCCAGGCGCTTGACCATGGCGCCGATGCGGGCGCGGGCGGGCCACACGGTGGGCACGTCCTCGCCCATGAGGGGGCGGGCGGTGACCGGGCCCACGCACACGGCCATGGTCTCGCCGCGCAGCCGCTCGACGAGCGGGCGGTGGAGGCCCTGGCGGCGGGCGCGGTCGAGCAGGGCGGCGGCCGCGGGAGCGCTGGTGAAGGTGACGGCGTCGACCCCGCCCGCGGCCACGTCCTCGATCAGCCGGTCCAGGGGCGCGGTGTCCTCGGGCTCCATCCACCGGTAGACGGGCACCTCCACGACCTCGGCGCCGGCCATGCGCAGCGCGGCGCAGAAGTCGGGCAGCGGCTCGCCGTGCAGCTGCACGGCCACGCGCAGCCCCTCCACTCCCGACTCCAGCAGGTAGTCCAGCACCTCGGCCGAGGACTCCGAGGGCGGGGACCACTCCTCGCGCAGCCCCGCGGCGCGGATGGCGCCCTTGGCCTTGGGGCCGCGCGCCAGCACCCGGGCGGAGCCCATGGCCCGCACCAGCCGCTCGGCGCCGCCCCAGGTGTCGCAGGCCTCCACCCAGCCGCGGAACCCGATCCCGGTGGTGGCCACGACCACGTCGGCGGGGCGGCGGATCAGCTCGCGCGATGCCGTGGCCAGGCGCTGGTCGTCGCTGAGCGGCACGATGCGCAGCGCCGGGGCGCTGACCACCTCGGCGCCCTTGCGGCGCAGCAGCGCGGCCAGCTCGTCGGCGCGGCGGGCGGCGGTGACGGCGACGGTGAACCCGGCCAGCGGCGCCACGGTGGCGGCGCCGGAGGAGGAGCGGTCGTCGGCGGGGTCGTCGGGCGCCTCGCGTGCGGCGGGCGCGGTCGGCGGCGTGGATGTCATGGGGATGCCTCGTCCGGTCGGGTGCAGACGTGGACCACGCCGTCGCGCGGCTCCACGGCGTAGGTGGCCAGGCCCACGCCGGGATCGTCCAGGCAGCGTCCGGTGCGCAGGGAGAACACCTGCTTGAGCATGGGCGAGGCGACGGTGGGCTCGCCCGCCCGGTCGCCGACGATCCCGCGGGACATCACCGCGGCGCCGCTGAAGGGGTCGATGTTGCCCACGGCGTAGAGCACGTCGTCGTGCGTGCGGAAGACGGCGACCTGCCCTCCGTCGGGCAGCAGGACGGCGACGCCGCGTTCGGGAATGAGCCTATCGGAGCCGCATGCGGCGACCCACAACCGGTCGGGGCTCGCGGGAAGGGTGGGTGTGCTCATCGTCGCTCCTGAAGGTGGGCTCGTTCGCCCGGCGCCGCGGCGCCGGGGCGGATCGGGTCGTCGCGGCGCTCAGCGGAGCGCTCCGGCGGGCGCGGCCGCGCCCGCCGGCACGCTCGGCATCCCCAGCGGCACGGGCCCGGCCGGTACCGGCTGGTCGCGCTCGACGCCGAAGGCGATGGTGGGGTCGGGGGCCTCCGGCGCGTTGGCGAAGGAGACGAAGCGGGCCAGCTTCTCCGGGTCCTCCAGCACCCCGCGCCACTCGTCGGCGTAGCCGGCGGTGTGGCGCTCCATGGCCTGCTCAAGGTCGGCGGCGATGCCCAGGCGGTCCTCGACCACGACCGCGCGCAGGTGGTCCAGGCCGCCGTCGAGCCCCTCGATCCAGGCGGCGGTGCGCTGCAGCCGGTCGGCGGTGCGGATGTAGAACATCAGGAACCGGTCGATGTAGCGGATGAGCGTCTCGTCGTCGAGGTCGCCGGCCAGCAGTTCGGCGTGGCGGGGGGTGAACCCGCCGTTGCCGCCGACGTAGAGGTTCCAGCCGCGCTCGGTGGCGATGACGCCGAAGTCCTTGCCGCGGGCCTCGGCGCACTCGCGCGCGCAGCCCGAGACCGCGGACTTGAGCTTGTGCGGCGAGCGCAGGCCCCGGTAGCGCAGCTCCAGCCGGATCGCCATGCCCACCGAGTCCTGCACCCCGTAGCGGCACCAGGTGCTGCCCACGCACGACTTCACCGTGCGCAGCGCCTTGCCGTAGGCGTGGCCGGACTCGAAGCCGGCGTCGACCAGCCGGGCCCACACGGCGGGGAGCTGCTCGACGCGGGCGCCGAGGAGGTCGATGCGCTGGGCTCCGGTGATCTTGGTGTAGAGGCCGAACTCGCGGGCGACCTCGCCGATGGCGATGAGCCGGTCCGGGGTGATCTCGCCGCCGGGCACGCGCGGCACCACCGAGTAGGTGCCGTTGCGCTGGATGTTGGCCAGGAAGTGGTCGTTGGTGTCCTGCAGCGCGGCCTGCTCGCCCTCCAGGATGTGGCCGCCGCCCAGCGAGGCGAGGATGGAGGCCACGGCGGGCTTGCAGACGTCGCAGCCGCGGCCGGTGCCGTGGCGGGCGATGAGCTCGGAGAAGGTGGCGACGCCGGTGGCGGTGACGATCTCGACGAGCTCGGCGCGGGAGTGGTCGAAGTGCTCGCACAGGGCGCTGGACTGCTCGACGCCGGAGTCGGCCAGCAGGTTCTTCAGCATCGGCACGCAGGAGCCGCAGCTGGTGCCGGCCCGGGTGCAGGCCTTGAGGGCGGGGATGTCGGTGCTGCCCTCGGTGATGGCCGTGCGGATCGCGCCCTTGGTGACGGCGTTGCAGGAGCAGACCTGGGCGTCGTCGGGCAGCGCGGCCACGCCGACGGCGCCGCCGGAGCCGCCGCGGTCGGGTGCGATGAGGTCGAGGGGGTCGCCGGGCAGCTCGCGGCCCACCAGCGGGCGCAGCCCGGCATAGGCCGAGGCGTCGCCGACCAGGACGCCGCCCAGCAGGGTCGTGGCGTCGTCGGAGACCACGAGCTTGGCGTAGCGGCGGCCGGGCGCGTCGTTGAGCACGACCTCCAGGGCGCCGTCGGTGTCGCCCTGGGCGTCGCCGAAGCTGGCCACGTCCACGCCCAGCAGCTTGAGCTTGGTGGAGGTGTCGCCGCCGGTGAACGCGGCCGCGCCGCCGGCGATGTTCTCGGCGGCGACCTCGGCCATGGCGTTGCCCGGGGCGACCAGGCCGTAGACGGTCCCCTGGGCGCTGGCGCACTCGCCCACGGCGTAGATGCGGGGGTCTCCGGTACGGCAGGCGGCGTCGACGGCGACGCCGCCGCGGGGCCCGGTCTCCAGGCCTGCGGCGCGGGCGAGCTCGTCGCGGGGGCGCACGCCCACGGAGAAGACGACGATGCCGGCGTCGACGCTGCGCTGGTCGGGTCCCTGTTCGCCCAGCAGCACGCGCAGACCGCCGCCGTGCGGTGCGGGTTCGATGCCGGTGAGCCCGGCGGCGGTGTGGCAGGCGACGCCGGTGTCGGCGATGAGGCGGCCCAGGACCGCTCCCCCGCCCTCGTCGACCTGGCGGGGCATCAGCCACGGCGCCATCTCGACCACGTGGGGTTGCATGCCCAGCAGCTTCAGCGCGTTGGCCGCCTCCAGGCCGAGCAGGCCGCCGCCGATGACGACGCCCGCGGCGTCGCCGCGGCCGGTCGCCGCCTGGGCGGTGGCGGTGATGTGCTCCAGGTCCTCGATGGTGCGGTAGACGTGGCAGCCGGGCAGGTCGCGGCCGGGCACCGGCGGCACGAACGCCGACGAGCCGGTGGCCAGCACCAGCGCGTCATAGCCCAGCACCCGGCCGGCGGCGGTGGTCACGGTGCGGGCGGCGCGGTCGATCGCGGTGGCGGGCTCGCCCAGCAGCAGGTCCACGCCGGGGTGGCGCCGGAGGTCGGGCAGGCGCAGCTCCTCCTCGCCGGCGCCGTCGAAGTAGGAGGACAGGGCGACGCGGTCGTAGGCGGGCCGGGGCTCCTCGCCCAGGACCGTGATGTGCCAGCAGGTGCCGGCCTCGCGGCTGAGGACGGCCTCGACGAGGCGGTGTCCGACCATGCCGTTTCCGATGACCACGAGCTGTCTCATGCCGGGTTCTTCTCCTCGCTGGTGGGCGGGGCGCCGAGCGCGGTAGACCGCTGCTCTGTGCCCCTCAGGCAACCCGGAGCGTGTTTCGCGACCGTCAGCCGTCGGTGAAGGGGGTGTTTCGTTTCCCTGTCAGCGCAGGTGGCGCACTGGTGAACGCCGTGACCGGGGGTTTCGCGGCCCCGGGTGCGCGGGCGTGCAACGCGCGGGAGCGCGCGGAGGTGCGCCCGAGCGCGTCGGGCGGGGGCGGGCCGGTGCGGCCGCTCGGGCGGCGGCGCCCGGCCGCGCGGGGCGCGCGTGCGCCGCACCGGCGGCGGACTCCGGCTCAGGAGTCCAGGAAGGCGTCCAGGCGCACCGGCAGCCGGCGGACCCGCACGCCGGTGGCGTGGTAGGCGGCGTTGGCCACGGCCGCGGCGGTGCCCACGATGCCGATCTCGCCGATGCCCTTGGCGCCGAGCGGGTTGACGAGCGGGTCGTCCTCGTCGATCCAGTGGGCCCGGATGTCCTGCACGTCGGCGTTGGCGGCGATGTGGTACTCGGCGAAGTCGCCGTTGACGGGGTGGCCGAAGCGCGGGTCGACGACGCTCTCCTCGTGCAGCGCCATCGACAGCCCCATGGTCATGCCGCCCAGGAACTGCGAGCGCGCGGTGCGCTCGTTGACGATGCGCCCGGCGGCGAAGACGCCCAGCAGCCGGGGCACGCGGACCTCGCCGGTCTCGGCGTGCACCCGCACCTCGGCGAACTGCGCTCCGTAGGCGTACATGGCGTAGTCGTCGCGGGCGGGGTTGTCGGGCAGGTCGGCTTCGGCCTCGTCGCCGGGGCGGGGCGCGGTGCCGTGGCGGGCGCGGAAGGCGCCGGCGGCGGCGTGGATCGTCGAGCCCCAGGACATCAGCCCGGTGGAGCCGCCGGCCAGCGAGGCTTCGGGCAGCGCGGTGTCGCCCAGGTCCAGGCGTACGTCCTCCAGCGGCACCTCCAGGGCGTCGGCGGCGACCTGCGCGAGCGCGGTCCAGGCGCCGGTGCCGATGTCGGCGGCGCCCAGGCAGACCCGGTAGCGGCCCTCGCCCTCGTAGCGGACGCGGGCGCGCGAGCCCGAGGGCGGCGGCACGACCGGGTAGACGGAGGCGGCCACGCCCATGCCCGTGCGCCACCCGTCCTCGGTGCGGGCGGCGGGCTCGGGCGCCCGGTGGGCCCAGCCGAAGCGGCGGGCCCCGTCGCGCAGGCACGCGGCCAGGTTGCGGCTGGAGAAGGGCTTGTGCGTGTGCGGGTCGCGGTCGGGCTCGTTGCGCAGCCGCAGCTCGACGGGGTCCAGGCCCACCTGCCAGGCGAGCTCGTCCATGGCCACCTCGGGCCCGAACATGCCCGGGCACTCGCCGGGGGCGCGCATCCAGGTGGGCACGGGGGCGTCCAGCCGGACCGCGCGGTGGCCCATGCGCCGGTGGGGTGCGGCGTACATCGACTTGGCCGGCAGCGCGGCCTGCTCGATGAAGTCGGCCAGGCGGGAGGTCTGCACCGTGGCCAGCACGTCCACGCCCGAGAGCCGCCCGTCGGCTCCGGCGCTGAGCCGCACCCGCTGGATCGTGGGGCTGCGGTAGCCGACCAGGGTGAACATCTGGCGGCGGGTGAGCGCCAGCTTGACCGGGCGGCCGGGCAGGCTCAGGGCGGCCAGCACGGCCAGGGCGGTGGGGGCGTGCAGCGGCCCCTTGGAGCCGAACCCGCCCCCGACATAGGGCGCGACGACGTGGACGCGCTCCGGATCCAGGCCGGTCAGCGCGGCGACGGTGCGGCGGACCTCGTGGGCGCCCTGGGTGGACTCGTAGAGGGTCAGGGCGCCGCCGCCGTAGTGGGCGATGGTGGCGTGCGGCTCCATGGGGTTGTTGTGCTGCATCGCGGTGGTGTAGGTCTGCTCGACCACGGCGTCGGCGGGCGCGGCGGCGGCCGTGTCGCCCTGGCGGTGGTCCTCCTCGGGCGCGAAGGCGTCGGCGCGCTGGTCGGAGAGGTCGAGGTCGTGCGGCAGCTGCTCGTAGGACACGGTCACCAGCGCGGCGGCCTGCCGGGCGGCCTCGAAGGTCTCGGCGGCCACGGCGGCCACGACCTGGCCGCGGTAGGCGACCTCGTCGGACTGCAGCACGGCCAGCTCGGCCGCGTGCTGCAGTCCGCTGAGCTCGGCGCCGGTGTCCAGGCGGGGCGCGTTGGCGTGTGAGAGGACCGCCAGCACGCCGTCGACGGCTTCGGCCGCCGCGGCGTCGACCTCCAGTACGCGTCCGCGCGCGACCGTGGCCTGCACGGGTGCGATGTAGGCGGGGTCGGCGACGGGGTACTCGTAGGCGTAGGCGGCGGCTCCAGCGGCCTTGCGGGGGCCGTCCGCACGCGGCGGGCCGGTTCCGACGGCGGCGGTGCCCGTGCCGGCGGTGGTGGTCACGGCTCCTCCTTCCCGGGGCCGCGGCCGGGCGGCCCGCCGGCGGCCTCGCGCAGCGTGGCGGTGATGGCGGCGCGGACCAGCGGGACCTTGAAGGCGGTGCCGGGCAGGGGCCGGGCCTCGGCGAGCTCGGCCGCGGCCGCGGCGGCGAAGGCGCCGTCGGTGGCGGCGGCGCCGCGCAGCGCCTCCTCGGCCAGCAGCGCCCGCCAGGGTTTGTGCGCGACGCCGCCCAGCGCGATGCGCACGTCGGCGACGGTGCCGTCCTCGGCCCTCTCGATCGCGGCGGCGACCGAGACCAGCGCGAAGGCGAAGGAGGCGCGGTCGCGGATCTTGCGGTAGCGGGCCCGGGCCGCCATGGGCATGGCGGGCAGCTCCACGGCGGTGATCAGGTCGCCGCGGGAGAGCACGGTGTCGTGCTCGGGCGCTTCGCCGGGCAGCCGGTGCAGCTGCGCGACGGGGATGCGCCGTTCGGCGGCCGCGTCGCGCACGACCGCCCGGGCGTCCAGCGCGGTGAGCGCGACGGCCATGTCGGAGGGGTGGGTGGCCACGCAGTCGGGTGAGGCTCCGAAGATCGCGTGGTAGCGCTGGTAGCCCTCCAGCGCCGAGCAGCCCGAGCCGGGTTCGCGCTTGTTGCAGGGCGTGGAGGTGTCCTGGAAGTACACGCAGCGGGTGCGCTGCAGCAGGTTGCCGCCGGTGGTGGCGGTGTTGCGCAGCTGGCCCGAGGCGCCCGACAGCAGCGCCTGGCTGAGCACCGGATAGCGGGCGCGGACGAGCGGGTGGGCGGCGGCGTCGCTGTTGCGGACGTTGGCGCCGATGCGCAGCCCGCCGTCGGGCAGGGGCTCGACCTCGTCCAGGCCCAGGCCGGTGATGTCGACGAGCATGTCGGGGGCGGCCACGCCCAGCTTCATGTGGTCGACGAGGTTGGTGCCGCCGCCGAGGAAGGCCGCGCCGGGGGTGTCGGCGACCAGGGCGGCGGCGTCGGCGGGGTCGGTGGCGCGGCGGTAGTCGAAGGGTTTCACCGGGCTCCTCCGCTCTGCGCCTCGGTCGCGGCCGGGTCGGCGGCCTCGGCGGCCCGTGCGGCCTCGCCGACGGCGGCGACGATGCCGGCGTAGGCGCCGCAGCGGCACAGGTTGCCGCTCATGCGCTCGCGGATCTCGGCGTCGGTGAGCGGCACCGCCTGTCCTTCGGCCGGTTCGCCGGGCGGTGTGGCGGCGCTGGGCCAGCCGGCGGCGGCCTCCTCCAGCACGCCCGCGGCCGAGCAGATCTGGCCGGGGGTGCAGTAGCCGCACTGCAGGCCGTCGTGGTCGACGAACGCGCGCTGGAGCGGGTGCTCGCGGCCCTCGGGGGCCAGCCCGGCGGCGGTGGTGACCTCGGCGCCGTCGGCCGCGGCCGCCAGGATCAGGCAGCTGACCACGCGCCTGCCGGCGAGCAGGACCGTGCAGGAGCCGCACTGGCCGTGGTCGCAGCCCTTCTTGGGCGCGGTGGTGCGCAGGTGTTCGCGGAGCGCGTCCAGCAGGGTGGTGCGGGTGTCGACGCGCAGCGCGCGGCTGTGCCCGTCCACTGTCAGCGTGATGTCGGTGTGCATCGGCTCCTCGGTGTTCGCCCGGCGGCGCTGCTTCCCGCTCCGCTGACCGCGGCGCAGCGGGGTAAACACGCGGCGCGCCGGGCCGCCCCGGGGCCGCGGGTGTCAGGGGGCCGCAACGGGGCTGGCGCCGTTCCAGCCGGCGAGCAGGGCGTCGACGTCGCGGGTGCAGCCCCCGCAGCCGGTGGTGGCGCGGGTGGCGGCGGCGATGTCGGGGCGGGTGCGGGCGCCGTCGAGCCAGGCGGTCTCCAGGCCGCCGCGGGTGACGGCGTTGCACCGGCACACGAGGGGGTCGGTTGCGGGCCCGGCGCCGGTCTCCCCGGTTTCGGGCGCGGGCCGGCCGGTGAGCAGGGCGAGGCGGTCGGCGGGCACCGGGGCGCCGTCGTCGTACATCCGGGCGATGGCCGAGGCGGGGTCGGCGAAGCCGAGCAGCACGGCGCCGACGATGCGTTCTTGGCGCACCGAGAGCTTGGCGTAGCGGCCGCCGTGGGCGTCGGCGATGGTCACGGTCTCTGCGGTGTCGTCGGCCTCGGCCTCGCCCATGCTGGTGAGCTCGATGCCTTCGGCCTTGAGGCGGGTGACGGGGCGCGCGCCGGTGTAGCGGGCCTCGGGGCGGGTGCCGGTGAGCCGGTCGGCGAGCACGGCGGCCTGCTCCCAGCCGGGCTGGACGAGTCCCGCGCCGCCGCCGGGGTGCTGGGCGCAGTCGCCGACGGCGTGCACCCGGGGGTCGGCGGTGGCCAGGGTGTCGTCGACGACGATGCCGTGCTCGACGTCGATTCCGGCGCCGGCGGCGATCTCGGTGTTGGCCTTGACCCCGGCGGTGACGACGAGGGCGTCGCCGGGCAGCACGCGGCCGTCGTCGAGCTCCAGCCCGGTGCCCGGCAGCCAGCGGGCCGCCACCCGCCAGGAGTGCACGGCCACTCCCAGCCGCGAGTACTGCTCGGCCAGGATCTGGGCGGCGGGCCGGTCGATCTGGCGGCGCATGATCCAGGGCGAGGACTCCACGAGCGAGACGCGCATGCCGCGCTCGGCCAGCGCGCGGGCGGCCTCCAGGCCGAGCACGCCGCCGCCGAGCACGACGACGGGCCCGCCCGGGCGCGCCAGAGCGGACAGGCGGTGGCAGTCGGCGAGGTCGCGCAGGGCGGTGACGCCCGGTTCGGGTGCGCCGTCGGCGGCGGCCAGGCCGGGGATGGGCGGGAACGCGGCGCGGGCGCCGGTGGCCAGCACGAGCTCGTCGTAGTCCAGGCCGGTGCCGTCGTCCAGGGTGACCCGGCGCCGGGCGGGATCGATCGCGGTGGCGGCGGTTCCGGTGCGCACGGCCACCGCGGCCGACTCGGCGGGCGCGGGCAGGCGGATGTCGTCGGGCGCGTAGCGTCCGGCGAGGACGCCGGGCAGCAGGACGCGGTTGTAGGCCGCCTCGTCCTCGGCGCCCACGACGGTGACGCCGACGCGCTCGCCGGCGGGGTCGCGCCGGGCGACCTCCTCGGCGAAGCGGGCGCCGACCATGCCGTTGCCGATCACCACGATGCGGCGCGCGGTGTGTTGGACCATGGCGTGTCGGTGCCGGCCGCGGCGCGGAGTGCGCCGCGCGGCACCGGCCTCCCTTCCTCTGGGGTTTCGGCTCGGAGGGTGCCGCGCGGGCGGGCACCGGCTCCTGTCCACTACCTCTGGGGTTTCGGCTCGGAGGGTGCCGCGCGGGCGGGCACCGGCTCCTGCCCACTACCTCTGGGGCCTCGGGTCGGAGGGTGCCGCGCGGGCGGGCACCGGCTCCTGCCCCCTACCTGTGGGACCTACGACCTGTGGAACCTGGACGTCGCGGGTGGACCCGGTTCCGGGACACCGCACCCGAGCCACCGCTCCCGCTCTCGCCGGTTCGCGGGCCGGCGGGGTCGGGTGCGGGCCGCGGCGGGTCTCAGCCGGCGGGCCGGGCCGGGCCGCGCTGCCCGGCTCCGGCACGTGGGGCGGCGGCCTCCTGCGGAGGGTCGGCCCGCTCCAGCCTGATGGCGCTGACCTTGAACTCGGGCATCCGGCTCACCGGATCCAGCGCCGGGTTGGTCACGTTGTTGGCCGCCTCCTCCCCACCGAAGTGAAACGGCAGGAACACCGTGTCGGGCCGCGCGTCCGCCCGCAGGCGCACCCGCGCCAGCGCCGCCCCCCGCCGCGAGACCACCCGCGCCCAGTCCCCGTCGGCCACCCCGCTGCGCACTCCCGTATCGGGGTGCACCTCCACGTAGGCCTCGGGCTCGGCACCGGCCAACTCGCCGATGCGCCGCGTCTGGGCCCCCGACTGGTAATGGCCCATCAACCGGCCCGTGGTCGCGATCAGCGGGAACTCCGCGTCGGGCTCCTCGGCCGCGGGCCGGTGGCCCACCGGCGCGAACCGCGCCCGCCCGTCAGGGTGGGCGAAACCGTCCAAGAACATCCGCGGCGTGCTCGCCCCCGCGTCGGCCACCGGCCAGAACAGCTCCTCGCCCGCCTCCAGCCGCTCGGGGCTCACCCCCGCGTAGTCGGCGCCGCCCCCCGCCGAAGCGCGGCCCAGCTCGGCCAGGACCGCGTCGGCATCGGCGGGAAAGCGCTCGGCCGGCTGGCCCAGCCGCACGGCCAACCCGGCGATGACCTCCAGGTCGGTGCGCACCCCGGGCGGCGGAGCGAGTACGGCCCGGCGCCGCAGCACGCGGCCCTCCAGGTTGGTCATCGTGCCCCGCTCCTCGGCCCACTGGGCCACCGGCAGAACCACATCGGCCATCGCCGCGGTTTCGGACATTACGAAGTCGCAGACCACCAGCAGATCCAACGCCGACAGCCGGTTTCGGACACGCCCGGCGTCGGGCGCCGAAACCGCGGGATTGGACCCCAGCACCAGCATCGCCCGCGCCCCCGAGGCGGTGCCCAGCGCGTCCAACAGCTCGAAGGCGCTCGGGCCCGGCCCGGGCAGCTCGTCGGGATCGACCCCCCACACTTCGGCCACGTGCGCGCGGGCGGCGGGGTCGTCGATCCTGCGGTAGCCGGGCAGCTGGTCGGCCTTCTGCCCGTGCTCGCGCCCGCCCTGGCCGTTGCCCTGGCCGGTGATGCAGCCGTAGCCGGAGCCCTCGCGGCCGGGCAGGCCCAGCGCCAGCGCCAAGTTGATCCAGGCCGAGACGGTGTCGGTGCCCTTGGCGTGCTGCTCGCTGCCGCGCCCGGTCAGCACGTAGGCGCCCCGCGCGGTGGCCAAGAGCCGCGCCGCCTCGCGCACACGCTGCGCGGGCACGCCCGTGACCTGCTCGGTCTGCTCGGGCCAGAACGCCGCCGCGTGCTTCCACGCCTGGTCGAAGCCGGTGGTGCGCGCGGCGATGTAGTCCTCGTCCAGCAGGTGCTGGGCGCGGGCGGCGTGCAGCAGCCCCAGCGCCAGCGCCGGGTCGGTGCCCGGGCGCGGCGCCAGGTGCAGCCCCCCGCCGGCCAGGGCCTGCTCGGCGGTGGCCGAGTGCCGCGGGTCGACCACGATTAGCCGCGGCCCCGAGAGGTGGCCCATCATCGGCGGCATGGTCTCGGCCGGGTTGGCCCCGGCCAGCAGCACGACCTCGGCCGAGGCCACATCGGGCAGCGGGAACGGCAGCCCGCGGTCCAGGCCGAAGGCGCGGCCGCCCGCCGCGGCCGCCGAGGACATGCAGAACCGGCCGTTGTAGTCGATCCGGGAGGTGCCCAGCGCCAGGCGGGCGAACTTGCCCAGCAGGTAGGACTTCTCGTTGGTCAGCCCGCCGCTGCCGAAGACCGCCACCGCGTCCGCACCGTGCTCGGCGCGCAGCCCCTTCAGCCGGCCGGCCACGTGCTCCAGCGCGGTGTCCCAGTCGGTCGCGGCGAAGCCGCCGCTTCGGTCGGTGCGCAGCAGCGGCCGCACGATGCGCTCGGGCGAGTTCAGCAGCTCGGCCGAGGTCCAGCCCTTGCGGCACAGCCCGCCCCGGTTGGTGGGAAACGGTGCCGGGCGCGCGGCCGGGGCCCCGCCGGGGCCGGCCTCCACGTGCATCGCGCACTGCAGCGCGCAGTAGGGGCAGTGCGTGGCCGTGCTCATCGCTGCGCCCCGCCGGTCTCGGCCCGCTCGTGTTCGGGCGGGGCCGCAGCCGCCGGGACGCCGGCGGCGCCCCGCGGGCGGCGCAGGTAGACCCGGTGGACCACCCCCAGGCACACCAGGTAGAAGACCAGGAAGGCCGCGTAGGCGGGGATCGCGTCGCCGAAGCTGGCAAACGACTGGCGGAAGGCCAGGTTGATGCCCACACCGCCCAGCGCGCCGGCCGCACCGACCAGGCCCAGCACCGCGCCGGAGATGCGCTTGTTCTCCGCATGGGCCTGCTGCGCGGGCACCCCCGCGGCTATCTGGTTCTGGGCCCGGGCGGCGTAGACGGCCGGGATCATCTTGTAGGTCGAGCCGTTGCCGATGCCGGTGAGCAGGAACAGCGCGATGAACCCGGCGGTGAACAGCGCCAGCGACTCCTGCAGCGAGGCGACCACGATCACGGCGGTGCCCGCCGCCATCCCGGCGAAGTCGACCAGGGTCACCCGCGCGCCGCCGAACCGGTCGGCCAGCCGCCCGCCGAGCGGGCGGATCAGCGAGCCCAGCAGCGGGCCGAGGAAGGTCACCGCGGCCGCCTCCAGCGGAGTGCGGTCGAACTGGTTCTGCAGCAGCAGCCCGAAGGCGAAGGAGAACCCGATGAAGGAGCCGAAGGTGCCGACGTAGAGGAAGGACATGATCCAGAAGTGGCGGTCCTTGGTGGCGGCGATCTGGGCGCCGACGTCGGCGCGGGCGCCGGTGAGGTTGTCCATGCGCGTCCAGGCCACCGCCGCGGCCACGAGCAGCAGGGGGATGTAGAGCGCGGCCAGCAGGTGGCCCTGGGCGGCGCCGAAGGCGGCGATGACGCCCAGGCCGGCGAGCTGGACGGTGGCCACGCCGATGTTGCCGCCGCCGGCGTTGAGCCCCAGCGCCCAGCCCTTGCTGCGCTCGGGGAAGAAGGAGTTGATGTTGGCCATCGACGAGGAGAAGTTCCCGCCGCCCAGCCCGGCGGTGGCCGCCAGCACCAGGAACAGCCAGAAGGGGGTGTCGGGCCGCTGGATGAGCACCACCGCCAGCGCGGTGGGCACCAGCAGCGCGCCCGCCGAGATCAGCGTCCAGTTGCGGCCGCCGAACCGGGGCACGGCCAGGGTGTAGGGCACCCGCAGGACCGCGCCGACCAGGGAGACGATCGAGACCAGCAGGAACTTCTGCGCCGGTGTGTAGTCGAACCCGGTCTCGGGGGTCATGAACAGGGTCAGCACCGACCACAGGCTCCACACCGAGAACCCGATGTGCTCGGCGAAGATGGAGGCCCACAGGTTGCGGTTGGCCACCCGCCGCCCGGTCGTGTTCCAGAATGCGGTGTCCTCGGGGTCCCAGTGGGCGATCCAGCGCCCGCCGGCGCTGGTCGGGGTCCTCGTGCTCTGTGCGGTCACGGCCTGGCCTTCCTCGGTCGACGCACGGCTTCGCCTGACGCGACCGAAGGTATGCAGCCGGGGTTGCCGGGGCGTGTCCTGCCGTAACACTCGCGAAACGGAGCGCTCACCGCCGCCGACGGGCCGCGGTGAGATCGCCCGCAGGACGCGGCGGCGCGCGGCGCCGGGGCGCGCCCGGTCAGCCCGTGCGGACGGCGCTGCGGCGCACCCGCCGGGCGATGACGCCGTGTCTGGGCGCGAGCAGGTAGGCCAGCGCGAAGCCGCACGCCTGGGCCACCACGATGGCGCCGCCGGTGGCGATGTCGGCGTGGAAGCTGACGTAGGTGCCCAGGACCGAGGCGGTCGCCGAGACCGCCGCCGCGATGGCGAGCATGCGCTCGAACCGGTCGGTGAGCAGGTAGGCGGTCGCGCCGGGGATCACGACCATCGCCACAACCAGGATGATGCCCACCGCCTGCAGCGCGACGACCACGGTCACCGACAGCAGCGCCAGCAGCAGCGCCTCCAGGCGGCGGGGGCTCAGGCCGATGGCGTGGGCGTGGACGGGGTCGAACGCGTAGAGGGTGAGGTCGCGGTGCTTGACCAGCACCACGGCGAGCGTCAGCGCCGCCATGGCCAGGATCTGCGCGATCTCGGAGTCGGAGACGCCCAGGACGTTGCCGAAGAGGATGTGCATCAGGTCGGTCTGGGAGGGGATGCGGGAGATCAGCACCACGCCGATTCCGAACATGGCGGTGAACACGATGCCGATCGCCGCGTCCTCCTTGATGCGGGAGGTGCGGTTGACCGCGCCGATCAGGGCGACCGAGCCCGCGCCGAAGACGAGCGCGCCCACGGCGAAGGGCAGCCCCAGCAGGTAGGAGAGCACGACTCCGGGCAGCACCGCGTGGGAGACCGCGTCGCCCAGCAGCGACCAGCCCGTCAGCGTCATCCAGCAGGACAGCAGGGCGCAGACGACACCGGCCACGACGCTGACCAGCAGCGCCCGCTGCATGAAGTCGAACTGCAGCGGCACGGCGAAGAACTCGACGAGCGTGCTCACGCGGCAGTGCCTTCCGGAGGGGCCGCGATGCCGAAGGCCTCCAGCAGCCGCTGGGGCGTGAGCACCTCGGCGGGCGGTCCGTGTGCGACGAGGCGGCGCTGCAGCAGTACGGCCTCGTCGCACAGGCCGGGCACCCCGGCCAGGTCGTGGGTGGACACGAGCAGGGTGTGGCCCTCGTCGCGCATGCCGGACAGCACCTCGGTGATGGTCGCCTCGGAGCGCTTGTCGACGCCGGCGAAGGGCTCGTCGAGCAGGAACACGCGCGCGCCCTGGGCGAGGCCGCGGGCCACGAACGCGCGCTTGCGCTGCCCGCCGGAGAGGGCGCCGATCTGGCGGTGGGCGAGGTCGGACAGCCCGGTGCGCTCCAGGGCCTGTTCGACGGCGGCGCGGTCGGCGCGGCGCGGCCGGCGGGCCGGACCCATGCGGCCGTAGCGGCCCATCATCACCACGTCGGCGACGCGCACCGGGAAGGCCCAGTCGACCTGCTCGGACTGGGGCACGTAGCCGACCAGCCCGCGCTTGCGGGCGGCGGCGGGATCGGCCCCCAGGATGCATACGCTGCCGGACTCGGCCGCGGTCAGGCCCATGATCGCGGTGAACAGGGTGGACTTGCCCGAGCCGTTGGCGCCGAGCAGGCCGCAGATGCGGCCCTGGCCCACGCTCAGGCTGACGTCCTCCAGGGCGAGGACGTCGCCGTAGCGCACGGTCACGCCTTCGGCGCGGACGGCGGGCGGCGCGGTCGCCTCGGGCGCCGGTCGGGCCGCCCCGGCCGTCTCGGTCTCGACTGCGTTCACGCGTCCTCCTCGCGGGTGAGTCCGGAGGCGATGGCCTCGGTGTCGTAGCGCAGCAGGTCCAGGTAGGTGGGCACGGGCCCGTCGGGCTTCGACAGGGAGTCGACGTAGAGGGCGGGCCGGAGCTCGGCGCCGGTCTCCTCGGCCACCTGGCGCTGGGCGCCGGCGTTGACGGTGGTCTCGCAGAAGACGGTGGGGACGTCGTTGTCGCGGACGAACTCCACGACGGAGGCGACCTGGCGCGGGGTGGCCTGGGTGTCGGCGTTGACGGCCCACAGGTAGCGCTCGCTCAGGCCGGCGTCGCGTGCCAGGTAGGAGAAGGCGCCCTCGCAGGTGACCAGGGCGCGCTGGGACTCGGGGACGCGGGACAGGTCGCCGGCGAGGTCCTCGCCGATCCGCTCGATGCTGCGCTTGTAGTCCTCGGCGTCGGCGGCGTAGGCGTCGGCGTGGGCGGGGTCGAGGCCGCTGAGGGCGTCGGCGATGTTGTCGACGTAGACCCGGGCGTTGTCCGGGGACATCCAGGCGTGGGGGTTGGGTTCGCCCCGGTAGCCGCCGGCGGTGATGGGGATCGTCTCGACGCCCTCGGAGGCGGTGGCGGTGGGGGCGTCGATGCGCTCGGTGAACTGGGCGAACCAGCCTTCCAGCCCCAGGCCGTTGTGCAGGACGAGGTCGGCGTCGGCGCCGCGGACGAGGTCGTCGGGGGTGGGCTCGTAGGCGTGGATCTCGGAGCCGGGGCGGGTGATGGAGACGACCTCGACCCGGTCGCCGGCGACGTTGCGGACCATGTCGGCCAGCACGGTGAAGGTGGTCACCACGGTGAGCCCGCCGTCGTCGGCGGCCGGCTCGGAGGGGGTGCAGGCGGTGGTGCCCGCCAGCACCGCCGTCGCGGCGGCCGCGGCCGCCGAGCGAATTGAAGTAGGGCGACCTTGGATGTTCGGCACGCCTAACTAATACCATAGGCGCACCCATTCAAACCCGTGCGAACGGCACCGGCGAGAAGCGGGCGCCCCCGCCGCGGACCCGCATCGGCGGATGCGGTCGCGGCGGGGGCGCCTGTGGCGGTGCCCGGCTCCGGCCCGGACGGCGGCCGCCGGGCGGGGCGAAGCCTCAGGCCGAGGCGCCGGCCTCGCCCTTGGCGGCCTTGCCGAGGTCCTCGACGAAGCCGTCCATCACCCAGGGGATGGTCAGCGGGTTGGGGGTGGAGATCGCCATCGACTTGGCCGGGTCCACGTAGCCGACGTAGGCGTCGTCCTCGACCGCGTCGATCTTCTGGAAGACGGGGTTGTCCTCCATCTTCTTGCGCTCCTGGGCGCTGTTGAACCACATGACGAGCACGTCGGCGTCGACCTTGTCGGAGTTCTCCTGGCTGAGCGTCCCGTAGAACGCGCCGTCGGCCACGGACAGGTCGTCGGTGAAGGCGGCCGGCGTGAGGCCGAGCTGGTTCATGATGACGACGCGGGCGTCCTTGTCGACGTAGAAGCCGAACTCGCCGGTGGAGGGGATGAGCGTGCCCACGGCGTAGCTCGTGCCCTCGAACTCCGGGTGCTTCGCCGACAGGTCGTCGATGTAGGAGACGGTCTCGTCCGCGATCGTGCGGGCCTCCTCCTCCTTGCCGACGGCCTTGCCGATGGTGACCGTCTGCTCCTGCCACCCGGTCATCCAGGGCTCGTCGAGGTAGGGGATGGTGGGGGCGACCTCGGAGAGCCGCTTGTACTCCTTCTCCGTCATCCCCGACTGCACACCCAGCACCAGGTCGGGGGCGAGGTTGGCGACCTGCTCGGCGGAGATGCCGTCGTCGGTGTTGATCAGCTCGGGCTTCTCGGCGCCCATCTCCTCGAGCTTCTCGAGGTCCCAGGGCAGGTAGCCCTCCTCGTCGCCGGCGTAGGTGGAGGCGTTCATGCCCACCGGGACGATGCCCAGCTCCAGCAGCGTGGCCTCGTCGGACCAGCCCACGGTGACGATGCGCTCGGGCTTCTGCTCGATCGTGGTGGAGCCGAGGGCGTGCTCGATGGTCACCGGCGACCAGTCGCCCCCGGAGCCGCCGGAGTCGTTCTGGGAGCCGGAGGGGGCTCCGCAGCCGGCGGCGGTCAGGGCCGCGGCCGCGACCAGGGCGATTCGGGCAAGGGGGGCCGGAGCCCTCGTAAGCGAAGGCATGGGTGGGCCTTTCTCAGGTCAGGGGCACAACTGCCGACAAGCGGCAAGGTGAGGCTACCCTAAACCACGTTTGCCCGGGTTTATCACCCGGGGGCGCGGCAGCGCACCCCGAATGCGCCGGCACGGACGACCGGCGGCGGCGCGGAGGGTCTGCCGGACCCGTGGCCGCATACGGACACCGCGCGCCCCCGTCACCGCCGCACCGCGCCACTAGGGTTGCTTTACTCCGCCCTTATTCACCCCTAAATCGGGATGAATCTCCCCCTCAGGACACCCCTCATGATCGAACACTTCGCCTACGGGTGGACGACGCCGGCCATCGCCTTCGCCGTCTCCTTCCTCGGCTCCTTCATCGGCCTGCAGACGGCGGCGCGGGCGCGGACCAGCACCGGCGGCGTCCGCGCGGGATGGCTCGTCCTCGCCTCGTTCTCCCTCGGCGCCGCCGGGGTGTGGGCCATGCACTTCATCGCGATGATGGGCTTCTCCGTGCAGTCGACCACGCTGCGCTACGACGTGCTGCTGACCGTCCTCAGCGGGCTGCTGGCCGTCGCCGCCGTGTCCGCGGCGCTGCTGTGGACCACCGCCCGCCCCGGCCGGTCGGCGACAGCGGGCGGCGGCGCCGTCCTGGGCCTGGGCGTGGTGGCGATGCACTACACGGGCATGGCCTCCATCCGGATGCAGGCCGATATGGACCACGACCCGCTCTACACGGCCGCCGCCGCGGTCGTCGCCCCCGCCGCCTTCGCCCTGGTGCTGCTGCTCGCGCTGCGGCTGCGCGGCCCGGCGGCCGCGCTGCTGGGCGCGCTGGCCATGGCGGCCGCGGTCTCGGCCGTGCACTACACCGCGATGTTCGGCATGGCGGTCACCACGCTGCCCGAGACCCCGTTCGACGCCGAACCCGCCGGCGCCACCATGATGGACTTCTTCCTGCCGGTGTTCGTGGGACTGGGCTTGCTGCTGATGGTCATCTCCCTGATACTGCTGCTGTCGCCCGCCGAGGACGACGACGCTCGGCGGCCGCGTCGCAGCCCGGTACCGCCGGTCCGCGACTCGGTGTTCACCCGGAGGCACTGACCATCGACCCCGCCCTGCGCGCGGCGCTGGCCGACGCCGGCGCCGTCAACGCGTTCTTCGCCGTCGAGACCGGCCCGGCGGCCGCGGGCGCGCGGCACCCGCTGCCCGAGCTGTGGGAGCGCGGGCGGCTGCTGGAAGGCGAGGTCGCGGCCGTGCGCGCCGGGCTGGCCGCGGCCAACGGGCGCCCGATCGCAGCGGTCGAGCAGCGCACCGCGGCCTCCCTCGCCTACCAGGGCCTGGCCTCGCGGCTGCTCTCGCCCCAGGTGGCCGCGGTGCTGTGCCACGGGGTCATCGCCCCGGCCGCGGCGCTGCGCTGGTACGTGGCCGAGGGGCGGCTGCGCCTCGCGCTCGGCGAGGGAGCCGGCGCCGCCGCGGCCGAAGACCGCCCGCCCGCCGAGGCGGCCGCCGACCTGGTGGCCGAACACGTCGTCGGCGCCGTGCTGACTCCCCTCGCCTGCGCGGTGCGCGCACACACGGGGCTGGCGCCGCGCCTGCTCTACGGCAACGCGGCCTCGGCGCTGGCGGGAGCCGCCGCGACGCTGGCGGCGGCCCGGCCCGAGCACGCCGCCGGCGCCTACGCGCTGGCGCGCCGTGTGCTGGAGCGGCCGCCGCTGCGCGGGCTGGGCGGCTTCGCTCCCGCGGCGCCGGGGCCCGGACCGGCGGTGTTCGCCCGCACCACGTGCTGCCTGTACTACCGGGCCGCCGGCGGCGCGGTCTGCGGCGACTGCCCGATCGCCGCGCGCGCCCGCAGGAGCTGACCGGCCGCGCGCCGGCGGCCGCTCCCCCGGCCCGCGGGGCGCGCGATGTGCCGGGTTCGAGGTGCGGCGTCAGGAGCCGCGGTTCTCCCCCAGCTCCTCCTCGATGGGGTTGACAGGCCCGGTCTCCTGCGCGCGCTCGGAGACGCCGGGCTTGGTGTGGTGCCGGCGCTGCTGGGCGCGGTCGGACTCGTCGCGCTTCTGCCCGCCGAGCTCGTCCTGGGGCACGGCGCGCATCACCTCGTTCGGCTCGTTGAAGTCCGCCGGCGGCATGGCCTGCAGGGCGCTGAGGAGGTACCGGTCGGCGCCCTGCTCCTGGGCGTACTCCACGATCCGGTCCTTGCTCACGGGAAAGTCCAGACCGGAGAGGATGCGCTTCAGCCCTTCGGTGTCGTGCAGAACCGCCATCGGGCGCTCCTTTCGCTCGGCCGCTGCCCCGGTGCACCACCCGCCGGCGCGGTGCGCGCCGGGCTGACCAGGGCACCGGGCGTTCACCCGCCGACTACCCTGCCGCCCCCGCCGCCATTCGCGGCGCACCTTCAGCGACCGGCGGGAACGCTGTCCGCGGCCCGCCCGACGCCGCGGCGCGATCGCCGCGGCCGTCCCGTGATACCAATGATAACGTAACATCGTTAACGGATATTGGATATCAACGTTAGGACCCTCATGGCGACCATGCAGACACGCCGACTCGGCAGCACCGGACCGCAGGTCTCGGCCCTGGGCCTGGGGATGATGGGCATGTCCGACCTCTACGGCCCGGCTGACCGCGACGAGGCGGTGGCCACCGTGCACAGCGCCCTGGACGCCGGTGTCACGCTGCTTGACACCGGCGACTTCTACGGCATGGGCGACAACGAGATGCTGCTGCGCGACGCGCTGCGGGAGCGCGACCGCGGCAACGCCGTCATCAGCGTGAAGTTCGGCGCCCTGCGCGGCCCCGACGGCGCCTGGTCGGGCAACGACGGCCGGCCGGAGGCGGTGCGCAGCTTCCTCGCCTACTCGCTGCGCCGCCTGGGCACCGACCACATCGACGTCTACCGCCCCGCCCGCCTGGACCCCGCGGTGCCGGTGGAGGAGACGGTGGGTGCCATCGCCGAGATGGTCGAGGCCGGCTACGTGCGCCACATCGGGCTCTCGGAGGTCGGCGCGCAGACGCTGCGGCGCGCCGCGGCCGTCCACCCCATCACCGACCTGCAGATCGAGTACTCGCTGCTGTCCCGCGGCGTCGAGGACGAGATCCTGCCCGCCGCCCGCGAGCTGGGCATCGGGGTGACCGCCTACGGCGTCCTCTCGCGCGGCCTGCTCTCGGGCCACTGGAGCAGCGGGCGCGGCCTGGAGCCCGGCGACTTCCGCGCCGGCAGTCCGCGGTTCCGCGACGGGAACCTCCAGCACAACCTGGACCTGGTCGAGGCGCTGCGCACCGTCGCCGCAGCCAAGGGCATGACCCCCGCCCAGGCCGCCATCGCCTGGGTCGCCGCGCGCGGCGACGACGTCGTGCCGCTGGTGGGCGCGCGCCGGCGCGAGCGCCTCGCCGAGGCCTTGGGCGCGCTGGAGTCCGGGCTGACCGCCGAAGAGGCCGCGGAGATCGAGAAGGCGGTGCCGCGCGGCGCCGCGGCGGGCGAGCGCTACCCCGAGGCGCTGATGCCGCACCTGCCCGCCTGAGGCCGGCGTGCGGCGGCCGCGGCGCGGGGCCCGTCAGGGCCGCCGGCGGGGCCCGCCCTGCTCCGACTCCCCCGCGCCGGAGCCGGAGCCTGCGCCGGAGCGGTCGTGGTCGTGTGCGGGCGCGACCCACACCGCTTCGGCGGCGACCAGCCCCAGCGCCTGCTCGCGCTGCTCGCCGGGGGCGCCGGTGCGCACGATCAGCGGCCCGCCGAAGGGGCGGCGCTCCACCAGCTCGACGCGCATGCCGATGCCGATGTCCTGCTCGGCGAGGTGGCGCAGCAGGTCGGGGTCGGAGTCGTTGACCCGCACGATGACGCCGGTGGTGCCCTCGTCCGCGGCCGACAGCAGCTGGGTCTCGCGCTCGGGCACGCTGCCCTCGCGGGTGGGGATGGGGTCGCCGTGCGGGTCGACGGCGGGATCGCCCAGGTAGGCGGCGATGCGGTCGACGAACCGGTCGGAGACGACGTGCTCGAGGATCTCGGCCTCGTCGTGGACCTCGTCCCAGGAGTAGCCCAGCGCCTCGACCAGGTAGGTCTCCAGCAGCCGGTGGCGGCGCAGGACGGCCAGGGCCGCCTTGTCGCCGGTCTCGGTGAGGCGCACGTTGCCGTAGCGGCGGTGCGACACCAGCCCCAGCTCGCCGAGTTTGCGCAGCATGCCCGAAACCGAGGAGTTGGACACCGAGAGCCGCTCGGCCATCGCCGAGATCGTCACCGGGCCGGAACCGCGCTCCTGCAGGTCGTAGATGACCTTGACGTAGTCCTCGACCGAGGTGGACGGCCGCTCGGATGCGTTCTCCATGGTCGCCACGGTATCGCGCCCGGCCCCGGGGGCGCGTCCGCGCCGGAGGGCCGGCGCACCCGCTCACGGCTGCGGGCGCCCGTGCTCCAGGAGCTCCTCGATCCGCCGCAGCCGCTCGTGCAGAGCGGCGGCGTCGGCGCTCGTGGCCGGGCGCCGGTCGGGACGCATCTCCACCAGCACGGCGCCGCCGGGTTCGAGGACGACGCTCGTGGTGTCGGCGACGCTGTGCGCCCCCTGCTTCTTGATCAGCACGTCCACGTCGGAGCGGCGCACGGCCAGGCGCCGCAGGGCCGGGCCGAGGTAGCGACCGTCGCGCGCCAGCACCGTGGGGGTGCCGTTGAGCGCCCGCCAGGTCCAGGCGCGGGCCGTTGCGGCACGCACCACCACGGCGTCCACGGCGAGCAGGACGACCGCGCCGAGCACGCCGCCGACCAGGGAGTCGTCCTGGCCGATGATGGCGTTCTGCACCACGTTGCAGCGAACTCCTCGTGAGCGAATATTCGCAGGTCAGAGGGTGCATGCGAGTGACTGGGAGTGCGCGGTGAGGCTCGAAATGGAGTGAGTGGGCGGCAGTCCACTCCAGATTCACTCCAGATCCGATCGCCCACTCCAGACGCTCCACAAAAGAAAACGCCCCCGGCGGGGTCTGAACCACCCCGGCCGGGAGCTTGATCCATCACCTGCTTCACCAGGGAGGACCCGTGGAAACTCTATCTGCCGGCGCTACTGCCGCCGCAACCTTGCCGGGCGTCGAGACCGTGCTCTCCGCCCTCCCCCTCTCCCCCGCCGAGTGGCTGTGGCTGCTCGCCTTCGCCGTGATCCCGGGGCTGCTCGCCGGAGCGTGCTCGGTGGTCTCGCGCTGGCGCCGCCCCCGCGAGGAGATGACGGCGCGGCTCACCCGCGAGGCCCGCGAGCACCGGGCCGCGCAGGCGGGTGACTCCTGATGGCCACCGCCGCCCCGGCCGCGTTCGCCGCGCTGATGGTCGTCGCCGTGGCCGCCTGCGCCGCCTGCGTGGCCGCCCCCGAGGTGCGGGTGGCGGCTTCTGCGGTCGCGATCGTGTGCCCGGTGGCCGCGATCGCCCTGGACTGGCGCGCGTAGGTGGCGTGCCGGGGCCGCCCCCGCATCCGCATCCGTCCCCGGGGGCGGTTCCGGGACACCATCCGCACAGCAGAGGAGCACCGCATGAGCCTGTTCAACCTGATCACGGGCCGCGAATCCGCGACCCTCACCGCGTCCCGCGAGCGGATGCGCCGCAGCGCCCAAGCCGACGTCGACCGACTCACCCGGGAAATCGCTGACCTCGACGCCGCGCACGCCCGCTCCGAATCCACCGACCACCAGGGCCACCGCGCGATCCGCCGGGACCTGGAAGCGAACCTCCGCATCGCCCGCGCGAACCTGCGCGAGGCCTGAAAGGGGGGCGCCCACGCCCCCCGGCGGTGCGCCTGTCCCGCTCGGCCGTCCTCCGAGCGGGGCGGGGACACCACCGTCCACGACCGAGGAGTACCGCATGGCCACCCTGTTCGACGCCGCGTTCGCATGCGACACCGACTGCGGCCGCGGATCCACACCCGCCGGCGAGGTCGACCGCCTGCGCCGGCGCATCGCCGCACTGGACGCCGCCTACACCCGGTCGGGTCTCGCCGACCCACTGGCCTACCGGGCCGCCCGCGGCCACCTGCAAGAGCAGGTGCGCGCCGCCACCAACCAGCTCTGAGGGGGAGTCATGGCCGAGTCCGCGCAATGGAGCTGGATCGTCACGATCGACGGGCCCGACGGCAGAGCCACCATCACCGGGGCCTCCGCCGCCCCCACCGACAAGCCCCGCGGGGCGGTCGCCGACCACATCATGCAGGACATCGCCCGCGATCTCGGATACGCGCCGGTGGTCCTGCATTTCAGCCTCGACCGCACCCGCTGACCCTCGCGCGCGGCCCGCCCACTCTGCCAGGACCAGGCGGGCCGCACCCCGGCTTCCACCAGGAGATACCAGCATGACGCACCAGCAGCAGGACACGGAAGACGCGCCGCTCGCGTCCCCGGACGCGCCGCGGGACTTGGCCGCGCAGCTGGGCACCCAGCGCGCCGTCGAGGAAGCCCGGCGCTACCACCGGCGGGCGACGCGCCTGGACCGGGCGCTGCACCGCATCGGGCTCGCCGACGTCCGCGAACAGGCCGCCACCGCCGCCCGGCAGCGTCGGGAGCGGCGCCGTGACGCCCGCGAGCAGGTGGAGCTGTCGGAGCTGTACCGGCGCGCGGATGTCTCGGGCGCGCGGGCGCGCACCGCCGCCCGCATCCAGCAGTCCGCGGAGGTGCGGGCGCTGCGCATCAGCCGTGTCCGTGCGGTGGCGGTGAAGGCCGGGTTGCCGGTGCTCGCCGCATTCGCCGCCTGGTCGACGGCCGGTGTGCACCGCGGCGTCACCACCATGCTGCACCTGCCCGAAGGTTCGCCCGGGTGGTGGGCCGCGTGGGGTGTGGAGCCCGCGCTCATCAGCATCGTGGCGCTGGTGATCCTCGGTCGGGCGTGGCTGCGGTCCGCCGGCGGCGACGTGGACTGGCGGGCGACCGCGGCCGAGTGGTCGGCGCTGTCGGCGTCCATCCTGCTGAACCTCGCCGGCGCGGGCCTGGCCATGACGTGGACCGTGGTGCCGGATCTGGTGGCGCACAGCATCGGCCCGGCCGGGTGCGCCGCCACCGCGTGGCTGATCGCCACGTTCGACTCCTACGTCCGCGCCGCGACCCCGTTCCAGGGTGAGGGTGTGCAGACGCTGGAGCAGCTCGGCATCGCCCGGCCGCGCGCGCAGGAGGCCCCGACCGCCGCACAGGTGCAGGCGCCTGCCGCTCCCCCGGCTCCGGCCGCGCCCGCGGTGGAGCCCGCGAAGACGGCGGCGCCCGCCCGGGAGAAGGCCGGGACGGTCACCCCGATGCGGCCCCGCCTCGACGACGACGCGCTGCTCGCGAAGGCCCGCGAGGTCTACGAGCCCGGCATGCCGGTCGGTGAGTTCCGCAAGGCGCTCGGCGTCGGGATGGGCAAGGCCCACCCGCTGCACGTGCGGCTGCGCGGAGAGCAGGAGAAGACGGGATGAGCGGTAAGAGTAAGACCGATACCGGTACGGATACTGCGGTAACCACACCGGATACCGGTACGGGCGGCGGGGCGCCAGAGGTCACGGTGGCCCCGCCTGCCCCCGCGCCCGCCCCCGAGCCCGGTACGGGCGGTACGGCCCCTACCGGTACGGGCAGTGAGCCGCCGCCGGTAATCCTGCCGCTGCTGCCGCTGGGCAGTATGGGCGCCTCCGGTATCGCCTCCGCCGCCTCCGGGCTGTACGCCGCCGGCGGGGTGTGGGGGCTGGCCGCGGGTGGCGCGGCCGCGGCCGGTACGGGGGCGGTATGGGCGGCCCGTAAGCGCCGATCCCGCTCCTCGGGGCTGGGGCGGTCGCGGATGCGGTCGGTGGGCGGGCAGGCGCTGGCGGGGCGCAAGTCCGCGGCCTCCTCGCTCGGCCGCGGCCAGCCCTCCCGCGGCGCCGGCGGCGGTTCGCGGCCGGGGTCGTCTGCGGGGGGCGCGTCGTGGCGCGGTAAGGGCGCCGGTGCCGGTGTCGGTTCGGGCCGCCGCGGCGGTACGGGCGGGCTCACCGGTACGGGTAAGCGCGGCAGCGGTACCTCCGGTACGGCGGGGCGCGGAAGCGCGTTCGGTAAGCCCCACGGCGGCCTCACCTCACCGGCCGGTAAGCGGACCGGTACGGGTGCCGGTATGCGCCCCGGGGCCGGTACTGCCGGTACGGGTAAGGGCCGTACCGGCGGCCGGGTCGGCAGCGACGGGCTTACCGCCGGGGAGCGCTCCGCCGCCCGCCGCGATATAGCCGCCTCCCGCGGCAAGGGCACCGGACCGGTAAGCCGATCCCTGCGCCGGGCGCGCGCCCGCATGGAATCCCACCCCGCCGGGCGGGCCGCCATGGCCGCCGGCCGCGGACTCGGCGCCACCGCACGCGGCACCGGCCGCGCCGCCAACTGGGCAACCCGCGGGCGCGCAGGCAAGGCATGGGCGCGCGCCCGCCGCCGCCCCTCCTGGGCGCGGCGCGGCCTGTTCCGCCGCCTCATCGCCGCAGACCAGCAGTTTTCCGCCGACCTCGCCACCGCGCTCGCCCGCGGACTCGCCCGACTCTGGCAATCCACCGTCGCCTGGCTCACCGGCCAACCCGCGACCGGGCCGCGCTGGCGCGACGTCGGCGACCGCACCACACCAGGAGCAGGACAGCAGCCCAACGGGGGCGGCTCAACCAACGGAGGACCACAGATGGCATACAGCCCCGAAGCGCGGCGGGTCATGGCCGCCGCCGACGAACTCCGCGACTCCCTCGCGGCCTACGGCGCCATGGGCATGATCGACTACGGCCACGGCCTCGACACCATCCCCTACGCCCTGGAGCAGATGTCGCGCGGCGTGCAGGCCATGGCCGTCGACGCGCTGCAGACCCGACCCCTCTCGCCCGCGGTGATCCAGTTCCTGCTGGACATCTCCAACGCGATCCTGTGGTTGGCAGCCAAGGCGTCCGAGGTGCGGACGGTGTTCAACAACGCCCACGAGCCCGACATTCTGCGCCTCCAGCGCGTCGGGGCGCACTACTGGGATGCGAGGTCGAACTACCAGTGAGCAAGAAGAAGCGCCGTTTCGAGGTGGGCCGCTTCGGGCCCGTTACCGGCCCGGTAACCGCCGGTACGGCCTCGCTCGCCGTCGCCTCGCTGGGGTCGCTGCCCGAGATCGGGCTGTCGCCGTGGTGGGCGGCCGGGGTGGCGGCGGCGGGCGGTTTGCTGCACCTGGCCGAGGCCGTCAAGCGCGGCACCACCGGGTTCTCCAAGCTGCACCGGTGCGCCACCTGGGCGGCCAGCGGGACGTGGACCTGGTTCGCGCTCGGGACGACCCCGTGGTCGGTGGAGATGCTCGCGCCCCTGTTCGCGGGCACCGTCGTCGCCGTCACCTCCGCGCAGGCCGCCGCGGTGTATGAGCAGACCGTGGACGGGCGCGCGAAGGAGGAGGAGCGGATCCGCCGCCGCCTCGGGCTGTGCGAGCAGTGGGAAGACCGCATCGCCCGCGTCTGCCGCATCAAGGGCGTGGACATTGCCCGCCACGGCGCGCTGGAGGAGTGGAAGCGGCCCGACCCGGCCAAGCCCACCCAGACCCGCACCACCGGCTACTCCATCGAGGCGGTGCTGCCCTCCGGCGGGCACCGGTGGACCGACATCTCCGCGAAGAAACTGGAGCTCGCCGCCGACGCCGACCTGCCCGAAGGCTGCGGGGTCGAGGTCCGCAGGGGCGCCACAGCCCGCCGCGTCGTCCTCGACGTGACCACAGTGGACGTGTTCAGCGAGGACTTCGAGCTGCCGCGAGACTACTCCAAGCGGTCCATCAACCAGCCCATGACGATGGGGGTGCGCGCCGACGGGTCACTGGCCGAGGTATGCCTGCGGTGGGTGTGCGGCATCCTCATCGGCCAGACCGGCTCGGGCAAGTCGAACATGCTTACCGCCGCCGTTACTCAGCTGCTGCGCTGCGACGACGTGGTGGTAATGGCGATCGACCCCAACGGGGGTAAGGCCTTCAAACCGTTCCTCAAACCCTGGCTTACCGGTAACCGGCAGGGGCGGCCAGCGGTCGAGTGGATCGCGCCCGACGGCGGTGAGGGCGACGACGAGCGGGCGTTCGAGCTCGTGCGGTTCCTGGTGCAGGCGATCCCGCGGCGGGCGGCGGCCTACGAAGGGCTGATGGATGAGGTCGACGACGACAAGATCCCCGTCTCCCATCAGCTCCCGCAGATCATCCTGATCACCGACGAGACCGCGAACCTGTCGAGTCGGGTGAAAGCGCAGCTCGTGGAGCTGTCCAACCGGTCGCGGGCGGTGTCCATTCGGCAGTTGACGTGTGCGCTGCGGGCCCTGGATCTGGGCGGCGGCGGCATCCCCACCGACCTGCTCGCTCAGGGCAAGGTCCGTATCGGGATGGACGTGACCGACGACAAGGAGTTGGCGTACCTGTTCGGGTGGGGTAAGCGCACCCCGAAGGCGGAGGAGTCCAAGGGTACCGGCACCGGGTTCGTGGCCGATGGCACCGAGGTTCCGCGCCAGTTCAAGGCCTACCGCGCGCTGCGTTCGGACGCGGCCGGCTACGCCGAGCACACCGAGCACCTGCGGCCGGAGGTCGACCAGGTCACGGTCGACACCGACCGCCAGGCGTGGGACCGCAGGTGGGACTGGTTGGACGAGCAGCCGGTCGCACGCGCCGCGGAACCGGTGTCCTCGCCCTCCCCGCCGAAGCCCTCGTCGGCCGCACCTGGGGACACCACGCAGGCGCTGCAGCGGCTCGGGTTTCCGGGGTTCGGGCAGACCGACACCTCCCCAGGTCAGGGCGCTGTCGACTACGACGCGGAGTTCCGGCGGATGACCGAGGAGCAGCTGTCCGACGTCGGCCCCGCCCCCGAGGCGCCCGCGCAGGGGCAGGTGCCGTGGCTGCTGGTGCGCTGCCACCAGGCCGCCGGGGAGCGTGTCCGGGTGCACATGGCCACGCTCGCCGAGGCGTGCGGGATCAGCGCGCGGCGGCTGGGTGAGCTGCTGCGGATGGTCGGGGTGGAGCCGATCGACCACCCCGTGACCGTGGATGGAGTGAAGGCGAAGGGCTACGAGACGGCGCACATCACGCTGACGATGGCGCTGATCGGCAACGGTCAGCGGGAGTGCCCGCGTGAGGTGTGGGACGCGATCGGCCCTCCGGAGTGAGCGGTACCGAGGCTCGGGTTGCACCTGCAACCGGGCCCGGTACCCCTACCGGGCCGGTACCCCCTGCGACCTGGGTCGGTACCTCGGTACCGGAACCGGGGCACCCCCTGAAAACCCCCGCTGGGCGGGGCGTGAGCCCCCCGTCGAAGCCCTGCTACTGGGATACTGGAGGCCCCTCTTGTTGAGCGATGTGGAGAGTCATGTCCCGCCCCGACCCCGCCCCTGTGTTGGCGCTGTTGTATGCGCCGGCGGGCAGCGCTCTGGTGGAGCGGTGCGGCCGGATGGTGGTGGCGCGGCCGGAGCCGGGCGACACGGTGGTGTTGTCGCGGGAGGCGCTGCTGGCGGAGCGGGACGCGGTGGCGGTGGGGCGGCTGCTGGCGCTCGTGGCCTGAGGCTTTCGGCACGCTTTCGGCGAGCTTTCGGCGCCGGTCGCGTAGCGGCGAACTATCAACCGCTGGTTGATAGTTGGGGCGGTCGTCATGCTCGCGGGTAGCCACGCGGCGACGGGCGCGCTGGCCGGTGTCGCCCTGGGCGCGGTCGCCGGCGGCGGTCTGGTGGAGCTGATGTGGTGCGCGGCGGTGGGTGCCGGGGCGGGCCTGCTGCCGGACCTGGACCACCCTGAGAGCACGGCGACCCGCTCGCAGGGCCCCGTCTCGCGTGCGGTGTCCCGCGGTGTCCGGGCGCTGTCGTCGGCCGTGTGGCGGGCCACCCGCACGCGGTACGACGACGGGGGTTACCGGGGCGGTGCGGGGGCGCACCGGCACCTGACGCACACCGCCCCCTGGTGCTTGTTAACCGGGTTCACGGCCGGGGTGGTGAGCGTGCACCCGGCGTCCGGCGCGGTGGTGCTGTGGCTGCTCGTCAGCTTGGGTCTGCGCGGTCTGGGCCAGTGCCTGACGGGTCGGGACCGGGAGGCGCTCTCGTCCTGGCTGACCGTGTCCCTGGGCGCGCTGCTCATCGTGGGCGTGGTGGTGGGTGTGGCCCCGCCGCACCCGGTGCTGCTCGGCGCCGTGGTCGGCGTGGGGGCGTGGGTGCATGTCCTCGGGGACTGGCTGACCCGGCAGGGCGTGCCGCTCGCGTGGCCGCTGAAGGTGCGCGGGAAGCGGTGGTGGATGCACAGGAGCCCGTTGGCGTTCGCCGCCGACGCCGACTCGTGGCAGGAGCGCGCCGTCCGGTGGGCGTGCTCGGTAGGGGTGCCCGCGCTCACCGCGTGGGCCATCATGGGTTGAACAGCGAGAGGTGATCTGAATGGGCATGGCAGCACACGGCGTACTCGCCTACGGCTACCACCTCGGCGGCGACGGGGACTGGGAACTCGAAGGGACGGGCGAGTTCGACGAGGAGTTCCCCGCCGACTGGTACGACGACGAGGGCGACTTCGCGGATCAGGCCATGGTCCGCATGCTGGTGGCCGCCGGGCTCGCCACGCACGAGCAGGCCGCCCAAGGGTACTGGGACGGCCGCGACGAAGCCGAGCAGCAACTCGGTGTGGACTTCGAGTCCACCGGGTCGCTCGACGGCCGCGGCCACGAAGGCCACATACTGGTCGCCGCGGGCTCGTCGGTGCGCGCCGACTGGGGTGAGGCGTTGGAGTTGGACGTGGCGCGCATGAACGACGCCGACCAGCTCGCCGAATGGGATGAGCGGTTGGCGTGGGCGCTGGGTGTGCTCGGGCTGACGCCGAAGCAGGAGGGGCCGCGCTGGCTGTTGGGGGCGAACTGGGGATGAGCGGAGCCAACAGTGTGGCGGCCGCGATCGACGCCGCCCTCGCCGACAACAGCATCGGCCCGGACGCCATGCGGTGGGCGCCCGACGCCAGCGAGCACGAGGCGCGGCTCGGAGCGTGGGCCGGGTGGCTCCCCCAGTTCAGCCCCGAAGCGCTGGAGGAGTTCATGGAGTCGGCCGCAAGGGCGCGCCGCAACGCCGACGCGCTCGCGGCCGAGACGGCGCGGATCATGATGGAGAGCACTCGGCGCGCTGCCAGAGCGACCCCGGCGGACTTCGCGCTGATGCCGCCGCCGGTGGCGCCGTTGGACACGTCCGCGCTCAACCGGGCGTTCGCCGACGTCACCGAGACGTTCCGCCGCGCGGGTGAGCAGTTGCAGGCAGGTGGCGGGCTCTTCAAGGGGTTCGCGCCGCAGGTGGCCATCGTCGATGAGGTGCCAGCGCCGGAACCGCTTGTGGTCTACGAGCCGGATGGGAAGCCGTTCTTCGCGCCGTACCGGGCGGAGACCGCGCTCACGATGGAGGCGCCCGGTGAGTGACGTGGACGCGATGGTCGCGTGGCTCCGCTCGGTGTGGGACGCCGACGAACAGGCAGCGCGGGCCGCGACCGACGGCCCGTGGGAGATCGATGAGGACGGAGGCATTCAGGGGCGGCGTCCCGGCATGTCACCGGATCCCGAGATGGACCCCATGGTCGACGTGGACGACCGGGAGAGCGGCGACCGCACCCACATGGCCCGCCATGATCCCCGCGACACCCTCACCCGCATCCAGGCGGAGCGCAGGATCGTCGACCAGTACGAGCAGGCACGCAAGGCCGCATCGGACGAGCGGCTCAAGTACCGGGGCTCCTCAGGGGACACGAGTTCGGTGCTGCTCACGATGATGCACGAGCACGACTCGATCATCAGCACCTTGGAGCAGGCCGTGCGCGCGTTGGCGTCCGGGTACCGGCACCGCGCCGGCTGGCAGCAAGGGTGGGCGCCGTGACCGCGCCCGGGTAGACTGTGCGCATGCGCTGATCCGCCCGCATGGGCGGGGTAGGCACATTCCCAAGGCCCGGCACCACGTGCCGGGCCTTCTGCGTGCCCGGGGTCAGCCTGTGGCCCGCTCGTACACCTGCTCCACGAACCGCCACCCCGCCACCGTGTGCCGCTGGGGTCGCCACGGCGACGGCTCCAACACCAGCTCCCCCGCAACCGCTACGCCGACCCCCCAGAACGCGGCCTCGTTGAGGTAGTCGCACATGTGCCGTGCGGGACGGGCCAGCACCGCCAGGCGGGCGCAGAACGGCGCGAACCTGCTCGCCTGCTCCAGGGCCTTGCGGGGCGGACCGGACACGGCGGCGAGGTCGACCACGAGCGGGCGCACCGCGCGCCGGGTCACGTGGCCGTCCGCGATGGTGGCGGCTCCGGCGGGAAGTTGGTGCACGCGGGCGCGCTCAGACGCGGTGAGGGACGCCAGCGACACCCCCATGTCCAGCGGTAAGGACATCAGCGTCTCCAGTGCCGCCACCGTGAGGGGCGCGGCTGCGGTCTGCTGGCGTCGGGCGTGCTCGGTCGCGTCGAACCGGTAGTAGAGGGTGGCGTCGGCGACGATCGGCGACCATGGCAGGGTGAGGCTGTCGGGGTGCGCGGCGCTGGTGATGGTGGTCATGGGGTCGTCCCTTCGTTGGCCATCGCTGCTTCGCGTTGCCGTGCGCGTTCCATGGCCCGGTCGAAAAGGTCGTCGCTTTCCTGCTGGCGGCGGCTTGTGGTCCCGGCGGGCTTGGGCGACTCTCCGAAAAGCACCTGGTTGATCGCTTCTTCGTTGGTGAGTTCGGCGAGCCCGGCGGCTTCCTCTTGGGTCATGACACGGCCGCGTGTGCCGCCCCTGAACGCCTTGTTGGTCTTCTTCCAGTACGCGCCCGGGTCTTGTTCGTACAGGCCGCCTGCGGGCGGCTCAGGGGCGCCGAGCACGGCCGCGAGGTCCGGGCGAGCATCCGCGCCCACCTCCGCCAGGTGTGCCCGCACCGTCTCGAGATCGCCTGCCTTGATGTCGCCGTAGCAGGAGGAGCACCCGCCGCCCCGCTCGAGGAGGACGCTGTGGAGCCCGCACGTGGCCGCGTCGGGCTTCCTCGAGGAACGGCGCACCGAAGCGAGATCCTGCTCGAGTACGTGGTGGTCGCGGTCCTCGAGCCACCGGTAGGGCACACGCACCTGTGTGCCGTCAGCGGCGGCTTGGGCGAGCACCAGGCGGACGACCGCGCGCGCTTCCTTGAGGGTGGCGTCGGTGCGTTCTTGGACGATCTGTTCTGGCGTCTTCTTCGTCTTCTTCGCTGCCGGGGCCTCAGCGGCAGGAGCGGGAGGCTCTGCCGGGGCGCCCGAGGAAGACGAACGTTCGTCTGAGTTAGAACCTTCGTCTAGTTCGCCCTGCGTCTTGTTACGGTCCCCTTTTCGGGAGTACGTACCCCCCGATCCGGGACTACGTGGTCCCGAATCCGGGACTACGGGGCGACCGGTCCGATTCGAGCTCTCCAGCGCGCGGCGCTCCTTGATGAGATCGCGGGTCTCCGTCGCCGCCTTGTTCATGGCCTTGGCGGCGCCAGCGATCGCCTTAAGGGGGGCCAGGAGCTCCACGAAGCTCGTTGTGGAGCGCTCACCGGGCGGCGGGTTGAAGCGGATGCCGTAGGTGTTGCGGGACCGCATGCCGCCGATGGTGTTGGTGGTCTTCTCGACGATCCGCGCCTGGATGAGCTCGTCGAGGTAGGGCGTGACGGACTTGCCCTTGGACAGGCCGAGGGTGACGGCGAGCAGGTTCAGCGAGGGCCACACGTCGGTGTCGCCGTTGGCGCGGCGGCCCTGGTTCACGAACGCGGCGAGCACCGTGTAGAGGTGCCGCGCGGTGGGTGAGAGGTCGGAGCGGAACGCGACCCAGTGGCCGACCTGGGTGAAGCTGGGTTGGTCGAGTGCTTCGATCTCGATTTCGTCGGTGCTCATCGCTGGTCGCCTCCCTGGGGGAGGTTCAGCGGTGCAACTCGCGGAGTCGCCCCCCGATTCTGAACAGGGGCTACCATGTAGCTAGGCTTCATCCCTAGCCGCCTTCCTGATGTAGCAGGTCGGTGGTCAGAGCCCGGCTCGGTGTTGGTAGCACCGGTCGGGCTCGTCTGTTTTCGGTTGTCCCCACAGTGTACCGCTGCACGTGCATAACGGGCGCCCCGCACGTCACACGGGCAACCATCGCGGGTGCGCGAGGCGTCTCCACGGGCATGGACCATCGTGATCAAGGCATGAGGCACACCGTCCCGAGTTCGGAGAAGCGACCGCCTGGGCTCCTCGTTGACCTCATGCGGCCGCTGCTCGCCGCCTTCCGAAGACAGCGGGAGGTCCCAGAGAGAGCCGACAAGACCATCGAGTGGGATTGGGAGAGCGACGACGGCCCCGGCGAGCAGGTCTCAGATCAGCAGCAGCCCTGACACGAAAACGGCCCCGCCTTAGCCTGGGAGTGCGACCAACCAGGAGGCGGAGCCATGGACGAGTCTAACCCGACACCCCCCATCGGCGAGAGGGTTCGCGCCGCACGCCGAGCCACCGGCATGAATATCGGCACGCTGGCCGGCCTCATCGGCAAATCCAAGGGCTGGATGAGCATGGTCGAGAACGGCCACATCGCCCTCGACAAAAGGTCCGACATCGCCGCGATCGCCGACGTGCTCCAGGTCTCCGCCGACACCCTGCTCGGCGAGCCCGCCGACGACATCCCCGCACGCCTGCCCTCGGTGAACCTGGTGGCGTTGCGGGAGGTGCTCCATGAGTACGCGGTCGACGACCCGCCCGACGTGCCCGTCCGGCCGCTGGAGCAGACCGCCGCCGATCTCGCCCGGCTCGACGACCAACTGCGGCGCACCGACTACGAGTCGATGATGCGGACCCTGCCCCGGGTACTGTCCGAGCTGCACGCCGGGGCGCACCTCGCAGAGCCGCACCGGTCCGAGGCGCTGCGCCAGCTCATCACCGCGTGCGGGCTCGCCGTGATCGTGATGCGGCACTTCGGGCACTCCGACCTCGCGTGGATCAGCGGCGACCGGTCCCGGCAGGCCGCCGCCGAGCTGGGCGACCCGGTGTGGAGCGCGGCCGCCGCCTACCAGCGCGCGCACGCCCGCTCCAGCGCGAACCGGTCCCGCGCGCTGCTGGCCACCCCGCGGGTCGCCGACGAGTTGGAGCCCCACATCGGCGACGATCCTTTCGCGCACCAGGTGCACGGCATGCTGCGGCTGTCCGCCGCCCTGGCGAATCAGGTGTCCGGCAACCACAACGAGGCGCAGCGCCAGGCCGCCGAGGCCGCCGACCTGGCCGCCCGGTTCGAGGAGCCCGACGACCCGCAGGCGTGGGAACTGTTCGGCGTCAGCAACGTCGGGGTGTGGCGGACCATGCTCGCCGTCGAAGCGGGCGACGCCGGCGAGGCCATGCGCATCAGCGACCAGGTGGACACCAGCGCGCTCGCGTCGAAGAACCGCAAGGCGGCGCTGGCGATGGACCGGTTCCGGGCGCTGCACCAGCTCGGCCGCGACAAGCTCGCCGGGCGCGAACTCCAAAAGGCCGAGAAGCTGTCGCCTGCGCAGGTCAGGTACTCCCCGATGGTGCGGGAGGCGGTCCGCGACATGGCCGCGGTCAAGGACCCGGTGCTGCGCGGGGTGGCGTGGCGCATGGGCGTCATCTGAACTGGCCGATCGGGTTCAATTTCCTGAACCTCCGCGCGGGGTGGCCGCTCTAGCGTGCTGGCATGGACACCGCGACCCCCCATCCCCAGGTCGGCGAGGACCACGACCGGTACTGGCGCGTATGGCGCTCCGTCGACGACCACGGCCGCCCCGCCGCCTGGTGCGCCTCCAAGAAGGCTGGCGCCCCTGAGGAGTGGGCGCCCACGCTGCACGCCCCCACCCTGGCCGCGCTGGAAGCGCAGATGGCGTCCCCGCCGCGGCGCGTCCGCACGGCCCTGTCCGACCTGCAGGCGCCCCAGTGAGCGCCGGAACCGAGCCGGTCTACCGGCATGTGATCGGCGGCGGCCCCGGCGAGATCATCCCGCCCGAACGCCTCCATGAGGTCTACGCCGACCACTGGCATGTGCGGTGCTACCTGTGGTGCGGGTCGGAGTACTGGGCCGCCAAAAGGCGTCACCCCGTCCCGGCGGAGGCCGAGCAGGCGGGCGTGAGGGAGGGCGTGAGCGGCTGGTACAGCGCCGCGTGGATGCGGGACTGGCTCAACGAGCAAGGGCGGCTCTGGGACGCCTGGAGCGCCTGATCTTCCGCGCGCCGGTTCGGGTCCTTATCCCGGGGGAGGCCGGCGCGCGGACCTGGTGTCGCACCGATATGGCGTGTGCGGCAACCGCCCGCCCGGTGTCCGATGCTGTGCCCCCTCGGGGGCTGCCGGGCGGGCACCCACAACCCCCCTGCCCGGTCGAGGCGCGGGCGCGCATGCCGGGCAGGGGACACCCCCTGATGTGAGGAGCACGGTATGCCCGACGGGCCCTGCCCGGTCACCGGAGGCAGCCACACCCCGCAGGAGCACCCCGACGACCCGTCGGGGGTGGTGTGCACGTCGTGCGGCGAAGCCTTCGGGTGACGGGCCTCAGCGCCCCCGCGGCCCCCTGCCCATCCTCTCGGGCAGGGGGCGTTCTCATGGGCTCCAGCCGCGCCAGGTCCACACGTGCGGGTCTCCGCCGGGCTCGGGCTCATACACCGCCCGCGCCCCGGGGTCCTGCGGGCAGCAGCGGGGCCCGTCCACCACCATGTGCGTGCCCCACCCGCCCGTGTCCGGACCCAGCTCGCACAGGGTGTGCTCCTGCACCTGCCCGTCCAGCGGCCCGCCATACAGCACCACCCGCACCACCTCAGCCATGGGACCATCCTGCCCGGCCACCAGGTCCACACGCAGCGGGTGGCCGCGGCCGGACATGCGAAAAGCGCCCCACCCACCGTGAGGTGAGTGGGGCGCACAGCGCTGGGACGGTCAGCGCTTGTCCTGCGGCAGATCCGGGCGGGCAGTGTGGCTCGTGAAGTAGCCCGCGACGAACGTCGCCGCCAGCGACACCACGCCGCCGACCACGGCCTCGATCGCGCCGACGTCGACCTGCGGCAGCACACCCGCCACCACCGGCACGAGCACGGACACGATCGCCGCCACGACAACCTTCTTCTCCAGCTTCACCTTCATGATCTCTCCCGAGTACGTCGGCCCCACGCAGCGCGCGGGAACGGTGATGTGAGAACTACTTGGCTGCCTCGCGCGCCTGGTGTCGGGCGAACGCCACGTACAACTGCTCCAGGGCGTGCGCGGTCACCCGGTCGCCGTAGCCGTCCCTGGCGGCCGACCCGGCGTCCTTGCGGCACAGCCGCAGCCCTTCTGCGGTGGCGTTGCCGTAGTGCTTGTCCACGCCCCACTTACCGAGCGCGTCGCCGCGGCCGGCCCGCTTGATCATGAGCTGCAGCAGCTCGACCTCTTCGCCCTTGTCGCCCTTGGCCAGTCCGAGCATGTCCTCTCCCATTCCTGCGGCGCCGCCGCTGCTTGAGCTTCCTCCGGACGTGGTGCCGCCGGAGCCGAACACGCCGCGGCGCACCATTCGGTACAGCGGACTGCCCGGGCACGACGTGCTGAGGTGGTCGCGGTGGCCGTTCACCCGGCCGCCGGCGCCGCCCTTGGCGCGCAGCCACGCGACCGCGTCCTTGATGCCTTGGACCATGGCGTCGGTGGGCTGCTGCGACCCGCCGATCAGCGCGCACACCGCATACCAGTACTGGTTTCCGGAGTTGGTTCCGTTGGCGGCGGTGCGCCGGTTGGGGCCGCGGCCCACGTACACGTAGCCGTGCGGGCACACCAGCGCCGAATAGGCGATGTCGGCCCACCCGTTGCCGTCGATGTGGTGGTTCTGAATGCTGCGGACCCGGTCGTCGCAGCGCGAGTGGCTGGAGATGTGGACGGGCCCGCCGACGTAGTGGATCGTGACCCCGCCGGTGGGGGTGATGTTGGTGGGGATGCTGCGCGACCGCGCCCCCCACGCCCGCCTGGTGACCAACTTCATTCGGACGCACCGCCCTGGAACGCCGGGCTGTCGTCGCGGCAGCCGGCGTCCTCCGGTTCGATCGCCTCGGCGTTCTCCGGGGGGACGCCGACGAGGCGGCCGTCGTTTTCCAGATCGGCGGCCTCGGGGTCGATCTCGACCGCGTTCGCGGCCAGGTCGTCGGGCTCGGACATGGGCCCTCCTTCGGGCATGAAAAAAGCCCGCACTGGGCGGGCTCGGGAGGAAGGCGGGCAAAACGCCCGCGAAGGTCAGAGGAGCACGTTGATCAGGCCGATGGCCACCGACGCCGCGATCGCGGCAACCGACACCATCAGACCCACCAGCCACCGGGTGCGGCTCTGCCGCTGCGCCATCTCCTCCTTGGTGACCGTCCCATCGAAGCGGGCGTCCAGCTCGCGCACGCACTCCTGGGTCGCCATCGTCGACTCGACCGTGCGCAACCGCGAGTCATAGTCAGTGAGGATGCGTGCCTGCTCCTTGAAGCGCTCATCGGTCTGGTCGGCGCGCTGCAGTACGAGATTCACTTTCCCCTCCAGGTCAGCGAATCCCTTTCCGAGCATGCCCTCTATTCGCGCGAGAGCGGCGTCTACCGGAGCTGGCACTCTCTCATCATCGGTCATGCAACCCCCTCCGTACACCTCTGGTCACGCGCAATAACCAGCAGGTGAGACGACACTGTCCGCCACGCCAGCCCGTCAGGCGGGAGGGGATTCAACCGGGTGGATCGCCAGCTTGAACTGGGCGTGGGTGATGTCCACCGGCTGGGAGCCGGCGACCCGCACCATGAACCCCACCGGGGTGCCCGGGTGCACGAAAATGCCGTGGCACTTGTGCTTGTACTGGCCGCCCGGAGTCGGTGCCTCATCCTCCGTCGCCGTGGAGTCATAGCCCGTGGACAGGTTCAGCGGGTCGCGGACGAACCGGTCCCTGGTCTCGTTGTAACCGCCCGGCGCCCAATACACCATCGCCGTCAGATCGCCCCACCCGTCCATCGACGGCCAGATCAGCCCCGACCGGTCATCCGTGTCCCAGTCGGTGACCGCGTAGTCGTCGGGCTGACACGCATCATGCATCCCCCACGCGTCGTAGGACTCCGGGCCCTCCGACCCGAACGGGAACCTGACCAGGTGGTAGCTCCCGTCGGCGGGAATGGTCTGATTGATCGACCGGATCAGCGAGCACACACGAACCGCCACTGCCAACTCCTTACGCGTCTTCCTCATCGGACTCGATGTAGGTGGTCTCATACATCAGGTTCACGGTGAAATAGCCGTCCACGTCGAACTGCGGCTCGTTGTTCGACTGGGTCGTCGACGTCCAGTTGTCCATGTCGCCCGCCCCGCCGGCCGTGTCCGATATGTCCCAGGAGATCCGGTCGATGTTCTCCCCGGACCCGCCGGCCAGGATCGTGGCAATCCCCCGCACCTGGTAGTTCGCGTTGTCCGGGCTGCCGTACACGTCTCCGAACCAGCGGGTTCCGACCTCCGCAGGCAGCCCCGGCGGCAGGCTGAAGGAGTAGGTGCCCGACCCGAAGTTCGTGGTGGACCCGCGCGACCAGGACAGCCGCACCCACACCATCCGGCCAGGCAGCCGCCGATACTGGGCCGACAGGCCGCCGTTGCCGATCGACGGGTTCGTGCCACTAGCCGTCCACGCCGGCACGTAGGTCTTGAACGGGCCGTGATAGACGAGCGTCTCCCACACGCTGCCGGTGTAGAGCACCAGCGACTGCGTGTCGGTCTCATAGATCATCTGACCCTGCACGGGCGAGTTCGGCCGCGTTCCCGACGTGACCACCGCGATGCTCTGCTGCATCAGATAGGTGTTCACATCGTTGGCGGTCAGCACCTCGCCAACCGAGAAATCCTTGTAGGGCACCGGGCCTCCTAGAATCCGAGGGCGTTCTCACCCAGACGACCCAGCAGCGGGTCGTCGAGCACGAAGAACGCCGCCTTGCTGGCCGACTGCAAACCGAACGTGGTCACCCAGTCGTCGGGGCCGATCTCGTGGCTGATGCCGCGGATGATGCAGTCGCGTTCGATCACCTCGCCGCCGCCGGGCGGCCGCCGCCGGATCCGGATGCGGTCACCCAGTTCGCGGCCGAGCACCTGCGGCCACAACCGCCGATCCCGCCGCGGCCGGATCGTGATCGACTCGAACCGCAACTCCGGTTTGCTGGACATGTACACCAGCAGGTCGGCGTAGTCCGCCGCCTCCCCGTCGGTCTGCAGCAGCAGCCCGGAGGCGTCATAGGTGTAGGTCAGGAACTCGTCCCGCGACTGCTCATCGCTGGAGACCTGCTCGGTGCCACCCTCGCGGGTGATCTTCGCCTGGTTGACCAGGGTCGCGTCGTCGTAGGCGATCGACAGCTCCGCATAGGGGTGCTCGTCGCCTGCGTCACCGAAGATCACCTGCGGGCGGGTGGAGCGGTCGTCCTCCCACATCGCCTTGCGGTTGCGGAACACGACGTGGCCGGCCCCGTCGATGTAGATCTCGCCGAGCTCGGTTTCGGCGATCTCCCGCAGCTGCGACAGGACATCGCCGGACAGGTCGGTGCCCTGCAATGTGGTGTCCCCAACTGCGATGTCGCGGTCCTGGTCGGGCCAGGTGATGGCGTCCAGTAGCCGCTCCACGCGGGCGCCCGCGTCCTCGCCGTCGCCGACCGGTGCCCCGTCGGCCGGCGACAGCTCCCGGTTCCCGAACGGTTTGAACGCGTCGGTGAAGGTGGCGGTAGCGGTGGAGTCGTTGGGTTCGGTCCAGGCGATGTCCCACTGGTCGGCGTAGCCGCGCAGCAGGTCATAGGTCGCCTCGTTGGCGGTGAACGGCAGCGGCCGGTCCCCCAGTACGCACTGGGCGGCGTCAAGGTAGCCCACGACGGTGCCCGGGTCGATGGTGCCGTCGGTCCAGATGGACCACTGCACGTCGTAGAGGACGGTGCCCTCGTTGACGGTGCCGGTGAGGCTGACCCGCTCCCACGCCCCGGCCGCCGACGGTTTGCCGACGAACGCTGAATCGATCGCGTTCTCGCTGATGTCGCCGGACCCGCCCACGATCGCGACGTCCACCACCTGGTCGTAGACCTCCGGCGGAATGTAGACGTAGGCGGAGATGGTGATCTGCACGCCCTCGCCGATCCGCCCGCCGGAGAAGCCCTCCGCGCCGGCGGTGGCCGCGTTGTGGGCCTCGAACAGGTTGGAGTCGGTGCGGGTCAGCGCGAGCGCGTGCCCCCCGAACGGCGACGTGGCCGCGGTCACGATCGACAGGTCCGTCTGGTCGTTGCTGGTCCACCCCGTGGTGGTGGCGTCCTCGAAGCTGGGGTTGACCACATAGTTCGTGGTGGACCCCCACCGGGCGCGGATGCGGATGCGCCGCATCGGCGACACCTGCGACAGCCCCGAGGCCACGAACGGGCCGTCGAGGTTGGTGGGGTCGAAGAGCCGGTTCTGGTTGTCGAGCACCACCGACCCGGTGCCGGCGTCGTAGGCGATGACCGGGGTGGTGATGCGGTCGGACCCGCGCGAAGTGGAGGCGGATCGGACGTGTTCGCTGATGTCGGTCCACACCTCGCCGCCGCCCAGGGTGGCTGTGTCGAGGATGCCGCGCTGCGGGTCGTCCAGGTGCAGGGTGGTGCCGGTGGTCACGGTCGCGGTGAAACCCGCCTCGACGATCAGCCACGGCATGTTGGACACGCCGGAGTGCACCCCGGGCAGGCCCACCAGGTCCGGCCCTCCGATGGGGATCTGTCCCTGGACGAATTCGACCAGCACCCATACGGCGGAGACGCGGCGCTGTGTCACCGCGGAGGTGACGGTGGTGTAGCCGACCTGGATCGTGTCGAGGTCGTCGACCGTCCACGCCGCCCCGGTGTCGGGGTTGGTGGCCGCGGTGATGGTGGGCAGCATCGGCGAAGCGGTGCCGTTGGTGGCCCATCCGTCCAGAGCGGCGTCGATCGTCGCCCCGGTCGTCACCACCCCCTCGGGGGAGGTGAGCCGCAGCGCGAGGTCGCGGTCGCCGGTGGCGCCGTCGGAGCCGACGCGGGCCCCGGCCTGCAGCACCGTGACCACTGCGTCTTCGCGGATACCCGCGTCGACGCGGTTGGTCACCTGCAGGTCGTCGACCAGCGCCCCGGCGGAGCCGACGGCGTTGTAGGACGACGCGTCATCGGGGGTGAGGTCGTCGACCCGGGTGTAGTTGCCCGCCGCGCCGCCCCCGCCGCCGACGCGCACATCCCAGTCGGCGCTGTTCCCGCCGGCGTTGGGGCGCAGGTGCACGATGGTGCCCTCGCCCGGATAGTCGGGGTTGGTGACGGGGCCGATGGGGGTGGCGGTGTCGTCGATCGCCCACTCATCAACGAGGATCGCTCCGGTGGAGGCCTGGTGCTCCAGCCACCACTGCGTCAGCGTGCTCGCATCGACGGTGCCGGTGATCGACGCGTCGGCGTCGCCGGTGGACTCCGGGTCGGTATACCAGACCGACAGGGTTCCGGTGTCGCCCTCGCGGGTGACCTCGACACGGGTCCACGTGTCGTCGGGCAGGGCGCCGTCGATGGCGTCGTCCAGCCCGGCCCAGTACAGGCCGCCGCCGGTGTACATGGAGGCCGCACCGAGGACGTCCTCCCACCACAGGTTTCCGTCGGTGGTGGCGGCGGGGCGTTTGGCGTAGAACCGGACGACGAAGTCGCCGGTGCCCAGGCCGCCGTCGAACTGCATCCCATTGGAGGAGGACGCGTCGTCTAGGCGGATGCCGGCGCTGCCGTAGTAGCCGGCCGGCGTGTCGTAGGTGACCCCGGACGCGGCGACCGAGGAGAACGCGTCTCCGTGGTCGCCGCTGTTGGCTTCGGTGACGGCGGTTTCGTCGGGGCCGTCCATGGAGTTGGTGCGCAGTACCGCGGGTGTGGCGCCCTCGCCGTTGATCGCGAGGTCGTCGAGGTAGAGGTCCACCGTGCTGGTGGTGATGGCGCCGAACCGGAACCGAGTCAGATTCTCGCCGGTAACCAGCTCCGTCCCAGGGGTCGAGGCGAACGCCTGGCCGTCCAGGCGGGCCTCCCCGCCGTAGCCCAGCGGCCGGATCCCGAGCTCGACCCGGTGCCAGGTCTCGTTCGACAGCGCGTCCGAGTCCGACCCGACCTGGCTGGCGCCGACCAGGGTCTCGTGGTCGTCGTGGAGTTGCAGCGTTCCGGTGGTGGTCAGTCGAATGGAGGCGACGACCAGGTTCGCGTCGTCGACGGCCTCGACGAGGCTGACATCCGCATCAGGAAGGGCGGCGATGTAGACGTAGACGCGCACCCACCACGGCGACGTGTCGGCCGCCGCCAGGCGGTGCTGGATGTAGGCGGTGCCCGCAGCGGGATTGCACCGCAGGGACGCGCCGCCGGGCGAGCGCGCCACGTCGGTGGAGATGGTCGGCGACCCGGCGGTGCCGTCCCATTCCATGCCCGAGGTGGCGGAGTGCAGCTCGAACCCGCACGACCACACGCGTGCCATCAGGCGACCCGCTCGTAGACGATCAGGTCGAGCCGCGCGTGCGAGGAGGGCCGGTAGCGGGCGTGGCCGCACACCACCAGGTACCCGTCCTCCACGGACAAGTAGTCGCCGCCGCGGGCGAGAGCATCCGGCGGGAGCGCGATGACGTCGGGCGCCGGCGCGGCCAGTGTCACCGTGCCGTCCTCGTCGTGCCGGAGCTGCAACCGCTGCGCGACCGCCATCGTGCCCACGCCTCCTATTCCCGCCACCGTTTGCCGGACCGACGCTCGTACTGCTGGATCGCCTCGACCGCGGCCTTGCCGATCGCCGCCGGATCCGAGGCGGGCCCCGCCTTGACGGTGATGTAGTAGTTGCGCGACGGCCGCTCCTCGCCACGCCGCAAAGGCTCGGGGCGGCCGGTCCGGTTGTCGATGATCGACTTGCCCGCCGGCGCGTACCCGCCCCGGTCGAACACCAGCCCGCCGGTGGCCTTCCCGGACGCGGCCTGGTCGCCGGCGACCGGGGCGAACCCCCACCGGGAGGTGAACATCGGATCGCCCGCGCCGCGGGCGCCCCCGCCGACCCGCACCCCGGCGGACCCGGACGACTCGACGTTGACCCCCATCAGCGTCCCGGCGGTGTGGCCGACGCCCGCGTTGGTGATCCCGACCATGTAGGGGCTGCGGAGGTTCCGCTTCCACCCGGCCGGGCCCGACCCGACGAAGCTGTGCGTGGAGTACCGCCGAAAATAGGGCCCCACACCGCGGATCGAGTTCTCAATGGACCCAGTGAAACCCGAGCAGTCGAACCCGTGCGGCCCCGCACCGCCCCACACATAGGGCTCACCGTGCTGGGCGCGCGCGAACCGGGCCGCCCGCCGCAACCGCTCGCTGGCCGAGGCGAGCCCCACCCACGAGTCGGCGCCACCCACCATGGACGCGGCGTAATCGTCGTCGGCCTTCTTGAACCGGTCGATGACCTTCTTCCGGATCATCTGGAACACGTGGAACGGGATGCCCTCGAAGTTGTCGCCGCGGCCGAACTTGTCGGCGAGCCGGTCGCGCAGGCTGTTGAGGGGTTTGGTCGCCCACGACTTAACCTTGCCCACCACGTCCGACCACTTGTCCGACAGCCACCCGGTGATGCCGCCCTTGGCGAACCCCGCCTTGCTGGCATACCGGCCGGTGTGGTGCATCGGGGCCTGCCCGAGCCCCATCTGGTTGGTCTCCTCGGACAGTTTGCGCACCGCCGAGACGCCGCCGGTGTTGCCCGCGTGGTTGAGGGCGTGCACGAAACCGGGCCCGAGCCCGCGGACCACCTCGGGCACCAGGACGCCCTCACCGCGCCGCATCGGCGTCATCACGTCGTCGCGCTTGGCGCGCTGGTAGCCGCCCAGCACACCGCCGCCGGAGAATCCGCGCGGCAGCCGCACCTTCCCGATCGAGGAGATGCCGGGCACCTTCTCGGCGACCTTGTTCCACAGCTTCCTGAGCCCGTCGTTGTAGACCGTGTTCACGACGAACTTGACGGGGGCCGACGCGACGTCGCGCAGCTTGTTCCACGCCCGCTTCACCCCGTCCTTCGCGGCCTGGAACGAGTCGATGACTCGGTTGCGCAGCGCGCGGACGGCGTCGACCACCCGGTCGCGCAGCGCGCGAGCGCGGGAGACGATCCAGTCGCGGACGGTGTCCCAGATCGCCCTGGCTTTGTTGCGCAGGTACAGGAACCGGGCGATCACCGTGTTGCGCAGCGTCAGAACCGTGGCGACCACCCGCCGGTGCAGGTACAGCACCCGCGCGATGATCCAATCCCGGATCGCGGTGAAGATCGCGACGGCGCGCGCCCGCAGCTTCATGAACGTCCCGATCGCCTGCAGCCGCAGCCGCAGCACGAAGAACAGCACCCGCCGGTACAGCAGCATGACCCGCGCCACGATCCACGCGCGGATGGTGTCCCAGATCTTGCCCGCCCACGCGCGGAGCTTGCGGAACCACGACACGACGGCGTTGACCAGGTCCGGGATCAGGGAGTTGCCGACCATCCAGTTCCACAACCAGATGAACGGCTTCGTGATCGCGGTGATGACGCCCTGGACGACCCCGTCGAGGATCGTCACGACGCCCTTGAAGACACCGACGATGGCGGTCCAGATCCCCGAGAAGATCCGCTTGACGCCGTCCCACATGCGCTGCCAGTCGCCGGTGAACAGGCCGATGAAAACGTCGAGGATCCCGATGATCACGTCGAGGATCCCGGAGATGATCCCCGACAGGGCCTGCCACAGCCCCTTCACCACGGACACGATGATCTGAAACGCGCCCAGCAGAATCCCGCCGACGACCGCGCCGATCGCCACGAAGATCCCGGTGATCACCCCGCCCCAGGTGTTCCAGAACGCCTTGAGGTCGGCGAAGGTCGCCATCACCATCATCGCGATCCGGTCGAAGATGGCCTTGAGCTTGGGCCAGATCTCCATCGCCCAATCGACGATGGCGCCCCACACCTCAATTGCGGTGCCCTTGATCTGCGGCCACACTGACCGCCACCAGCCCAGCAGCGCCATCAGCCCGGGTTTCAGTGCGCCGTTCCACAGCGCGTCCCAGCCGGCCTTGATGCCGGACCAGGCACCCATGACGACGTTGCGGAACACGTCGGACCTCTTCCACGCCACCACCAGTGCCGCACCGAGCGCGATGATGCCGGCAACCACGCCGATCACAATCCCGATCACCGGGGTCATCACCGCGGCGATCGCGCCGATGGAGGCGACCAGCGCCCCCACGAAGATCAGCACAGGACCCAGGACGGCGACGAGCAGCGCGATGACGGTCCCGACTTTCAGGATCATCGGGTTGGATTTGCCCAGCGCTTGCACCCACCCGGTGACCGCCTCGGCCGCCGTGGTCATCCAGGACAGCAGCCCGGACTCGGCCACGGCGATGGCTAAGCCTTCGGCTGCCGACTGCAGCTCCTTCACCGACCCGTTGAAGCCCTCCATCTGCGTCTTCGCGATGGATTCGGCGGTGCCGCCCGCGTTCTTCAGCTCACCGGTCAGGCCCTTGAGCGCGCCGGACCCCTGCCCGATGAGGGCGGCCATCGCCGGGCCGGCTTCCTGTCCGAAGATCGTCATGATGTCGGCGGTGTCCGCGCCGGAGTCCTCCAACTGCCCGATGATGTTCACCAGCGGCAGCAGGTTGCCCTTCGCGTCGGTGACCGTCACGCCGAGCTCCGACAGCTTGGAGGACACCGCGGCCGTCGGAGACAGCAGCCGCGCGATCGACCCGCGCAGCGCCGTGCCCGCCTCGGACCCCTGGATGCCGGCGTTGCCGAGCAGGCCGATCGCGGCGGAGATCTCCTCGAAACTGAGCCCGGCGGACGCGGCGACCGGGCCCACGTACTTCATGGACTCGCCGAGCATCTCCAACGTGGTGTTCGTCGAGGTGAACGTCTTCGCGAGGACGTCGTTGACGCCCCCGATGTCCTTGGCCTCCATGCCGTAGCCCGACAGGATGTTGGACGCCACGTCGGCGGCCACACCGAGCTCGACCGCGCCGGCCGCCGCGAGATCCAGCACCCCGGGCAGCGCCTGCATCGTCTCGCGGGCGTCGAACCCGGCCATGGCCAGGAACTGCATCCCGTCGGCCGCCTCCGACGCCGAGAACTGGGTCGTCGCCCCCAGATCCTTGGCGAGCTCGGTCAGCTTCGACATCTCGCCGCCGGTCGCCCCCGACACCGCGGCGACCCGCTGCATCGACTGCTCGAAGTCGCCGGCGGTCTTGATGACCAGCCCACCGACCGCCGCCAGGGGGGCGGTCACCGACGCCGTCATGGTTTCGCCGACGCCGCGCATCGCCGACCCGGCCGACTGCAGGCGCCCGCTCATCCCGTCGACGTCCTTGACGGCGTCGCGCACACCCTTGCCGGACCATTTCGCGAAGATGTTGAACCCGAGAGAGGTCACCGACGCCACGACGGATCACCCCCTCGGGTTCGCTTTTCAGGTGTCGTCTTCGTCGTCGGGCCAGGGCCGCGGCACCCGCTCGATGTCCTTGGGTAGCGTGTGCCGCTTCTTGTCGTCGACGTTGGCCTGCTGGTACAGCAGGTTCGCCTCGCGCTGGGCCTCCACCGCCTTTGCGGTCAGCTCGACGAGCTCGTCCCAGTCCGCGCGGTCGCGCCCGCCCGCCCGCACCGCGTAGGTGGCCGACCCCTTCGGCAGCCGCGACACCAGCACATGCAGCCGGCGGATCGTCATGTCGCCGCGGCAGAACGCCTCGAACTGGTCCGCGTCACGCGGGTAGTAGCGCGCGAGGTCGGCCTCGACGTCCTCGGGGTAGTGGCTCACCAGGACGGCGAGTTGCAGCAGGTGCCGCGGGACTACCCCTTCGAGCCCGACGACTTTCCCTGCTCGCCCCCCTCGGCGCCCTCGCTGCTGCCGGTGACCGCCTGCGCGAGCGCCTTGACGGAGGCCTCGAATTCGTCCTCGTCGATGTCGGCTTCTTCGAGCCGTTCCATCTGTTCCTCGGCGAATCCGATCACCTCGATCGCGCCCCACAGGTCGCCGGCGGCCATGCGCCGCATGAACTTGAACCGCTTCCACCTGCGCGGGAGCACCAGCTCCAGGGTCTCCCCTTCGCCGGTGGGCACCTGCAGCACGTAGCGGCGATCGGTCGCCTCGGCTTCGGCGGCCTCGGCCGCGTCCTCCGGTGCAGTCTTGTCCGCGCCGAGCTTGGTCATCTCAGCCTTGACGGGCTGCTTCGCTCCAGCCATTCCGGGCCTCCTCGGGTCCATCGGGCCTGATGTCATGTGGGGCGGCCGGGGGCCCGAGAACCCGGCCGCCCCACGCTCAAGCGGGCTCGCTGTCCTGCAGCACCGAGGCGATCGTCAGCCAAGAGTTGGCCATCTCGGTGTAGCGCTCCATCAGCCCGCGGTCCTGGATCAGCTCAGCCTCACGCAGCAGCCGCGCCGCGTTCGCGAGCGCCTCGTCACGCGTGGGCGCCCCCTGCGGGCTCACTCGCCCGCCTTGGCGACCTGCTCGGCGGCGCCGTCGAGCACCTTGCGGACGTTGCCGAGCACCTGCGACCGCATCTCGCCCAGCGGCTCCAGGAACCAGGACCCGCCGGTCGTCTGGGTCGCCCACGCCTCCCGGTTTCCGAAGACGGGGTGGCGCCACCCGCCCTGGCGGATCCGTGAATCCAGTGCTCGCGGGATCACCTTCTGGTTGGGCTCAGGCATGGCGGTGACGATCCGCAGCCCCGACTTGGTGGAAGCCCGGGCCCGCACCCCGCGCGCGACCGTGCGCCGCAACTGGCCGCGCTTGTGCGGGTGCTGCTTCGTGCCGCCCCCGGCGCCCTTGGCGGGCACCTGCTTGACCTCGGACTTGACCTTCTTCACCCCGGCGGCCGCGGCCTTGCGCAGCTCCGCGCGGAACCGCGTGGGCGCCTTCTTGTCGATCGCGCGCAGCTCGGCCGCCACCCGGGCGACTTCCCGCCCGGTCTCGATCTCGATTCCGAAACCCTGACCGCCGCCACCGCCCGCCGGGGTCCTGGTGCGCGGCGGCATCAGGACGAGGCCGTCGCCCGCGAGATCGACCCCTGCGCCGGGAACGTCACACTGACCTCCGACAGCTCGCCGGGGGCGCCGTCCAGCGGCGTGTACTCCAGCAGCACACACGTACCGGTGTACTCGGGGTTGTCGGCGCCGACCGGGTCGCCCTTGGGCCGCACCACGACCTCGAATTCCTCCTCGTCCTCGTGGAGCTGGGCGAGGGTGGAGTCGACCGACCCGGCAACGTAGGCCTGCATGAACTGGATCTCGAAGCTGTCGTCGGAAAGCCCGTAGGCCCGCCGGGTTCCACCGCTGCCGAAGCTGGTGGTTTCCACCTCGTTCTTCGTGCGGTTCACCGTCACCGAGTTGGAGTTGTCCGACAGGGTCACCCCGTCGACCTCGATGTGGCAGTTCTTGAGCACGATCGGCTTAGCCATCGCCGGCCTCCTTCATCTCCTGCGGCCGCTCGCCGGCCGACGTGTCCTGATCAGCCGCCTGTTCGGGCGGCTCGGGCGAGGAGGCCACGGCCGCGGGGGCCGACTCCTCAGACTGGGGTGCGCTGACACGCGAAGTGCGCCGGGTCGAGCGGCGCGGCGTCGCGCGCTCGGCCGCAGCCGGCTTCGGGGTGGACGCCGGTTCGGCGGCCTCTTCCACGTGGCCCTGGCGCATCATCCGGGCCGCGTGGTCGTCCTCCAGGTACACGTGGTCGCCGCGGCGCTTGCCGAGCACCGGCATCCGGCCGACCACCACATACCGCTTGGCCATGTCATGTCTCCTCTCGCGGGTAGCCGAACTCCGCGGCCAGCTCCTGGGCCTGCTCGCGCAGGCTGGGGCGGATGTCGCCCCATGCGGGGCGCGGGTGCGGCTGTTTGCGGTCGACCTTGCTGTTGGTCTTGGTCGTGTCGGCGTGGATCGCCTCCAGCGCTCCCGGCGCCGCCCGGGCGGCCACTCCGGCAGCCCGAAGCAGCACTGCGGGGTCGGCCACTAGGTCGCCGAACCGCACCACGTGGGCGGCGTGTGGGCGCGCCACGGTGTTCCACCGCAGCCACAACGCCATAGCCTGATCCGCCCGTGTGGGCTCGCCGAGGATCCGCGGATCCACCGCGGCCAGGACCCGGCTGATGCTGGCCCGCTGCGGGGTGAACCAGCCCAGCTGCAGCATGCTGTGGGCGACGTCGAGCGGGTGGCGCACCAGCAGCACCGTCCGCGCCCGCACCTCGCTCAGCCGCGGCACTGCCAGCCAGGACGCGTCCGCCTCGAAGCCGCGCCACCGCGGCGTGCGCCCGCGGGCGACGCCGAACGTGAACACCTGCTCGTGGCCACAGACCACACCGGCGGCGCGCAGCACATGGGAGGCGTACCGGGTGCCGCACCGGCCCGTGCCGGTCACCACCAGGCGCCTCACCGGGGTCTCGCGAACACCACGTCGAGATTGCGGCCGGCCCGGTCCAGTGGCCACTGCGCCACCGGCACCCAGCCCTGCCTGGCCATGAACCCGACGACCTCCGCATGGGCGGGAGCCCCGCCCTGCTTGCGGCGGACGTAGGTCTCGACCACAACCACCTCCAGCGTGTCCAGTGGGGCGCCCGCCAGCACCTCCAGCTCGACGCCCTGGGCGTCGATCACCGCGACGTTGACCGTGGCATCCACCAGCTCGGCCAGGCGGTGCACCGCGACGTCGACCGTGGCAACGACTCGGCGGCCCGCGACCGGCTCTTGCAGGCTCGACAGCTTGTCGTGGGAGGTCACGTGCAGTAGGCCGGTTCCCGGCTCTGCCGCGCACGCGCCCTCCACCACCTCCACCCCCGGCATCTCGCGCAGGGCGGCGGCCAGGACCGGGTGGGGCTCGACGAGCACGATCCGCGCGAAACCCGCCGCGCGGTAGGCCGGGACCTCTTGGCCTAGGTGCGCGCCGACGTGCACCACGCCGCGCGGAGCAACCCCGTGCCGCCGCAGTAGCGCGGGCAGCGCTTCGACTGTCACTGCGGCCGCCCCACCGCAGGGTGGCGGTCGTAGTCGGAGGGGTAGTCGAAGTCGTCGGTGAGGTCGTCGATGGTCTCGAAGTACTGCGCGCGCACCCGGTGCTGCTCCAACGGCGTGTCCTGCCACGCCCGCAGCAGCATCCACCCCGGCGGCCGCGTGATGGCACCCGAGGCTCGCATGCTGTGCACCAGCCCCAGGTGCTCATCCATTTGGGCGTGGTGGGCGGGCCACCACGACACCGCGAAGATCTCCCCGTGGCCGCACCCCGTCAGGCGACTGCCGCGGCGCCGCCCGAACACCCGGAACATCCGCCGGCGGCAGGTGAGGATCTGAGTGGTGGCGGCGTCGGTGAAGTAGACATCCCCGAGAAGGAGCACGGTGCGGCCCTCGGTCGACCACAGGTCGCGGGTGGCGGCATACTCGCTCGCCATGCCGGGCCCACGTTCGTGCGCGACGGCGCCCGAAGCCGCGGCGGTGTAGCGCTCATCGCCGGGCGGGACGGTCACATGCACGTCGCCGGTGTGGGCGAGCACCTGGTCGACGGTGCGCGCCAGCAGCGGCCGACCGCCGACTGGCGCCAGATGCGACGGCACCCCCAGGTGGTTTCCCCACTTGGACTGGTCGCCCGACGCGGCGACGAGGACCCTCACGCCAGCCCCACCGTCTCGGCGACCTGCCGCATGCGGTGGCGGAACAGGTGCCGCTCCTCCACCAGGGTCAGTGCCGCGTCGGTCATCTCCCGCGCCCGCGCGGGTGAGAGCGCGTCGAGCTGGGCGCCGATCTGGTCGAACCGGCCCCGGGCGTAGGGCAGCAGTACGTCGCCGGTGAATCCGAGCTGCTCCATGCCCTCGGTCCGCGGGTAGGCCAGCAGTCCCCCGCGGCCCAGCGTGCGCGGCAGCCGATCCGACCAGTAGTAGTCGGCCGGCGCCGAATCCCCCACCACCACACCGGTCGCGGCGTAGAGGTCGTTGAGCGTTCGCCCCCACACCTTGCTGCGGTCGCGCGCGCCGATGTGGGCGAACCGCTCCCCCCACCGCCGTCGGCACCACGCCAGCAGGTCGGCGCGGTGGCGCCCGTGGATCGTGGCGACGTTTCCGCCGACGAACACCGCCTCGTAGCCGCGCTTTGCCTGATGGGCGTCGCCGCGGCCGAAGAACCGCGTGCTCGCGGCGGGCGGCAGCCAGTGGTGGTTGACGCCGCGGCCCGCCCAGTCGCGGTCGCCGCCGTCAGCGGTGAACACGTACTGGCACGTCCACCAGTCGTCGTTGCCGATGCGCTGCTCGCGCCGCGACAGCCCCCAGTACAGGTCGAAATGGATCCCGACAGTGACCGACCCGGCATCCTCCATGCGCCGCAGCATCGCGGCGGCGTCCCCGTCGGGTTCGTGCCCGTGGGTGCGCGCCCACACCACCAGGTCCGCGCCCTTGGCGGCCCGCACCAGGTCCTCGACGGAGGCGCCGTGCACCTGCCGGTAGTCCACCTGCCAACCCAGTTCGCGGCCGCCGATGGCGATGTCGTCATGCCAGCAGTCGCCGTCGCCCTGCTTCTGGGGCGCCCCCAGCAGCAGCACCCGCACGGTCACCGCGCCAGCACCTCGACGTGCACGTCAGCGCCGAGGTAGTCGACGTTGCCCCACTGGATGATGCCGTAGTGCACGACACCGGGCACATTGGCGTAGTCGGCGACGTGCTCGTCGTCGAGCTCCAACGCGTCCATGTCGGCCTCGATCGCCTCCTTCAGCGACTTCGCCCCGTCGGAGTCGAGGTAGGCGTCCAGTTCGGCCTGCGACGCCTCGTTGTGCGCCGTGGACACGGCCACTTTGACCAGGAAGTGCATCTTGTGGGCGCCGCGACCGAACGCCTTGTCGTACTCGATCGCCGGGCGGCCGGTGGAGGTCTCACTGCCCAGGCCGGGCAGGATCGCCGCGGCGGGCGGGGTGATGGACCCCGCGACGTACTCGTTGACGCGCAGACCGTCGATCGTCGCCAGGCGAGCGGCCAGTACCTGGCGGACCGCACTCACAGAGGCCACTGTCGTTCTCCTCGGGTCTTGATCAGTTCAGGCGACGGCGACGGCGCGGCGCCGGTACGGCGCGAGCATGCTGGAGATCCGATGGTTCTCCCGGATGCGGATCAGGCCCATCTCGGCGTTGCCCTGCACACCGAAGGGCGCGTCGGACAGTTTCGTGATCTCCATGGCGGTGATCAGCGCCGCCTCGGTCACCGACGCGGGCACCTCCGCCCACCCCCACTGGGCGGTCACCGTCACCGTCGCGCTGGTCGTGTAGTCGCCGCCGGCGTTGCGGATGCGCCAGTAGGGCCACCCCGGTTCGCCGTCGACCATCCCGTTCAGCGGCTCCAGCACATGCACGCTGGAGTCGTAGGCGGTGCCGTCGACCACCAGGTCAGTGGTCGTGTGGAAATCGTCGACCAGCAGCAGGGTCGCGGTGGTCGCGTCGAACTGCCGGCCTGTGGCCGTGGTGGTCTTGTTGAACTGGCGGTTGCAGAACCGGTTCACACCCCGCGACGCCGCCGCCAGGGCGCTGGTCAGCTCTGCGTCGTCGTCGGTGTCGACGATGCTCAGCCGATCCTTGAGGTCCTGCAGGGTGCCGTAGGGGTCGCCGAGCGCCATCGGTCACCACCCGTGGCCGTGCGCCCGCTTGTAGGCGGCCACCACCTCGTCGGGCACTCGGCCGCGGGAGGGAACGTCCATGCCGTTCTCGCGGGCCCACGCCCGCACCTCGCGCGTCGACGGTTCCGGCGCTTCCTCCTCGGAGGCGGGTTCGTCCGCGGCCTCGGCTGACTGCTCCGCCGGTTCTTCGCGTGGCTGCTCGGGCTCCGGCTCGACGGGCGCGCCCGCGGTTACGTCGGCCTCACGCGGCCGGCCCGGGACCGCCGTGGCGTCCTCCATCGTCCGCGCCGGACGCGGCGGGGTCGGCTCCGCCGTGGCGCGGTGCCCCAGTCGGGTCACCGTCAGCTCACGGAACAGGTGCTCGCGGCCGCGCACCACCGGGTCGTCGGCGCGGACCACAGTCTGACCGCGCTTGATGCGGTAGCTGCGCCGCCCCTCGGTGATCACCGCGCTCGTGCGCGCAATCAGCAACTTCGGTTCGCTCATCATGCCTCCAGACAGCGGCCCCGCCCCGTTCACCGGGGCGGGGCCGCGAAGCGGGTTAGCTGGCGGTCGGGTCCACCAGCACCCGGAACGCGTTGCTGACCAGGACTTCGGAGGTGTTGCGCCAGATCGCGACGACCGCGCGCTGACCCGTCCACCGCCGGTTCGAGCTGCCCAGCACGTGCGGCTGCAGCTCCACCGTCATCCCCAGCCGGTCCACGATCAGGAACTGGGAGAAGTCGCCGAACACCAGCACCCGCCCGTCGGCGTCGCCGATGGAGTCCATCGCCGACGCCTCGTAGGCCGGGTAGCCCAGCAGCTCCGAGGGCTGGCCCGAGCCGAGCCGCACCCACAGGTCACCGCCGTCGCTGCCGGTGCTCAGGTCGCGGATCTTGTTGTAGGTGTTCTTGTTGCCGAGGAACCGGCCCCGGGAGCGGAACCGCACCGGGGTCTCCGACTCCAGGTCGTAGAGGTCCTCCACGCTCAGCGTGCCCGCGCTGGCCATCTCCACCTCGGAGCCGGCCGCCAGGGTCTGGGCGATACCGCCAGGGTTGTTGCCCGTGCCGTCGCCGGTGACGAACGAGCTGTCTTCCTCGCGCTCCTTGGCGTCCATCAGCAGCCGCGAGATCTCCGAGCGGAGCTGCGGCCAGTCCTGGTCGACCTCCACGGAGAACTCGACGTTGGCGATGACCCGGGTCGGGGTGACCTCGGGCTGGCCCACTGTGAAGGACTCGTCGCCGGCTTCTGCCGCCTCGTCCGACCGGGACACGGTCACACCCGAGGAGGTGATGCCCTGCCACGTCTTGGAGGTAATCTGCTCCACCCGGGCGATCTGCCGCAGCGGGCTCGTGGAGCCGTCCGACGTCAGGATCACGGTGGGGTCGAGTTGGAACGGGACCGCGAACCCGCCCGCGGAGTCCGGGGACAGCGCCATCTGCCGCTGCTCCTCGGTCGTCCAGGTGTGCGGCCCGTACATGACGGCCTTGCCGAATGCGCGGTCGTAGACGGGGTTTCCGGTGGTCAGGATGCGTTTGGCCAGCCACCCGTCCCGGCCGTCGGTGCGCGCCAGCAGATCCTCGACGTGCTCGGCGGTGGCCTCACGCGACTGGCCGCCCACCATCGGGAACTTCGCGCGCTCCACCGCACGGCGGGCGTTGTCGTGCACCTTCTCGCGGAACTCCTCCTCCGAGGAGGACTCCGCGCGCACCCGCGACAGCTCGTAGATGTCGTTGCCGCGCGACTTGATGAACGACGGCGCCTCCGGGGCGCCCCGCTCCGTCGAACCGGCCGCCGAAGCGGGGTTCGCGGTGATCTGCTGCAGCCGGTCGCGGCGCGCCCGCATCTCCTTCACGGTGGTGGCGTGCTCGTCGCGCTCGGCGTTGAGCCCGTTCCACTCCTCACGCGCCTCCGCCGACATGCGGGTGCCGGTGAACTCAGCGTCCAGCTCGGCGATCCTGCTGTCGATCTCCTTGATGCGCTCTTCGCGCTCCTCCAGGTAACGCGGCTCCTCATCAGGCATCGCGCCCATGGGGTCGCCTCCTTCCAGGCATGCGAAAACCCCGCACACGGGCGGGGTTTCCAGGGTTCGGTCGGCCCCTCTACCAGGGGCGCATCTGATCAGGGGCAGGGAGATACCAGTCAGCGTCGTAGTCCCTGCCTGCGTAGACCGAGTGCGTGCCGGCCGGAGACGCCGCCGCGGGCGCCTGCTCGGTGGGTTGCGGCTCGTCGTCCTTCTTCTCTTCTTCGGGTGGAGCCTCGCGGGCAGGCTGCTCGTCGTGCTCGCCGGCCGACGCGTCATGCGCGCGTGCGTCGGTGGCGGGCGGCGCCGCCGCCTGCTCGGGCTCCTGCTCGGCCGCGTCCGCCATGAGGACGGCGCGGGCGAGAGCCTTGCGGGTGTCCGGTTCGTGGATCGTGGAGAGGTCGATGACGGTGGAGCGCACCCCCACCGACGTCGCCTCGTAGGCCGGCCACACAACAGGGCCGACCTCGGGGACCTTCAGTTCGCGCAACTCGCGCAGGATCAGCTCGTCGTCGGGCACGTCCTCCAGCCAGGACCGCATGAGCGCCTCACGCAGCGCCTCCTCGTCGCGGATCTCCTTGCCGGACGCGTCGAACCACCGCTGGCGGACAACGCCGAAGCGAAACGACATGCCGTCGACCGACCGGGACGCGATCGCGTCGCGGACGGGTTCGATCAGCCAGTTGTCGTGCAGCCGCCCGATCACATGGGCGCCGCCATCAGGCGCCAGCTCCGGGTCGGACTCCTCAGCGATCCGCTGCACCGACGCGATCGGGATCGACCCGATGAGCGGGTGCCGGCCGTGGTCGAACTGGATCCGCGGCGGGTTCTCCCGGAAGCTCTTCTTCATCGCCCCCGGCGCGATGGCCTCGCGGAACCGGCCCTCCCACGAGTCGATGATCGTCTCGCGGTTGAACACCGCGGCGAACCCGTCCAGCGTCAGCCCGTCATCGGCCTCACCGTCGTCGGCCTCACCGTCGTCGGCGGCCGCGCGCAGCGCGAACGGCGCCTGCCGCAGCACGTCATCACGAGGCGGAACCTCGGCGCGCCGCCCCTCCATCAGATCGGTCACTCTTCTGCACCTCCCGGCGCCTGACCGGCCCCGTTGTCCTGGTCACCGTCTGTCGATGTCATGGGCGGCCGCAGTTGCACGCTCGCCAGCGGGCGACCCTTGTCGTCGGTCTGCGGCTCCAACCGGTTCCAATCCCGGTTGATCACCGCGGCGACCGCACTGGCGTGGGTGAACCCGTCCTTGACCAGCGTCACGATCGTGCTGGCTTCCTGCGACTGCACCTGCGCCTGATCCTGGGCGTCCATCGCCAGGAACGGCATCCCGCGGGTCGCGAACCACAGGTTCGGCGGAGCCCCTGTCTGCGAATCGGGCGGCTCCAGGATCATCTGCAGCGACGCCGCCGCGTTCGCCCACAGGTGCTGCAGCGTCCCATCGCCCATGCGGCGGCGGGCTGCGGTGAAGTTGCCCGCGTTCAGCGCCGAGCCTTGGAGGCCTTCGGAGAACCCGACCCACGACGGGGGGACACCGGCCGCGGACGCGATCCGCGATTCGGCTTTGCCCTGGGTCACGGAGAATTCGAGCTGCTGGAAGTCCTTGCCCAGCGGGATCGGGTCAGCGCCGCCGCCCAGGTAGACGGTTTTGTAGGCGTTGGCCGCGCCCTGGTGCTCGGCCTCGAACATCGCCTTGAACTCGCGCACCTGCTCCAGGGTGACGCTGGGATCGAACTTCAGCCCGAGGTTGGGCGTCGCCGCGTTGCGCAGAAACGCCCGCTTGTGGTCGGTCTGCAGGTTGTCGCCGAGCACATCCCGAATCACCGGGGTGATCCACGACATGCCCACGAACACCCCGTCGGGGTCCGGGTACGGCGCGAAATGCGCCACCTCATCCGGCGCCAGCATCACCGCGCGCTCGCCTCGGCCGCCCCGAGGGAGGTAGGCATAGCCCAGTAGTTCAACGTCGGCGGCCTCGGCCGGGTGGTCGGCGTCCTCGTTGGAGCCCAGAACGATCGTCATCCAGTCCGGACGCAACCGCACCAGCCGATCCGCCGAAACCCGTCCACCCGAGCGGCGGCGGATACGGCGGATGTAGGCGTTGCCCGCACCCGTCACGTCCAACTCCATGCGCGCCAGCAGGTCCGCGGTGGTGCCGCCCGGCCACGGCCGCTCCAGCACCCCCAGCTCCGGCGACCCGAACAGGTCACCGGGCTCGCCGCGCTCGAAGCGGGTCCACTGGAACCGGGCCTGGGAGAACACCTGCATCCGCGCCAGCGTCAGCGCGAACACCGGCCCGTTCGACTTGACCAGCCCGTTGAGGGTGGAGCCGACCTGCTCCTCCTCCAGCGTTCCCATCGTCGTGCGCAGCAGCCCCGCCTCCTGGGCGGCCAGCACCGCATCCACCCAGTCCTGCGTCGACCCGCGCGACTCCTGTCGGGCCGCCTGCTCGCGGCCCAGCAGCCGCTGCCACCACCCCATCAGTCACCCACCAGAGCGAACGGCGTCGGCGCCGCGGGTTTGGTCCCGAACTTGCGGTAGGCCCACAGCGCCTGCGACGCGGCCACCAGCGGACTGATGTCCGAGGACACCGTGTCGCGGCCCCACACGAACGCGCCGTCGCGGCCCACCGGGTGCTGCGTGGCCGACGCCACCGCACCCGTCAACGACCCCTGACCCAGGTGGCGCACCGACGACCGCCACGACGCCGGCGCCGAGGTCGGCGGGACGCACCCGTCGATGAACCCGCCCGCCGCCGCCGCCCGCTCATTCAGGGACGCCTTTATGACTGTGATGTCCTTTGCCTCCAGGTCCGGGATCAGCGCCGCCGCGGGGCCGAAGTTCCCGATCGCGACCGCCGCCGGTTTCCACTTGCTCACGAGTTCCTCCAGCCGCGGCGCCATCCACGTCACCCCCGGCCGGTGCTCGACGATCTCGACATGGAACAGCCCGTCCGGGCGGCGGCCCGCCGCGGCGATCGCGCCCATGGACCGCTCCGGCGTCACATCGGCAGCGAACGCCACCGGGTTGCGCGGCTGTGACAGCGCATCTTCCAGGGCGGTCCACGCGTCCTCGCCGATGGCCTGCCACCCGTTGCCCTCCACCGGGTAGTTCCCGACGCTGAGCACCTCGCGGTCGAACCCCTGCGGCGACATCGACCGAAGGAACCCTTCGATCTTCTCCGTGCCCAGCCGGATCCCCAGCCCGGGGTTGGTCTTGGCCCACACCTGCGGGTCCTCGCGGTCGTCGTGCTCGGCGCACTCCGGCGGGCACCACGCCCGGTGCGTGTCGGCCGACCACTCGAAGAACGCCAGCCGGTCGCCCACCGGGTCACCGTCGATCGCGCGGCGGCGCACCCGGGCGATCACCTCGCACGGCGCCAGGTCCTTGTCCGGCGCGCTCGTGGTGTAGAGGATCTGCGGGTTCGGCCGCGCGCTGATCGTCGGCAGCAGCGCCGACATGTGGTCATCGCTCAGGTTGTAGGCCTCATCCAGGATGATCCGATCCGCCGTCAGGCCGCGCCCGCCGCCGCCCGTGCGGGTCGTGAACCGGATCCGGCGCCGGTCCTTGAGCTCGATGCCCTCTTCGCCCTTGGACAGCGACACCTGCCGCACCCGGGCCTTCAGCTTCGGGTTGCGCTCGATCAGGTTCGTCAGCCGCCGGAACGCGTCCTTGGCGGTGCGGAACTCGTGCGCGCTGTGGATGATCAGCTCCTCCTCCCACAGGAAGAGGCCGGCCAACTCCAACGCTTCGAGGATGCTGCCCTTGCCGTTCTGCCGGGCCACGATCAGCCCGATCTCGAATGACGCCCACTGCCCGTCGGCCCGCTCCCCCAGCGCCTCGTTCAGCACCAGCTTCTGCCACGGGTCCAGCACCAGGCCGCAGGAGGCCGCCAAATCGATCGCGTCCTGCCCAGCGCTACTCGGCGCCGGCGGCGCCACCCTGATCCGCGGCACCTGCACGCCGCGCAGCCCGGCGGGCGGAGAGATCGTCGACAACGTCGCCCTCCTCGCCGGTATTCAGTGCATCAAGCTCCGCGAGCACCTGCCGCAACTGGGTCGCCAGCGGCGCCGCCTCCCGGTCGGAGGCCGCGGGAATCCGCGCCGCGAGCTCGTCGCGCAGCGCCTGGAGTGCGCGGCGGCGATCGCCCGAGACGACCTCCTCGGAGAAGCCCACCAGGCCCACCCCCTCGGGGATTTCACGCCAGAGAGAAAAACGGTCAGGAGGCGGCGGGGTCAACCGGCGCCACAAAACCGCAGGTCAGAGCCCCCCCGTGTGGGGGTGGGGGTGGGGGGTGGGTGGTATCGCCGCAGGTCACCGGGCTTCCCCCTCCTGGCCGTGCTGGGACTACCAGGCTCGGCTGGTGGCCTGCTTGGGCCAGGTGACGTCGGCGCGGTTGCCGCGGATCGAGTTGCAGCGCCGGTGCGCTTCGCGGTGGTTGCTCGGGTCGAGCGGGTCACCACCGCGGCTGAGCGGCGTCGCGTGGTCGAGCGTCCATGACATCGGATGGCGAACGTCGAGGCTCAGATCGATCGGCTTGCCACACGACCAGCACACGTTGGAGCCTTCGCGCTTGAGTCGGGCCTTGGCGCGCGCGAGCGGGCGGCCGCTGCGTCCTCGCCTGTAGTCCAGCGGCTGCACGCGCTCACCTCACTGGCACAGGTAGGTCTGGGCGTGGCCCACGATCTGGGGTGCGATGGCGGACACGGCGTGGCTGGTGCCCTTGAGGGACTTCACGACGTCGGTCGGCGCCATGCCGTTGGCGAGGTCGTCGCACACGCCGTAGCCGAGGTTGAGCACCTTTTCGTCCCCGTACCCGTGGATGCCGGACCCGTTGGCCCGGGCGTCCCGGTACACCGCCTCCAGGTAGGCGCCCTCCCGGGGTGCCCCGTTGGTGGGGGTGCCCTCGGCTTGGGGGGCGGGGGCGTTGTGGGTGGCCCGGGGGGTGGGGTCGGGTTGGGGCTCCCCCTGTGGGTCGGGGGTGATGCCGGCGGCTTGCATGGCGCCTCCGACGAGTCCGAGCGCAAGGACGATACCTGCGCCGATGACCCACTTCTTCCAGGCGGGCATCGTGTGGGGGGTGTCCATGAAGCGACGGTACCGGGGCCGGGTGGCGCGTGGCATGCGTAAGGCCCGGGAGCGAGTGCTCACCGGGCCTTTGCGACAGAAGCTCTATTGAAGCTGATCTAAGCGTTGCACACCGGGCACCTCACGCGCAACTACAACACCAGGCGTGGCTAGTCAACCCCGTCATCGAGGGGTTCACGTCCGGGCATGCCGCAGTCGCATCGTGGCCCGTCGCGTCCAGCGATGCTGGGGCAGTCGGGGGCGTGGATGCATCCGGGGGCGTGACGCCCGTCGCGGCACCCGTCTTGGTGTCCGGAGCGCATAAGGGTGTCGATGAGTTCGCCGCCGGGGCCGCGAATGGCGAGCGTCTCGTCGTAGTCGGCAGTTGCCGTCTGATCTCTTGTGGAGTGACAGGGGCACCCGCACTGAAAGAAGACCATATTGCCGGGGCACATGTCGTGCCCGTCGACGGTCTTCTCGTAGCAGGCGTCGTAGCAGTACGGGCCGATGCCGCCCTGCTCGGGGAGGTCGTTCAGGGTGTAGATCTTCTCGGTCATGATGCGATCTGTCCTTCGGGTGCGAGCAGGTTGAGTGCATCTCCTAGCCGGTAGAGCGGATGCTTGCGCTCGTTGTGCCCGTGCGCTTCCAAACGTCCGCGTGAGGCCCACGACCGGACGGTGCCGGGTGAGACGAGTGCGGAGGGCCGTGAGGTGGCGCGGGCGATCTCGGCTGCGGTCATGAGGGTGTCTTCGGCCGCGTTGCGCATCCATTCGCGCTGCTCGGCAACACCCCACTGGGCGCCGCACTCTCGGCACGTCCCGAGCGGCGATCCGGTGCGGGCGTAGACGGCGGCACCGCATTCGCACGGCCCGACGTACACGGACACCGCGGGGATGTCCACGGCGCGCCGCGCCTGCTGCACGGCGTGCGTGATCTCGTCGATGCACTCGGGCCCGTAGTCGCGGCCGCGCAGCCACCCGCACAGGGGCAGGAGCCAGCCGGCCATGGCCGGGAGCGCGTCGACGGGCAGCGGCTTCGGCTGGTCTTCGTGGACGACGCGGACCCACGTCGCCAGGGTGTTCCGCAGCACGCCGGCGGCCTCACTGGCGCGGACGTCGATGGGCAGCGGCACCTCGGACGCTTTGGTGCGGGCGCCGTCGCGTTCCGGCTTGGTGCCCTGTTTGGCGAGGGCGGTGTCGAGGTCGTCGGCGAGCCCGTGCGGCAGGTCCTCCCCGGTGATCTCGCGCAGCGCGTCGCGCAGGGTTTCGGCGCATGTGGTGCAGGCGTATGCGTCGTCGCCTGATGGGCGTCCGCAGAGGTGGCAGGGTGTGCCGGTGGTGTTGTTGCTGCTCAAAGCGCCCCCCAAGATCGGCCTGGACCGTTTATACTGGTCGGCGCCTACTGCTTCCGCCTTTCAGCAGGTGAGTGGGGGGTTATTCGGGTGGGGCCTGCGCTGGGGGGCGCGGGCCCCGTTTTTGTCTGCGGGCCGGTTTACGCTGATCGTGTCCCCGTTCGGGGGCATCAGGTTTGCGGGGCCAGACACGGGGGCCGTCCGGGTTGGACCGGGCGGCCCCTTTCGCGTGCCCGGGGGTCTACTCGGTGTCGGGGCTCAGGTCGGCGGTCCAGGCGGCGCGGCATCCTTCGCAGGTGAACCGGTAGATGGCTTTGCCCCACACGGGTTGCTTGGCGGGGGTGACGCGGAGGTTGCCGCAGTGGTGTCGGCGGGCTTCGTTGGTGACGGCTTCGCGTTCGGCGTTGTCCATCGCGGTTCCTTTCGTCGGGCGCCGTGTGGCGCTGGGGGGTTGTGTGTCCCGGAGGGCTGTTCGTGCGGGCCCCGTTGGGGTTAAGCGTCCGCGGTGTCGGGGCGTGCGGCGCGGAGCGCTTGCTTGGCGCTGGCGAGTGTTGTCTCGTGGTCGCGGTCGGCGGCGAAGTTGGGGTTGACGAGCCGGAGCGTGGCCCCGCTGCTGGTGGCGGTGATGAGCGCGTCGATCTGCTCGCGGGTGAGGTGGACGGCGGTTGTGTCGATGCTGGGCTGGCTGGTCATCACGCGGCCTCCTCGGTTCGTGCGGGCAGGTCGGTGCGGCGGGACAGTCCCCACACGGGGCGGCCCTGGTGCTCGCGCAGCATCACCATGCCGAGCTGTTCGGGGTCGGCGCAGGTGCCGCGGGGCTGGTGCTTGTCGAACGCGCTGGGGCTGTTGAAGACGTGCCAGCAGGCGGCGCAGACGCACCCGGACTGTCCGGGCGGTGTGGGCCTGTGGTTCATGAATGCCTCCGTTTGGTGTGACCGTGGAAAAATGCGGGCCTTTCGGGGTGTGCCGGGTGTCCCTGGGTGGGGCGCGGCTGTTGTGGCTCCTGTGTCGCGCCGCGGCGCCGCCCTGGGTCATGGGGCGGCCCGTGTCAGCGCGGGTCGGGTGTGCCCGCCCCGGAGCGGATCCGGCCGGGCCAGAAGCTCGGGGTCACGTCACCTCCCCCGCTCGCCGACGGGGATGGACGCCAGTTCCCGCGCCCGGTCGAGGTACTCATCGGTCGCCCCGAACGAGCGGCTGCGTCGGCAATAGCGGCACCGCCCGTGGTCGCCGTTTTCCAGATCCGGGAGCAGGCACAGGCACGTCCGGTGGGCCCGGCGGATGGCGATGCAGTCGCCGTGGAAGTGCTCCCGCTCGCCCTGCCACCACGGGGTCCGCCGGGGCTCCATGTTCACGTGGCTGACCGGGTCGGCCTTGGTGGAGCGCCCGCGGCACCAGGCGCACCGGGTGAGCAGCCGCCGGCGGAGCTCGCGCAGGGCGGGCACGACGATGCGCCAGTGGTGGACGTGCCACCGCCACCGGGGACCGCAGACGGTGAGGCTGTCGTGGCCACCGGGCTCGTGGTGCCAGACGTCGACCATGGTCGGCCAGTATCGGCGGCCCGCGGTGCCGCGGCGTTCGGGCCAGGGGCGTTTGATCTCGAAGGCGAGGGTTTCGGGGTCATGCATGCGGGGTCTCCTCTCGGGGCGGGACGCGGCGCACGGGGATCCTCGCGGCCTCAGCGCGCGCCACCATGTCCGCGGTGCCGCGCCCGCCCGGGAACGCCAGGCACAGGTCCGCGCCCATGTCGGCCATGCCCTGGTTGCGGATGAGCCCGGCGGCGCGGCCGTGACGCTCCCAGTCCGCAGGGTGGGGCTCGACCTCCCAGTCGAGGCCGCGGGCGACGGAGTGCGCGAGCCGGTCTGCCCCTGGCGCGCCGCCGTGCACGATGGTGTGCGGCCCGGGTAGGTGCCCGCGGAGGGCGCGCTCGACGGTGCCGGCGTCGCCGTAGCCGCGCCCGCCGGTGACGATGATCCTCACTGGCCCTCCTCCCGCGCGGCCCGGCGGACGGCCAGCACCCCGTCGGCGAGGTCGTCGGCCGACATCCCGAGCATCTGCGGGTCGGTCTCGCCGCGGGCCGCGTCGAGCACGAGGTTGAGCGGGTGTGCCGCCGTGTTCATGGGTTCGGGCCAGGTGACGGCGGCCGCCCGCCAGTGCTCGGCGACCGCCTGGGTCCGCTGCAGGCTGTCGAGGGCGTCTCGGTGCTCGGTTCGGGCTTCGGCGAGAGCGGTGTCGAGCCGATCCAGTTCCGCCTTGAGCTCCGCCCGGTCGTTCTCCCACGCGGCCACGATCCGTTCGGGGTCGCCTCCCCAGTGCGCGTCGACCTCGGTGCGCGGGTCCGTCTCGGTGGCAGGGCGGGCGCGCCGGTCGACGAACCGGTCCGCGAACGCCTGCGCGGCGCGCGCCCCTTCGGCGGTGACGGACGGGTATTCCTCGCTGATCTCCTCGGCGTCCACGTCGACCATCAGGGACACCACCTGATCGACGGCCGCCCGTGTCCCGCCGACGCACGGGGTGCCGCCTCGGATGCCGGGGTGGACCCACACCGCGGCGGAGAGGTCCCGTTCGAGGTTGCGCAGCCGCTGCAGTTCGGCGGTGTCGGCGAGGTGCGGGGCGACCGCCTGCATGACGGCGTGGGTCTGTTCTTCGGTGAGCCAGTCCGTGTCGGGCGCCCGGCGGACCCGGTCGGCCAGGTCGCCCTCGGCGGCTTCCCGGCGGGAGTTGACCGCGGCCACGATCTCCGCGGCCAGGTCCGCGCTGTCGACCGACCCGATGAACGTGTCGCTGTCGGACGGGGCGTCGCCGCGCTGGATGTAGAGGGTGCGCAGAACCTTGCGGCCCTGGCGGAGTCGGTCACTCATCGGTGCTCCCGTCGATCGTCCGGATGGTCGGGCAGGGGTAGGGCACTCGGCAGTGGTCGCAGAACGCGTCCTCGCTGTCGTCGTCGCTGGCGTGCAGCTCCCGGACGCGGGCGAGCGCGGCGTGGGCGTCCATGGCCGCGTGTTGGTCGCGGTCGATCTGGTCCCACATGGACGCGATCTCGGGGCCGACGACGCCCATCACCGCGTCGGTCCAGTCCGCGTTGGGGTCCGGGTGCATGGCGGCGGAAGCGAGCGCGTCGGCGATGCGTCCACGCAGGTCACTCATGCTGGCCTCCCAGTGCCTTCGGGAAGCGGTAGCCCAGCGCGGTCATGTCGGCGCTCACCTGCCGCCACGACTCGAACCGCACCGCCCGGTCGTCGATGTAGGCCACGGCGGGCAGCTTGCGGCGGGTCACCAGCAGCAGCCCTCGCGTGTTCCAGAACTTGCGCCAGGGCGGCAGCCAGGTGACGCATTCGATGTGGTGGCCGGACTGCTGGTCGATCCACCGGGCGACCTGCCGCGGCGAGCGGGTGGTGTGGACCATGACGGCGTAGGGGCTACTGTCGAGCAGCCACAGCAGCGTCTCCATGGCGCCGGACTTGAAGTCGCCGTAGATACTGCCGTCGTGCCAGCCCTTGTCGTAGTCGTGGATGACTCCGTCGAAGTCGACGGCGATGGTCGCGTCACTCATGGGTGGTTCCTTCCTTCAGCAGGGCGCGGGCGAGGGCTTCTGCGGGCGCGTCTACGTAGTCGCGCTCGTCGGCCTCCATCGCGTCGGCGTGCTGCTCCAGCCAGTCGGCGACCGCGCGGGCCACCGCCGGGTGCCACAGGCCCATATGGGCGCCGGTCTGATCGACGGTTCCGGTGCCGTCGCCGATGCCGCCGGGCCAGTCGCGGACATAGGCGATGGGGTCGCCGTCGGCGGCGACGAGGCAGTTGGTGCCCTCCGGGCCGGGGATGATGGTGATATCCCACGGGCCGCGGGGTGCGGCGTCGGCGGTTTCGCGCGCCACACGGGCAGCACAGCGGAGCAGGGCGGCGCTCACTGGGCACCTCCGGCGTTCATCCTGGCCGTGAGTGCGTCCTGCATGGTGGTGCCGTACTCGCGCACCGTGAGCCGCGCGGGCTGCTCGTCGGTGGCCTCATCGACGGCGATCACGCGCACGGTCCGGCGTGCGGCGTTGTCGGCGATCTCGATGGTGTCGCCCGCCTCCACGAATAGGGACCGGTCGGTGTCGTCGGTGCCGGGCTTGTCGCGGCTGACGTGGACGCCCTCGATCGCGGTCCCGTAGGGCAGGGCGGGCCGCAGTGCGGCGGCGACGCGTTCGACGACTTCGAGTAGGGCGTCGGGGTCGTGGTCGTCGACCGTCTGGGCGGTGACGTGGATGGTGTAGCTGGGCATCAGTTGCCTTTCGTGTTTGGGTGGTGTCGGCGCACCGGGCCGGTAACGGCGGTCCGGTGCGCCCCTCACGCGTCGCGGCGGTGCCGCTCCAGCCTGCTCGCGGCCTTCTCGCGCACCGCCTGGTCGACGTCGATGCCGTACAGGGCGGCGATGCGGTGCAGCAGGATCCCGACGTCCCCGACCTCTTCGGCCAAGTTGGCGCGGTCGCCGGTGCGGGTGGCCTTGGCCAACTCCCCGACCTCCTCGCACAGGTGCGCCACGCACTCCCGCGGGGGCTGCCCGTCGATGCCCATCTGGGTGAAAAGGTCGGCCACCACGTCAGGCACCGGGTCATCACCCAGCCCGGCCACGCGCGGCATCCCCCCGGCGGCGACCGAGGCGAGACTGCCCGGTTCCCACCCGAGCGCGGCCTCCACCCGGGCGGCGGTACGTGGCCGCACCGTCGCCCCGCGGGCCAGGTTGGCGATAGTGGCGGGGTCGACACCGGCGCGGTGGGCGAGCTGCCAGCGTTTGAGGCCGAGGTGGCGTCGGCGCGCGTCGATCGCGTCGTCGAGGTGGCTCATCGTGCGGCTCCTTCGGTTTCGGCCCGGCGTCGGGCGGAGGCGGCGGTCAGGCAGGCGGGGTGGCGGACACGGCCCGCACCCACCGGGCGGTGGCACTCCCAGCACGTCAGCGACCGGCGCTTCGACTCGTGGGCGGCCGGCGGGGGCGGGAGCACCAGCAAGGCGGGCAGCGGCGGGCGGGTCACCGGGCGATCCCATCGCCATCCGCCAGCGACCGGCGGATCCGCTCGGCGTAAGCCCGCGCCTGCTCCGGTGTGGCCGGCGCCGCGCTCCCCGACCGCCACTCCTCCGCATCGGTGCGGGCCTGCGACGGCCGGAAACCGTGCCCCCGCAAGACGTGGAGAACGTCCGCGGCCGTCACCTCCGGGTCCGCGTCTGCGGGAGCCTCGCGCAGTACCCGAGCCACCAGGGCGCGGTACGGCGCCTCAGCGTCCTGCATCCCGCACCCCCCGCTCAGGGGCAGTGGAGGGGGGCGGCAGCTCCCGCCAGTGCGCCGACGGCCCGTCCGGGTACTCCCGCGGCGGCGGGGGCGTCGGCCGCAACCGCTCCGCCTCCAGCGACGCCACCAGCTCAGCGGTCATCGGGCTCATGACCGGCCTCCTTTCGGTGAGCACGTCGGGCACGCCACCCGGTCGAACCCGTCACCGGACTCGGTCAGCACCGCGAGCGTGCGCGACTGCTGGTGGCACCGGCCGCACCACGGCGGCGCGCCGGGCGGGTCCAACTGCTCCTCACCGAACCGCGGCTCCGGCGCCTCCACTACGCGCGGCGGGGCGGCCTGAGCCCGGGCGGCCACGTACTCGTCGGTGGGCGCCGACGGTGTGCGGGGCGCCGCAGTGATCGCAGGACCCACCCGCTTGCCGTCAGCCAGGGTGGACAGCATCTGCTTGAGCTGGGCGCTGTAGTCGCGCGCGTCGGGGTCGGCGGGAGGCAGCGCCAGGTCGGCGTTGGCCAGCCGGTCCTTGCGGATCCGCTTGACCTCAGACCGGATTTCGGCCGGCGACACGAACGGCTTGGCCTTCGCCGCGGCGACCAGCGCGTCCTTGCAGTCGTCGAACGCAAGGTCGCCGAGGATGTCGAACCACACGTCGGGGGTGTACTCGTCGAAGTGCTGCTGGGGGCAGCACGCCCGCGCCAGGCGGGCCAGCGTGGTCGTCTGAGAAGGGGTCACTGGGCGTCTCCAATTCCCATCTGGGCTTCGCGCTCACGGGCGCGGGCCATGGCACGGTCGAACAGGTCGTCGGACTGCTGCTGGCGGGAGGCGAAGGGCACGACGTTGCTCTGCGGCGGCGGCTCGGGCTCGTCGGCGTAGCGCTCCTGGTTCAGCCACGTGGAGGCGTGCGCCGTGTACTTGATGTCGCTCTGGGCGCGCCGCGGGTCGTCGCGGTAGATCCGAGCGGCCTCGACGATGTGCTCCGGGTCGGCACCGCGCTTGAGCGCCTTGCCCCACGCCTTGCGCGCCTCGGTCTTGCCGACCCGGCGCGGATACACCGACCAGAAGTCATCGAAGGTCGGCTTGGGCGGCTCCTGCGGCGAAGGGTTGTCGTCCCCTCCCCCCGCACCCCCCACCCCTGGAGCAGGGAGCATGGAGGAGGGAGCAGGGAACGCGCGCCCGCGCGCGCGAGACCGAGAACCTCCGGAATCCTCTGGAGCCTCTCCAGAGCCCTCTGGAGGATTTCCCGAATCCCCACGAGGCTCACGAGACCGCAGGTCAGGCGGCGGCTGCTCATCCTGGGGGGTGTCCTCAGGGCGCGGGAAACGCGGCTCCTTGGGGTGGCTCACCTTCTGGTGCTCGTACCACGAGTTCATCGCCAGCAGCGGCTTGCCCCCGTAGCTGTAGCGGACGATGAGGCCCGCCTTCTCGATCTCGCAGAGGTCATCGCGAATCCTCTGGAGGATCTCCGGAGCCTCATCGAGGGGCCACACCTCGCTGCGGATCAGCCGCGCGTCGTCGACCGCGACCCCGTTGTCGTCGGCGTAGCACCACAGCCCGATGAACGTCAGCCGCGCGGTCTCGGACAGGTTGCCGATGGTGAGCGACTTGAAGAAGTCCGGCTTGATGCTGCGGATACGCGGCATAGGTCATTCCCCCTTGGTGTTCGTCTCGGCGACGCCGGCGCGCCCGGCGTCGGGGAGGTCGGTGAAGTCGTGGACGTTGACGGCGCCCCCGTGGCGGGAGATGTATTCACCCGCGAGCAGGAGTTCGAGATGGCGACCGCAGAACTCGTGGCCGGTGCAGGGGTCTTCGCCGCACGCGTCGACAAACGCGAGGTGCTCGGCGTGGAAAGGACAGCTCGCACCGTGGTCGCCGCGCGCCATGCACATCCCGTGCAGCACGTAGACCTGACCGTCCGGCTCGATGCGCTTGTTGTTCTCGGCGTGCTCTGCTGCAAAGACCAGGACTTCGCGGTCGTTGGTCTCAGCGCCCAAGTAGGTGCGCGCGACGGCCTCCCATTCCCCGCGCTCGGCTTCGGGGATGCGGGACAGGTAGGCGGTCGCCCGGTCGTGGCGAGTGAGCTCCAGGGCCGCCTGGCTGAGCGTGTCGGCGTAGCTGGGGAGGTCGCCGATCAGGTCCAGGTGCTTCTGGCGGGAAGCTTCGAGTTGGCGATCCACCTCGTCATCGGGGTAGAGCGCGAGGATGTCTCGGAGTGCCATCTCCAATTTCCAGCGCTGGTGGGTCAGCGCGTCCATCGCCTTGTCGATCGCCAGGTAGTGCAGGGCGGTGTCGCTGACGTCGCCGTACTCGGCCCCGGCCTCGCTCAGGTAGATCTCACGTTCGTTGTCGTGCAAGACGTCCAGAAGTTCCTTCGCGGCCTCCAGCACACTCGTGGGAACGGAAGGGATGCCTTCGTCTTCGTCCTCGTCCTCGTCCTGCTCGTCCTGGGTGGGCGCCTTCTGGGCTGAGGCGATCTGTTCGGCGCGCTCGCGGAGCTTCTCGACCTTGCGCCAGCCGACGCCGCACACGTACTTAAACCGGTTGTGCGGGGCGACGTTGCCGCGGTCGGCCGCGATATCCACGCATTCGGCGATCTGCTCCGCGGGGAGCCCGCTGGCGAGGAGGCTGTCGATGGAGCCGCGCCAACCGTCGGGCAGTTCGGGGTCGCCGCGGTCCTTCCAGGTCCTGAGGAAGATCTGGTGAGCCCGATCCCGCTTCTGGGAGTCCTCCATGACTTCCTGGGCGGCAATGGCCATGGCTCCGGCCCAGCGGACGGCGTCGTCGGCCACGTCGGCGACGAGCGGAGCGTCGGGGGACGTGGAGGTCTTGCCGCCGTTGCAGTCGACGCAGGCGGCGACCAGGTTCTCGGGCTTGTCGTCGCCACCGAGTGCTTTGGGGGTGACGTGGTCGATCGTGAGTTCCGCGTTGGGCGCGGTGGCTCCGCAATAGCGGCAGGTGTGGTTGTCGCGGCGGAGGATTTCGTAGCGGAGCCGCTTGCTGATCGCCATGCGTGGTGGTCCTTCAGGGTTGTTGGGTTGGCGTTCAGGAAGGCGGCGGGGTCAGGGCCGCGGGGTCAGGCGGTTGCGCGCAGCCGGCGGAACCGCTGGGGCTGGTCGTCGAAGTCGCACACGAAGTACCGGAGGATGCACAGGTCACCGGGCGGTTCGACGAGGCTGATGATCTGCTCGTCGCCTTCCGGTCCGACGAGGACCTCGTAGCGGGTGACCTCGATGTCGCCGGTTCCCGCGACGCGCTTGAGGTGGTTGGCGAGGGCGCAGTTCCCGCGGGAGCGGCGCCGGCCGGTGGCTCCGTGGCGGGCGAGCTCGCGGGCGATCGCGAGAGTGCCTTCGTACTGCCAGGCGGGCTTGTTGCCGATGACGGCGAGGCGGGCGAGTTCGGCTTCGACCTGGTGGACGGGATGGGCGCTCATGCGTCGGCCCTCGCGACGTGTGCGGCCTGATCGCCTGCGGTGTGCAGCACTTCGGGGTCGATGCCGTACTCGTCCAGCCACTCCCACGGCATTTCGTGGACGTGGCCGCCGTCTTCCAGTCCGGATGCGAGTTCGCGGGCGACCTGGTCGGCGTGCTCGGGTGCGTGCTGGATGAGGGCGCGGAACAGGTGGGCGGCGGTGTAGTTGGCGACGACGGCGGTGAGTACCTGGGTCCAGGCGGGGCTGCCGGGGTCGGGGTCTTGGTGGAGGCGGCCGGTGTTGTAGACGGCGGAGGCGGCGTAGCGGCGCGCGAACGCCTGGGCGGTGGCCTGCTCGGGGTGGGCGACGGGGTCGGGTGCGGCGGCGTTGACGGGGTGGGTCATGGTGTCCTCCTGGTGCGTGTGTGGCCGGGCGGTGGCGGGCCCGCCCGGCGCGCGGGTCAGGCGTGGGTGTGCTTCTCGGCGAGCCGCTGGGCAGCTTCGGCGAGGGCGGCCCACTGCTCGGGGGTGAGGTCGGGAAGCGGCTCTACGGGGCCCATCTGGGTCTCCTTCGGTCGGGTGGTTCTGCGTGCCCGCCCCGCGCGTTGCTCGCGGGGCGCCGGCTCGATCCGGGCGGGCTGTCAGGCGGTGTCGCGAGCGAGGCGCGCCAGGTCGGCCTGTACGGCTTCGTCGTGGAGGTTTCGCAGCGCGAACTCGTAGCCGTCTCGCCAGGCGGTGCGCCCCACCCCGCGAATCTCGGGGTGTGTCTTTGCGGCCTCGGCATCGTCCTTGGCGAGGAAGGTGGCCCTGGCGAGGTTGGGGGCGCGGTGGAGGTGGCCCTTGCGTTCGAGTTCCTTCACCTGGTGGGCGACGCTGGCCGCGCTGGAGAGGCCGACGCCTTCGCCGATCTCTCGGTACGACGGTGGGAATCCGCGGTCTCCCGTGGTGCGCTGGATGTAATCCAGGACGCTCTGCTGTCGGGCAGTGAGCGGGGGTAGGTCGGTGGCCATCAGGTCTCCTCGGTGGTGCGGGTCTGGTGTCGGCGGGTGCAGGCGGCCCTGTGCGCGGGCCAGTCAAGGCCGGCGGCTTCGTCCAGCGCGTGCAGGGCGGTGCCCCACGGGCCGCCGGTGATGATGTCGGCGGCCGACGGGGCGTCCTGAGCGACCGCGTCGGCCGCGCCCGCGGGGGTGGTGTGGCTGTTGGCGGCGGCGGTGATGGCGTCCCACTGGTGGGTGTGGCCGTGGACGCGCTGGTATGCGGCGCGGGCACGGGGGATGACCTCGGCAGGGGTCACTGGCTCTCCTCGGTGGTGGGGGTGGCGTCGGGCAGGGCGCGGATGATGTCGTGGATCGCCTTCGCGCCCCTGGGGTCCTGGGTCGCGGTGGTGGCCGCCACACGGGCGCACCGTTCGCGCTCCTCGCGGCGGGCCTCAGCGATGCGGGTGTCCATGACGCTGTAGCGGCGCGCGTAGGCGGCGGTCTCGGCGTGCAGGGCGTCGTGCCACTGATCCCGCTCGGCGGCGGCGCGCTCCAGCGCCTGGTCGGTGTCGGTGAGCCGGTCGCGGTAGTAGTCGCGGTCCGCGTGGGCGGTCTCCAGCTCGGCGGTCAGCCGCCGCACCTCCGCCGTGAGGACGTCGATGTCGGACAGGGAACGGCTGATCACCATGTCGCTGTCGGCGTCGTCGCGGGCGGGGACGCGCATCTCCCACCGGCCGCCCTCGCACAGGCGGGCGACCTCCTTGGAGGCGGCCTGTTCGCGGGCGGCGATGGCGTCGAGGTCGGGGCGGGCGGTGTCGGTCATGCGGGGCTCCTTCAGGTGCAGTCGGCGGCGAGGCCGAACTCGCGCTCGTGGGTGTCGCACCACCGGACCTGGCCGGTGGCGTCCTCGTCGGTGACCCGCCAGTGGCAGCCGGTCGTGTGGGTGCAGGTGTCGCCGTAGACCGCGCAGCACGTGGCGTCGGCGTCTCCGGTGTCGGTGATCGAGCAGGACACGGCGGGCTCCTTCAGGTGCGGTTGCGGTGGGCGGGGTTCTCATGGCGCGACCCCTCGGCGTTGGCGTCGCGCTCCTCGTCGAAGTACGAGCCCATCCACCGGCAGGTGAGGCAGCCCGCCCGGTACTCGGTGGGCGGCGGGGTGTCGTAGCGGTCCACGGTCACCTCGTGCCATCCGGGCGTCGGGAAGCTCGACAGCGGCGGGGTTACGTGCATGGGCTCCTCCAGATGGTGTGTCGGGTGCTCCCGCCACCGCCCCGCGGGCGGCAGCGGCAACAACCGGGTCAGGGCGTGCGGCGGACCCAGAAGAACTCGCCGTGCTCGTCGCGGGACGGGACGCCGCGCTCCAGCACCCACCCGTCCTCCAGGCGGGCCAACTCCTCGAAGGGCCACTTCTCGGCCGGCCCGTCCCATCCGGTGTCGGCCTCGGCCATCCGGTAGGGGATGTCGTGGTCGCCGATGCGGAACAGCACCCGGTCCTCGCCTGGCGCCGCGTCCATCCGGATGTGGTCGCGCAACAGCGGGCAGGAGCCGCAGTCGCCGTCGTCGCGGACGCAGACCCCATAGCCGCCCCACCGGGCGTGCTGGGTGCTGCGCATGGTGTCGGCGAACTGGGGGAAGCGGCGGGGGCGCAGTGCGCACTGCGCGGGCTCGGAACCGATGTGGGCGTTGAGCGATACGCGGTTCCAGCCCTGACCGTCGGGGCCGCCTGGGTTGTGTCCGGGTGGGGTGAGGCGGATGGGCATGGGGTGCTCCTCAGAGGTCGATGTGGTCGGGCAGGCTCTCCGCCCGGTGGCTGATGTGCGGCACCCCCGCGCGGGCCTCCAACTCGGCGAGCCAGTCGGGGGCGTGCACCGGAGCCCACTCGTCGATGTCCACCACCGGGAACCCGAGGGCGGCGAAGTGGGCCTCGATCGCGGCGAGGTCGGGCTTGTCAGGCGCCGGGCGGGAGCGTCGCCGCATGCCGGCGGCGACGAGCCGCAGCCGGTGCCGCTCGGCCTCCTCCTGGGCGCGCACCTGCTCCTGGGCGGCGGCCTGCTTGCGCCGCAGCCGGGCGATGCGGCGCTCCAGGTCGTCCTCGGGGAACTCCTGGTACCGGTCGAGCAGGCGGTTGATCTGCGCCTCGTAGATGTCCATCCGGGTCCTCCCGTGGTTTCCTGGTGGCGGGGCCGCCCCTCCTACGTCTGGGGGCGGCCCCACTTGCGTGCGGTCAGCTCTTCTCGCCGCGCAGCAGCGCCAGCACGCGGCGGGCGGCCTCGGTGTCGGCCTCCACCGCCTCCCGGCCGTGCGCCGCGGCGATCTCCGAGACCACCCCGGCGAGAACGGCGGACTCCTGGCCGGAGGTCGCGACCTCCTCGACCTTGCGCAGCCGGCTTTCGAGCTTGGCGACCTTGTTGGCCAGGGAGTTGTGCATGCGGGCGAAGTCGTCGCCGCGCTTGCGGATGTCGTCGAGGTGGCGCTGCAGCTTGTCTTCGCGGATGTAGCGGCGCAGGTCCTTTTCGAACTCGTGGATCCGCCGCCATGCGCTCGCTGCGTACTCTTCGACCTGCGCGAGGGTGCGGGGTTCCTGCTGGTTCACGGGAGTCTCCGATCTGTCGGGGTGGTCCGTCCTGGTCCCCTGGCCGCCCCCCAGTGGGGGCGGCGTAGGCATCGGGCGGGCTCAGGTGTGGTCGTGTTCCTCGGCGGCGGCGCGCAAGGCCGTAATCACGTCGGCTGCGGTGGTTTCGGGGCGGGCCTCGTAGGCGCTGAGGTGCCCGAGGCCGCGGTTGCGCAGGTGGCGGTCCGCGAGGTTGCATACGTGCTTGGCGGTCTCGACGCACTCGCGGTAGAAGGGGGGCTCGTGCACTCCGGCGGCTTCCCAGATCGCGCCTTCGCCGTTGCGGGCGTCGCGGTGGTAGAGGGTTGTGCATCTGCACCAGCCCTCGCGTTCGAGGAGTGTGGCGGCGCGGCGGAGGATGTCGGCGTAGGTCACTTCGGCTCCTCGATGGCCACGGCGAGGCCGGGCTCGACGGCGAGTTCGGGGTAGTGCACGGCGTTGTCGAAGGCGATGACCGGTGAGCCCGCGCTGGTGTAGCGGAGGAAGGTTCCTTCGTCGCCGGTGTGGAAGCCGCGCACTCGCTGGCCGGGGGTGAGGGTGGGTTCGTGGCCCATCGGAGCCTCCCTTGTGTCAACTCTGTTGCGTACTAAGTTGACATTAGCGCCCCGCCATGCGACTGTCAACTTAGTTCCGCTTAGAGTTCTGAATAGAGGGCGTGACAACATGGCAGTCATGGCACGAGACGAGATCCCCGAGCTGCGCGATGTCCGCGACCGGATCGACAAAGACCGCGAGCTGATGATGCGGCTGATCTTCGAGGCCATCGAGCGCGGCGAGTCGAACGCGCGCATCGCCCGGTCGGTCGACTGGTCGCGCGAGTACATCGCGAAGCTGCGCCGAGAAGGCCCGAAGGCGCCGCGAGGCGAGGGCCGGTAATCCGCCCCTCGTCCGCTCCCCCGGCCTGCGCGCCGGGCGTTTCGCATGCCCGCCATCACTCGGCCTCCATGGGCAGCACGTCCTGCGCCAACCGGCGGGCGGCGGCCTCCGCGTAGGGCTCGTGAGCCTCGATGCCGATGCAGCGCCTCCCCGTCTCGCGGGCGGCCACCAGCGCGGACCCGGACCCCGCGAACGGGTCGAGGACCAGTCCGCCGGGCGGGCACGCGTAGGTGACCAGGTGCTCCAGCAGGCCGCGCACCGGTTTCTCGGTGGGGTGGTGACCGCGCCGCACCGAGGGGCACCGCAGCACCGACCGGGCGAGGCGGGTGCCGTCGTCGGTGTAGGCGTGGGCGCCGATCGTCCCGGTGTGGGGAACGCGGACCGCGCTCGCCGATGCGGTGCGGCCCTTGGGGTCGTAGGTGGCGGGCACGCGGGGCGCCTGGTGGCGGATGCCTGACCACGGGCCGCGGTACCAGTGGGTGGCGGTTTCGTGGACGCGTTTGAACCGGTCGGACGCGAACCCGCTGCCGTTGTGCTTCTCCCACACGATGTCCTGGCTGAGCTTCCATCCGGCCGCCGCGAACTCGCCGCCGCGGGCGAGGAACATCCGCATGGACCCGAAGCACCACAGGCTGCTGGTGTGCGCGGCTACGGTGTCGAGCCACCCGTCGGGCCAGAAGTCCCAGGCAAGCGACGTCTCTGAGTACGGTGGATCGGCGACGGCGCAGTCCGCGGTGATGCTGAGCGCGGGCAGCACCTGGCGGGCGTCGCCCAGGTAGAGCTGGACGTTGGTGTCGGAGTAGTAGGGGTCCACTGCAGCCTCCTGCGCCCGGGGCGGTCGGCCCCGGGCGGCTCGTCGGGTCAGGCGTTTACGTTGGCGGGTACGGGCTCGTAGGTGGCCTCGAACACGGACGGCTTGACCGGGTAGCGCTCACCCTCGACGCCGGTCACGATCCAGTCGCCGGGGCACACGTTGTGGCCGTCTTCGAGCGTGTCGATCCACCCGTGGGCGTCCATGGGCAGCTCGCACTTGCTGCACGTCTGGTCGCCGGGGATGTCGGGGTGGCGGAAGTAGCGGACGACGGCGCCTTCCCAGTTCTCCGCGCGGCGCTGCTCGGCGGTCCACACGCGTCCGTCGACGGGGTCGATGAGGTCTTCGGTGTAGTCGTCGGGGTGGTCGCCGTTGCGGAGCCACTGGTGGGCGGTGATCTCTACGGGCTTCTTGCGGTACTTCACATGTCCTCCTGTGGTTGTGGCCCGCGCCAGGTCGGCGCGGGCCGTAGCGGGGTCAGGCGTCCAACAGCGTGTAGGTGGTGGTGCGGTAGTCGTCGGGGCGGTCGTCCAGCAGCTCCGGCAAGTCGTCGGTCTCGGCGAAGAGGTCGTAGGTGCTTCGCTCGACCGCGATCACGAAGTCCGTGCGCTCCTGCACCAGCAGGTAGATCGGGGTGGTGTCGCCCTCGCCGCCGCCGAGGACATTGCTGCCACTGGTGATGCGCTCGCGTTCGGCGGCGAGCATCCCGGCGGTGTCGGGCGGCGGGGTCCATCCCTGGTCGATGAGCTGTTGGTGCTGTTCTGCGGTCAGGTCCATCGGTCCTCCTGTGGTTGTGTGGGTGTGCGCCCCGCCGGCCAGACCCCGGCGGGGCGTCCTCATGCCGCCTTCTCGTGGGCGGTAGTGCGGCGGCGGTGCGCGGTCAACGCCTGCACCACATAGCCCCGGGTGACGCCCAACCGCTCCGCGATCGCGTCGCGGGGATAGCCCAGGGCTTCGAGCTCCGCGGCGTCCTCACCGATCGCCACGAACCGCGGCACGGCCTCCCCCAGGTCCGGGACCGCGCCCGGGTCGTCGATGCTGTCGTCGTCCCACGCCAGAGGCGGCAACCAGCCCTGCTTCGCCGCCCACGTCCGCATCGTCCGGGCCGACTTGGAGTCCGCCGCCGGGCGCATGCACAGCTCGTCATAGGCGCGGGCGATCCGCCCGGCCGTCGACGGCAGCACCGCGTCGGCGCCGGCCGGGCTACTCAGAGCCGTCACCGTGCGGCGGGAGATCCCCGCGGCCCGCGCCAGATCAGCGCCGGAGTAGCCCAGAGCCTGCAGCGCCTGGACGCGGCGGCGGGCCCCCGTAGCGTCGATCGCGGCCTTGAGGCGGTCATCGGGGGCCACGGCCAGGATCCGGTCGGCGGTGCCGCGCTGGACGAGCCTGGCGGGCCCCATGATGTAGCTGAGGGTGGAGACGCCAACCCCGGCGCGGGCGGCGATGCGCTTCATGCTGACGCCGGTGTCGCGCAGGTGGCGGATGTGGGTTCGGACCTGGTCGAGGTCGCCCCACGGGTTCCATTGGCCGGCGGCGACGAGTTGGGCGCGTCGGCGGTGGCGGAGGGTGTCGGGGTTCACGCGGCGGCCCTCCCTGCCTGTGCGCGGCGCATGCGGGAGCGGCGGATGGTGACCCGCTCCTCGGGGGTGTAGCCGCCCCACGTGCCGTGCTTTTGGTTCGCGGCGATGGCGTAGTCGGCGCAAGCAGGCCTCACCGGGCACGCCTGGCAGATCTCCTTGGCCTTGGCCTCCCGCTGCTCGCGTTCGGGCTGGCGCTCCCCGTCGGGGCCGAAAAACAACTCCAGGGACTCGCCGGCACACCCGGCGTGCTGTGCCCAGTCCCACCGGGATCGGGCGGCCAGCCGGACGGTGCCGGGCTCGGAGGCGCGGTAGCCGGTCATCGGGGCTCCTTCTGCTTCTTCTTGCGGGGGCAGCGGGCCCCCGTCGCGCGGGCGTAGGTGCTGACGGTGTTCGGGTGCACGCCGAGCTCGGCGGCGATCTCGCCGCGGGTGCGGCCCTGCGCGAGCAGCGCCGCCACCTCGAAAGCGCGGCTGGTGTTGCGCTCGGCGACCGACTCGCGGGCCGCGGTACGGGCGCCCTCGGTCGGCGGCGGAGGAGGCGGGCCCGGCATCACGCCACCGCCTTGGGCAGCGCCGGCCAGGCCACCTTGTCCAGCCGCGCCACCTGATCCGCAGGCAAGCTGAACTCCGGGCGCCCGAGGTGGTGCAGCCCGGCCTGGCGCAGCCACCACGCGTCGCACTGGTTGTCGTCGGCGAACTCCCGCTCAGCGCGCTTATAGGCGGCCATGGCCATCGCGGTCTTGTCGCCGTTGCCCTTGCCGGTCGCGAAGGCCTTGAGGGTCGCCGGAGCGATCACGGCGTAGGGAATGCCGCGGGAGAGCAGAAGCTCGCGGACGGCGCCGTGGACCATCCCGGTGATGGACGAAGCGGCGGATCGGACGACGAAGTCCTCGATGACTACGAGCTCGGCTCCGCCGGTGACGTCACCGACGATCTTGCGGATCTCGGTGAGGCGCTGGTCGCCTTGGCGCTTGGGCTTGATGGTCTCGGTGGCGCCGTCGTCGCGGGCGACTCCGGATGCGGTGACGGATAGGTCGAGCCCGAGGACTCGGGGCTGATCCATGGCTCCTGCTTTCGTGTGCGGCGGGGGTTGGCGGGTGTGCGCCGCCCGGGCCCCCGCAGTCCCGGGCGGCGCGTTCCAGGGGTGGTCAGAAAAGCGCGGGCTGCTCGATGCGGGTCGGCGCCCAATCCGCCACGGCGGGCCGGTGGCATCCACACGGGCACAGCCACCCGCACGCTGTCGGTGCCAGCCACACCCGCGCGGGCTCCCGCGGATCCGCGAAGTAGCGGACGCTGCCCTTGCCGTCGGTCACGTAGGTCTCGGGCTTTGGCTCCCAGGCGGTGCTCTGGCACTGGTCGTGCTGGCCCACCCCGCAGTGCCCGGTCGGACCGAACTGGCATGTGCACGTGTGCGTCACCCCGGGCAGGGCTGCGTACTCGCGTTGGAGCTGGCCCATCCACGCGTGCTCGCGCACCCACGCGGCCTCTTCGGGGGTCACTGGGTCACCCCCTGGGCGCGTCTGCGCTGGTTGATCTGGAAGATCGTGGGCTCGGCGTACTGGTGCTTTCCGACCAGGGCGGCGTAGCGGAACCCGTCGTCGCCGAGGTCGGGAGCCTTGTGACCTTCGACCTTCACGCCGTGCTTGTAGGGCGGCAGGTCGCAGTGGAAACAGCCGTCCTCGGGCACCGGCGCGACCACACCGTCGAGCCACGCCTGCACGGTGTCCTCGGTCGGGTCGGTCCCGGTCGGGTGCACCACGTCGGTGTGCGGCTCGGGCGCGGCCGCGCGCGGCTGGACAGGGGCGGGGGCCGGTTCCAGTTCGGGCGGGGCCGCGAAGTCCCGCATGGTCAGGTACGCCTCGTGCAGCGCGGTGCGGATGCGGTTCATGAGGCACCTCCTCGGCGGGTGCGTGCGAGCGCGGACTGGTAGCGCCCCACCGCGCGGATCAGATCGGACCCGGCCTGGTGCGCGGCCTGCAGGTCGGCGGGGTCGAGCGTGTCCCAGTAGGCGTCCAGCGCCGCGTGCGCGTCGGTGAGGGTGTGGCCGGCCTGGTCGAGGTTGACCGACGCCACGGAGATCGCGGCGTGGACCTCGCCCGGCGTCAGCGGCACCTCGGGGGCGGGGGCCGCCGCCCGCACGGGGCGGCGGCCAAACAAGCGGGCGATCACCGGGCGCTCCCCGGCTGCGCAACCTCCGGCCACAGGGCGTCGGCCTCGTCGGCGCTGGCCGGCTCGTCCTCGACGATGTGGGCGTCCACGACGCCGTTCTCGTCCGTCTCCGGCGGTTCGCCCTGCGGCTCAATCTGCTGCTCGCCCGAGCGCTCACGGGCCAGGTCGGCCAGCCGGTCGATGACCGCGTCAGCCTCAGCCGCCGTCAGCAGCCGCGTCACCGCGATCTCGCGGCCCGCGACCTCCGAGCACAGCGCCAGCGCCGCGTCCTTGCCGAGGTCCAGGTCCTTGAACCGGCCGAACATCTCGTCGGTCTGCTTGGGGCCGATCATCGGCTCGCTTACCGGCTGGGCGTACTCCGCGGGAGGGCCGGACACCGTCTCGATGCGCTCCCCCGGCTTCCCCGCACCGGGTTCGTCCTGCGGCACGTCGGCGTCCTTCTCGGTCTCCTCCGGGGTGAAGATGCTCGACAGGTCCTGAGGGAAGGCCGCACGCAGTGCGAGGGACTCCGCGACCTTCCCGATCATGTGGGCGCCCTTCGTCGACCACATGCTGCTGTAGGTGCCGTCCTTGTTCGTCGCGGCGTACTCGCGGAAGATCGCCACCGAGACCAGCGGCTCGCGGAACCCGCGCTTGTAGACCCCGCACCGGGCGGCCACCGGCGGCCGGTTGGGGTCCAGCCACACGTCGCGCCAGATGCCGTCCTCGCCGCACCAGCTGATCGGGGTGCGACCCTCGTAGCGGCCCGTGCGCTCAGCGATCACCCGAAGCCCGTCGATCCCGGCCTGGATCGTGTACTTGAACCCGCCCGGGGCGCGGGAATCACGGCGCGCGATCATATAGATCTGCTTCGCGAACGGGTCCAATCCGGTGCGCTGCGCCTGGTGCAAGAACACCAACTGATCCCCGGCCGGAGCATTGGCGATACCGAGCTGCTCCAGCGCGGAACGCTGCGGATCGGTCCACTCGGTCTGGGCCGGGTCCAGCGCCAAAGCGCCGGCGCGGGAAACTTCGAGGTCGGTCGTGGTACTCATCAGGCAGCCTCTGCTTCCTGGGCGGTGGGGGCGGGCATGTCGGGCAGCTTCCGGCCGGCAACGAAGAACGGGTCGCCGCCGCCTCGGGACTGGCGGGTGCCGATGGTCACGCCGCAGTAGGTGGCCTTCTTCGCCGAACCCATGCGGTCGGCGAGCACGGACCGCTCGTAGAGTTCGCGCTCCTTCGCGGCCTCCAGCGCGTGCTTCGCTGAGCAGTAGGCCGCGGCCTCGGCGTAGGTCAGTTCGACGGGGGTGCCGTCGATGGCCGGGTGTAGCTCGCGCACGGTCTGGTAGGTCGACGTGGCGCCGTCGAAGTCCGGCGGGGCGTTGAACGCCAGCGAGTCGAGGAACAGTTCGGCGCGGAACCGAAGGGCCGCGGCCTCGTCGGCGTCGTAGCGCACCGTGTAGTGGCGGAACTCCAGCCGGGCGGTGAGCACGGCGACGTGGGCGACCTCCAGGCCCAGCGCGTCGAGGTACCAGAGGATCTGGGTGCGGTAGTAGAGCGGTATCTCGTCGGTGCCGGACTTTCCCCAGGTGTCGGGGTCGTCCTGGCCGTCGGTCTTGACCTCCAGGATCCCGACCGGCTCACCGCCCTCCAGCACGATGCCGTCGGGGTTGGCGAGCTGGTAGTCCCGCTCGGCGTGCACGTAGGTGCCGCCCGTGGAGATCTCGAACTCGGGATTCTGGTCACCCCACCAGCGGCGGATGCCGTCTTCGAGGTAGTGGCCGCGGGCCTGCTCCGGCGTGGTGGGCTCCTCCTGCACGCGCCCGGCCTTGAGGTGCCACAGCCGGTACGGGCTGGTCCACGGGGACCGGCCGAGAACGGCGGCCATGTCGGACCCGCCCAACCGGCCGGCGCGGGCGGCATGCCAATCCGCGGAGCCGTCGGGCCAGGTGCCGAGGAGGCGGCCGGTCGGGGTCTGCGTGGCGGTCATCGCAGGGCCTCCTTGATGCGGGCCGCGGCCACCCACGCGGCGACCAGCAGCAGCCCCGACGTGACCTCGTAGACGAACTCAGCGGCGGTCACTGGACACCTCCCGCTTGGCGGAGCGCGGTCGCGTGCGCCGCGGCGAGCATGTCGTCAGCGGCCTGCGCGTCAGCGAGCCGCGCAGCCAGGTCGACCACCTCGGTGATGCGGACCTGCATCTCCCGGCCGGTCTGGGCGCCGGCGACCCACTCATCGCGCAAGTGCTCGATGCGGTCGAAGCGGTCGCCGAGCTCGTTGATGAGGTGCTGGGTGGGCGGCGGGTCGGCGTCGGATCGGTAGCTCATCGGGGGTCCTCCATGAAGTCCTCGGGCGTCGCCTCGGCGAGCAGTGCGGATTCCTCGGTTTCGGCGTCGTGGGCGGCGGCCAGCAGCCCCGCGAACGCGCCCACCTGGCCCAGCAGGTCGTGGATCTCTGCGGTGACGTCGTCGCCGTCGGCCCACTGCTCGCGCAGGGTCAGGACGTGCTCGATGCAGGAGTCCATGCCGTCGAAGGCGTCGCTGAACGAAGCGGGGGCGGCGTCGGGGCGGGTCTCGCTCATCGCCCGTGCCTCCCCTCGGAAGCGCCGGTGACCGAGTCGACAGCGGTGCGGACGGTGTCCTCGGGCAGGTGCTCACCCAGGGCCAGGACCACGCGCTGCTCCAGCGCCAGGCAGTCCTCCAGCTCGTGCACACGGCCCCGCAGCGCCCGGGCGGTGTCGCGCATGCGGCGGTCATCGCGGCCGCGCAGCACCCACCCCAGCGCCATGGACCCGATCACGACCGCGACGGTCACGGCGGCGGCGATGCCCAAGAGCACGGCGGATTCAGCGGTCATCTCCGGACCTCCAGCCCTGGTGGTAGGTGTCCAGGTGGTCGCGGGCGGAGACCGCTTCGTAGGCCGTGTCCACCAGGCCGCGGTGTGCTTTGCAGTGGCGACTGCAGTGCCACCACGGGCCCTCGTGGTCGAGCCCGACGGTCATGTACGTGGGCAGGCCGCGCGCGGCGTCGCAGTCGGCGCCGGCGGGGTGGGAGACGAGGTCCACGAAGTGCGCGGACCGCAGCTCCTGCCGGGGCGCGGGCGCCAGGTGCGCGGCGAACGTGCGCAGCAGCGAGCACGCGGCCTGGTCGTGGCCGGTGGCCTCGGTCATCTCGACGTAGGCGGCCTGCTCGGGGGTCAGTTCCACACCGGCCTCGGCGAGCAGGTCAGCGAGCGGGTGCGGGCGGGTCGGCGCGGCCATCACTGCTCGCCTCCCGACAGCGCGGAGGTCACCAAGTAGTCCACCCCGTCGCGCGTGATGGACCCGGAGATCCACCGGCGGCCGTGGTGCTCGCTCACCCGCAGGCCCAGCGCGAGGCCGATCGACCGGGCGACGCGGCGCAGCAGCTCCTCACGGTCGGCGTAGGCCACCCACCGGGCCGCGGTCACGGTCACCGTGGGCCGCTCGCCGCGCTCACCGAAGTGATCGATGCTGAAGGCGACCTCGCGGGTGACGCCGGCGGACTGGACGATCGCGGCGATGGTCGCGGCGATCCGGGCGGCGTCGGGGATGGCGTTGTCGGTGGTGGTGTTCGCGCCCAGCGGCGCGGGGTGCATAATCGTCATGGCCCTGATCTCCTTCTTCTGGATTCCGAGTAGGGGCCTGGCGTCCGGTCGTGGCTGCGACCGGGCGCCGTCTTCATGCGGTCAGGAAGATGGCCGCAGCTTGCGGGGGACCTTGCGCTCGAACCGGCGCACCTCGCCGCCGCGGGGCGCCGCCCGCCCGGGAGCGGGCTCGGGTCGTGTGCGGGCCGCACGCGGGCGCTCCTCGCAGATCCGGAGGATCTCCTCGACGTGCGCCTCGGTGTAGCGGCGGCTGCGCCCGACCTTGAGGTGCGGGAACACGCCGGCGCGGGCCTGGTCGGCGACCCACCGGGTGCCTTTGAGGCCGAGCCGGTCGGCGACGTCGCGATCGGAAAGCAGTTCAGTGCTCATGAGGTGGGCACCTCCTCGGGCTCGGCCTGCTCATGGCCGATGGGGTCGAGGAGGATCGCGTTGATGGGCACGCTCAGCTCGCGGGCGATCTTGTAGGCGAGTTCGATACCGACGTGGCGGCGGCGTTCGGCGTCCTGCGGCTGGTTGGTGGAGTCGTAGAGCTCCAGGTTCCGCAGGGTCTGTTCGTGGATGCCGACGCGCTCTGCGACCTCTCGGCAGGTGCGGCCCTGGCTGACGCGGATGCCGCGGATGGCGGCTCCGTTGTGTCGGGCGGTCGGTTTGGCTGGCATGTAGGACACGTTAGGACTCACAGTCCGAAGATGCAAGACCTGCTCGGACACGAATGCTCATGCAATCGCGATTCCTAGTACTCAGTAGGACGCGCATGGCCTTGAGGGGACATGCATCTATCCCCGGGGTGACACGGGGTCTATGCTGTGTTGCGCGCGTCCTACTGAGTCCGCATACTCGTCGTGACGCCGAGAGGAGCACCCGGTGACCAACAGTGACGATGTCTGGCTTGACCTGGCCAGACGACTACGAACACGCCGGGTCGAACTCGACCCGCGATACAAGAACCTCAGCGAGTTCTCACGCGCCACCGGCGTCAACTACAAGACCCTCCAGCGCGCCGAGGGCGGGCGGCAGCACACGTTCGGCCGCGGCACCCTCGTCGAGCTCGACCTCGCCTACGAATTCCCCCCGGGAACCATCGAGGCGATCCTCGTCGGCGAATCGACGCCGGCCGCAGGCGGCGCCGCCCCGCTATCGGCGCCGCCCCACGATTCCGGCGACCCCGCCGACGAGCAGTGGGACGGCTACCTCGCCGGCGAGCCCCACCTGCGCGAGGGCGAGGTGCTGCGGTGGCGGCGCGTCGGCGATGCCCGCATCCGCTACGTGCTGACCAGGCACAACCCAGCGACCCGGAGCGATGAGCATGTGCTGCAAACGCTGAGCGCGGAACGCGGCATCGGCTATGTCGTCCAGCGTTTCCGCGACGATCTTGACGCCTACCCAGAGGCGTCGATGCTTCCCCGGGCGAACCCCCCAAAAGACCCTCGGGAGGACTGACACAATTTAGGGCAGGCTAAATTTAACCGCCGGTCGAGGCGCGGACCGGCGGCTTACGTATGCCCGCACCATTTCGTGGACACGTCCGATAAACACCCGTCACACGAATTTCCTGCGGATCACCCCTGGTCACGAACACATGTCCGACATAGGATCAAGGTCCTTCCCCGGGATATGGCGGCCCGCAAAACAGAGGGGGGCGATGGCCCAAAAATCCAAAGGGGGGATCCGTGGAACCCGAATTCAACGACGAATACGGACTCTACCTACCGAAACACCGGATCATTGACCCGACGATCCGACCAGTCCGGATCACCACCGACACCATGACCGACACCGACGCGCCACTGCGCATCCAGCGCAAAGCGCACTGCACACTGCTCATCGAGAGGCGGGGCGAGCTCGCCGAGAGCATCATCCCCCACCTCGTGACCGACATGACCATCCCCGAGCAGCGCGCCTTTTTCCCGATCTTCGGCGTCGACGCGCCCCCCGAGGCGATTCGAGCCGACTGGAGGCGCTACCTGTCGCACCTGCTGTGGATGCGGTGCCTCCCGCACCTCATCCCCACCCAGTTCCGTTGGGAATGACGACCACGGCCCCCGCCCAGGGAGGGAGAGGCGGGGGCCCAGTCATGTCGCGGACCACTCCCCGGCCGGCACCAGGTCCGGGCACAATAGGAGACCCCGACCCCGAGGAGCCGCCGTGGCCTACGCCGAAAAGCTCGTGAAATCCTGGCGAGCCTGCTGGAAAGGCCCCGACGGCAAGCTCCTCAAGCTCAGCGGCTTCGACACCAAGAAGAGCGCGCTGGACCACGCCAACGACCAGGAAGCCGACATCCGCCGGCGCGGATCCCGCGCCAACTCCCGCTCCCACATGAGCCTCGAAGAATGGGCGCTCGACTGGTACAGGGCCCTCGACCTCGAACCCTCCACCATGGAGCGCTACCTGTCCTGGCTGCAGAACCACGTCATCCCCCGGTGGGGCGACTGGACCCTGCGCGACCTGCAGGACGCCGACAACGACGTCGCCCGCTGGGTCAAAGACCTCGAAGACGCCGGGTACGCCCGCAACAGCATCAACGGCATCCGGTGGATGCTCTACACCCTGTGCGCCGACGCCGCCGCCCGCGGGCACATGTCTCGCAACCCCGCCGCCGTGCGGCGGGGCCGGGGGCGGGTCGCACCCAAACGCAAACAGCGGCAGCAGGAGCGGGCGGCCCGCGGCGCCATCGACCCGCTCACCGCGTTCCTCATCGCCGAGCGGACAGCCGTAATGAGCGGGCGCGGCGACGAGTTCACTCTCACCACGGCGATGTTTTACACCGGCGTCCGCTGGGGCGAGGCGATCGGGTTGGAAAGAAGCCTCCTATCCGCTGAGGCGCTCCAGATCCGGTGGCAGCTCGCCCGCCACGGCTCCGCCCTGCAGCGGCGAGACCCCAAGGACGGCTCCGTGCGCGACGTGGATCTACCGCCGTTCCTCGCCGACCTGCTGGCGCGCCAGGCCCGGCAGGTGACCCACCCGGCCGCAGTCGGCGAATGGTGCCCCTGCGGGGAGGGTGAACCTAAGAGGTACCGGCACCCGCCGGGGATCCACGTGTTCGCGGGTGTGCGCGGGAACCCGCACTGGCGGCGCACCGGTTTCGGTGACCAGTGCTTCTACCCGGCCGCGCGGGGGGTGCTATACCCGACGCAGCAGGCGCGCCGGCCGGTGTATGTGGACGCCCCGCCCGAGGGCCGCGAGATCGGGATCATGGACCGCTCCACACGGACCTATGCGCGGCCGGATCTGGCCGTGGCGTGCTGGGCGCCGCTCGCGCCGGGGATGGTGCTGCATTCGCTGCGGCACTCCCACAAGACCCTGATGGAGGAGCTGGGGGTCCCGTCGCCGCTGATGGATGAGCGCATGGGCCACTCTGACGGGTCGGTGCAGGCGAGGTATTCCCACCCCACGGAGGGGATGCGGCGGCGTCTGGTGGAGGGGCTGCAGGAGCGGTGGGAGGCCACGCTGGCGTCCCGTGCGCGGATGGAGCCGCACTCGCCGGTGGGGGTGGTGGACGGGCTGCTGGCGCCGTACCGCGATTGCTGCTCCAGATCCACTCCAGATGAGTCGGGCTGTCGCCGGGCGCCGGTTCGCGGTATTGTGGCCTAGTGCCTCGCTGACGTGCGGTTCCGTTGCTGGTCGGTGGGTTCGGAGTAGGGTCGGTGCGGGATGTCGGTTCGTAGATGGCGTTTTGCACCACATTGGCCAGCAGCAGCATCACGGCCAGGTCCATGGTGTTGAGCTGGGCGGTGTCGCGCTTGCCCAGGACGCGCAGCAGCACCGCCAGCGCCGCGTAGACCGCGACCGTGCGGATCACCTTCTCCGCCGGCGGCACGCCGATGATCATCAGGTCGCTCCAGATTCCGCTCCACATGGCCGGGCGTCTCCGTCTCGGGTAAGGGGTGGGATCGGCGCCCCGTGTTCGGGGCGCGGCGCCGGTTCGCCGCCCGGGTGACGGGTGTGCCGCGCGCCACCATCGTGGCGCCGCGGAAGATGGGAACCCCCGCCGCCACGCCGCATCCGGGAGGGCCTCGGCACGGGCCGCGACCGTGATTTGCCTGCTCATGGTTTTATCCATGATCATCCGTGCGCTAGTATTCGTACACGGGTTCGATTTCGGCCCTCTTCCCCGGGCGCGGCGCCGACTGCCCCGCTTTGGCCGAGCCAACGGGGGGAGCCATGGCCGCAGTACTCGTCACCACCGCGGCGCGCCCGAAGGGCCGACGCTGATGACCGACGCCTTCGCGCACCTGCACACCGCCTCCTCGGCGTCGATGCGCCACGGCACCGCGCCGCCGCACGCGCTGGTCGAGCGCGCGGCCGAACTGGGCATGGACATGCTCGCGCTGACCGACCGCGACGGCCTCTACGGCGCGGTCAAGCACGTGCGCGCCTGCGAGCGGGTCGGGATCGCCCCGGTTCTGGGTGCCGACCTGGCCGTGGCCGCGCCCGAGGGCGGGCGGGTGGTCGTGCTGGCCCGCGGCCGGCGCGGCTGGGCCTCCCTGTGCCGGCTGGTCAGCGCCGCACACGCCGCCGGGGCGCGCGGTGTTCCCGCCGTCTCCCACGCGATGGTGGCCGAGCACGCCGAAGGGCTGGTCGTGCTCGCCGGACCCGAGTCCGACGTCGGCCTGGCGGCGGCCGAGCACCGCATGGAGCGCGCCCGCCGGTGCCTGGAGGCCTGGCGCGAGGCCGCCGAGACCGCCGTCGAGCTGGTCGACCACTACGGGCCCGCCCAGCACCGCCGGGCGACCGCGATGCTGCGCCTGGCCGAGGAGACCCGCACCCTGGCGGTACTGGGCAACGCCGTGCGCTATCCCCGCCGCTCCGGCGCCGAGGTCGCCCGCGTCCTGGACGAGGCGCGGCGCTGGCTGCCGGGCGGCGGGGCGCCGTCCGAGTCCGGCGGGTCCCAGGCCTACCTGAAGACCACCGCCGAGATGACCGAGGTCGCCGAGCGGATCTGCGGCCCCGACCGCACCGCCGTGCGGCGGCTGCTGGCCCACACCCGCGCCCTGGCCGCCTCCTGCCGCCTGGACCCCGGCGCCGACCTGGGCATGGACCGCCACCACCTGCCCGACATCCCCGCCGCCCGCGAGCGGTTGTGGCTGACCTGCCGGGAGGGGATGGCCCGGCTGGGCCTGGAGGGCGACCGGCGCGCCCGCTCCCGGCTCGCCCACGAACTGGCGGTCATCGAACGCAAGGGGTTCTGCGCCTACTTCCTGACCGTGGCCGACATCGCCCACCGCATCCGCGAGCAGGGCATCCGCTGCTCCATCCGCGGCTCGGGCGCCGGAAGCCTGGTCAACCGCCTCATCGGCATCTCGGCCGTGGACCCCCTGGCCCACGGGCTGCTGATGGAGCGCTTCCTCACCGACAGCCGCACCGGCCTGCCCGACATCGACCTGGACGTGGAGTCGGCCCGCCGGCTGGACGCCTACCGGGTGATCCTGGACGCCTACCCCGACGCCGCCTGCGTGTCGATGATGGAGACCTACCGCGCACGCAGCGCCATCCGCGACGTGGGCTCGGTGATGGGCATCCCGCCGCACGAGATCGACGTGCTGGCCAAGGCGTTCCCGCACATCCGCGCCCGCCAGATCCGGGCGGCCTGCGCCGACCTGCCCGAACTGCGCTCCGGCGGCCTGGCCGACTACCCGGTGGAGACGCTGTTCAGGCTGGCCGAGCGCCTGGACGGGCTGCCCCGCCACATCGCCCTGCACCCCTGCGGAATCGTCGTCTCCGACGCCTCCCTGGGCGACCGGGCGCCGCTGGAGCCCAGCCGGATCGGCTACGACATGGTCCAGTACGACAAGGAGGACGTCGAGGAGATGGGACTGATCAAGCTCGACGTCCTCGGGGTGCGCATGCAGTCGGCCATGACGCACGCGCTGTCGGAGGTCGAGCGCACCGGGGGCGCGCGCATCGACCTCGACTCGCTGCCCGACGACGACCCCGCGACCTATGCGATGATCCGCTCCTCGGCCACCCTGGGCTGCTTCCAGATCGAGTCGCCCGGCCAGCGCGAGCTGGTCAGCCGGCTGCGCCCGGACAGCATGGACGACCTCATCGCCGACATCTCGCTGTTCCGCCCCGGCCCGGTCAACAGCGACATGATCACCCCCTTCATCGCCGCGCGCGACGGCGAGCGCGACCCCGAGGCCCCCAGCCCGGTGCTGTCGCGGGTACTGGCCTCGACCGGCGGGGTGGTCGTCTTCCACGAGCAGGTCGCGGCCGTGCTGCACGCCATGACCGGCTGCGGGCTGGACCAGGCCGAGGCGATGCGCCGGCAGCTGGGCACCGACGAGGGCAAGGAGGAGGTGCGCCTGCGCTTCACGGCCATGGCCCGCGACTGCGGCCACAGCGAGCCGGTGGTCGAGGAGGTCTGGCGGATCCTCTCCTCCTTCGGCGCCTTCGGGTTCTGCAAGGCCCACGCCGCGGCGTTCGCGCTGCCCACCTACCAGTCGGCGTGGCTGAAGCGGCACCACCCGGCGGCCTTCTACGCCGGGGTCCTCACCCACGACCCGGGCATGTACCCGCGCCGCGCCATCCTCGACGACGCCCGCCGCTTCGGCGTCGCGGTGCTGGGCGTGGACGTCAACCGCTCCGGGCGCGAGTGGCGCGTGGAGACCGCGCCGCAGGGCGGGCCGGGCATCCGCGCCGCGCTGGCCGACGTCAAGGGCATCACCGACGCCGAGATCGACGCGCTCGCGGCCGGGCGCCCCTACGCCTCGTTGAACGACGCCGCCAACCGGGCCCGCCTCTCCCGCGGCGTGCTGGAGGGGCTGGTGCGGGTGGGCGCCTTCGACTCCCTCTACGGCATCGACGAGGGCTCCCCGCACCCGGGCGGCCCGAGCCGGCGCGACCTGCTGCTGCGGGTGAGCGCGCTGGACCGCGCCGCCCGCCGGTCGCTGGGCGGCGGTCAGCTGCCCATCGCCCTGGAGGCCGCCGCCGAGGAGCCCTGCGACCGGGGGCTGCCGCCGATGACGCCGGTGGACGCGGTCCAGGCCGAGCTCGAGGTGCTGGGCTACGACGCCTCCCGGCACCTGCTGGACTGCTACGCGGAGCTGACCGCCGCCCTGGGCGCGCTGTGCGGCGCGGTGCGCGCCCGCGACCTGGCCGCGGTCCCGGCCGGCTCGCAGGTGCTGGTGCTGGGGGTGAAGGTGGCCACCCAGACCCCGGCGGTGCGCTCGGGCCAGCGCATCATCTTCACCACACTGGACGACGCCACCGGCCTGGTGGACCTGACGTTCTTCGAGTCGGTGCAGGAGCGCTGCGCCGCCACCGTCTTCGGGTCCTGGCTGCTGGCGGTGCGCGGCAGGGTGCGCCGGGTCGGCTCGGGCATGGCGACGGTCAACGCCACCCACGCCTACGACCTGGAGGAGCTGGCGCGGATCTGGCACGAGGGCGGCGAGGGCGCCGCTGCGGCGCTGCGCGAGCGCTTGGAAAAAGATCCCGAGAGCGTGCCGGTCAGCGGCGTCGGCGGGCGGCGGATCCGCTACGCCAACGGCTACGAGCTGTCGACCTACGCCGACATCGCGCCGGCGGGCGCCGCTGCGGCGCCGCGCAAGCTCTGGCACGCCAGCCCGGGAAGCGCCGGCCGGTGAGCGCGAGGAGCGGCGCCGGTGCCGACGACACCGCCTCCGGCGCAGGAAGCGGCCGCGTTCCGCGGCTAGAGTTCGGTCCCGGGCCGCAGCGCCGGCCCGCCCCCACGGCCGAATACGCGCGAAGGACGGACCTTGATCACCCTGGCCCACATCAGCGACCTGCACATCGACGGCGGCGCCCGCTCCCGCGAGCGGGTCGAGCAGGTGATGGCCTACCTCAACGGGATCGCCGGCTCGCTGGACGCCCTGGTCGTCACCGGCGACCTGACCGAGCACGGCGCGGTCGGCGAACTGGAGGAGGCCCGCGCGCTGCTGTCGGGGCGGCTTTCGGTGGTGAGCTGTCCCGGCAACCACGACGTCGGCGAGGGGCGGGCGGCCTTCCGCCGGGTGGTGCTGGGCGAGAAGGCCGCCGGCGAGGCCCCGGTCAACGCGGTGCACCGCACCGGCGGCGGCGCCGTCGTGCTGTGCGACTCCACGGTGCCCGGCGAGGCCGGCGGCCTGCTCTCCGAGGAGACGCTGGAGTGGCTGGAGGAGACCCTCACCGGGCTGCGCGGCACCCCGGTGGTGCTGGGGTTCCACCATCCTCCGGTCCCCCTGCACGTGCCCTACGTCGACGGGATCGCCATGCAGGGGCCCGACCGGCTGGCGGTGCTGCTGTCGCGCCACCCGCAGGTGGCCGGCCTGCTGTGCGGCCACGCCCACACGCCGGCGGCCACCGCGTTCGCCCAGCGCCCGCTGCTGGTCGCGCCCGGCACGGTCGGGATGTCGCCGCTGCCGTGGGAGGACGCCCGCAGCGCCTACGAGACCCACCCCCCGGCGGTGGCCTTCCACGTCCTCGACGACGCGGGCCGGATGACCACCCACTACCGCACGGCACCCCGCCAGGCCCGCTAAACCCCCCGCAAGCACAACGGTGCGCCGGCACCCCACGCGCACTACTCGGCAACCGGCGCAGGCCCTCTGCCAGACGGCATTGCGGCGGGCGGCCCGGATGCTGCCGCCAGGCCGGGCCGCCTGCCGGGTCAGGAGTCTTCGAGCAGGTGCTTGAGGGCTTGGAGGCGCTCGCGCCAGTGGGTGCGCATCGCCGCGGCCGCCTCCGCGTCGGGCAGCTTCTCGTGCTCGAGGGAGACGGCCGCCTTGTCCGGCCCCTTGGCGGTGAAGGCCGCCACCAGCCGTCCGGCGCCGGCGCCCGACCAGTCGGCGCGCCACGACCTGGCCGGGGTGGCGGTGCGCACCCGCAGTGGGGCGCCGGGCAGCCACCGCTCGCGCACCCCGGAGTCGGCGAAGGCGGCGAAGAGGCGATCGGCGGAGACCGCGACGGTCTTGCTCGCGGTGGCCGAGAAGGAGCCGTCGGAGCGCTGGCCGGGGGCCCGCATACCGCGGCTCTGCTCGTAGGCCACGGTGACCGACTGCGCCCACCAGCCGTCCACGCCCTGGTCGGCGGTGAGGTGGCGGGCGATCTCGGTGTGGGTGCGCTGCCGGGCGCCCCATTCGTCGAGCAGGGCGAACCACTCCTCGATCCCGCGTCCGGTGCGCTCGCGCACTGAGGCGTCGGGCGGCAGCAGGGCGCTGACGCCCTCGGGGCGGGGGCCGGCGGGGGCGGTCGCATCGGGGGCGGCGGAGTCCTCGGCCGCGCCGACGAGGTGGCGGCGTGCGGCGGTGTAGCTCTCGCCGGTCTTCTCCATGCGGGCGCGCACCCGGCTCTTGAACGACTTGTTGCCGGTCATCGCATACTCCTTGGCCACGCAACGGCCGAGCGGACTCACGCTCCGGCTCCGCCGCGGACCGATCGGGTATGCGACGCGCTGTTTCGAGAACGCGAGGTCCCCTTTGCCTCCGCCGACGCCGGTGGCGTGAGCACCGGTAGGGAGGTTGGGCGCGAAACACCGCCGCTCCCAGCCTAGCCAGCGGATCCGAACCCGCGCAACGGAGGTTCGGATCGCTCGCCGAGCGCTCACCGCTGCGCGGCGATGCGGGCGTTGACGGCCTCGGGCGCCAGGACGCTCTCCAGCACCGCGGCCGCGGCGCCGCGCAGCCCCGCCTGCTCGCCGCTGCGGTTGCCGACCACGCGCAGCTGGCGGGTGGCCAGCGGGATGGAGCGCTTGAAGACGACCTCGCGCACTCCGGCGACCAGGTGGTCGTGGGCCCGGCCCAACAGCCCGCCCAGCACGATCACCTCGGGGTTGAGCAGGTTGACCGCCCCCGCCAGCACCTCGCCCAGCCTGCGGCCGGCCTGGCGCACCAGTCGCACGGCGTCGGGGTCGCCCTCCTGGGCGAGGCCGGCGAGCTCGGCCACGCCCGCGACCGGGCGCCCCTGCTCGGCCATGCGCTCCAGCAGCGCCGGTCCGGCCGCCACCGCCTCCAGGCAGTCGGTGTTGCCGCAGCGGCAGGGCGTGCCGCCGCCGTCGCGCACGGGGATGTGCCCGATCTCTCCGGCCGCGCCCAGCGAGCCGCGCAGCAGGGCGCCGCCGGCGACGACGCCCGCGCCGATGCCGGTGGAGACCTTGACGAACAGGAGGTCTCCGACGCCGGGGTGCACGGCGCGGTGCTCGCCCAGCGCCATGGCGTTGACGTCGTTGTCGACCACGACGGGGGCGGCGAACCGCTCGGCCACCAGGGGCGCGATGTCCGCGCCGCCCCACCCGGCCAGCACCGGCGGGGTCTCGGTGCGCCCGGTGGCGAACTCGACGGTGCCGGGCACGCCGATGCCGCTGCCGCGCACGTCCGCGGCGCTGCACCCGCACTCCTCCAGCAGCCGCTGCCAGGTGTCCAGCAGCCAGGGCAGGGCGATGTGCGGGCCGTGCTCGACCTCGGGCGAGCCTCCGGCGACGGCCAGCAGGCCGCCGCCCAGGTCGTAGACCGCGGCCTGGCTGCGGGAGATACCCAGTACGGCGGAGAGGACCACGCCGCCGGCCGCGTTGAACTCCAGTCGGGCGGGCGGGCGGCCGCCGCTGGAGGGTGCGGTCGCGCCCTCGGTGACCAGGCCGTGGCGCAGCAGCTCGGTGACGCGCAGCGCCACAGCGGGCCGCGACAGCCCGGTCAGTCGGCCGATCTCGGTGCGGGTGGCGGCTTCGCCGGTGCGGATGAGCTCCAGCACGCGTCCGCTGGAGGCGGGGGCGGCGGATGCGGCCTTGCTGCGGGGCATGCCCAATTGAACCATGCTTCCGCACGCAACCGACGCGAACATGTGCACTTTTGTAAAGCAATGTTCAGAAGTGAGCTTGTCCAGTAACTGAAGCGGCCGCTATGTTTCCGGGGAGCCCGCACCCGGCCGTCGGCGCGCCCCGCCCGCCGATCACGCCCCTCCCACCGCCCCCTGGAGCGCCGACACGCCCCCTGCACCGGCACGGGGCCCGCGCCGGCCTCCCGACGGCCCCGCTCCCCCGGCCCCCGCGCCCGGGGGCACGGCGCGGCCGCGTCGGACCGAGCACACCCTCCCCCGCCACGGAACGGAGCCCCCACGATGACGCCCCACCCCCGGATAGCCGAGGTCACCCAGCGCATCGCCGAACGCAGCGCCGACACCCGCAGCGCCTACCTGGAGCGGATGCGCGCGGCGGCCGCCGAGGGCCCGGCCCGCTCCGGGCTGGGCTGCACCAACCTCGCCCACGGGTTCGCCGCCTGCTCTCCGGGCGACAAGCTCGCGCTGGGCCACTCCGCCAAGCCCAACATCGCGATCGTCTCGGCCTACAACGACATGCTCTCGGCCCACCAGCCGCTCGCCGACTACCCGGCGCTGCTGAAGGAGGCCGTCGGCGAGGCCGGCGGCGTCGCCCAGTTCGCCGGCGGCGTGCCCGCCATGTGCGACGGCATCACCCAGGGCCGCGCGGGCATGGAGCTGTCCCTGTTCAGCCGCGACGTGATCGCGATGGCCACCGCCGTCGCGCTGTCCCACGACATGTTCGACGGTGCGCTGATGCTGGGCGTGTGCGACAAGATCGTGCCCGGACTGCTGATCGGCTCCCTGTCCTTCGGCCACCTGCCGGTCGCGTTCGTGCCCGCCGGACCCATGCCCTCAGGCCTGCCCAACAAGGAGAAGGCCGGAATCCGCCAGCGCTTCGCCGAGGGCAAGGCCGACCGCGCCGAGCTGCTGCAGGCCGAGTCGGCCGCCTACCACGCGCCGGGTACCTGCACCTTCTACGGCACCGCCAACTCCAACCAGATGCTGATGGAGGTCATGGGCCTGCACCTGCCCGGCGCCAGCTTCGAACAGCCCGGCAGCGGGCTGCGCACCGCGCTGACCGCCGCGGCCGGGCGGGCGGTGACGGGCCTGACGGCGCTGGGCGAGCGCTACACCCCCATCAGCGAGGTCGTCGACGAGCGCGCCGTCGTCAACGCGGTGGTCGCGCTGCTGGCCACGGGCGGCTCGACCAACCACACCCTGCACCTGGTGGCGGTGGCCCAGGCCGCCGGAATCGAGCTGACCTGGGACGACTTCGCCGCACTGTCGGAGGTCGTGCCGCTGCTGGCCCGCATGTACCCCAACGGCGCCGCCGACGTGAACCGCTTCCACGAGGCCGGCGGCATGGCGTACCTGATCGGCCGGCTGCTGGACAGCGGGCTGCTGCACGAGGACGTCGCCACCGTCGCCGGCGCCGGCCTGGACCGCTACCGCCGGCGCCCCGCCCTCGGCGCCGACGGCCTGATTTGGGATGAGGAGCCCGAGGAGAGCACCGACACCACGGTGCTGCGCGGCACCGACGACCCCTTCAGCGCCGACGGCGGCCTGCGCATGGTCCGCGGCAGCCTCGGCCGGGCGGTGGTCAAGGTCTCGGCGGTGGAGCCGGAGCACCACGTCGTCGAGGCGCCCGCGCGCGTCTTCGACAGCCAGGCCCGGCTGCAGGAGGCGTTCTCCGCCGGCGAGCTGGACGGCGACGTGGTGGCGGTCGTGCGCTTCCAGGGCCCGCGCGCCAACGGCATGCCCGAGCTGCACAAGCTCACGCCGCCGCTGGGGGTGCTGCAGGACCGCGGCCACAAGGTCGCGCTCGTCACCGACGGCCGCATGTCGGGGGCCTCGGGCAAGGTGCCCGCCGCCATCCACGTCTCCCCCGAGGCCGCGGCGGGCGGGCCGCTGGCGCGGGTGCGCGACGGCGACCTCGTCCGCCTGGACGCCTCCGCGGGCGTGCTGGAGGTGCGGGGCGCCGACGACCTGGACGAGCGTCCGGCCGCCGAGCCGGCCGCGGACTCGGCCGCCGGCACCGGCCGCGAGCTGTTCGCCGCCTTCCGCCAGGCCGTGGGCCCGGCCGAGCGCGGTGCCGGCGTCTTCGGGGCGCTGCGGTGAGCCGGCCTCAGCCGCCGTCCGAGCGGCGCCCGTGGCTGGTCGCCGACATCGGCGGCACCAACGCCCGGTTCGGCCTGGTGGAGGCGCCGGGGACCCGCCCGGCCCGGGTGCGCCGGCTGGAGGGCGCCGAACACGCCGACCTGGGCGCGGCGGCCGCGGCCTACCTGGAGCAGGTGGACGCTCCCGCGCGTCCCGGAGCGGCGTGCGTGGCGGTGGCCGGGCCCGTGGGCGGCGACCGCATCCGGCTGACCAACTCCCACTGGGACTTCTCCGCCTCCGCCACCCGCGACCGCCTCGGCCTGGACCGCCTGGAGGTCGTCAACGACTTCGCCGCCCTGGCGCTGTCGCTGCCGCGGCTGGGTGAGGACGACGTGCTCCCGCTGGGCGGCCCCCCGGCGGCGCCCGATCGCCCCATGGCGGTGCTGGGCCCGGGCACCGGGCTGGGCGTCGCCGGCCTGGTGCCCGCGGCCGGCGGCTGGGCCCCGGTCCCGGGCGAGGGCGGCCACGTGGACGTGCCCGCGGTCGAGGAGCGCGAACTGGAGGTGGTGCGCCTCCTGCGCGCCCGCCAGGGCGCGGTCACCGCCGAGTGCCTGCTGTGCGGTCCCGGGCTCGCCCGGCTGCACGACGCGCTCGCCGAGGTGCGCGGGCTCGGCGCGCCGCGGCGCACGGCCGCCGAGATCTGCGCCGCGGCGCCGCGGGACCCGCACTGCGCCGAGACGCTGGACGTGTTCTGCTGCCTGCTGGGCGGCTTCGCGGGCAACGTGGCGCTGACGCTGGGCGCGACCGGGGGCGTCTTCCTGGGCGGCGGGATCCTGCCGCGTATCATCCCGGTCGTGCAGTCCAGCGGCTTCCGGCGCCGCTTCGAGGACAAGCACCGCATGGCCGGCTATCTGCAGAGCGTCGCCACGATGCTGATCGTGGCGCAGGAACCGGCGCTGCTGGGCGCGGCCGCCCGGCTCGACCAGTGCCTCGACCCCGTGCAAGGAGGTGCGGATGAACCCGCGCAGCAGTGAGGACCTCTTCCAGCTGGCGCCGGTGATCCCGGTGGTGGTGCTCTCCGACGCCGCCGACGCGGTGCCGCTGGCCCGCGCGCTGGTGGCGGGCGGCCTGCCGGCCGTGGAGGTGACCCTGCGCACCGGTGCTGCGCTGGAGGCCGTCGAGCGGATCGCCGCCGAGGTGTCCGAGGCCGCGGTGGGCGCCGGCACGGTCACCACGCCCGAGCAGGCCGAGCAGGCGGCCGCGGCGGGGGCCGCCTTCCTGGTCTCGCCCGGATGCACCCCCGCCCTGTACGAGGCGATGGCCGCCACCGGCCTGCCGGCGCTGCCGGGTGTGGCCACGGCCTCGGAGGCCCTGGCGCTGCTGGAGCGCGGTGCCGCGGCGATGAAGTTCTTCCCGGCCGAGGCGGCGGGCGGGCGCCCGTACCTGAAGTCGCTGTCGGGCCCGCTGCCGCAGGTGCGGTTCTGCCCCACCGGCGGCATCACGGCCGCCTCGGCGCCCGACTACCTGGCGCTGCCCAACGTGGGCTGTGTCGGCGGCACCTGGCTCACCCCGGAGGACGCCGTCGCGGCCGGCGACTGGGAGCATGTGCAGGCGCTGGCCCGCGCGGCCGCCGACCTGCGCCCGGCGTAGCCGGTCAGGCGGCCACGACCCGGGTCCGCGCGGCGCGGTCGGGCAGCGACCGGCCGGCCGCGCCGCCGCTGGCGACCAGGATGCCGCTGACGAGGTGGCCGAGCAGGCAGGGCAGCACGAGCAGGGCGGTCACGGCGGCGCGCCCGGCGGCCCGACCGCGAGCCGGCGGCAGTCCGGTGGCGGAGGCGACCACGCGGATGCCGGCGATCCGCTTGCCCAGGGTCTGGCCGCGCCGGGCGACGGGCAGCCAGTGGTAGCACACCACCGCGGCCAGGGCGACGGCGCAGGCGAGCACCGTGCCCGCGGTCACCGAGGTCCGGTTGTCGGGCAGCCCCAGTAGGGTGACCGCCGCCAGGTTGGCCAGCATCACCAGGATGAACCCGGCGTAGAGGATCAGCACGGAAAGCACCAGGTCGACGCAGGCCGCGACCAGGCGCGGCGTCTGGTCGGCCGCCGGGGGCCGCGGCGCCCGCCCCGGCGGCGGGCCGGGCGGCACCCCCGCCGGGCCGGGCGCCGGGTCGGCGGGGGCGAAGCCGGGGCGGGGCGGTTCCTGCGGGGGACGGCCGCCGGAGCCGTCGAAGGGGCCCGGGTCGAAGGGCTGGGTCATAGGCCGTCCTCGCGTGTGCTCGTGTGCCGACGACGCGTATTGTCGCACCGGCCGCGCGCGGCCGGGAGCGGCGCGGGCCGACCGCCGCTCAGCGGGACGGCGGCCTTGAGCAGCATCTCCGCGTACTCCTCCGCGGGCACCGAGTCCAGCACGATCGCGCCGCCGGCGCCGATGGCCAGATCCGGCCCCCGACGCACCGCCGTGCGGATGACGATGCTGAGGTCCGCGGTGCCCTGGTGGGACAGATAGCCCAGCGCGCCGGAGTACACGCCCCGCGCCGAGCCTTCCAGCCGGTCGATGATCTCCATCGTGCGCACCTTGGGCGCGCCGGTCATCGACCCGCCGGGGAAGCACGCGCGCACCGCGTCGACCGGGTGCACGTCCGCGCGCAGCCGCCCGCGCACGGTGGAGACCAGCTGGTGGACGGTGCTGTAGGACTCGGTGTACATGAACCGCGGCACCTGCACACTGCCGACCTCGCAGACCCGTCCCAGGTCGTTGCGCAGCAGGTCCACGATCATCAGGTTCTCGGCGCGGGTCTTGGCACCGGTGCGCAGCTCCTCGGCGATGCGCGCGTCGGCCGCGGCGTCGGCGCCGCGGGGTGCGGTGCCCTTGATCGGGCGGCTCTCGGCGGTTCCCGAGGCGTCGACGCGCAGAAACCGCTCGGGCGAGGCGCTGTGCACCGTGGTGGAGCCCAGCCGCAGCAGGGCGGCGTAGGGGGCGGGGGCGGCGCGGCGCAGCCGGCGGTAGAAGTCCAGGTCGTCGGCTGGAGCGGCGGTGTGCAGCCGGTTGGTCAGACAGATCTCGTAGCTCTCGCCCTCCTCCAGCCGGCGCAGGCACTCCTTGACGTCGGTGAGGTAGCCCTCGCGGCTGCGCTCCAGCAGCGGCTCCAGGTCGCCGCCGGGCGGCGCCGGCGCCGGTGCGGGCGGCGGGGCGGGGCCGAGCCCGGCCAGGGCGGCGGCGGTCTCCTCGGCCCAGCCCGCGGCCCCGGGGCCGCGGGCGACGAGGTAAGTGCGATCGCCCTCGTGGTCGACGGCGACCAGGCGGTCGCAGCGCAGCCAGACGGCGTCGGGCGCCTGCGAGCGGTGGGCGGCCGCGCCTGCGCAGTCGGCCTTGAGCTCGTAGCCGAAGTAGCCCACGTAGCCGCCGGTGAAGTCGAAGGGCAGCCCGTCGGGGGGAGCGGGCCGGGCGGGGAGGCGCCGGCGCAGGGCGTCGAAGATCGTCCCGCCCTCGCGGAGCGGCGGCCCGTCCGCGGGGGCGACGGAGACCGCGCCCTCGCCGGCGCGGTAGGTCAGCACCTCGCCGCCGGGCGCCCCGGCGTCGCCGAGGAAGGAGAAGCGGGCGGTGCCGCCGGTGCGGCTGCTGTCCAGCCAGAAGGCGTGGCTGCGGGCGGCGTAGAGGCGGGCGAAGGCCGCCTCGGCGTCCACGGCGTGCTCCAGGGTGCGCACGTGCGGGGGCGGGGGCCCGGGGGCGGCGCCGCGGACGGCCGGTCCTTCGGGCGCCCGTGCGCGGCCGGCGGAGGCGGGGCGGGCCGCGCGGGCGGCGGGCCGGGGGTGCCCGGCGGCCATGCGCAGGAAGTTGGCGACGAGTTCGGCCCCGTGCTCGGACGAGACGGACTCGGGGTGGAACTGCACGCCCCACCGCGGCAGGGAGCGGTGCCGCACGGCCATGACGACGCCGTCCTCGGCGAAGGCCGTCGCCTCCAGCTCCGCCGGCAGCGGTGTTCGCGCGGCCAGCGAGTGGTAGCGCACGGCGGTGAAGTCCTGCGGAATCCCGGCGAAGAGGCCCCGTCCGACGTGGCCGATGCGGCTGAGGTGGCCGTGGCGCGGTACGGGGGCGACCGCGATCTCTCCGCCGGCCAGGTGCACGAGCGCCTGGTGCCCCAGGCACACGCCGAACACGGGGACCTCGGGTGCGCGGTTCAGCGCGGCGCCGAGCAGGCCCACGTCGCGGGGGCGCGCGGGGCGGCCGGGGCCGGGCGAGACCACCGCGGCGTCGTAGCCCGCCAGTCCGCCGGGGCCCGCGTCACGCAGGCGCGCGTCGTCGTTGGCCCACACGTCGGGTTCGCCACCCGCGGCCCGTGCGATCAGCTGGAACAGGTTGAAGGTGTAGGAGTCGTGGTTGTCCACGAGCAGTAGGCGCATGCGGCTCCCGTGGCTCGGCGGCGGTGCGTTCCAGGCTACGGTTCGCGGCCCCGCGGCCCTCGGGCGGGCCGGTGGGGCCGCGGGGCCGGGGCCGCCGCACGCCCGTACCCGCGGCCCCCGTCGGGCGGCACACGTCGGGCTGTTTGCCTCGGGCGCCGGAGTCGGCCCCGTGTCCTGCGGTTCTCCAATTCGGTCGATGAAGAATACGACTTGCGTACTCTCCGATACCCGCGATTCGCCCGTGGGCTGAGACACTGGCCGCGACGCCCTGCGACCCCGGAAGGACCAATGCACGCTCCCTCCACGCTCTTCGGCCACCTGGTGGCCCTGATGCACGCCACGACCGATGCGGTCATCGCCGTGTCGGCCGAGGGCACCGCGCGCGTCTGCCCGCGCTCCGAGGTCGGCGCCGCCGAGCGCGAGGCCTACTCCCGCGACCTGCTGCTCGCCGAAGGGGTCGTGCCCACGCCGGCCGCCCTGCAGGGAGTGATGGCGCGCATCGCCGCCGAGCTGCGCGGCGAGGGCTGGGACCTGGTCGCCTGAGCCTTGCTCCGCCCGGGCCGTTCGCCGGGCGGACGCCCGATTGCCCTCCCGGTGCGCCGGGTAGGGACACGCATCGCCCATGCCACAGTCCGAGGGGGAAAGCACGATGACCGACCTGCTGGAGTTGCACGGCCGGGCCATGGCGGAGTTCGACCGCAGGGTCCGCGCCATCCGGGTGACGCAGTGGGCCGACCCCACTCCGTGCGCCGACTGGGACGTGCACGACCTGCTCAACCACCTCACCGGCGAGCAGCTGTGGGTGCCGTTCCTGCTCGCCGGCGGCCGCATCGAGGAGGCCGGCGACCGCTACGAGGGCGACGTGCTCGGCGAGGAGCCCGTGGCCACCTGGGAGGTCGCCTCCCGCGAGTCGCGGTCGGCCTGGCTGCAGCCGGGCGCCCTGGAGCGGACCGTGCACCTGTCCTTCGGCGACGCCGAGGGCGAGCGCTACCTCTGGCAGATGACCTTCGACCTGGGCGTGCACGCCTGGGACCTGGCCCGCGCCATCGGCGACGACGAGAAGCTCGACCCCGGCCTGGTCGAGGCGCTGCTGGACTGGTTGGGCGGGCGGAGCCCGGGCGCGGGCGCCCTGTTCGCACCGGAGGTGCCGGTCGGCGACGACGCCGGCCCCCAGAGCCGCCTGTTGGCCCTGACCGGGCGCCGCGCATGAGACCGGGCCTTACCTCCGACCGGAACGGTGGCCGCCGCTGGGACGGTCGGAACCCGGCGGTGCGGCGCGGGCTCGACGATCCGCGGAGCGGGCGCGTGTAGCGCGCAAAGCGGCTGCGTGCCGCCCCGCCCGCGCGCGGGTGCCCGGTGGCGAGGCTGGAGGGGTGCGAGGGCGACCCGCACAAACTCCGGCGCCCGAACTTTGGCCGGTTCGCCCGATGGCCCGCGGGACCCCGGCGGCCCAGGATCGTGTCCATGGCCCGACCCGAACACCGGCCCGCCGCGGCCGGACTCGCCCAGGCGGCCCTGCGCCGCGAACGCCCCTCCCGCGCGGACCTGCTCAGCGTCCTGTCCTGGCCCGACGAGGGACTGCTGGAGCTGGTCGCAGCCGTCGGCCGGGTGCGCCGCCGGTTCTTCGGCGACCGCGTCAAGCTCAACTACCTGGTCAACCTCAAAAGCGGGCTGTGCCCCGAGGACTGCGCCTACTGCTCCCAGCGGCTGGGCTCCACCGCCGACATCGTCACCTACACCTGGCTGAGCGCCGAGCAGACCCGCGACGCCGCCGCCTGCGGCGTCGCGGGCGGCGCGGCGCGGGTCTGCCTGGTGGCCAGCGGCCGCGGCCCCACCGACCGCGACGTCGCCCGCCTGGCCCCCGCCGTCGCCCGCATCAAGGAGGACAACCCCGGGGTCGAGGTGTGCGCCTGCCTCGGGCTGCTCTCGCCCGGCCAGGCCGAGCGGCTGCGCGAGGCCGGCGTCGACGCCTACAACCACAACCTCAACACCTCCGGCGAGCGTTACGCCGACATCTGCTCCACGCACGGCTTCGCCGACCGCGTCGACACCGTGCGGCAGGCCCGGCACGCGGGCCTCTCCCCCTGCTCCGGGCTGATCGCGGGCATGGGCGAAAGCGACGAGGACCTCGTCGGCGTCCTCGGGGACCTGCGCGGACTCGACCCCGACTCCGTGCCCGTCAACTTCCTCATCCCCTTCGACGGCACGCCCCTGGCCGGGCGCTGGGAGCTGACCCCGCAGCGCTGCCTGCGCATCCTCGCCGCCGCCAGGCTGGTCTTCCCCGACTCCGAGGTGCGCCTGGCCGGCGGGCGCGAGATCCACCTGCGCGGCCTCCAGCCGCTCGCGCTGCACCTGGCCGACTCGGTCTTCCTGGGCGACTACCTGACCAGCGAGGGCGGGCCCGGCGCCGAGGACCTGCAGATGGTGCGCGACGCGGGCTTTCGGGTGCAGGGCGCCGAGGAGGCGGGGGCGCCCCCGCTCCGGCCGGACCCGGTGCGCCTCCGCCGCCGGGGCGCGGGCACCGGCCTACCGCCCAACGCCTGAGCCCGCGGCCCGCCCGGACCCCGCGTGCGCAGGCGCCGCGGGCCCGGGCGGGCGCCGATACCCTGGCGCCATGGACGACGACGTGCGGCTGCGCACTCCCCGTCTGCTGCTGCGCGGCTGGCGGGCCGCCGACCGGGAGCCCTTCGCCCGGCTCAACGCCGACCCCGCGGTCATGGAGCACTTTCCGCGGCTGCGGACGCGCCGCGAGTCCGACACCGGGGTCGGCCGCATCGAGGCGCACCTGGCCGAGCACGGCTTCGGCCTGTGGGCGGTCGAGGTCGCCGCCACCGGCGAGTTCGTCGGCTTCACCGGACTGCAGCAGACCGTCTTTCCCGCGCACTTCACCCCGGCCGTGGAAGTGGGCTGGCGGCTGGCACGCCACGCCTGGGGCCGCGGCTATGCCACCGAGGCTGCCAGGGCCGCCGTGGCGTTCGGGTTCGACGAGTGCGGACTGGGCGAGATCGTCTCCTTCACCGTCCCCGCCAACGTCCGCTCGCGCGCGGTGATGCGGCGGCTGGGCATGCGCCACTCCTCCGCCGACGACTTCGACCATCCGGCTCTGCCGGAGAGCCATCCGCTGAAACGGCACGTCCTCTACCGGCTGGGCGCCGACGACCGGTGAGGCCGGCCCGCGCCGGCGCGGCTATCCTGGTCCATCGTGCACATCGAGATCGGCGAGATGGCCTGGGACGACCCCGTCGGCGTCCGGCTGCGCCGCGACCAGGAGGCCGAGACGGTCCGACGCTACGGCGGCGACCTCGAGCAGGGTGAGAAGCCCTCGGCCGCGAACACCGCGGTGTTCCTGGCGGCCACCGAGTCCCCCGGCGGCGAGGTGGTGGGCTGCGGCGGGCTGCGGCGCCTCAACGAAAACACCTTCGAGCTGAAGCGGATGTACGTGGTGCCCGCCTGGCGGGGCCGCCGGATCGGCGCGGCGCTGCTGCACGCGCTCGAGGACGCCGGCCGCGAGCGCGGTGCGGTTTGGATGCGGCTGGAGACCGGGGTGGAGCAGCCGGAGGCGATGCGGCTCTACGAGCGCTGCGGATACCGCGGGATCCCGCGCTACGGCCCGTATGCGGCCTGCGCGCAGAGCGTATGCTACGAGCGCGACCTCCGGGCCGCGCCCGAACCCGCGCCGGCACCCGCCCAGACCTGATCCGGCGCCGGCGGAGGGGCGGCCGGCGACGCCGGTCGCTTGGACGTGCGGGCAGGAGGCCGGCGGTGCCGCGATCCCCGGAGCTGGTCTGGTATGCCAGCTATGGCGCGAACATGTCCCTGGAGCGGTTCTCCTGCTACCTCGCCGGCGGGGTCCCGCCCGGCGGCAGCCGCGCCAACCCCGGCTGCCGCGACACCGCGCCGCCGCGCGCACGGTGCGCCGTGTGGCTGCCCGGCGGCGTGTACTTCGCGCTGGCCTCGCGGATGTGGGGCGGCGGCCTGGCGCTGTACGACCCCGACCTGCCCGGCGCGGCCCCGGCCCGCGCCTACCTGGTCACGTCCGGGCAGCTCGGCGACTTCGCCGCGCAGGAGATGTACCGCTCCCCCGACGGCGACCCGGACCTGGCGCGCGTGCCCGAGCGCGGCAGGCTGCGGCTGGGCGCGGGGCGCTACGAGACGCTGGTGCACTGCGGCGACGTCGACGGCCACCCGGTGCTGACCTTCACCGCCCACTGGCCGAGTGCGGCGGTGGAGCCGGCGGCGCCCGCCGCGTCCTATCTCGGGGTGATCGGTTCGGGGCTGCGGGGCGGCCACGGCTGGAGCGCCCGCCGCAGCGCCGCCTACCTGGCCTCCCGTCCCGGTGCCCGCGGCACGTGGCGATCGGCGCAGGTGGCGGCGCTGCTGTTCGAGGAGTGAGAGCGCGGGCCCGCGGCTTCAGTGGACGTCGGTCTTGAACGGGTCGTGCTCGGCGAGCAGCTTGTCCAGGCGGGCCTGGTCCACCCGCCCGGAGACGGTGGTCTCCTCCTGGCGGTCGCGTACGCACTTGGCCAGGGTGAAGGCCGAGGTGATGACGTAGAGCACGCCGAGCGCGAGGAACGCGCGCATCCACGCGTCGACGGGCAGGAAGACGATGCCCGTGCCCACGGCGACGGCCGAGACGCCGAAGGACAGTGCGGACTGCAGGTAGAACGCCGAGGTCGTGCTGGGGCGTACCGGTGTAGTGCTCATGTGCCCCATGCTGGCCGCGGCCGGGCGGCGGCGCCCGAGTACCGGTACTCAGATCCGGCGGCGCGACCGGCGGGCGCCGGGCTGCGGCGCACGTACCGCCGTGGAGGGGCGCCTCAGCGGTCGCCGATGGCCTGCTGCGCCGCGGACTCCAGATCGGGTGCCAGCAGCCGGGAGTAGGTGGCGGTGATGTGGTGGCTGTCGCGGTAGACCAGCACGTTGCCGATCACCGGAGGGCAGATGCCGCCGGTGCAGAACGCGTCGCTGAGGTCGGCGACGGTGACGCGGGCTTCGGTCTCGCGGGCGGCGATGAGCTGGGGGTCCTCGGCCGCGAAGGCCTCGTCACGGGCGCGCCCGCACCGCTCCGGCTCCGTCGGGTACCGGGAGACGCACTCGGACGGGCGGGGCCGGGTCGCGGGGGTGTCGCGGATGACCACGATGTCGATGCCGGCCTCGTCCAGCGGCTCCCAGAGCCGGATCATGCCCGCGGCGATCCCGGCGCGGTCCCGGGCCTCGGAGGAGGCGCCGTCCTTGGTGGCCAGCGCGCTGGAGCTGGTGAAGACGAGGTCGGGGCGCAGGTCGCCGGTCAGCTCGTCGAGGACGGCCCGGTTGTAGCGCTCGCACTCGCTGTAGGCGCGGTCGGCGCCGGGCAGCTCCAGACGCGCCGAGGTGAACCCGCAGGAGGCCTTGGTGTAGACGTGCACCCGCCAGTCGCGCTCCCGGGCGATGCTGCGCAGCGCCGGCACCCAGTGGGTGGCGTGGGAGTCGCCGACGACGGCGACCGCGGTGTCGGCGTCGCCGGGGCCGTAGACGCAGGGTGCGAGCGTGGTCTCGTCCTTGGCGGCCTGGCAGTCGTCGCGGTAGACCTCGGGCAGGTCGTCCCCGGCAGCCACGGGCGAGGGGTAGACGGGTGCGCCCAAGGACGCCGCGGGCTCGGAGGTACCCAGGGCCCGCGGGCCGACGTGGACGGCGGGGTCGAACGGGACGGTGCGCAGCCACTCGTGCCGCCAGAACAACCCCCCGCCCACCGACACCACCACCAGCGCCGCCACCACGGCGAACACCCCCGCCCCGCGGCCCGACCGCAGCCGCCCCCACCGCTGGACCGGATCCTCCACCGCCGCCTTCGTCACCCACGCCAGCACCACCGAGACCGCCGCCGCCACCGCCGCCCCCACCGGCGACTGCACCCCGCCCGCTGCCACCGCCGGCGCGAACACCACCACCGGCCAATGCCACAGATACAGCGCATAGGACACACCGCCGCCCCACACCGCCGGCGCGCTGGAGAGCACCCCGCACGACGACCACCGGCCCCCGTTCTCGCCCGCCGCGATCACCGCCAGCGCACCGGCCACCGGCACCACCGCCGCCACCCCCGGAAACGGCGTCTGATCGCTGTAGGACAGGGCCGCCCACCCGATCGCGCCCAGACCCGCCCAGCCCAGACACCACCGCAGCCCCGCCGGCCACTCCCCCGGGCCCGACCCCGCCCGCAGCGCCAGCACACCCCCGGCCGCCAGCTCCCACACGCGCGCCTGCGGCAGGAAGTAGGCCGGCGCCGGGTCCGCGAACGTCACCACCACCGACCACACCAGCGACACCGCCAGAACCGCCCCCATGGCCGCGCCCACCACCCGCAGCCGGAACCACCGCGCCCCCAGCGCCGCCCACACCGCGAACAGCAGCGGCCACAGCAGGTAGAACTGCTCCTCCACCGCCAGCGACCAGAAGTGCTGCACCGGGCTGGCCGCACTCTCGGCCGCCAGATAGTCCACCGACTTGTCGGCCAGGAACAGGTTCTCCACGTACAGGGCGCTGGCCGCCAGCTCCTCGGCGGTCTCGTCCAGCCGCGGCTCCGGCAGCAGCCAGAACGCCGCCAGCCCGGTGGTCGCCAGTACCACGCTCGCTGCGGGCAGGATGCGCCGGATCCGGCGGATGTAGAACCGCCCCAGCGACACCCGCCCCTCGGTGCGCGCCTCGCGCAGCAGCAGCGAGGTGATCAGGAACCCCGAGATCACGAAGAACACGTCCACGCCCACATAGCCGCCGGGCAGCAGGTCGTGGTCGAGGTGGTAGACGAGCACCAGCCCCACCGCCACGGCGCGCAGCCCCTGCACCTCCGGCAGGAACCGGCGTCCGGACGGGGTGCCCGCCGCGTCCGGGGTGCGGGCGGGAGCGTCGTTTCGCGTCTGTGTGGCCACGGGGGTGCGTTTTTTCGTGACGGGAGCGCTGGTCCGGGGGCCGGCGGTGTCCGGGAGCCCGCAGGACGTCCGGACGGCACCGTCGCGTCGTGATAACTTCGTTGCCGATGGGATACCGGAACGATGTTCCTGTGAAAACTCTCAGCCGAGCACCCCATGCTTATCACGTCGTGCGCACCGAATCCAGCCGGGCACGGCGGGCGACAGGCGAACCTCCACCCGGGTGCGCCGGAGGCGGCGATCCGCGGGGCTCCGCGGCGCACCGGGCACCCCGGACCCGGCCGGGCGACCGGTCGGCGAGGCCGGTGCGCGGCGCACGCCCCCCTGCCGCGCGGGCGCCCGGGCGTGGCAGGCTGTCGCCATCCGCGGCCACCCGCCCGCTCCCGGACGCGGAAGCGGGCGCAGGCGTACTCCTGTCGTCCGAATCATGAGATTTGAATTTCGCACAATGAGACGAAACGATAGGTTTCCGCCATGGCAGTACAGCGATGGGATCCCCTCCTCTACGACGACCGCCATTCCTTCGTCGCCCGCCACGGCAGCGACCTCATCGGCGAGCTCGACCCCCGCCCCGGCGAACGGATCCTCGACGCCGGATGCGGCACGGGCGACCTCGCCGCGACTCTGGCCGACGCCGGGGCCGAGGTCGTCGGGGTCGACTCCAGCCCGGAGATGATCGACCGCGCCCGCGAGCGCTTCCCCCACCTCGACCTGCGTGTGGCCGATCTGCGCAGCCTGGACCTGGAGCCCGGCTTCGACGCCGTGCTCAGCAACGCCGTGCTGCACTGGATCCCCGAGGCCGGCGCCGCGGCCGCCGGGATCGCCCGCGCGCTGCGCCCCGGCGGCCGCCTGGTCGCCGAACTGGGCGGCGCCGGCAACGTCGGGACCATCCAGGGCGCCGCCCGCGCCCTGCGCGCCGAACAGGGCCTGCCCGAGGCGGACGGCGGCTGGTACTTCCCCGGTATCGACGAGTACTCCGCCGTGCTGGAGGAGGCCGGGCTGAAGGTCACCGGCGCGTGGCTGTTCGACCGCCCCACCCGCCTGGAGGGCGACGACGGGCTGGCCGACTGGCTGCGCATGTTCGGCGCCCCCCTGCTGTCCGGCGCACCCGACACCGACGCCTTCATCGACCGCCTCACCGACCGGCTGGGCCCGGTGCTCCACCACAGCGGCAGCTGGTGGGCCGACTACGTGCGCCTCCGCGTGACCGCCGCCAAGCCGGCCGGCTGAGGTCGGCCCGGGCCGGGCGGGGGAGGCTGTGGCCGCCTCCCCCGCGAAGCGGCGCCGCCCCCTTCCTCCCGTGCTGCCGGAACGGTTTACCCGCGGGCGTGGCCGCTGCCGGTCACGGTCCGTAGCCGGGTTCCCCTGCGACCGGCGCCCCGCGGCCCTAGGGTGAACCCATGGTGTGGCAACGCGAGGTCGATCTGGTCGTCCCCCTCTGGCAGGGCGGCGACGACGTGCGCGTGGCCGCCGGAGCCGGCGCCCTGGCCCGCCTGGTGCCCACCCACGCCGGGCGGCTGCACATCGCCGTCTCCGAAGGCCCCCGCACCGCCCGCGACGGCGTCCGCAACCTCGACACCCTCGCCCAGACCGCGCAGCGCATGCGCGAGCGCCTCGCCCGCCGCGACCCCGCGCGCATCCTCACCCTGGGCGGCGACTGCGCCTGCGACACCGCCGCCGCCCAGCACCTCGCCCGCCGCCACCCCGGCATGACCGTCTACTGGATCGACGCCCACGCCGACCTCAACGCCCCCGCCCAGTCCCCCAGCGGGCTGGCCCACGGCATGGCGCTGCGGACCCTGCTGGGCGAGGGCCATCCCGACCTGATGGGCCAGGCGCCCCCCGCGCTCTCCCCCGACCAGGTCGTGCTCGCCGGCGTCCGCGACCTCGACCCGCCCGAGCGCGCCTACATCGCCCACAGCGCCGTCACCGCGCTGGGCCCCGCCGAGCTCGCCGCCGACCCCCGCGGCCTCACCGCCGGCCGCCGTGCCGGCTCCCCCGCCTACGTGCACCTGGACATGGACGTGTGCGACCCCCTGGAGATGCCCGCCGTCTCCGTGCCGGCGCCCGGGGGTCCCGGTGTCGCCGCCGTCGCCCGCGCGCTCGCCGCCGTCGCCGCCCACCACAGCGTCGTCGGCGTCGCCGTCACCGAGTACGCCCCGGTCGTCGGGCACGACGAGGACCGCCTCGCCGCCCTGCTGTCCGGCCTGGACCTGGTGGAGCGCGCCGCCGGCTGACCGCAGGGGGCGCGCCGGCCTATGCTGCGGGGATGGACCTCATGATCGTCTGCCAGGCCTGCCAGGGCAGCGGGCTGCGCGTCTCCGTCGTCGGCTACTCCGGCAGCGACATCACCGGGGAGATGGTGGTCCCCCGCCGCTGCCGCGAGTGCTCCGGCGCCGGCCGGGTCGGCACCGCCGGCTGGAGCGCCGGTGCCGATCCCGACGACGGTCCGGACTCCGCGGACTAGCGCCCGGCTCGCACCGCCGCGGCGCGACCACGACCTCGTGCGCGCAGGACAGGTCATCCCGGCCGACACGGGCTTCGCCGGAACGGGGTTCGCGCGCTTCGTCACCGAGGCGACGCCGCCGCCGCGTGCGGCCCGACCGCAAGAACGAGTCCCCGCGCCACGGCCGCCCGGCCCGGTTCCGCCGGTGGACCGCGGCGGTCGTCGACACCCGCAAAGGCCGGCTCGGCCCGGAGTCCCGCGGCGGACGCAGCCCGGCCGGGATCATGCCCGCACCGGAAGGCGACTGCCGTCTGTGGCCGCGGCGATCCGGCCCGACCGGGAGACCGACGCACCTGTCGAACGGACCCTGATCGCCTACGACCGCTGACGACAGCGGACTCACTCGTCTAGAGGCGCAGCCAGCCCGTGCGCACCCGCCAGTGGCGGCCCGCCCGCAGGTGCTCGACCGCGGCCTTCTCCAGCCGGCTCCGCCGCGGAGCGCGGGCCACGTCGACGGCGGGCATGCCGAAGACGAACCGGAACACGTCGCCGTCACCGGGCGCGTCCTCCCCCACCAGCGCGAACCGCCGCTGGAAGGCGATGATGTTGGACGACTCCGGCAGGTACTCCGCAAGCTGCGGATCCAGCAGCCACGACGAGCACGAGGCGATCCGGTAGTCGGTGCCGAAGCAGTCGGCGAAGAAGCCCCGGGCCCGCGCCAGCGACGCGTCCACCTGCTCGGGGTCCAGCGGCCCGTCGGCGGGGATGTGCAGCCGCAGCACCGGCGCGCCGCGGGCCGGCTCCGGCTCCGGCTCCGACTCCGACTCCAGCCCCGGCGTCTCCTGCGGCGCATTCCAGCGCACCGTGGCGGGCTCGTACTGCAGCCGCCCCAGCTCGTACAGGCCGCACCGGAAGTGCAGCGCCGCCCACGTCGCCGTCTCCAGCCCCACCCGCCCGAACATGGCGCGGGTCTGGGCCAGGTGGCGACCGATGTCGGCGAGGGTCGCCGCGCTCACCGGCGCGGGAACGCCCCAGCGGGCGTGCTCGGCCAGCACCGGCGGAACCGCGGCCGTCAGAGCGACCGGCATCGCGCACCGCACCCGCGCGTCCGCGGAGTGCACCAGCACCGGCCAGTCGCGCCACTCGGTCCGGCCCTCGGCCAGGTCTGCCGCCAGGCGCGCGTACATGCGCCCGACCACCCACATCAGCTCCTCGGGCCAGGAGCCGTCGGGCCACAGCGCCGCGATCTCGTCCTCGTCGGCCCGCGCCGGCCCCAGCGGCGCCAGTGCCTCCCGGGCCCGGGAGGGCGGCGCCAGGTGCGGCCCCCCGCCGGGCGCCTCCAGCCCGGCGGCCTCGTCGAGCCAGGCCCGCGCCTGCTCGTCCAGGCCCAGCCTCCGGGCGGCTTCCTCCGCGTCTGCGTTCATGCCCGACATCCTCGCCTCACCGATCCGCGGGCGCCACCGGCTTTGCGGCCGCCCGGCCCCTGGGACGCACATCACAGGAAGGGACATAGTCTGGTACGAGACAGGCCCTACACCCAACCCACCACCGGACAAGGGGACGACCACCGATGCCCGACCCGGCGCAGCAGGTACGCGACTGGCTCGCCACCTACGACACTCCCACCGCATCAGTGGCCGAACTCCTCTGCGACCGCCACCCCCGCGACCGCGTCGCCCTCACCGACGTCGGGGCCGACCTCGCCGCGCGCGACGTGACCTACGGCGAGCTGGCCGACCGCTCCGCGGCGCTGGCCGCGGGCATGGCCGCGGAGGGCGTGCGCGCCGGCGACGACGTGGCCACCATGGTGGCCCGGGGCGCCGACCTCGCCGTGGCGGCGCTGGCGACATGGCGGCTCGGCGCGGTCCACGTGCCCCTGCTGACCACCTTCGCCCCCTCGGCCATCGCCCACCGCCTCACGCCCGGTACCAGGCTCGTCGTCGCCGACGACGACCAGCGCGCCAAGCTCGACCCCGGCCCCGACCTTCCCGAGGGGTCCGTCTCCCGGGTGGTCACCACGGGCGAGGCCCCGCTGCGCGAGGGCGACCGCACCCTCGCCGGGCTCGCGGCGGCGGGTGCGGGGGCGCCGGTCACCGCCGCCGCGGTGGGCGGCGGCTCCCCCTTCGTGCTGATGCACACCGTGGGCAGCGCCGGGCCGGCCAAGGGGGTCCCGGTTCCCGTGCGCGCCCTGGCAGCCTTCCACGCCTACCACCGCTTCGGGCTGGACGTCACCGGCGACGACGTCTACTGGAACACCTCCGACCCCAGCGGCGCCTACGGGCTCTACCACGGCCTGATCTCCCCGCTGCTGGCCGGGCACCGCACCCTGCACCTGGACGCCGGCTTCGACCCCGAGCTGGTGCTGGACGTCCTGGCCATCCACGGTGTCACCAACCTGGCCGCCGCGCCGACGGTGTACCGCTCGCTGCGCGCGATCCTGAAGACCCTGCCGCCCGAGATCGCGGTGCGCCGCCTCTCCAGCGCGGGCGAGCCGCTCGGCGCCGACGTGCTGGAATGGGCGCGCGACGTGTTCGGCGTGCCCGTACGCGACCACTACGGCCAGACCGAGCTGGGCATGTGTGTGGGCCGCCCCAACGACCCGGCCGCGGCCGCCGAGGGCGCCGAGGGCGCCGAGCCCGGCCCCGACTCGCTGGGCACGGCGCTGCCGGGCTGGCGCGCCGGCGTGCTGGAGGCCGTCGCCGACGAGGAGGCCCCGCCCGGCGCGTTCGGCCGCATCGGCGTGGACACCGAACACAGCCCGCTCATGTGGTTCACCGGCTACCGCGACGCCCCCGCGGCCACCTCGGCCCGGTTCACCCCCGACGGCCGGTGGTACCTGACCGGCGACGCCGGCACCCGCGACCGCGCAGGCAACCTGTACTTCGCCTCGCGCGACGACGACGCCATCCTCTCCGCGGGCTACCGCATCGGCCCTTTCGACGTCGAGTCTGCGCTGCTGGAGCACCCCGCGGTCGAGGAGGCGGCGGTCTACGGCCTGCCCGACGAGGTGCACGGACAGCTCGTGGCGGCGACGGTGGTGCTCGGCGAGGGGGCCGTCGGCGACGACGACCTGGCCGAGGACCTGCGCGAGATCGTGCGCACCCGGTTCGCCTCGCACGCCTACCCGCGCCACATCACGTTCGCCGAGGAGCTGCCGCGCAGCCCCTCGGGCAAGATCCGCCGCTCGCGGCTGGGGGCACGGCGGGTTTGACCCGCCCCTAGTCCCGGCGCATCGGCGCATCGGCGCATCGGCGCATCGGCGCATCGGCGCATCGGCGCAGGAGAATACGGGCCGGGCCGGGTCGCGGGTGCCCCGCGGCCCGGCTCAGGCGTGCGACAGGGCGTCGGAAACGAGCTCGTCGATGCGCGCGGCCAGCTGCATGTCGGCGGCGGTCAGACCGCCGGCGGCGTGGGTGGTCTGGTGGAAGGTGATCCGGTTGTAGCGGATGTCCATGTCGGGATGGTGCCCGGCCTCCTCGGCGGCGTGGGCGACCGAGGTGACCAGGTGGATCCCGCTCATGAAGTCGGGCATGCGCACGATGCGCCGGATCGCGTCGCTGCCGTCGGTGTCGCGCTCCCAGCCGTCGAGCCGCTGCAGGCCGTCGCTGATCTGGTCTTCGGTGAGCAGCTCCATGGGTGGACTCCTCCGGGTCGGTGGTCGGTGACGTGCGGTGGTGGTCCTACCGCGTTCACGGCCGGGGCAATCCTTGCGGCCGTTTTCCTACGGACACCTTTACGATGTAGATTCCCTCGTGGCCGACGCCGGACACCGGCGAGCGCGCGGAGGGCCGGCCCTCGTCGAGGACGCCGCCAGCGGGGACACACGACTGCAGCAACGCAGGCCGGCGCCGAGGTGATCGGTTTTTGCGGACACGGGCGCCGAACGCGGCCGAAATCGGACGCGGCCCTTCGCGTCGGCGTGTCCGCGGGCGGTCCTCCGCAGCACTCCCCTCCGCCTGCGAGGAACCGCACAGCGACGGCCCGCGCCGTCGACGAAGACAAGCTGATCGGGCACCGGACCCTCCTCGGTGGTGAGCCGCGAGCCGGCCGCTCCGGACGCACGCCTGGTATGGCTGCGGAGCGTTTCGCACGCCGCAGCGCGGTCTCGCCGCCTTCGGCACCGGTCGTCTCCGGACGGCGCCGGCGGACCCTGCCCAGCGGTCGTCTACGCATGAAGGGAAGACCACCACGCCGCGCCGCCGGAGCCTGACCGGTTGCGGCAGATCAGTCCGCCGCTTCGCGGACGTCCTCTCCCCGCTCGGCGAACGCCTTGAAGTCCTGCATGTGCTGCTGCGACTGCCTGCGGAAGGCTCCGGGCATCAGACGCCCCACCAGCTTCATCAGAAAGCCGTCGAACCGGTATTCGTTCTCACTCGCCCAGAGCGTCGTTTCCGGGCCCGCTTCGGTCAGCCGGTCGCGCACGGCGCTCCACATGCCCTCGCCGACGATCTCGCGGTCGAAGTGAACGACGCCCGTATTCGGGATCTCGCGCAGGTCTTCGGGTTCCCGGCGGGTGATGGTCTCGGTGCACTCGAACTTCCGCCGGCCCATCTGCATCACGACCCGCGACGCCGTGCCGAGCTGCCCGTGCCCTCCACTCAGCGGCTCGTGCACCACCAGGCCCCGCAGCCATTTCGGCAGGTGTGCCGGGTCGGCGAGCAGCCGGGCCGTCTTCTCCCGCGGCAGGGCGATCTCGATGGAGACGGTGTATTTCATGGGGCGCATCAGTCCTGCCCTTCTCGTGGCACAACGTGCTCCTGTACCGCTCGCCGCGCTCCTCGGCTGAGGGCACTGCCTCATGTGTCCGCGTGCAGAGGGCAGGCAGGTGGTCTGCGGTCGGGCGCCGGAGGATGCGTTTCGCTGTGCAATCCCGGCGTACGCATTGCTGAGCTTACGCAGTGCGGGGGCGGCCTCCGCCCGGCGTGCTCCCCCGCCTGCTGCGCCGGCTTCCGCAACGAAGGGCCGGGCCCGGCGCCGGGCCCGGTTAGGCCTGGTCCTCGGGGTCGGAGGGGACCTCGCCCGCCGGGTAGTCGTCCTCGTCCACGTCCACGCTGGGTACGTCGCCGCTGGGCGACGAGGTCGGCGTGGGCTCCTCCGGCGAGGGCTGCGGCGGCCCGTCGGAGCCGCTGCCGGGCCCCGGAGACGGCGAGCCCGTCCCCGAGGACGGCTGCGGCGGCGGCCGGCTCGCCTGGGCCGACATGTTCTGCAGCAGCAGGAACACCGCCACGACCACCACGGCGATCAGCAGCAGCGCCACCAGCAGCGCGACGATCACGGGCCACCCGGCGCGCGCCGGCGCCCCCGGCCCCCGCCGGTGCCCCACCGAGGCCCACGACCACGCGGCCGCCGCCGGGCCGGGGCTCCCGCGCCCCGCCCAGTAGGGGGCGTAGGAGGGCGCCGCCTCGGCGCCGGCCGACTCGCCCGCCGCCACCGCCACGGGCTCCAGGAAGGCCTCGGCGCCGCGCGGTCCCCCGCCGCGCACGGCCACCCACGATGCGGCGGGGCTGGTGAGGCTGGAGGCGAGCACCTTCGGCGGGTCGGCGATCCCCTTGCCGCCGCGCACCGCCGCGGCGAAGCGGTCGCGCGCGGCGGGGTCGGCGGCGGCGCCGGAGCTGAGCATGGCGACGCTCACCCGCCGTCCGCGGGAGTCGCGGCCGCTGTAGACGACGCCTTCGGCGCTCGCGCTGACCCGGCCGGTCAGCCGGAACGGTCCCAGTTGGCGCGGGTCCGCCTCGTGCAGGGGCACCGGGGCCTCCTCTCGCCTGCCACGGCCCTGATCGCGTCGGCACCGGAGGACCGGTTCCCCGCATGCGTTGCGGGTAGCATCGCCGGTGCGTGACCATCAACGTACCCGGCGGCGGGCAGCGGTGACCGCGCCGCACTGGAAAGGCTGGTGACATGGCCGGATCCGAGCTCCCGGGCGGGCACGGCGAGGACTCCGGGCCGCGTCCGCGCGGCGGCGGCTCCACCGGCGAGCCCACGCGCCTGCTGCGCGCGGCCCTGCAGGAGGTCTCGACCGTCATCGTGGGCCAGGACCAGATGGTCGAGCGCAGCATGGTCGCGCTCATCGCGCGCGGGCACTGCCTGCTGGAGGGTGTGCCGGGCATCGCCAAGACGCTGGCGGTCTCCACCCTGGCCAAGGTCACCGGAGGCTCGTTCGCGCGCGTGCAGTTCACACCCGACCTGGTGCCCTCCGACATCGTGGGCACCCGCATCTACCACCCCTCCACCGAGCAGTTCGACGTGGAGCTGGGCCCGGTCTTCGCCAACTTCGTGCTCGCCGACGAGATCAACCGCGCGCCCGCCAAGGTGCAGTCCTCGCTGCTGGAGGTCATGGCCGAGAAGCAGGTCTCGCTGGGCGGCGCCACCCACCCGCTGCCCGACCCCTTCATCGTCATCGCCACGCAGAACCCGGTGGAGTCCGAGGGCGTCTACCCGCTGCCCGAGGCCCAGCGCGACAGGTTCCTGATGAAGGTCGTCGTGGACCACCCGCGCGCCCACGAGGAGATGGAGATCCTGCGGCGGATGAGCGCCCGCCCGCCCGAGCCCCACCAGATCCTCGACCCGGTCACGCTGAAGGAGCTGCAGGGGGACGCCGAGCGGGTGCACGTCCACCAGCTCATCGCCGACTACGTCGTGCGCCTGGTCATGTCCACCCGCGAGCCCGAGAGCTACGGCGTGCCCGAACTGCGGCGGGTGCTGGAGGTCGGCGCCAGCCCGCGCGCCAGCCTGGGCCTGGTCGCCGCCGCCCGCGCGCTGGCGCTCATCCGCGGCCGCGACTACGTGCTGCCCGAGGACGTGCGCGTGCTGGCCCGCGACGTCATCGCGCACCGGCTCGTGCTGACCTTCGACGCGCTGGCCGACGGCGTCTCCACCACCCAGGTCGTCGACCGGGTGCTGGCCGCGGTGCCGCCGCCCCGCGTCATCTGGGACGACCCGCCCAGCGGCGAGCAGGCCGCCGCGGCGGTGCGCTAGGCGGCGGCGATGCCCCAGCGCCCCATCGGCCCCGGGCTCGACCCGCGCATGCACGAGGCCCTGCACCGGCTGGACCTGCGCATCGTCCGCCGGTTGGAGGGCCTGCTGCACGGCGAGCACCTGGGGCTGCGGGCCGGCCCGGGCAGCGAGCCCGCCGAGGCCAGGATGTACCAGCCCGGCGAGGACGACGTGCGGCTGATGGACTGGTCGGTGACCGCGCGCACCACCGTGCCCCACGTCCGCGACCTGGTCGCCGACCGCGAACTGGAGAGCTGGACGCTGCTGGACCTCTCGGCCAGCATGGACTTCGGCACCGTGGACGACCAGAAGCGCGAGGTCGCGATCGGTGCCATGGCCGCGGTCACCGTGCTCACCCAGCGGGTGGGCGACCGCTTCGGCGCGCACTTCCTGCACCGCGGCCGCATCCGCCGCTGGCCGGCCCGGTCGGGCAAGGCCGCGCTGATGTCGCTGCTGTCCACTGTGGCGGCCGCGCCCGAGGGCGACACCTCCGACGCCGAGGGCGCCGGCCTCGCCGACGCGCTGGAGGACCTGGCGCGCACCCGGTCGCGCCGGGGCCTGCGGGTCGTCGTCTCCGACTTCCTGGACACCCCGCCCGAGGCGGTCTCGGCGCAGGCGCCCGCAGGCTGGGAGCGGCCGCTGCGCAGCCTGGCCGGCCGGCACCAGGTCCTGGCGGTGGAGGTGGTCGACCCCCGCGAACTCGACCTTCCCGACATAGGATTGGTCACGATGCAGGATCCCGAATCCGGACGCACGCGCGAGGTCCGCCTCAGCCCCCGCGTCCGGCGCGACTACCGCCAGGCCGCCCAGGACCAGCGCGCCGCCGTCCGGGCGGCGCTGCGCCGCTGCGGGGTCCCGCACCTGACCCTGCGCACCGACCGCGACTGGATCGCGGACATGGCGCGGTTCGTGATCGAGCAGCGCCGCACCGCCCACCGGCTGTCCCGGCACACGCCGGCCATCCCGCGCTGATGCCCGGCGGCCGGCGCGCACGCGTGGGCAGGCGCCTCGCACCGGCCGAGCAAGAGCGCCTCCGGGGGCATCCAGGCAGGCACGCAGAAAGGACGACCGGGTGACATTCCTATCGCCAGGGTGGCTCTGGCTGCTGCTCGCCCTCGCCGCACTCGTCGCCGCCTACGTCCTGCTGCAGTTCCGCCGCCGCGAGAACACGCTGCGCTTCACCAACCTCGCGCTGCTGGACCGGGTGGCGCCCCGGCGGTCGGGCTGGCAGCGCCACGTCGGCGCCGCGCTGTACTTCCTGGCCGTGGCCGTGCTGATCGCCTCGGTGGCCCGGCCGGCGATGCCCGTCGAGGTGCCCCGCGAGCGCGCCACGATCATGGTCGCGATCGACGTGTCGCCCTCCATGGCGGCCAACGACGTCGACCCCAACCGGCTGATCGCCGCCAAGGAGTCCGCGCGCGGGTTCGTCGACTCGCTGCCCGACCGCTTCAACGTCGGGCTGGTGGCGTTCTCCTCGACCGCCAGCGTCATCTCCTCGCCCACCCACGACCACCAGGCCGTGACCGACTCGATCGAGACGCTGCAGATGTCGCCGGGCACGGCCATCGGCGAGGGGGTCTTCACCTCCCTGGAGTCCATCCGCTCCTTCGACGAGGAGGCGGGGCGGAACCCGCCGCCGTCGGCGATCGTGCTGCTCTCCGACGGCGAGAACACCAGCGGGCGCCCGATCACCGCCGCGAGCAGGGAGGCGGCCGACATCGGCGTCCCGGTCTCCACGATCGCCTTCGGCACCGGCGCCGCCATCATCGAGATCAACGGCGAACCGGTCGAGGCCGACATCGACAAGGGCGCCCTGGAGCGGCTGGCCGCCGACACCGACGGCCACTTCTACGAGGCCGAGTCCGAGGCCGAGCTGAGCGACGTCTACGACGACATCGGATCCTCCCTGGGCAGCGAGACCGTCGACCGCGAGATCGTCACCCGGTTCGTGCTCGTGGGCCTGCTTTTGGCCGCGGCGGCAGCCGTGGCGTCGATGGCGTGGAACCAGCGCGTGCCCTGAGCGGGGTGACCGCATCCGGCCAGTGCGGAGCCGGCAGGGGCCGCGACCGGTCCCATCGGCGCCGGTCCGAGGCGGCGACGGGGCCGCCCGAACCGGGCCCGCTACCGCGTTTGCGCAGTTCGCCCGGTACCGTGGCAGTGTTTGAGGTTGCCCTCAACCAGGGACGACGGAAAAGGAACGATGCCCCCAACAGCCCCCGCACCCGAGGCGATCCTCTTCGACCTCGACGACACCCTGCTCGACGACCGCGCCGCCAGCTCGGCGGGACTGCGCACGATCATGGAACGCCTCGGGCACCCGGAGTTCTCCGCCGCCCGCCGGTTGTGGGACGTCCAGACCGACATCTCGTTCGGCGCCTACATCGCCGGCCGCCTCAGCCTGCAGGAGCAGCGCCGCGAGCGCGTGCGCGCTCTGGCGATCCAGGCGGGCCACTCCCACATCGCCGACGAGCACTGCGACGAGCTCTACCAGGTCTACCTGTCGGCGCACCGCTCGGCGTGGGCGCCCTTCCGCGACGTGGTGCCCGTTCTCGGCGAGCTCGCCCGCGGCGGCATACGCCTGGCCGTGGTCACCAACGGCATCGAGCAGCTGCAGCGCGAGAAGCTTTCCGCGCTCGACCTCGCGGGGTTCTTCCCGACGGTGGCCTGCGCCGACACCGCGGGGGCGGGCAAACCCGACCCGCGCATCTTCCACGCCGCCTGCCGGAGCGTCCAGGTCCCGCCCGAGCGCGCCTGGCACGTGGGCGACCAGCTGCACGCCGACGCGCTCGGCGCCGTGGCCGCGGGCCTGCACCCCGTGCTCGTCGACCGGCACGAGCGCAACGAGGCCGCCGACCACGACGTCCAGACCGTGCCGGGACTCGACGACCTGCTGCGGATGGTGCACGCCTCGCGCGCACCCGCCTCCCCCGGGCCCCAGCCCCAGGTCGGCCGCACCGCCGACGCGGGACTGTGAGCGTCCCCGGCGCCGCGGACGCACCGCGGCGCGCGCGCCGCGCCACCGCCCACCTCGCCCTGGTCGGAGCCGACGGCCGGGCGGTGCTGGACGCGGGCGGGGCGCCCGGCGAGGAGCGCCTGGCCGGGGCCAGGGTCGGCTTCGGCGACGACCCCGCCGAGGTGGCCCGTGCCGCCGCCGGGCTTGCGGCCGACGTCCGGTTGGCGCCCTGCGACGTGCGCACCGAGCTCGCCGAGGCCCGCAGCGCCGGCGGCGGCACCGTGGAGCTGCACATCGACCGGATCTACTACACCGCTCCCGTGGAGCGGGCCACGGCCGCCCCCGGCGGGCGGAGCATCCCCGTGCGCGCCGCGCTCGCGCTGCCGGCGCAGCCGTCGGCCGACCTTCTGGCCGAGGAGGAGGCCGAGCGCGCCGGGCCCGTGCTGCGCCGGTTCTCCTGCTACGGGGTGGTCACCGACCCGGCGGGGCGCATCCTGCTCTCGCGGATCGCCCCGGGGTTTCCGGGCGCGGGCACCTGGCACCTGCCCGGCGGCGGCGTCGACCACGGCGAGTCGCCCCGCGCGGCACTGCGCCGCGAGGTGGTCGAGGAGACCGACCAGCGCTGCGGCGTGGGCGAGCTCATCGCGATCAGCCACTACCGCCGCACCCGCGAGCTCGGCCCGGCCGGACCGGAGAGCGACGTCTACGCGGTGTGGGTGTTCTTCCACGCCCACGTCGCCGATCCGCGGACGCTGCGGGTGGTCGAGGTCGGCGGCTCCACCGAGGACTGCGCCTGGTTCGACGCCGACGACCTCGCCCGCATCCCCCTCTCGGCCACGGCCCTGCGCGCGTTCGCGGAGCTGTCGGGCACCGGTTCCCCGGCCCGCTAGGCCCGCCCGAGGGGCCCGCACCCGCCGCGGCGCCGCCAACGGCCGCGCAGCACGCGTCTTCGCCGTCGCCTCCCGAGGAGGGGCTGTGCCGCCCTCCACCCGCTCCCCCAGCGCGGAGGCGGCGCGGGGGCGGTTCCGCCCGCAGCGGGCTTGCAGGCCCGCGGGGCGCGGGGGTCAGCCCCGGCGGTCCAGGACCAGCCGCCGCAGGGCCCAGACGGCGGCTCCGGCGGCGATGACCGCGGCGCCGCTCACGACCGAGCTCAGGGGCAGGGTGAAGGCCAGCACCAGGCACCCGGCCAGGCCCACCACGGGCACCAGCAGCGGCGGCCGGTTCTCGCGCGGGCCCAGTCGCAGCGCCGAGGCGTTGGTGATCGTGTAGTAGACCAGCACGCCGAAGGCGGAGAACCCGATGGCGCCGCGCAGGTCCGAGACCAGCACGATCAGGCAGACGACCGCGCCCACGGCGGCCTCGGCGCGGTGCGGGCCGCCGAAGCGCTCGTGCGTGGCCGCCAGGGAGCGCGGCAGGTGGCCGTCGGAGGCCATCGCCGCCACGGTCCGCGAGACGCCGAGGATGAGCGCCAGCAGAGCGCCCAGGCTCGCCAGCGCCGCGCCCGCCGCCACCACGGGGACCAGCTCCGGCCAGCCGGCCGCCGCGACGGTGTCGGCCAGCGGTGCGCTGCTCTCGGCGAGCCCGTCGCGGCCCAGCACCGTCAGCGCCGCGGCGGCCACCACCAGGTAGACGACGAAGACGCCGGCCAGGGCTATGCCGATCGCGCGCGGGATCGTCGTCGCGGGGTCGCGGACCTCGCCGCCGAGCGTGGCGATGCGCGCATAGCCGGCGAAGGCGAAGAACAGCATGCCCGCGGCGCCCAGGAGGCCGAAGAAGCCGGGCCAGTGGCCCGACACCGCCAGCTGGGCGGGGTTGGCCTCGCTGCCGAGCAGTCCCACGGCGGCCACGGCGGCCAGCACCGCGAGGACGGCCGCCAGCAGGACCCGCGCCAGTCCCGCCGACGTGCGCAGGCCCCGGTAGTTGACCGCGGTCAGCGCGACCACGGCGGCCACCGCGAGCGGCCGTGCCAGCTCGGGCGCGACGTAGGCGCCGAAGGTCAGCGCCATCGCCGCGCACGAGGCCGCCTTGCCCACGGTGAAGGCCCACCCGGCGAGGTAGCCCCACAGCTCGCCGAGGCGCTCGCGCCCGTAGACGTAGGTGCCGCCCGACTCCGGGTGCCGCGCGGCCAGGCGCGCCGAGGAGGTGGCGTTGCAGTAGGCGACCACGGCGGCGATCAGCAGCGCCACCCACAGCCACGCACCCGCTTCCTCCGCCGCCGGCGCGAACACCGCGAACACGCCGGCTCCGATCATCGCCGCAGCGCCGACGGTGACCGCGTCGGCGGTGCCCAGCACCCGGGAGGGCGTGGCCTGCGATCCAGAAGAGGTGGTCATACCGCCAGAGTCTGCCCCACCATGATCACGCATCAGTGAACAACCCGAACACCCAGCGCGACCACAACCGGCCGCAGGCGGTGTCCGCCCCGAAACCCGGGGTCGGTGCCCCGGCGGCCGCATCCGGCCGCGCGGGGCGTGTCGGCGCCGCGCGCCCGAGTCACTTTCGCGGGCGCGCCGCACAGCGGCACCGCCGAGCCGGGGCGCGGCTCACGCCGCACCCGGGCCCGCCCGCCGCCGGATCTTCGGCGCACGCCGTGGCCGCGGACCGGTCCCGCCCCCGCGGCGGCCGGGAGCCGCGGCCGTAGTCCGGCGTACTCGCCTTTGGACCGGGTTCACGGACGCCAGGGTGTTCCGGTGTGGTCGCTGATGTCCTCGGCCGCGACCTGCCGGAGCTGGCGGGAGAGGTCGGCGAGCGCGCGCGACACCGCGAGCTCGTCGCCGATCTCGGGAACGTCGTCGTCGGTGGGGTGCTTGCGGGCCATGCCGTGGCCGCGCAGCCCCACGCCGTCCTGGGAGTCGAGGCCCGCCTCGGCCATGGTGCGGGCGGAGTCGCCCTCGGACTCCTCTGACAGCAGGATGTCGATGTTCCACCGCTTCGTGGTGTGCATCGTCACCCACCTCCAGCTGATGCACCGGGCGGCTCAGCCCCCGGCGGGGTTCTCCTCGATATGGGCGTCGGGTCCGGGGTAGACCAGGGACTCGGTATCGGCGTCCTCGTCCAGCCATCGGACCTGGTAGGGCGGTGCGCCCTCGCTGCCGCGAACCTGAGTGACCACTGCGGTGCGGCGGTGCATGTCGTCGCGGGGCCCCTCGACGACGAGGTGGTCTCCGACCCGGGCTCTCATCGCTACTCCCCTCGGCACGTGCTCGCCTGAGTGTCCTCACCTGCGGGACTACCCACCATCCTCCGCCTGCCCACGTTGGAATGCAATGGCGCTCCAAGGAGCGGTGGAGGGGGGCGGTTGCGCAGGTCGGAGCGGATGCGGTCGCGTACGCCGGGCCGGGCCCGCGGCGGCTCGGCGGCGTGCTACTCGACGCCGGCGCTGAGGGTGCGGCCGCCGTCGAGGGTGTGGGTCTGGCCGGTGACCCAGGAGGACTCGTCGGAGGCGAGGTAGGCGATGGCGGCGGCGACGTCCTCGGGCACGCCCAGGCGGCCCAGCGGGTAGCCCGCCGCGGTCTTCTCCTCGTCCTCGAAGAGCGCCTCGGCGAACTTCGTCTTCACCACGGCCGGCGCGACGGCGTTGACGCGGATGCCCACGGGCGCCAGCTCGTAGGCCAGCTGCTCGGTGAGGTTGATCAGGGCGGCCTTGCTGGCGCCGTAGATCCCGAGGCCGGGCGAGGGGTGCTGGCCCGCCAGCGACGCGACGTTGACGACCGCGCCGCCGTGCTCGGCCATCCACGCGCGGTGGACGGCGCTGACCCAGGACGCGGCGGCGATGACGTTGATTTCGAAGATCTTGGCCATCGCGGCGGGGTCCACGTTGACGATCGCGTCGAACACGGGGTTGGTGCCCGTGTTGTTGACGAGGACGTCGATGCGGCCGAACTCGGCGAGCGTCCGCCGGACGACCTCGTCGCGGTGCTCGGCGTCGTGCGCCTTGCCCGCGACGCCCACGGCGGTGCCCGCGCCGCCGAGGTCGGAGACCGCCTTCTCCAGCGGCTCGGGGTTGCGCCCGGTGACGACGACCTTGCCGCCCTCGTCGGCGATGCGCCGGGCGGTGGCCAGCCCGATCCCGCGGCTGGCTCCGGTGATGATGGCGACCTTGCCGGCAAAACGTCCCACGACCTGTTTCCCTTCGTCCGTGCTCTCCGACGGCACCACACTACCGACCGGTCGGATTGTGGCGCGGACCGCCTCGGCGCCGGCCCCGCCCCGTGGCGCCCGTGCGGCACCGTCCCCCTGCGCAACCGGCGGTCCGCCGCTTCGGCCCAGCGCACACCCGCGCCGGCGGCCGGCTGCTGGTAGCGTGCGCCCGTGGTGCGCGAGCGGACAGCTGCCGCGCCCGGCGCGACCCCGCCCGCGGTCCCGCCGGAGGCCCGGCGCACCGCAAGACACGCCCCGGCGGGGGCAGGTGGTGATTGGAGGCGCCGTGGACCGGCGCGAGCACGGCGGCTCCCCCGGCGAGGGGCGCGAACGCGCGCAGCACTACTTCGACGCCGACCCCGCCGCCGCCAGCCGGCCCGCCTCCGTCGACCTGGTCCTGCCGGACCTGCACCTGCGGCTGGCGACCGACCGCGGCGTGTTCTCCGCCGATCGCGTGGACCTGGGCACCCGGGTGCTGCTGGAGTCGGTGCCCCCACCGCCCGAGCGCGGACGCCTGCTCGACGTCGGCTGCGGCTACGGCCCGATCGCGCTCGCGATGGCCGCGCGGGCGCCGGAGGCCGCGGTGCTGGGCGTGGACGTGAACGGGCGCGCCCTGGAGCTGGCTCGGCGCAACGCCGCCGAGAACGGCCTTTACAACGTAGATTTCCAATTGGTGAACGGGGACGGCTCGCCGGCCGACGCCCTCGCCCGGCCCTCGCAACCCCCGCCTACCGGGCCGTTCGACGCCCTGTGGGCCAACCCGCCGATCCGCGTCGGCAAGGAGGCGCTGCACCGGCTGCTGCGCACCTGGCTGGGCCGGCTGGCCCCCGGCGGGACGGCCCACCTGGTCGTCCAGCGCAACCTGGGCTCCGACTCGCTGCACCGCTGGCTGGAGCAGGAGGCGGGTATGGCGACCGAGCGCGCCGCCTCGCGTGCCGGATTCCGGGTCCTGCGCGTCCACGCGCCCTGACCGGGACGCCTCCGTCCCGGCGGCGGGGCGCCGCACTCGGCGCCCGCCCCCTGCCCCGAACTCCCCGATACCGCTATCGTGGAGACGACGAACCGCACCGGCAACGACCAGTACACGAGGAACGCACCGCAGGTGAGCACGCAGCTGCGCCCCACTGACGTCAAGCGACTCAACCGCCATTGGCGCAGGCGCACCCAGGGCAGAATCGCCCTCATCGCCGAGTCCGTCACCCAGCCGTTCAACCTGGGCTCCATCCTGCGCACCTGCGCGACGTTCGGAGTCGAGACGGTCTGGCTGGCGGGCAACTCCGCCGATCCGGCCCATCCCCAGGTGGGCAAGACCGCGCTGGGTACCGAGCAGAAGCTCCGCCTGGAGAAGGCCTCCACCGGCGCGCAGGCCGCGGCCGCCGCCCGCGAGGCGGGCTACCGCGTCGCCGCCGTCGAGCTCGCCCGCGGCGCCGTGCCGCTGCACGAGGCCCCACTGGAAGGCGACGTCTGCCTGGCCGTGGGCGCCGAGGACCACGGCTGCTCGCCGGGCCTGCTCTCGGCGGCCGACACCGCCGTCTACATCCCGCAGATCGGCCGCGTCGGCTCGCTGAACGTCGCTGTGGCCGCCGCCGTCGCCATCGCCGAGACCCGGCGCCGCGAATGGCGGGAGATGCCCGGCGGCGCCGAGGGCGCGGGCACCGCCGAGGCCGCGGAGGCCCCCGGCTCGCACTGACGCATCCGCCGCTGCGAGCGGCCGGCGAACAAGCCCCCCGAGCAGGGTTCGAAGCGGAGGATCGGGGGAATTTTTCCAGCTCCGCGATCGTATCCACACTGAAAACCCGTCGAGAGAGGATCACGTGGACCCGTCCCGAAGTACCGGCAGCGCCCTGACCGGACGCTGCTCCCCCGAATCCGACGAGCCTCCTTCACCAGGTAGCGCGCGCACCGGAGTCCGTCGCTCCGAGGCGGTGCGTGCGAAATGAGCGTCGTCCTCAGCATCCTCCTCGGAGCGCTGGTGATCCTGGTGATCACCGCGGCGACGGGCTTCTTCGTCGCCCAGGAGTTCGGCTACATGGCGGTGGACCGCTCCCGCCTGAAGGCCCGCGCCGGCCGGGGCGACACCGGCGCCCGGCGCGCGCTGGACATCACCGGCCGCACCTCGTTCATGCTCTCGGGCGCCCAATTGGGCATCACCGTCACCGGTCTGCTGGTCGGCTACGTCGCCGAGCCGATGGTGGGCGAGGGCATCGGCGAGGTGCTGGGCTGGGCCGGAGTGCCGCTCGGCACCGGTATCGCGGTCGGAACCGTCCTCGCGCTGCTGTTCTCCACCGTCGTGCAGATGGTCTTCGGCGAGCTGTTCCCCAAGAACCTGGCGATCGCCCGGCCCGAGCCGGTCGCCCGCTGGCTGGCGCTGTCCACGGGCGTCTACCTGCGCGTGTTCGGCTGGCTCATCCGGCTGTTCGACCAGGCCTCGGTCCTGCTGCTGCGCCTGGTGCGCATCGAGCCGGTCGAGGACGTCCAGCACGCCGCCACGCCCCGCGACCTGGAGTACATCGTCGAGGAGTCGCGCGAGAGCGGCGACCTGCCCGCGGAGCTGTCCACGCTGCTGGACCGCACGCTGGACTTCCACGACCGCACCACCGAGCACGCCATGATCCCGCGCCCGCAGGTCTCCACGGTCGAGGCGGGCGAGCCGGTCAGCCGCGTCGTGGAACTGATGGCCTCGGGCCACTCCCGCTTCCCGGTCCTGGGCGACGGCGTCGACGACATCGTGGGCGTGATCTGCCTGCGCGACGTGCTCGCGCTGGGCGACCGCGCGCTGGCCGACGTCCGGGTCTCCGACGTGGCGCGCTCCCCGGTGCTGGTGCCCGGATCGCTGCCGCTGCCGTCCCTGCTCCGCCAACTGCGCGACTTCGACGAGGAGTTCGCCTGCGTGGTCGACGAGTACGGCGGCCTGGCCGGCGTCGTCACGACCGAGGACATCGCCGAGGAGCTGGTGGGCGAGATCGCCGACGAGCACGACCCCGAGGACGCCGGAGAGGCGCGCGTCGGCGAGGACGGCAGCTGGCTCGTCCCCGGCGCGCTGCACGTCGACGAGGTCGAGCGGCTCATCGGCCACGACCTTCCCGAGGGGGACTTCGAGACCATCGGCGGCCTGGTGATCTCCGAGCTCCGGCGGCTCCCCGCCCCGGGCGACAGCGTCAGCGTGGTGCTCCCCCGCCACGCCGGCGCCGCCGAGGAGGAGCCGCTGCGCACCGTGGACCTGGGGGTGCGCACCGTCGACCGGCACGTGCCCGAGACGGTGCGCCTGGAACTGCGTGAGGAACAGGCCGGCGAGCACGCCGGTCAGGACAGCGGGGTGAGCGCATGAGCGACATGAGTCCGATGGCCGCCATGGCGGCGACGGTCGCCATCATCGCCTTGAGCGCGTTCTTCGTGGCCATCGAGTTCGCGCTGGTGGCGGCCCGCCGCTACCGGCTGGAGGAGGCCGCCGAGACCAGCGCCTCGGCCCGGGCGGCGCTGAAGAGCTCCCGCGACCTCTCGCTTCTGCTCGCGGGCTCCCAGCTGGGGATCACGCTGTGCACCCTGGCCCTGGGCGCCATCACCAAGCCCGCTGTCGAGCACATGCTGCACCCGCTGTTCACGGGCTGGCTGCCCGAGGCGGCGGCCACGGCCGTGGCGTTCGTGGCGGCGCTGGTCGCGGTGACGTTCGTGCACCTGGTGGTGGGCGAGATGGCGCCCAAGTCCTGGGCCATCTCCCACCCGGAGCGCTCGGCGACGCTGCTGGCGCTGCCGATGCGCGCGTTCATGTGGGTGACCCGCCCGGCGCTGGTGCTGCTCAACGGCCTGGCGAACTGGTCGCTGCACCGGGTGGGCGTGCAGGCGGTCGACGAGGTCGCCGCCGGGCACGGACCCGACGACCTGCGCGAGCTGGTCGACCACTCGGCCAAGACCGGTGCGCTGGACGAGGAGCGGCGCGACCAGTTGGCCACCGCGCTGGAGGTGAACTCGCGCCCGCTGCGCGAGATCACCACACCCAGCGAGGAGCTGGCGGCGGTGGCGCCCACGGCGACGCTGGAGGAGGTCCAGCGGGTCTCCCGCGAATCCGGCCACCTGCGGCTGGTGGTGCGCGAGGGCGCCGAGCCGGTGGGGGTGCTGCACGTGCGCGACGCGCTGACCAGCCCGCCGCAGACCACGGCCGCCGACCTGATGCGGCCGGTGCTCACGATGGAGGGCGAGACCCCCATCTACGCCGCGCTGGGCATCATGCGCGAGAGCCGCACCCACTTGGCGCTCGTGGAGGAGCAGGGCCGCCTCGCCGGCCTGGTCACCCTGCAGGACATGCTGGACCGGCTGCTGCTGCTCGACTCCGCGGCCTGAGGGACGCCCCGGCCGCCGCTCCACGGCCGGAGCGGCGGCCTCCGCGGCCGGTACCGGCGGGCTCCGCCACCGGCCGCGACGGGCGCTCTCGCCCCTGTGACGCGAATCGGCCTCCGCGCCCGGGAATCAGCGCCGGAGCGGGACTGTTCTGCCGTGTCGCGTGCTCCGTCGCATCGCGCGGCGGAGGCGGCGCGGAGGCGGCCCCGGTGCGCCTCCGGCGGGGCCGCTACGGTGGGCCCGGACCAGGCAGGTGACGGCGACGAGCGGGAATCGGGGCGGCGACGTGGTGCAGGCACGCCGAGCGGACCGGATGTGGGCGGTGGCGCTGGCCGCCGGGCTGTGGGGGACCTCGGCGCTGATGCGCGACCCGCTGGCCCAGGTGCTGCCCGCCTCGACCATCGTGTTCTACGAGCACGCCGTCATCGTGGTGCTGCTGCTGCCGTGGCTGGTGCCGGCGCTGCGCGCCCTGGCCGAGGCCGGTCCCACTGTGATCGCGGCGGTCGCCGTGGTCGGCGGCGGGTCGTCGGCGCTGGCGACCACGCTGTTCACCATGGCCTTCACCGTGGGCGACCCGATCACGCCGCAGGTCCTGCAGAAGCTGCAGCCGGTGTTCGCGATCGTGCTGGCCGTGGTGCTGCTGGGCGAGCGGCTGGCACCGCGCTTCGCGCTCTACGCACTGCCGGCGCTGGCCGGCGCGTGGCTGCTGGCCTTTCCCGAGCCGCTGTCGGTGAGTGTGCGCGACGCCCAGGGCGCCGCCCTGGCGGTGGGGGCGGCGCTGCTGTGGGCCGCGGGCACGGTGCTGGGGCGGCTGGCCGGGGCGCGCCTGGCGTTCATGCACGTGACGGCGCTGCGGTTCGCGTTCGGACTGCCGGTGGCACTGGCGATCGCCCTCGCGTCGGGCGCCTCGCTGGCCGTGGGCGGGACCCAGGTGCCGCAGCTGGTGCTGCTCGCGCTCATCCCCGGCCTGCTGGCGCTGACGCTGTACTACTGGGGACTGCGCAGGACACCGGCCAGCCGCGCCACGCTGGGCGAGCTGGCCTTCCCGCTGGTGTCGGCGGCCGTGGGCGCCGGGCTGCTGGGCGCGGAGCCGGCCTGGAGCCAGTGGGCCGGCGGCGCCGTGGTGCTCGCCGCCGTCACCGCGATGGCGCTGAGCCGGTCGGGACCGCGCCCCTCGGGCGTGCGCGTGCCCGAGGAGAGCCCGGCGGCCCCCGCGGCGGCGCGCTGAGGCCTCGGGCGGCGGGCGCGGCACGTGCAGCGGCCGAGGAGTACGGGCGCGCCGGGCCGGAGGCTCCGGCGCGGTGACAACGGCGGCGGCCTCCGCGGGCCGCGGCCGCACCTCGGGCGGCGCCGCCGGCGCCGACAGCAGTGACACCACCCGCCGCCTGGCAGCAGCGGCGCACCTCAGACGGAGACCGGCGAGGCCGACAGCGCAGTGACACCACCCGCCGCCTGGCAGCAGCGGCGCACCTCAGACGGAGGCCAGTGAGGCTGACAGCGCAGTGATGAGGTGCTCGCGCGATCGCGGGTCGCAGTGGGCCGCTTCGAGGACGCGCAGCTCGCGGTCGGCATCGGGGCCGGCCTCGTGGTCGGGGCCTTCGCCGGCCGCCACCGGCATCGGCGCGGAGCCGTCCCAGCCCGGTGTCGAGGGGTAGGTGACGTCGATGGAGACGCGCCGGCCGTCGAGCTCGACGACGAGGTAGCGGTGCACGTCCCGCACGCCGGACTCGGGCACCGCCGCCGCGGCCGCCTCGCCCAGGCGCGCGCGGGCGTCCTCGGGGGTGCACACGTGCACCCGGTGCACCAGCCGCGGCCGGGTCTCGGGCCAGCCCTTCTCCAGGGCCGCGGCGAGCAGTTCGTGCTTGGTGGTGCTGGTGCCCCGCCACTCGTCCAGGGTTCCCTGGGCGCTGCGGTCGGCCGGGGCCCCGAAGGGGATGCGGTGGACGGCGTCGACCACCTGGGCCATGGAGGCGTCGGCGGGCAGGCCGGCCCGCGTGATGAGTGGATCCAACATGGCGGCCAGCGTAACGAAGCGGTGCACCGCCCCGGTAGACGATCAGGCCGGCGGCCGGAGGCGGCTAACGCGGGCGCCGGCCCGCGCCCGCCCGGAGGCGGGCGGAGGCGGGCCGGCGCTGCGGCGGGGTGTCAGCCGTTCCTGGTGGTCAGGGTCACCTCGATGTTCCCGCGGGTGGCGCGGGAGTAGGGGCACACCTGGTGGGCGGCCTCCACCAGCTTCTGGGCCTCCTCCTGGGTCTTGCCGGGGATGGCGACCTCCAGCTCGACCGCCAGGGTCAGGCCGTCGTCGGCGCTGCCCAGGCTGACCGTGGAGTCGATCGAGGAGCCGTCGACGGAGTCGCCGGACTCGCGGGCGACCTTCTTGAGGGCGCCGTGGAAGCAGGCGGCGTAGCCCACGGCGAACAGCTGCTCGGGGTTGGTGCCGGGCCCGTCGTCGCCGCCCAGGCCCGAGGGGACCGAGAGCTCGACGTCCAGGCGGTCGTCGGTCGTGCGGCCGCGACCCTTGCGGCCCTCGCCCTCGATGTGAGCCTCGGCGGTGTACATGACCTTCATCGCGCTGTCTTCCTTTCGGATGGCGTTTCGCCCGCGGCTGGGGTGGCCGCGGCCGCTTTCCCCGCCGTGCGCCGTCGCCGGCTCACTGCCGGCTGCGGAGGTCGTCGGCGGCGGCGGTGGCGGAGTCGGTGATCCGCTCCAGGGTGCGGCGCAGCTCCGCGGCCTGGGCCGCGGAGACGCCGGTGGCGTCCAGAACCTGAGCGGGGATGCCGGCGGCCTGCTCGCGCAGGCGCATGCCCTTGCCGGTGAGAGTGATGTGCACGACGCGCTCATCGCCGCCTTGGCGGCTGCGCCGGACCAGGCCGCCCGCCTCCAGCCGGCGCAGCAGGGGCGAGAGGGTGCCCGAGTCCAGCCGCAGCCGGGTGCCCAGTTCCTTGACGGTGAGGTCGCCGCGCTCCCACAGCACCAGCATGGCCAGGTACTGGGGGTAGGTGAGGTCGAGCCCGTCGAGCAGCTCGCGGTAGAGGCCGGTCATCGCGCGCGAGGCGGCGTAGACCGCGAAGCACAGCTGGTGTTCCAGCGCGAGCGGCTCGGGCGTGTCTGCCATGGTTCGGGCTCTCCCTCCTTGACGGCGGTCAATTTAGCACAATCGAATTGGACACAACCAATCCCCCGTCGCGGCCCCGGCCTACTCCGGCGCCTGCGCGCGGCGCAGCTTTCCGGCGATGTCGCGCAGCGTGCGCAGCTCCTCGCTGCTCAGCGCACCGCCCACGTACTGCTCGATCGCCGCCGCGTGGCGGCGGCCGGTCCGGTTGAGCACCGCCCGGCCGCGCTCGGTGAGCCCGACCACGGTTCCGCGCCGGTCCGCGGGGTCGCAGCCGCGGGTGACCAGGCCGTCCTCGGCCATGCGCTCGACCAGGCGGCTGATACTGGGCTGGGTCAGCAGCACGTGCTCGCTGAGGTCGCGCATGCGCGAGCCCTCGGGGCAGCGGGAGAGGGTGAAGAGCACGTCGTACTCGCGCATGGTGATGCCGGTCCCGCGGAAGTCGTCCTGAAACCTGCGCATCAGCGCGATCTGGGCGCGGGCGAGCTCCTCCCACGCCTCCTCCGCGAGCTTGTTCCTGGCCATCCTCGGGCTCCTCCGCCTCGTCGCGCTCGCTCCCGCGGGCCCTGCGCCCGGGTGCCCCGCAGCGCCGCCGCGCGCCGGCTCTGCGAAGGCGTGTGCGGTCCGGGCGCACCGGTGCGGCGGCGAGGACCGTCCGCCCCCGCTGCGGGGCTGCGTCGCCGACCCATGATTCCACCGTCCCGGGCCGCGCGGCGGCACCGAAGCGCGATACGCACGTCCGGATGCGCCTCGGCGCCTTTAGATCGCCTTCCAGCGCTGCAGCAGATGGAAGGCGCCCCATCCCGGCAGCACCGGGAGCCAGAAGGTCAGCAGCCGGTACAGCAGCACCGCGGGCAGCCCGACCGCGGCCGGCACCCCCGCGACCGTCGTCAGCCCGCCCAGCAGCGCGGCCTCGACGGCACCGAGCCCGCCGGGGGTGGGCGCGGCCGAGCCGATGGCGTTTCCGGCGAGGAACACCACGACCAGCGCGGCGACGCCGGCGCTGCCGCCGAAGGCGGCCACCGAGAAGCCCAGGCACATCACGAAACCCGCGGTCAGCAGCAGTGTGCCGCCCACGCCCATCACCAGCCGGCGCGGGTGCTGCATCAGGTCCAGCAGCTGCGGCAGCGTGTCCTGGAAGTAGGGGCGGGCGCGCTCCAGGACCGCGCGGCGCAAACCCGGCACCAGCAGGACCAGCGCCACTGCCAGGGCCAGGCCGGCGGTGACCGCGATGAGCGTCACCGACGGCGAGAAGTCGGCGAGGTAGGAGGTACCGGTCAGGTAGGCGGCCACCAGCAGTAGGGGCACGTGCAGGATCAGCCCCACGGCCTGGGAGAGCCCCACGGCCGAGATCGCCAGCCCCGCCGAGGCGCCCATCCGGGAGACGTAGCGCGTGTTGATCGCCAGCGACCCCAGCCCCGCGGGCGCGGCGATGCGGACGAACGAGCCGGCGAACTGCACCAGCACCGTCGTCCACAGGTTCAGCCGGATCGGCACGAAGCCCATCAGCGCCATGGCCGCGGCCACCATGCACAGCGTCGAGGCGGCGAACGCGGCGGCCGCCCAGCCGAGGTCCGCGGCGGCGATGGTGCCGAAGTCGACGCCGGCGAGCTGGTAGGCGAGGACGAGCCCCACCGCGGTGGCGACCACCACGCTGACCACGGTGCGCGGGCGCATCCGCTCCAGGCGTGCCGGGCGCGCCTGCGCCTCGGGCACCGCGCCGGTGATCTGGGCCCGGATGGCGCCCAGGGTCCCGCGGTGGGCGCGCAGCCGGCCGCGCAGCGCGAACGGCATCCCGGCGGTCTGCACGAACGGCAGGGCGGCGGCCGCGGTGTCGCGACCGAGGACGCGCACGGCCGAGTCGACCGCGCGCCGCTCGCCCACGCGCAGCGCCAGCAGGGTCATCAGCGCCGCAACGTCCAGGGACGCCTTGATCGGCGAGCCGGCGACCGTGCCGTTGGCCAGGCCGGTGAACACGACCCGCCCGTTGAGCCGCCGCCCCACTGTGGAGCCGTTCAGGTTGCCGTGGGTGATGCGGTTGCGGTGCAGCAGGAGGAGCTCGGAGTAGACCTCGTCGAGCGCCTCGTCGGTGAGCTCGTCGGTGCCGATCTGGTCGAGGGTGCGCAGCGGCACGTGCTCGGTCACCAGCGCCACGGTGCCCAGTCCCAGTTCGCCCACGCCCAGCACCTGCGGGCCGGCGGCCCCGGCGGCGCGGGCGGCGAAGTCCATCAGCGCGGCGTGCTCCACCCTGCGCTGGACGCCCAGCAGCACCGAGGGCGCCGCCGGGCCGCGCAGCATCACCGCGCCCAGCAGCCGCTTCCACAGCCCGTGGGTGTCCTCGGCCCGGAACAGCACCACGTCCAGGCGCCGGTCGACGGTGTCGACGGCGTAGCGCTGGTTCCCCTCGGCGTCGCTGCCCAGCGGGGTCAGCCCCAGCGGCTCCCAGCCGAACCGGCGCAGCTCGCGCACCAGCCGGCCGGTGGCCGGGACCGGCCGCGACAGGCCCACGGCATAGGCCGCCACCGACGCGCAGGTCCATCCGGCCAGCAGGGTCAGCAGCAGCGACAGTGTCGTGGTCACCCCCGCCAGCAGCACCGAGACCGAGGTCAGGGCGATGCCGCCCCACATCGCGGCCCGAACGCGCGGCAGATGGGCCAGCGGTAGCGCGCACACGTAGGCGACGGCGGCGGCGATGTAGGCGTGCAGCGGGGAGGTGAACAGGCTCTGGGCCTCCGGCGCCTGGAGGACCTCCGGCAGCCCCGGCGCGGGGGTGAGGGCGTGCACGGTCGCGTTGGCGGCTCCGACGAGCCCGTAGCAGAAGCCGGCCGCCGCCAGCGCGCGCACGATCTGGCGGAACTCGGTGCGCAGCAGCCGCTCCACGGCGGTGACGGCGACGAGCACGATGACCGTCAGGTTGGCGACGCCGGCGGCCAGGGCGAGCACCGAGGGCGGCAGCAGCGTGCGCAGCTCGGCCGGGTAGGCCGCCTCCTGGCCGTCGGTGACGAGGCGGACGACGACCAGCACGGCGGCGATGGCCAGCATGCCGGCGGCGGCGACCAGCAGGTCCACCGGCCTGCGCGCGATGGGCCCCAGCGCCGGCAGGCGCTCGTCCGTGCCCTGTTCCGGGTCGACTCCTGCGGATTTCACACTTCCACACTGCCCGAATCCGCCCACGATCCCGCACCAGCCCCCGAATTGGCGTGTCCGCCGCAGGCGCGGCCGCAAGCGGACCCCCGCCGGTCACGATCGGTGACCGACGTCACGCCCGGCCGTTACCGCCCCGTCACGGCCGGTCGATCCCGCGAAACGCGCGGCGGGCATCGTCGGGGCCATGGGTGACGACTTGCGAACCGACGCGAACGCACGAGGCGGCCGGCGGAGTGCGCGCCGCGAGCCGGCGCCGCGGGGTTTTCTCGGCCAGGAGCTGGTGGACATGGGCGGGCTGCTGCTGGCGGCGGGCGCCGCACACCTGCTGGTGCTGTCCCTGGGCCACAGCGACCACGGGGGCCGGATGCTGGCGGCGGCCGGGGCCGCCCTGCTGGCGGTCTCGACGCTGCACCGCTGGTGCAGGCACCGCGCCGGAACTCGCGCCTCCGGCGGCCGGCCGGCGGCGCGCGGGACCGCGGCGGTACCCGGAGGCGCGGGGGTACCGCAGGCGGCGGGGACGGACCGGGAGCGGTTGTGGCGGGTGCGGGTGGCCGTCGGCGACGTCCCCGGCGGGCCGGCGGCGCTGACCGCGCAGATGGCGCGGCAGGGCGTGGACATCCGGCTCCTCCGGGTCCACCCCGCCGCCGAGGAGGCCGCAGACGAGGCCGTCGACGAGCTCTACGTGGCAGCGCCGCCCGGGGTCGGCGCCGAGGCGCTGCGCGGGGCCGCCGCGCGCGCGGGCGGGCGCCGCCCGGTCGTCGAGCCGGCCGGCGCCCACGATCCGGCCGACACCGCGGCCCGCGCCCTGTCCCTGCTGGCGGGCCTGGTCGCCGGGCGGAGGAGCCTGGCCGAGGTGCTCGCCTCGGTGTCGGGTGCGCGCGACGTCGCGCGGCTCGGCACTCCCCCGCCCGGGCTGGCGGCCGAGGAACTGCGGCGCACGGAGATGACCCTGCCCGATCCCGAGGGCGGCGTGCTGGTGCTGCGGCGCGAGGTCCCGTTCACACCGGTGGAGTTCGCGCGGTGCCGGGCGCTGGTGCGCGCCGCCGCAACCGTGCACGAGCGCCTGGCCGCACATCCGGCGCCCGAGCGGTGAGCGGCGCCCGCCCACGTCTCGGATGCGGGACGACCTGCGACGGCTTTGCATCCGAGGTGTTGGCTGCGCCCCTCTCTGGGTAGTCGGCCCGGCGTCGCGCCTTCGGGGCGCGGGCGATGCGCCGGCCTGCGGCGGTGAAGGCCGCCCACCGCCGCAGGCGGCGCGTTCGGACGCCGGACCCGGTCGGCGCGGCACCCGGACCTCCTGCCGCGCCGGCCGCCCCCTCCGGCTCAGGCCGCTGTCACAGGAAGCTCACGCCCTGGGCCAGCGGCAGCTCCGCGGAGTAGTTGACGGTGTTGGTGGCGCGGCGCATGTAGGCGCGCCAGGAGTCGGAGCCGGACTCGCGGCCGCCGCCGGTGGCCTTCTCGCCGCCGAACGCGCCGCCGATCTCGGCGCCGGAGGTGCCGATGTTGACGTTGGCGATCCCGCAGTCGCATCCGGCCGATGACAGGAACCGCTCGGCCTCGCGCTGGTCGCGCGTGAACACCGAGCCCGACAGGCCCTGCGGTACGCCGTTGTGCAGCTCCAGCGCCTCCTCGAAGGTGCGGTAGGTGAGCACGTAGAGGATCGGGGCGAAGGTCTCCCGGCGCACGACGTCCTCCTGGCGCGGCATGCGCACCACCGCCGGGTCGACGTAGTAGGCGTCGGGCGCCTCGGAGGCCAGGCGGCGGGTGCCCCCGGTGAGCAGCCGCCCGCCGCTGTCGGCGGCCGTCCGCAGCGCCTCGTCCATCGAGCGGTGCGCCTTCTCGCCGATCAGCGGGCCGACCAGGGTCTCCTCGGCGAAGGGGTCGCCGATGCGCTCGCCCAGCTTGCCGTAGGCCTCGACCACGCGTTCGGTGAACTCGTCGGCGACGTCCTCGTGCACGATGAGGCGCCGCTGGGTGGTGCAGCGCTGCCCGGCGGTCCCCGCGGCGCCGAAGGCGACGCCCTGCAGGGCCAGGTCCATGTCGGCCGAGGGCGCGACGATCGCGGCGTTGTTGCCGCCCAGCTCCAGCAGGCACCGCCCCAGCCGGGCGGCCACGCGCGGGCCCACCTCGCGGCCCATGCGCACCGAGCCGGTCGCGCTCAGCAGCGCCACGCGCTCGTCGTCGACCAGCCGCTCGCCGGCCTCGCGGCCGCCGAGCACGACGCGGTGCACCTCCTGCGGTGCGCCGACGTCGGCGGCGGCGCGCATCAGCAGCCCGTGGCAGGCCAGCGCCGTGAGCGGTGCCAGCTCGGAGGGCTTCCACACGACGGTGTCGCCGCACACCAGGGCGACGGCGGTGTTCCACGACCACACCGCGACGGGGAAGTTGAAGGCGGTGACCACGCCGACGACGCCCAGCGGGTGCCAGGTCTCCATCAGGCGGTGGCCGGGCCGCTCGGAGGCCATGGTGCGGCCGTAGAGCTGGCGCGACAGGCCCACGGCGAAGTCGCAGATGTCGATCATCTCCTGGACCTCGCCGGCGGCCTCGGAGCCGATCTTGCCCGCCTCGATTGAGACGAGGTCGGCGAGGTCGCTCTTGTGCTCGCGCAGCAGCTCGCCCAGCCGCCGCACGAGGCGGCCGCGTTCGGGGGCGGGGGTGTCGCGCCAGACGTCGCTGAAGGCCGACCGGGCGGTGGAGACGGCGCTGTCGACGTCGGCCGCGCTGGAGGGGGCGAGCTGGAACAGCGTGCCGCCGGTGATGGGGGTGCGCGCGTCGTGGCCGCCGCCGGCGGACTCGTCGAGGTGCTCGACCCCGCAGCGGGCCAGGGCCGCTCGGGCGCGCTCGCGCAGGTGGTCGGTCGCAGGAAGGGCTGCCATGTCCTTCTCTCTCCGTTGAGAGGCGGTTGCGGGCATCCGACTTTTTCCCTGCGCCGCCCGCCCCTAACCGGGCCGGCGCCGACCGCGCGCCCGCACGGGCGGGGCCTGCGGGGGCCGCGGGCCGTGCGCCCGATCGTCCGCCGCCTGTGGGAGGCTGTGCGCCGGACCCCGCGCCCGGCCGCGGACCCGGCGGGTCCTGCGCGCCGAACGCCGCGGCGGGGCCGCCGGCGACCGCTTCGGCACGAGACCGGCGACCGCGCTATACCTGGAAGGAGGCGCGGCGTTTCCCCGCGGAGCCGGGGACAGCACGCCGCAATGCACATGAGGGCCACCGCCATGACCGCCGAGGAGTCCCGTACCTCCTTCGCCGCACCGCAGGCGATACTGCGCCGCTCCGGGTTCGCGGCCGCGGCCCCGCTGTTCGCGGCCGACCTCGCCGGGGCCCGGGACCTCCCGGAGGCCGAGGGCGTCGTCGCCTCGCACGGGCGCAGGCTGTGGACCGAGGCGGTGCGCCAGAGCGACCGCGTCGCCGACGACCGCTTCCTGTACTGGGCGCGGCTGACGCTCACCGCCCGGCTGCGCGAGTGGAGTCCCGCCTTCCCGTTGGAGGCCGAGCAGCGCGCCGCGCTCGCCGACCGGCTGGAGCTGGCCTCGCGCGGCCACGACGACCTGGTGTTCCCGCCCGACGACAAGCTGCTGCGCGTCATCGTCACCGGATTCGACCCCTTCGGCCTCGACGAGGACGTGCGCCGGTCCAACCCCTCGGGCGCCGCGGCGCTGAGCCTGCACGGGTCGGTGCTGGAGGCGCGCGGCCGCCGGGCCGCCGTGCGCACCGCGATCTTCCCCACCCGCTGGCGGGACCTGGGGGCGGGCATGGTCGAGCGGGCGCTGGGGCCGCACTACTCCCCCGGGCCGGGCGCGGTGGCCGCCGACGCGGTGATCACGGCGAGCCAGGGCCGGGCGGGCCGCTTCGACCTGCAGGTCTACAACGCGGGGATGCGCGGCGCCGCGCCCGACAACGAGCGGGTGAGCGCGCCGGGGCCGGTGCCGCCCGCGCCCGGGTCGACCGGGCCCCTGCCGGAGTGGACGGTCTCCACGCTGCCGCGCCGCGCCGTCCTGGCCAACGCCGAGGGGCGCTTTCCGGTCCACGACAACACCGAGGTGACCGAGGCCGTGCCGGGCGCGGGCGAGCCCGCAGTGCGGGCGGGCGGGCCCACGCCCGGCGCGCGCGTACTCGCGGGCGCCGGCGGCGACTACGTGTCCAACGAGGTCGCCTACCGCAACACGCTGCTGCGCGACGCCACGGGACGCGACATCCCCGCCGGACACGTCCTCACGCCGGTGCTGGAGGTCGGTTCGCCCGACCCCGAGGTGCTGAGCACGCCGGACTTCGAGCGCGACCGCGCCGACATCGTCGAGCAGCTGCACGCCATCGTGGAGACGGCGCTGGAGGGGTAGCCGACGGCGCGCCGGCGGCCCGGCGTGTGCGCGGGCGCACGCCCGCGCACACGCGAACGCCCCGGCCCGGGCGCGATGCCGGACCGGGGCGCAGGGACGGGCCCGCGGAGGAGGCCGCACGGAGCGGCCGGCGCGTCCGCCGGCCGGGGCCCCGCGGCGCTAATAGGTCGAGTAGCCCGTCGACGAGGCCGAGAAGAGCGCGATTCCGTAGACGATCCACCAGATGATCCCGAGGACGAGGACCACCCCGAAGAAGATCCATGAGATCAGCGTGCACGTCCGCGCCGCCTTGGGGTTGCTCTCGGCCATGACGATGCCGATGATCCCCAGCACCAGGCCGATCGTGGTTCCGCCGCAGGTGAGGCACATGCCGATGCCGTTGGCGATGGTCGCGCCGATGGCGCTGCCCTTGTTGGCCGGAGGCTCCATTCCGCCGCCGCCGGGGGCTCCGGGCGGGGGAGGCGGAGGAGCGCCGTAGGCGCCGCCACCGGGCGGGCCGGGGGGCGGCGGGGGCGGGGGACCGTAACCTCCGCTTCCTCCGCCGTAAGGCGGCTGGCCCCCTGACGGACCGTAACTCATGCTGTTTCCTCCCCGGAATGCCCTGGGCGGCGCGCGCTCACCGGCGCCGCCGGGATGTCTCGATGATGTTTCCGTTGCTGAAGCGCACATGTCTGATGCGCACGCGGCCGCCGAGGTTCCATGGATTCGCAGGAGCCTGCCCGAACCGGGCGTGCAGCGACCGCCTCCGGGACGCGCCGAAACCGGCTTCAGGGCGTTCGAGGCCTCGGCGTCCGCTAGGGCAGCATACGATGCCGCGCCCCTGGTCCCGTCCGCCAGGGCGGGGCCGAACGCGTGCGCTCCCCTCCGCTGGCGTCCCGGCGGGTTCGGCGACACCACGCTGCGGAGCAGGGCAGCCGGTCGCGGCGGGGGCGAACCGTCGCCGAGCGGGAGCACGAAGGCCGCCGATCGTGATGCAACCGCAATCGGTGCCGACCTGCACCGGAGCCGTGGCGGGGCGGATCGGGGCCGGTATCGGCCACGGGCTCAGCCCTCGTCCTCCAGGATCCCGTCGACGATGTCGCCGAGCACCCGCGACCGGTCCTCGTCGGTGAGGTTGCCCGTCTCGACCAGCGCGCCGGCGGTGTCCACGCGGTCGCCCGCGCGCCCCTCGACCACGCACAGCCGCACCACCTCGCGGGTGGGGATGTGCAGGAAGCGCAGCTCGTCGGGCGGGGCCAGGTCGTAGAGGTTGACCGGGTAGCGCGAGTGGCGGTTGCGCCACTGCTCGGCCCGCTTGAGCACGAAGCCGTGCAGCAGCGACTCCAGGATCCCGGGGTCGGCCAGCGCATCGGCGTCGCCGTGGGCGCGGCAGTCGGCGCAGTTGGCCAGTTCGGCCTTGAGCAGGCGCCGTGCCCCGGGGTGGACCACGTGCTCGGCGTTGAGCTTGCTGGGGTGTCGGTGCGCCATGGGCCCAGCTTAGGCGGGGGCGTACCGCGCGCCGGCGGGGACCGCCCCGCGGCGAGGCGTGGATCACGCGGCGGCCACGTCGCATCCGTGCCCCGGGCGGGTAGGCGCTGCCACCACGGAGGGACCGAAAGGGGTGCGAGATGAGCCAGAACGTTTTCGTGCTCGGTATGGACGAGCACAACCGCGAATCCCTCAAGGAGATCCCCGGTGCCCGCTTCCTCCAGCTCCTCTCCATGGAGCGGGTGCGCAAGCGCGACGACATGGAGGCCCTGCTCGACGAGGCCCGCGCCGTGCTCGATGCGTTCGACGGCCCGGTGGACGCGATCATGGGCTACTGGGACTTCCCGGTCAGCACCCTGGTGCCGATCCTGTGCGCCGAGCGGGGGCTGCCCGCGCCGCCGCTGGAGGCGGTGGTCAAGTGCGAGCACAAGTACTGGAGCCGCCTGGAGCAGGCCGAGGTCATCGAGGAGCTGCCCGGGTTCGCCGCGATCCCCTTCGACGCCGAGCGTCCGCCGGACCACATGAGCTACCCGATGTGGCTGAAGCCGGTGAAGGGCTTCTCCTCGGAGCTGGCCTTCCGGGTCGAGGACGACGACGCCTTCCGCGACGCCCTCGCCCGGATCGGCGAGGGAGCGGGCAAGCTCGGCGCCCCCTTCGAGTGGGTGCTGGAGCAGGTCGAGCTGCCCGAGGCGGTGGCGGAGGCCGGCGGCACCGCCTGCCTCGCCGAGGAGGAGGTCACCGGGCTGCAGCTGACGGTCGAAGGCTACGTGTACCAGGGCCGCCCCCACGCCTACGGTGTCGTCGACTCCCTCGACTACCCCGGTTCCCCCAGCTTCCTGCGCTACCAGTACCCGTCCGAGCTCCCCGGGCACGTGCTCAACCGCGTCCGCGACGTCGCCTGCCGCGTGGTCACCCGGCTGGGGCTGGACAACACCACGTTCAACATCGAGTTCTTCTGGGACCCCGACACCGACGAGGTGCGGCTGCTGGAGGTCAACCCCCGCCACTCCCAGTCCCACGCCCGCCTGATGTCCTTCGTCGACGGCCGGCCCAACCACACCTACCGCGTCGACCTCGCGCTGGGCCGCGAACCCGAACTGGAGCAGGGCGGCGGCGACTACGCGGTGGCGGCCAAGTGGTTCCTGCGCCGCTTCGGCGACGGGGTGGTGCGCATGGCCCCCGGCGAGGAGGACGTCGCGCGCATGGAGCGCGATATTCCGGGAACGTCGGCGGAGATCCTGGTCGAGCCCGGCACCCGCCTATCGGAGATGGGCGAGCAGGACAGCTACAGTTTCGCCCTCGCGGTCGTCTACACCGGCGCCGCCGACGCCGAGGGCCTGCAGCGCGCCTACGAGCTGTGCCTGGCCCGGCTCCCGTTCGAGATCGAGGAGACGGGAGACGCCGACCAGGCGTGATCGAGAAGGGAGAGGCCGCATGCGCCAAGTCACGGCACTGCCCAACAAGATCGCCGAGGAGCGGGGCGTCATGATCCCCATGTCCGACGGCACCCGGCTGGCCGCGCGGATCTGGCGCCCCGACTCCGAGGAGGAGCCGGTGCCGGCGATCCTGGAGTTCATCCCCTACCGGCAGCGCGACCTCACCGCACAGCGCGACTCCACGATCCACCCCTACCTCGCCGGGCACGGCTACGCGTGCGCCCGGGTGGACCTGCGCGGCAGCGGCGACTCCGAGGGGGTGCTCCAGGACGAGTACCTGGAGCAGGAGCTGCGCGACGCCGAGGAGGTGCTGGCGTGGCTGGCCGCCCAGCCCTGGTGCTCGGGCACGACGGGGATGATGGGCATCTCCTGGGGCGGGTTCAACGCGCTGCAGCTGGCCGCCCGCCGGCCCGCGAGCCTGGGCGCCATCGTGACGCTGTGCTCGACCGACGACCGCTACGCCGACGACGTGCACTACATGGGCGGCTGCCTGCTGGGCGACAACCTCTCGTGGGCCTCCACGATGTTCGCCTACACCTCCTGCCCGCCCGACCCGGCGGTGGTGGGCGAGCGCTGGCGCGAGATGTGGCGCCGGCGGCTGGAGGGCAGCGGCCTGTGGCTGGACACCTGGCTGCGCCACCAGCTGCGCGACGACTACTGGCGGCACGGCTCGGTGTGCGAGGACCTCTCCGCGATCGAGATCCCGGTGATGGCCGTCAGCGGGTGGGCCGACGGCTACTCCAACGCGGTCTTCCGGCTGATGGAGGGCCTGAGCGTACCGCGGCTGGGGCTGATCGGACCGTGGTCGCACAAGTACCCGCACCTGGGCGAGCCCGGACCGGCCATCGGCTTCCTGCAGCAGTGCGTGCGCTGGTGGGACCGCTGGCTCAAGGGCGCCGACAACGACGTGATGCGCGAGCCCATGCTGCGCAGCTGGATGCAGGAGAGCGTTCCCCCCTCCACCGCCTACTCCGAGCGCCCCGGGCGCTGGGTGGGCGAGCCGCGCTGGCCCTCGCCGCGGGTCTACCGCCGCACCCACCCCCTGGCCCAGGACGGCATCGCCGATCCCGGCGCCGACGTGGCCACCGCCGCCGCGTCGGTGGAGTCGCCGCTGACGGTGGGCCAGTACGCGGGCAAGTGGTGCTCCTACAACGCGCCTCCGGACCTGCCCTACGACCAGCGCGAGGACGACGGCGGGTCGCTGGTGTTCGACAGCGACGAGCTCACCGAGCGGCTGGAGATCCTCGGCGCGCCCGTGGTCAACCTGGAGTTCACCGTCGACCGGCCGGTGGCGATGGTGTGCGTGCGGCTGTCGGACGTGGCCCCCGACGGGCGCGCCACCCGGGTGACCTACGGCCTGCTCAACCTCACCCACTCCGGCGACCACGCCGAAGCCGAGGACCTGGCGCCCGGCAGGCTCTACAACGTGGCGGTGCCGATGAACGGCGTCGCCCAGGCGTTCCCGCCGGGGCACCGGCTGCGGGTCTCGGTGTCGACCTCGTACTGGCCGCTGGCCTGGCCGCCGCCGCAGCCGGTGCTGCTGACCGTCCTGCTGCAGGGCGAGAGCTCGCTGGTGCTGCCGGTGCGCCCGACCGACAGCTCCGACGAGGTCGCTCCGCAGCCCTTCGACGAGCCCGAGGGGACCCCGCCGCTGGACACCAGCCGCCCGGTGCCGGGCGAGCAGCAGTGGAAGGTCGAGCGCGACCTCGTCGACTACGAGTCGTCGCTGAAGGTGGTCAAGGACCTGGGCACGGTGTACTTCGACGACATCGGCTGGGAGGTGAGCCGCCGCGCCGAGGAGGTCTACACGGTGCGCGGCGACGACTTCACCTCGCCGAAGGGCGTGACGACCTGGCGGATGCGCTTCAAGCGCGGGGAATGGGACGTGGAGACGGTCACCCGGACGGAGCTGTCGGCCACGCCCGAGGAGTTCCACGTCAACGCGACGCTGGACGCCTACGAGGGCGGCGACCGGGTGGCCGCGCGCACCTGGAACACGGTCATCCCGCGCGACCACGTCTGAGCCGCGCGCCCGGCACCGGCGGGCCGGGGACCGCGGCAGGGGGCGCGCGACCCGCGCGCCCCCTGCCGCGGCGGGAGTCAGCGGTCGATCTTGTCGTGGTAGGTGAGCCGCGTGCGCTCGGTGTGGTCGTTCATCAGGCGCGCGGCCTTTGCGGAGTCGCCCTCGGCGACGGCGACGATGATCTCGGCGTGCTCGTCCCAGGAGGCCATGCCGCGCGAGCGCGCGATGGGCGCGTAGTACCAGCGCACCCTGCGGTCCACCTGTGCGGCGAGCTCGGCCAGCACCCGGTTGCCCGAGGCCTCGATGACGCCGCGGTGGAAGTCGGCGTTGGCGGTGACCACGGAGTCGACGTCGGCGTCGTCGACCGCGGCGACGCCGGCGCGCCACAGCTCGCGCAGGTGCTCGACCTGCTCGGGCGCGGCGGAGAGGGCGGCCAGCCGGGCGGCCTCGGTCTCCAGGACGGCGCGCACCGCGAGCAGCTGGTCGGCCTCGCTCTCGGTGGGCGTGTGGACGAAGGCGCCGTAGCCGGGCCGCAGGTCCACCCAGCCCTCGTTGCTCAGCCGCTGCAGCGCCTCGCGCACCGGCTGGCGGGAGACGCCGAGCTGCTCGGCGAGCTCGCTCTCGACCAGGTGACGGCCGGGCGGGAACTCGCGGGTGATGATCAGGTTGAGGATGGTCTCGTAAACCGTCTCACGAAGTGGGACGGGGCGTTGGACCCGTCCACTCAGCGCGGCCTTCAACGGCTGTGTGGTCATGCCGCTCCCGCCCGTCGCACGATGCTCGACTCGAGTGAATGATGTAGACAGTCTACGAAAACCACCGCCCCTTCGCAGTCCGGACGGCGATCGCGGGCCCGCGGGCGGCTCGCCGGCCCGCGATCGCTCGGAGCGCACCTGGCGGCGCGGTGGCCGTCCAGGCCGCATCCGCCCCCTGCCGAGCGAGGGACCCGCAGCGAAGAAGAACCGGTGAACTTGCTGTTCGCCTGCATTCACACGTTCCTTTTCCGCTGCAGACCCCTCGCTCTTTGCGCACTCATCAGCATACTGTATACAAAATCGTTCGGGCGAGAGAACGGAGCGCAGTATGAGAATCGCCATCCTCGGCGCCGGCGCCATCGGCGCCTACGCGGGCGCGGCCCTGCACCGCGGAGGGGCCGACGTCCACCTGATCGCCCGCGGCCCGCACCTGGAGGCTCTGCGGGCCGACGGCGTGCGCGTCCTCAGCGACCGGGGCGACTTCACCGCCCGCCCCAATGCCACGAGCGACCCCCGCGAGGTCGGTCCGGTCGACTTCGTCTTCCTGGGGCTCAAGGCCCAGCACTACGCCGCCTGCGGCCCGATGCTGCGCCCGCTGATGGGCCCGCACACCGCCGTGGTCGCCGCCCAGAACGGCATCCCCTGGTGGTACTTCCACGGGCTGACGGGGCCGCTGGCCGACCACCGGGTGCACACCGTCGACCCGGGGGGCTCGGTCAGCCGGGCGATCCCGGTCGAGCGCGCCATCGGCTGCGTCGTCTACGCCGCCACCGAGATCGAGGCGCCCGGGGTCATCCGCCACCTGGAGGGCACCCGGTTCTCCATCGGCGAGCCCGACCGCACGATCTCCCGGCGCTGCACCGACCTCAGCGAGGCGATGGTGGCCGGCGGCCTGAAGTGCCCGGTCGAGCAGGACCTGCGCGAGGACATCTGGGTCAAGCTGATGGGCAACATCACCTTCAACCCCCTCAGCGCCCTGACCCGGTCCACCATGGCCCAGATCTGCCGCGACCGCTCCTCGCGCGAACTCGCGCGGTCGATGATGAACGAGACCCTGGACGTGGCGGCCCGCCTGGGCGTCAACCCCACGATCTCCGTCGAGCGCCGCCTGGCCGGCGCCGAGCGCGCCGGCGACCACCGCACCTCCACTCTGCACGACGTCGAGCGCGGCCGGCCCATGGAGCTCGACGTCATCCTCACCGCCGTGGTCGAGCTCGCCGACATGGTCGGCGCCGAGGTGCCCACCCTGCGCACCGTCGACTCGGTCGCGCGACTGCTCAACGCCCGGCTGACCGACGGCAGCGTGGCCGAGCGCATGGCCGCCGCCGCGGCCGCCGCCGCACCCGCGCGCGCCGCCTAGCACGCGCCTTCCGACACCCGGCGGAACGGTCCCTGCCGCCGCCCCGCCTGCGCACCCTTGCCCGCCGCCCCGGCGGCGCATACTGTAGACAATATTGCTGTGATGTACTTGTAGCACCGCAGTGGCCACGAGACCCAAGCGAGGCCTTAGAAGATGCGATCGGACGACATTCAGCCCAGCAGCTACGAACGCCTCACTCGCCCACTCGTGCGCGAGGACGGCCGACTGCGCCCCGCCTCCTGGGAGGAGGCACTCGACCGCGCCGCCGACGGCTTCCGCGACGGCGTCCAGCAGCACGGGCCCGAATCCTTCGGCATGCTCTCCTGTGCCAGGGCCACCAACGAGATGAACTTCATGGCGCAGAAGTTCACCCGCGTCGTGATGGGCACCAACAACGTCGACTCCTGCAACCGCACCTGCCACGCGCCCAGCGTGGCCGGGCTCTCCGCGGCCTTCGGCTCGGGCGGGGGCACCTCGTCCTACGCCGAGGTCGAGGACACCGACCTGATCGTGGTGTGGGGAGGCAATCCGCGCTTCGCCCACCCGATCTTCTTCCAGCACGTGCTCAAGGGCGTGCACAAGGGCGCCCGGCTGTTCGTGGTCGACCCCCGCCGCACCTCCTCGGCCCAGTGGGCCGACCGCTGGCTCGGCCTCAACGTCGGCACCGACATCCCGCTGGCCCACGCCATCGGGCGCGAGATCATCCACGCGGGCCTGACCAACGACACCTTCATCGCGCGCGCCACGACCGGCTACGAGGAGTACCGCGAGCTGGTCGAGCCCTGGACCCTGCAGGCGGCCGAGGCCGAGACCGGCGTCCCCGCCGAGGCCATCCGCGAGCTCGCCCACGCCTTCGCCACCGCCGAGCGCGCGCAGCTGTCGTGGACCCTGGGCATCACCGAGCACCACAACGCCACCGACAACGTCAAGGCGCTGATCAACCTCGCCCTGCTCACCGGGCACGTCGGCCGCTACGGCTCCGGCCTGCAGCCGCTGCGCGGCCAGAACAACGTGCAGGGCGGCGGCGACATGGGCGCCATCCCCGACCGGCTGGCCGGGTTCCAGGACATCCTCGACCCCGAGGTCCGCTCGCGCTTCGAGGCGGTCTGGAACACCAGCATCCAGCCGCACAAGGGCAGGACGCTGACCCAGATGTTCGAGGCGATGGACGAGGGCGAGCTCAAGACGCTCTACATCATCGGCGAGAACCCGGTGCAGTCCGAGCCCGAGACCTTCACCACCACGCGCCGCCTCCAGCGGCTGGACCACCTGGTGGTGCAGGACATCTTCCTGACCAAGACCGCCGAGCTGGCCGACGTGGTGCTGCCCGCCAGCGCCTCCTGGTGCGAGTCCGACGGCACCTTCACCAACAGCGAGCGCCGGGTGCAGCTGGTGCGCAAGGCACTGGACCCGCCGCCCGGCGCGCGCGACGACATCGAGATCATGTGCGAGCTGGCCCAGCGCCTGGGCCACGCCTGGCAGCGGCCCGAGGCCGAGGCCGTCTGGGACGAGCTGCGCAGCCTCTCCCCCATCCACCGCGGCATGAGCTACCGGCGGCTGGAGGAGCTGCAGGGCATCCAGTGGCCGTGCTTCTCCGAGGAGGACCTGGAGCCCAGCTACCTGCACGCGCGGCTGTGGTCGACCGACCCCGAGAAGCGGGGCATGCCGGCGCCGTTCGGCATCGTGGGCCACTCCCCGCCGGTGGACCTGCTCGACGACGACTACCCCTACCGCCTGACCACGGGCCGCCGGCTGGACGACTACAACACCGGCGTGCAGAGCAGCGGGTTCTCCTCGCCCATGCGGCGCGGCGAGACGCTGGACATCTCGCCCGAGGACGCCGAGAAGCTGGGCGTCGCCGACGGCGAGACCGTGCGGGTCTCCTCCCGCCGGGGGTCGGTGCTGGTCCCGGTCGCGGTGTCCACGCAGATGCGGGCGGGGCTGGTCTTCATGACCTTCCACTTCCCCGACCAGGTGGACACCCAGCTGCTGACCATCGACGCCACCGACCCCGACGCCGGCACGGCCGAGTACAAGGCCGCCGCCGTGAGCATCGAGAAGGTCGCCGAGGGCGCCGCGCCCGCCGGAGCCTCCGACCATGCGCCGGTGCCGGCCTCGCCCTGAGCGCCGCGAGCCCCGCGGTCCGCGGCCGGGGCCCCTCGGGGTCCCGGCCGTTCCCCCGCGGTCCGCGCCGTGTCCCCGGGTGCGCTGTTCGCCACCTGGTGCCCGGGGCACGGATCGCGGGTACGCGGCGGACGGCGGAGCGCGGCCCGAGGCGGCCCGCTCCGCCGAGCGGCACGGATGTGCCCACCCCGGCGCGTACCGGGGCGGCGGCCGCCCGAACGGCGCCCGGGCGGCCACTGCCGCGGCCGGCGGACTGCCGTGATCACTCTCGGCGCATACTCTGATGCACGTGCACGAGGCGTCGAAACCGGGTTCGACCAGGGGTTGCCCGCGGTCGGAATAAAGCATACTGTAGCCCGTATACAAAGTCTGTGACCTGGCTTACATGATTCGAGGTGACCGGGGACGTGGACCTGCACTTCCTGGATGCTGTGCCGGAGGACTCCGAGCGTGAGGCCGTGGACGCCGTCCTGGGCCCACCGGAGTCGGGGTGGGACGGCGGCACGCGCCAGGCCTCCGATCTGCGCTTCGCCGAGGGCGGCCACGCCGCCCGCGGCAGGCGCGACCTGCTGCTGCCGGCCCTGCACGCTGTCAACGACCGCGTGGGCTGGATCAGCCCCGCTGCGCTCGACTACATCTGCCGTCGGCTGACGATCCCGCCGGCCGAGGCCTACGGCGTCGCGACCTTCTACGCCATGTTCTCGCTCAAACAGCGCCCGCGCCGGGTGGTGCACGTCTGCACCGACATCGCGTGCGCTGCCAAGGGGTCCGAGGGCCTGTGCGCGGCGCTGACCGAGCGCGCCGGAGGACCGGGCACCGAGGGGGGCGAGTTCACCTGGCACGAGAGCCCGTGCCTGGGCCTGTGCGAACGCGCGCCGGCCGCGGTCTCCCTGGAGGCCGGCGACCCGCCCCGCTACAGCGTCGCCGCGCCCGCTGCGGCCGACGACATCGTCCCCGCTCCGGGCGAGGTCCCCGCGGCGGAGGCCGGCACCTCCGGCCCCTCGGCCAACGGGCACGGCCCCTCCCTCAACGGCGGCCGCCCCCGGCGGCGCGCCACCTTCTCCCCGACGACGCTGCCCGGCCCCGCGCCGGAGCCGCCCGCCGGCGAGGCCGTTCCCCAGGCGGGCGAGGCCGACCTGGTCCTGCTGCGCCGCATCGGCGTGGTCGACCCGGCCAGCCTGGACGACTACCGGGCCAACGGGGGCTACGCCGCCCTGCGCGAGGCACTGCGCATGGGGCCCAGCGCCGTCATCCGCGAGGTCTCCGACTCCGGCCTGGTCGGGCGCGGCGGAGCGGCCTTCCCCACCGGCCGCAAGTGGGACGGCACCGCCAAGCGGCCCGAGACCCCCCGCTACGTCATCTGCAACGCCGACGAGAGCGAGCCGGGCACCTTCAAGGACCGCGTCCTCATGGAGGGCGACCCCTTCTCGGTCGTCGAGGCCCTGACGATCGCCGGCTTCGCCAACAACGCCAACCACGGCTACATCTACATCCGCGGCGAGTACCCGCGGGCGCTGTCGCTGCTGGAGAACGCGATCGAGCTGGCGCACGCGCGCAACCTGCTCGGCCGCGACATCCTCGGATCCGGGTTCGACTTCGACGTCGAGATCCGCCGCGGCGCAGGCGCCTACATCTGCGGCGAGGAGACCGCGATCTTCAACTCGATCGAAGGGCTGCGCGGCGAGCCCCGCAGCAAGCCGCCCTTCCCGGTCGAGCGCGGCGTGTTCGGCAAGCCGACCGCGATCAACAACGTCGAGACCCTGGTCAACGTGCTGCCGATCATGATGATGGGCGGCCCCGCCTACGCCGCGATCGGCACCGGCCGCTCCACCGGACCCAAGCTGTTCTGCGTGTCCGGCTCGGTGGAGCGCCCCGGCGTCTACGAGGTCCCCTTCGGCGCCAGCCTGCGCGACCTGATGGACATGTGCGGCGGTGTGGGCACCGGCCCCGACGGCCGGCCCCGCCTGCCGCGCGCGGTGCTGCTGGGCGGCGCAGCCGGCGGGTTCGTGCGCGGCGACGAGCTGGACATCCCCCTCACCTTCGAGGGGGCGCGCGAGGCCGGGGCCACCCTGGGCTCGGGCGTGATCCTGGTCCTCGACGACACCGTCGACCTGGCCGCGATCCTCGTGCGCATCGCGGCGTTCTTCCGCGACGAGTCCTGCGGGCAGTGCGTGCCCTGCCGGGTGGGCACGGTCCGCCAGGAGGAGGCGCTGGTGCGGCTCGCGCAGGACGCGGGGCCGCGCCGCACCGACATCGCGCTGCTGCGCGAGGTGGGCGAGGCCATGCGCGACGCCTCGATCTGCGGCCTGGGCCAGACCGCGTGGAACGCGGTGGAGTCGGCCATCGACCGGCTCGGCGTCTTCGGTCCGCAGGAGGAACAACCCGTAAAGGAGGCCCGGTGAGCACACCGGTTGTCATTGGGGCGCCCCGCCGCCTGGTCGAGGTGACCATCGACGGCCAGGAGGTGCGCGTTCCCGAGGGCGCGACCATCCTGGACGCCTGCGAGGCCGTGGGCACCGACGTACCGACCCTGTGCTACGGCGACACCCTCACCCCGCGCAACGCCTGCCGGGTGTGCGTGGTGGAGGTCGAGGGGGCGCGCACGCTCGCGCCGGCCTGCTCGCGCAAGGTCGAGGACTCCATGTCGGTAGCCACCGACTCCGAGCGCGTCCGCCACAGCCGCAAGATGGTGCTGGAGCTGCTGGGCTCGTCGGTGGACCTGTCCACCACACCCGGCGTCCCCGAGTGGAACGAGCGCTACGACGCCCGGCCCGACCGGTTCGGCCCCCGGGCCGAGCCCGCACGGATGGGCGAGCGCGACGCCCGCCGCGCAGGCGAGCACGAGGCCGGCGACGGCGCGACCGCCGCCACCGTGGAGCAGCCCACCAAGGTCGACAACGACCTCTACGTGCGCGACTACGGCAAGTGCATCATGTGCTACAAGTGCGTCGACGCCTGCGGCGAGCAGTGGCAGAACACGTTCGCGATCGGCATCGCCGGCCGCGGGTTCGACGCCCGCGTCTCCACCGAGCACGACTTCGCGCTGCCCGACTCCGCCTGTGTCTACTGCGGCAACTGCATCGAGGTCTGCCCCACCGGGGCGCTGTCGTTCCGCACCGAGTACGAGATGCGCCAGGAGGGCACCTGGGACGAGGAGCGCCAGAGCGAGACCACCACCGTGTGCACCTACTGCGGGGTCGGCTGCAACGTCACCCTGCATGTGCAGGACAACGAGATCGTCAAGGTCACCTCGCCGCACGACAACCCGGTGACGCACGGGAACCTGTGCATCAAGGGGCGGTTCGGCTTCCAGCACGTACAGCAGAGGCGCCACGACTGACGCCGGCGCGGCCCGTTCTCCGCGGGCCGCCGCCGTCAGCCCGGCGCAGCGGACGGAATCCGTTCCGCCCGCGACCGAGACGGGCGGAACCCGCACCGGCCGCGACTGAGAACGGACCGGAACGGGAATGCCACCCGAGTCGGGGACAGCACGCCGGGCACAGGAGGCCCCGAGGGGCCTCCGGAAAGGGGCAGGGCCATGGGACGGGTCACGGTCCGCGAGCGCATCCTGCGCATCCGGGACGGCGCCGCCGACGAGCGCGCCGACACCCTGGTGGCCGAGGAGCCGCTGGAGATCCGGATGAACGGGCGTCCGCTCACCGTCACGATGCGCACGCCGGGACACGACTTCGACCTGGCGGCGGGCTTTCTGGTGAGCGAGGGCGTCATCACCGGCCCCGACCAGATCGCGACCATCCGCTACTGCGCCGGCGCCACCGACGACGGCTCCAACACCTACAACGTCCTCGACGTCGTTCTGGCACCCGGAGTCGCGGTGCCCGAGGCGTCGCTGGAGCGCAACTTCTACACCACCTCCTCCTGCGGAGTGTGCGGCAAGGCCAGTCTGGAGGCGGTCACCACCGTCGCCCACTGGTCGGTCGCCGAGGACGCGCCCCTCTTCGAGGTGCCCGTCCTCTCGCGGATGCCCGACCGCCTGCGCGAGGCCCAGCGGGTCTTCGACCGCACGGGCGGCCTGCACGCGGCGGGCCTGTTCACTCCGGAGGGGGAGCTGCTCTGCGTGCGCGAGGACGTCGGCCGGCACAACGCGGTCGACAAGCTCGTGGGCTGGGCCCTGCGCGAGGACCGGCTGCCGCTGCGCGGCAGCGCCCTGATGGTCTCGGGCCGGGCCTCGTTCGAGCTCGCGCAGAAGGCGCTGATGGCGGGAATCCCGATGCTGGCCGCGGTCTCCGCGCCGTCGTCGCTGGCCGTGGAGCTGGCGGCCGACTCCGGGCTGAGCCTGGTGGGATTCCTGCGCGGCGCCTCGATGAACGTCTACGCCGGCCGGCATCGGATCACCCTGGAGACGGCGTCCACGACGCCTATGGCGGCCCCAGGGTGAGTCAGCCGACCGGGCCGGTAGGCGGGGACCGGCCGGCGTGCACCAGCCCCCTGCGCCGGCCGGTCCCGACACTTACCGCCGCCGCGCCCGGCACCGGCGTTCGCGCTGCGCCGGGCGCGGCGCCCGCGTCCTCCCGGCCGCCCGCGCCTACTCGGGCTTTGCCGCCTTCTTGGCCGCCTTGGCGCTCTTCTTGAACGCGCGCACCTCGGCCAGTGTCTGCTCGTCGACCACGTCGGCGATGGAGCGGCGCGCGCCCTCCTCGCCGTAGTCGCCCGCGGCCTCGCGCCAGCCCGGCGCGCGCAGGCCCCGCTGCTTGCCCAGCAGCGCCAGGAAGATCCGCGCCTTCTGGTCGCCGTAGCCCGGCAGCGACTTGAGCCGCTTGAGCACCTCGCGGCCGTCGGGCTCGCCCGAGGTCCACACCGCGGCGGCGTCGCCGCCGTAGTGCTCGACGAGGTAGCCGCACAGCGACTGGATGCGGGCGGCCATCGACCCGGGGAACCGGTGCACGGCCGGCTGGCGGGCGCACAGCTCGGCGAACTCTTCGGGATCGGTGCGTGCGATCGCGCCGGCGTCGAGCCCGCCCATGCGGTCGGCGATCTTCTTGGGCCCGGCGAAGGCGACTTCCATCGCCACCTGCTGGTCCAACAGCATGCCGACCAGCAGCGCCAGCGGGTCCGACGCCAACAGCGCGTCGGCTTCGGGTTCCTGGACGAGGTGCAACGAGGTCATGGCGCCATTGTCCCAGGAGAGGGCGTCGGCGGCACGCCGCGCCGGGGCGGGTCGGCGGCCCGCCCCACGGGCCTCGCTTGCGCGCCGCCGCTCCGGCGCCGTCCGCCCCGGCGTCGGCGGTCATACGGCGCAGGGCCCGGGTGAGGTCCCCGGACGTCGGCGCGCGCTCGGATCGATGCCGTGCTGGACGAGCATGCCGATGAGCAGGGACAGGAATCCGCCGAAGACGCGCGCCTCCTCAGGGTCGGCCCCGGGGCCGGCGCCGAACCCGAACCACGCTCCCAGCGCTCGGCGGCCCTCCTCGTAGCCGTCGGCCAACCGCGCGCGGACGGACGGAGAGTGCCGCGACCGGGCCGGCGCCTCGATGCCGTCGCGCCAGTCGCCCGCCGAGTCGGCGCAGGTGGCCGCGATCCGCTCCCAGGCCGTGCGGAAGCGGTCGACGGAACCGGCGCCCCCACGGCGGAGGGTGCACCCTACTCCGGCGGTCCCTCCAGGCCGCCCTCCAGCGCATCGGCCCAGTCCCCGACCATGCCGATCAGCGCAGCGCTGAGCACGCGGGCGGGGGCGGGGCGGACGGGGTGCGCCGCCGGCGGTGGCGGGGGCGGCGCACCCCGCGGTCGAGGACTCCGCGCCGGCGCCCCCTCAGGCGCCGGCGCGGAGGTCGGTGCCGCGGTCAGGAGTGCTCGCGCGGGACCAGGGTGTAGTCGGGGAAGTTGCCGGGCGGGCGCTCGCCGACCGGGCCGCGGCTGACCGCGTGGACCAGCAGCTTCCCGCCGACGAAGGCGCCGCGCCAGGAGGCGCCCCAGCCGCCGAACATCTCGTCGCGGTCGCCGCGCGAGCGCGGCTTGTTGATGCCGACCTTGAAGGCGCGCACCTCCGCGGCCAGGCGCGCGCCCAGGTCGGGGTCGTCGGTGGAGATCGTGGAGACCAGGGCGCCGTTGCTGGCGTTCATGGCCGCCATCAGCTCGGCCTCGGTGTCGACGAGCACGATGGAGTCGGCCGGTCCGAAGGGCTCGGCGTGGAACAGCGGCGAGGAGCGCGGCGGCTCCAGCAGCGAGACCGGCGCGACGTAGGCGTCGGTGTTCTGGCCGGGCAGCAGCAGGGCGTCGTCCGGCGAGCCGCGGTAGAGCGGAACCGCCCCTCCCGCGATGGCCTCGCTCACCTGGGCGGTGAGGTCCTTGGCCTTGGCGGCGTTGATCAGCGGGCCGAAGTCCAGCTCGGGCAGGTCGTCCTCGGCCGAGGCGACGGCCAGCGGGTGGCCGAAGCGCACCGAGGCCACCGCGGGCAGGTAGGCGCCCAGGAACCGGTCGAACAGGGAGCGCTGCACGACGAACCGGGGGTAGGCGGTGCAGCGCTGCTTGGCGTAGTCGAAGGTCTTGCGGACCTGGCCGGCGAAGGTGTCCCAGTCGCTGTACTCCCACACGCCCCAGCAGTTGAGCCCCTCCTGCTCCAGGATGTGCGGCTTGCCGAGGTCGGCGAGGTCGGTGGCGACCTGGCCGCCGGTGTCGCGGCCGCCGATGAAGGACACGCAGCCGATCTCCGGCGAGCGCACGAGCACCGGCGAGAGGTCGCGCCCGCCGCCGCTGACGAGCGTGAAGGGCAGGCCCTCGCGCGCGGCCAGGGCGACGGCGAGCGTCAGGCACACCAGGCCGCCGTCGGTGGGGGTCTTGGCGATGGCGGCGTTGCCGGCGAGCGCCTGCACGCACATGGCGTGGGTCAGCACGCTCATCGGGTAGTTCCAGCTGGCGATGTTGCTGACCGGCCCCTCCAGGGGAGCGCGGCCCTCCATCATGTCCTCGATCTGTTCGAGGTACCACTCCACGCCCGACACGGCGCGGTCGACGTCCTGGCGCGCCAGCCGCCACGGCTTGCCGATCTCCCAGACCAGCGCGAGCGCGAGCGTGTCGCGGTGCTCGGTCCAGGCCTCGACGGTCGCGCGCACCCGCGCGCGCCGCTCCTCCAGCGGCGTGACGCGCCAGGCGCGGTGCTGGTCGGCCGCCGCGCGCACGGCCGCCTCGGCGGTGTCGGCGCCGACCATCGGAGGGCCGGCGATCTCGGTGCCGTCGACGGGCGAGACGGCCAGCCGCGGCTCGCCGTCGGCCCGCCAGCGGCCGCCCCAGTGGTTGTACACCCTCTCGGCTGCGAACGCCTCGGGGGCGATCTCGCGGCAGCGCTGGTACAGGGTGGTCCATTCGGTCCCGGGCTTGAGCATGAGGGTCATAGGGTTCCCCTGGTGGTTGCGGTGCTGCTCGAAACTGCGGAGCCGGCGGCCGCGCGGCCGCCGGCCCTCGTCAACGGTCCCCCGAAGTCCTCGTCCGCGGCCACGGCCGCGGCGTGCGCTCTTCGGCGACTCTTCACGGAAACGGGACGTGCGGCGATAGTTAACAGAGCGAGCGGGCGATCTCGGCCGTCTCGGTGGGGGTTTTGCCGACCTTGACGCCGGCCGCCTCCAACGCCTCCTTCTTCGCCTGCGCCGTGCCCGCCGACCCCGACACGATCGCCCCCGCATGCCCCATCGTCTTACCCTCCGGCGCGGTGAACCCCGCCACATACCCCACCACCGGCTTCG
>NZ_BAAAQI010000005.1:0-355638 GCF_039531585.1 Streptomonospora arabica | reverse complement strand
GAAACCACATCCCACCGACGGCGGGGTGGCTCCTCGGGGCCAAAACAAACTATGGCACAAAGAATAAACACGCGCTGTTGAGTTCTCAAGAAGCGACCGCTCATCCGGTACAAGCCCCGGCCCCGCAACCCTGCGGGCCCGCTCAGGCTCTTCCCAAGAGACGGAATCTCCCGGCGGAGTCTTCGGGACCACGTCCCGCGAACTCCGCTTTACGTTTTTGTCCGCATAGCGCGGCCTTTTCTGAATTCTAGCAGAATTCCGAACCGGCGCGAACTCGGCGGTTTCGCTTCTCCGGGCTTCCCGTCGAGGACGGGCCGCCTTTTCCGAAGCTGGTCCCCACTCTACCGGCCGCCGCGAGTGCTCGTGACCGTTCCGGTGAATCGAGTGGAGGAACCGACGCGCCCGCCGGTTTCACTCGGCGCCCGCTGTGTCGGTGCGTCCATCCTACAGGCACTCGCGGAGTGCCCGTCACGCTCCGCGGCCCCGATCGCGGTGCGGCGCGGCGCCGCTCAGCGACCGGCCACCCGTTCCGATTCCGACCCGCGTCCGGTGCCCGCCGGGCGGTCGCCCTGTCAGAGCCTCTCGATCGGGGCGAACTTCACCAGGAAGTCCTTCTCCCCGATGTCCGCTCCGAAGTCGATGCGGGCCTTGGTCTTGTCTCCCGCGCCGTCGACCAGCAGCACCGTGCCCATGCCGAACGAGTCGTGGTTGACCTTGTCGCCCGGGGTCAGCGAGGGCACCTCGCTCCTGCCCTTCCTGGGACCCGGCGACGGGGTGCGTCCGCGCGGCTGGGCCGCCGCCGCGAGCGCCGACTCCGCGCGCCGCCAGTCGACCAGGTCGGTGGGCACCTCGTCGAGGAAGCGCGACGGCGGGTTGAACGACGGCGCACCCCACGCGCTGCGCACCGCCGACCGCGACAGGTACAGCCGCTCCTGCGCCCGCGTGATCCCCACGTAGGCCAGGCGGCGCTCCTCCTCCAGCTCCGACTTCTCGCCCAGCGTCCGCATGTGCGGGAAGACGCCGTCCTCCATGCCGGTCAGGAAGACGACCGGGAACTCCAGTCCCTTCGCGGCGTGCAGCGTCATCAGCGTGACCACGCCGCCGGAGCCGTCCGCGTCGGGGATCTGGTCGGTGTCGGCCACCAGCGACACCTGCTCCAGGAAGTCCACCAGGGTCGGTTCGGGCACGGCCGCGGCGCCCTCCTGCGCGCCGCCCGCGCCCCGGTCCCCTTCGGCGGCCGGCGTGTCCGGGCCGGCCTCGCCGGCTCCCGGCTCCTCCTCGTACAGCGGCCCGGTGAAGCTGTTCTCGAACTCGCGGGCGACCTCGACGAACTCCTCCAGGTTCTCCGCCCGGCTCTCGTCCTGCAGGTCCTTGGAGTTGGCGAGCTCGGAGAGGTAGCCCGTGCGCTCCAGCACGGCCTCGACCACCTCGGACGGCGAGGCCTCCTCGGCGATCCGCTCCAGCTCCTCCAGCAGCGCGACGAAGTCGCGCACGGCGTTCAGCGAGCGCTTGGCCATCCCCTCGATCTCGCCGGCGCGCCGCAGCGCACGCGAGAACGAGGTGCGCTCGCGCGCCGCGAACAGCTCGATGGTCTCCTCGGCGCGGTCGCCGATCCCCCGCTTGGGAACGTTGAGGATGCGCCGCAGGCTGACCGTGTCCTCCGGATTGGCCAGCACCCGCAGGTAGGCCAGGATGTCGCGGATCTCCTTGCGCTCGTAGAACCGCACACCGCCGACGATCTTGTAGGGCAGGCCGGTGCGGATGAACACGTCCTCGAAGACGCGCGACTGGGCGTTGGTCCGGTAGAACACCGCCACCTCGCCCGGCGTGCACCCGCCCTCGTCGGTCAGCCGGTCGATCTCCTGGACGACGAAGGCCGCCTCGTCGTGCTCGTTGTCGGCGACGTAGCCGGTGATCGCCGGGCCCACGCCCTGCTCGGACCACAGGTTCTTGGCCGGGCGGTCGGGGTTGCGCTCGATCACGGCGTTCGCCGCGGTGAGGATGTTCTGCGTCGACCGGTAGTTCTGCTCCAGCAGGACGGTGCGCGCCTGCGGGTAGTCGCGCTCGAACTCCAGGATGTTGCGGATGGTGGCGCCGCGGAACGCGTAGATCGACTGGTCGGCGTCGCCCACCACGCACAGCTCGGAGGCCGGCACCGCGGCGTCGGGGGTGTCCTCGCCCACCAGCAGCCGCACCAGCTCGTACTGGGCGTGGTTGGTGTCCTGGTACTCGTCGACCAGGATGTGCCGGAAGCGCCGCCGGTAGTGCTCGGCGACGTCGGGGAACATCTGCAGCAGGTTGACCGCGATCATGATCAGGTCGTCGAAGTCCATCGCGCCGGCCTCGTGGAGGCGCTGCTGGTAGAGCGCGTAGGCCTCGGCGAGCTTCTTCTCCTGCTCGCTCTGCGCCTGCTCGGCGAAGGTGTCGTAGTCGACCAGCTCGTTCTTGAGGTTGGACACCTGAGCGGAGAACGACTTGGGCGGGAAGCGCTTGGGGTCGAGGTCCAGCTCCTTGCACACCAGCTGCATGAGCCGCCGCGAGTCGGCGGCGTCGTAGATGGTGAACCCGCTGGGGTAGCCCAGCCGCCCCGCCTCGCGGCGCAGGATGCGCACGCATGCGGAGTGGAACGTCATCACCCACATGGCGCCCGCGATCCGGCCGCCCAGCAGCGCCTCGATGCGCTCCTTCATCTCGGCGGCCGCCTTGTTGGTGAAGGTGATCGCGAGCACCTCGCCCGGGCGGGTGCCGCGTGCGGCGAGGAGGTAGGCGATGCGGTGCGTGAGGACACGCGTCTTGCCTGACCCCGCCCCCGCGACGATCAGCAGCGGGCTGCCGGCGTGGGTGACGGCTTCGCGCTGCGGGGCGTTCAGGCCTTCGAGGAGCTGTTCTTGGGAGGACGACACGCTTCCCAGGTTACGGCGGTCGGCGGACGCCCGTACCCGCGTCGGCCGGGCGGCCGGTGCCGGCGCCGCGGCGGCGCGCCGACCTGCGACGGCGGCCGTGCCCGCGGGCGGTAGCGTCGGGCATCGGGAAAGGGGGACGTGCCGATGCCGATCGCCGTCGCGCTCTACCGGACCGCCGTGGCCGGGGTCGCCCTCGCCGGGATCACCATGGAGGTGGCGCGCTCGGAGTCGCCGCACCCGTTCGTGTACTTCACCATCCAGAGCAACTGCGTGCTCGCCGTGTGCTTCGCCTTCGCCGCGTGGTCGGTGTGGCGCGGCCGGGCCGGGCCGCCGGGCGGCCTCAAGGGCGCGGCCACCCTCTACATCCTGATCACCGGGCTGGTGTTCAACTTCGTGCTCTCCGACGGCCCGACGCAGGTTCCACCGGCCGGCGCGGGGGAGCTGGTCGGCCGGCCGTGGTGGGTCGTGGACTCCAGCGACCTGCTGCACACGGTGGCGCCGATCGCGGCCGCGGCCGACTTCGCGCTGTTCGACCGGCACGGGCGGCTGCGCTGGTACCACGCCGCGGTCTGGCTGGTGTACCCGCTGGTCTACGTCGTGTTCACCACGTTGCGGGGCGCGCTGCTATCCGGCGCCGGTTATCCCTACTTCTTCGTCGACGTGTCCCTGCTGGGCTACGCCGGGCTGGGGCGCAGCGTGCTGCTCTACGGCACCGCCTTCCTGGTGCTGGGCCTGGTGCTGGTGGCGGCCGACCGGCTGCTGGGGGCACCGGCGCCGGAACGCGTGCTGTCGCGGCTGCGCGGCGAGCGGCCCGCTCACGGCGCTCCCCCGATGCCGGCCAGGGAGTCGACCGGGGTCCGCACCCGCTGACCGGCGGCGCCGACGGCCGCCGCACGGCCTCTAGGCTGTCCGTGCGAACACCCGTTCCCGGCGCGAGCGCGGTCCGCTTCGGCCGGGGCGGCGGAAACCACACGGCAGAAGGGCTGGACGGTGCGAATCTACGTCGACTGCGATCCGGGGATCGACGACGCGTTGGCTCTGGCCTACGTGACGGCCCAGCCTGATGTCGAGCTGGTCGGCGTGGGCTCGGTCTTCGGCAACAACCTCGTGCCGACGACCACGGACAACGCACTGCGGCTGCTGGAGCTCTACGGCCGCCCGGACGTCCCCGTGGCGCGCGGCGCCGGGCGCGCGCTGGCGCAGCCGCCGCGCCCCGCCCTGCACGTCCACGGCGAGAACGGCCTGGGCGAGGTCGAGCTCCCCGAGCCGGCCGCCGCACCGGTGGAGCTCTCCGCCGCCGAGACGCTGGTCCGCAGCGCGCGGTCGGCGCCGGGCGAGATCGACGTCCTGGCTCTGGGGCCGCTGACCAACATCGCCCTCGCCCTGAGCATCGAGCCCGACCTGCCGCGGCTGCTGCGCCGCGTGGTGGTCATGGGCGGCGCGGTGCGCGCGCCCGGCAACACCGCACCGCTGGCCGAGGCCAACGTGGCCTCCGACCCCGAGGCCGCGGACGTGGTGCTGGGCGCCGGGTTCGACACCACGCTGGTCGCGCTGGACGTCACGATGCGCACCGTGGCCGACGGGGACTGGCTGGACGGGCTCGACCGCGTCGCGGGGCGGCGGGCCGAGACCACCGCGGCGATCCTGCGCTTCTACACCGACTGGTATTCGGGGATGTTCGGCGTACGCAAGTGCGCCATGCACGACCCGCTTGCGGCGGCCGTCCTGATCGACCCGACGCTGGTGACCGACGCGGTCGAGGTGCCGGTCCGCGTGGAGCTGCGCGGCGAGCACACGCGCGGCCAGACCGTCGCCGACCTGCGCCTCAACCGCGACCGCACCGACGGGCGCCCGGCCGTGACACTGGTGGGCGACGTGGACGGCGAGGCGTTCTTCAAGCGGATGACCGACGCGCTGCGCTGACGCTCCAGTGAACCCGGCGGGGATGCCGAGGTTTTCCGCGTGCGGTGTCACAGCACGTCGGTGCTCCCCGCTTGCAGGGCCTCGTTGCGCGCCTCGATGGCCTCCCAACTGGCCGGCAGGATGAAGTCGCGGCCGCCGCCGGCGCCGTCCTGGGCGTGGGCGACGTAGGGGCGCTGCCGGGCCTCGTACCGTTCGAAGGCGGCGGCGTGGTCGCCGCCGCACTGGTCGAGTTCCTCGGCGAGGATGCGGGCGCCGGTGAGCGCGAGTGACGTGCCCCTGCCGGAGAGGAAGGCCGGGCTGTACCCGGCGTCCCCGACGAGGACGACGCGGCCGCGGTGCCACGAAGGCGCATGGATCTGGCTCGCGGAGTCGAAGAACAGGTCGGGGGCCGTGCGGACCGCGTCGAGCAGTTCCGGGATCCTCCACGACCGGTGGCCCGTGAAGGCGTCGACGATGATCCGCTTCTGGGCGTCCAGGTCGCGGCGGTCGTACTCGAGCGGTTCCGAGCGGAACTGGAATACAGCAACGGCAGTGTCCTTGTACCGGAAGACGGCGGCCATCCGACCGGGAACGTTGTGCATCGCGTTGACGCCCTCCGACCGCTCCTCGCCGGGAAGGGGGACGATCGCGATGTAGACGCCGAGGTGCCGGAGGAAGTCCTCCTCAGGGCCGAAGGCCAGCCCGCGTACGGCGGAGTGCTGGCCGTCGGCGCCGAGCACGAGGTCGTAGCGCCCTGTCCGGCCGGAGGCGAAGCGCACGCCGACACCGTCGCCGCCGTCGTCGTCCAGGGCCTCGATCGAGTCGCCGAAGCGGATCGCCGCGGTGTCCGGGAGCGCGTCGGCGAGCACGCGCACCAGGTCGGCACGGAGGATTTCGATGTCGTCGTCGGAGTCGTTGATCTGGTCCACGGGGACGCGGGCAACCGGCTCGCCGTCGCCGTCGACGAACCAGGTGGATTCGGTCATCCGCAGGCGCCGTTCGCGGATCTTCGCGAGTAGGCCCATGCGCTCCACGACCTCGTTCGCGTCGCCGCGGATGTCGATGGGTGTGCCGGCGAGCCGGAGCTGGTCGTCGTACTCGACGACGGTGACCTCACTGCCGCGTTCGCCGAGCTCGAGTGCTGCGGCGAGGCCGGCGATCCCGGCTCCGGAGACGAGGATTCTCACGCTGTGCGCTCCAAGGGTAGCTGGCGGTGCGGGTCGGTGCGCCTGGCCGCGGTCCACTGTGAGCACGGGAATGCAGAGCGGTGCGGTCGTGAACGGGGGCGGTTGCGCCTTCCCGACCTTTAAAGCAACGATCTGTTGCTTTAAAGGAGTCTACGTGCGAACGGTTTGCACCGCAATGCCGAGGTGGCGACAATCGGTACGCCAGCGCGAGCGAGGGGGTGATCAGGAGTGGCCGACCGATCGCCGACGCGGCGCCCCGGAGGCCGCAACGCGCGGGTGCGAGCACAGATCCTCGCCGCGACCGCCGAACTCGTCGCGCGGGACGGCATCGTGGGCTTCCGCTACGAGGAGGTCGCCGAACTCGCCGGCGTGCACAAGACCAGCGTCTACCGCAATTGGCCCGACCGCGAGGAACTGGTCGCCGACACCCTGCTCAGCTACGCCGAGGACCTCGCATCGGTCGCCGACACCGGCGACATACACCGGGACCTCGCGGACTTCCTGGTGGCCCTGGCCGACGGTCTGAGAACACCGTTCGGCCGGGCGCTCGAACAGGCCCTTCAGCCGACCCTGCAGAGCCCTCCCGCCCAGCAGGTACTGACCAGGATCTTCGACCAGCGAGTGGCCGCCATACGGCGGCGGTTGGAGGTCGCCGCCGACCGGGGCGAGCTGCCCCCGGTGGACAGCGCATTCCTCGCCGAGATGATCTCCGGTCCGATGCACCTCATCGTCAACCGCGGCGTGCGCCCGTTCACCCGCGCCGACGCGAAGCGCATCGTCGACGTGGTACTCGGCGGTATCCGGGCGACGGCGCCGCACGCCTGAAGCCGCGGGGCTGCGCGCCGGGCCGGTCGCGCCGGTTCGCGACGAGGGCCCGAGAGCGGCGGCCGACCGGGCGCTGCGGACGTGGATGCCGGCGGCACCGGGTTACCCGGCGACACGTGATCGACCGGAGTTCGAGGCGATCGCTCACGGTTTCCCGTCAGCCACCCGACCGTCTCTCAGACGAGCTTGCGGGCCGTGGCCCACCGGCTCAGCTCGTGCCGGTTGGAGAGCTGGAGCTTGCGCAGCACCGAGGAGACGTGGGTCTCGACGGTCTTGACCGAGATGAACAGCTCCTTGGCGCACTCCTTGTAGGCGTAGCCGCGGGCGATGAGCCGCAGCACCTCGCGTTCGCGCTGGGTGAGCCGGTCGAGCTCGGGGTCCATGGGAGGGGCGTCGGTGGCGGAGAACGCGTCGAGCACGAACCCGGCCAGGCGCGGCGAGAACACGGCGTCGCCGTCGGCGACCCGGACGATGGCGTCGGCCAGCTCCCGCCCGGAGATGGTCTTGGTGACGTAGCCGCGGGCGCCGCCGCGCACGACCCCGATGACGTCCTCGGCGGCGTCGGAGACCGACAGCGCCAGGAAGCGGATCTCGGGGTGGCGGGACAGGACGCGGCGCAGGACCTCGCTGCCGCCCCCGCCGGGCAGGTGGACGTCGAGCAGCACCAGGTCGGGCTGCTTCTCGGCGATCACCTGGACTGCGCTGTCGACGTCGCCGGCCTCGCCGATCACGTCCACGGCGTCGCCCAGCTCGCCGCGGACGCCGCTGCGGAACAGCCGGTGGTCGTCGACGATGACGACGCGGGGCGGGGTGCCGCTTTCGGCGAAGGTCGCGGTGTTCTCGTCTTCCACACCACGGACTCTACCCACAGCTTCCCGGCCGCAGGCGCCGGTGCCCGGGTCCGGCCACGCGCGGACGAACGGAGGGGTCAGGCCGGCTGATCCTGCTCGCGCGGCATGCGCAGCTGCACCTCGGTGCCTTCGCCGGGGGCGGTGCGGATGCGGGCGCTGCCGCCGTGGCGCTCCATGCGGCCGAGGATGGAGCCGCGTACGCCCATCCGGTCCTCGGGGACGGCGTCGAGGTCGAACCCGGCGCCGCGGTCGCGGACGAAGACCAGGACCTCCTCGGGGTCGACCTCGCCGAACACCGAGATCGCGTCGCTCCCGGCGTACTTGGAGGCGTTGACCATGGCTTCGCGGGCGGCACGCAGTTCGGCGTGGACGCCGTCGTCGATGGGGCCGTCGCCGACGCAGACCACCTCGATGGGCACGCCGTGGGCCTCCTCGACCTCGGCGGCCACGCGCTCCAGCGCCGCCTTGACGGTGGTCTCGGCGTCGGCCGGCCGCTGGTAGAGCCAGCTGCGCAGGGCGCGCTCCTGCACCCGCGCCAGGCGCTGGACCTCCCGCGGGTCCTCGGCCCGGCGCTGGATGAGGGTGAGCGTGTGCAGCACGGAGTCGTGGATGTGGGCGGCGAGCTCGGCGCGCTCCTGGCTGCGGATGCGCTCGCGGCGCTCCCGGTCGCGCTCGCGCACCAGGCCGACGATCCACGGCGCCGCGATCACGCACATCCCTGCGATGATCGTGGCCGCGAAGGTGAGTCCGGCGCGTGCCTCGCTGAGCTGCTGCTGGAAGACGAGGAAGCCGATGGCGCCGATGACGACGAGCAGGATTCCCGCGCCGGTGCGCAGCCAGCTCTTGTTGCTCTGGCCCAGCACCGAAGTCGACATCCACTCCTCGCGCAGCGCCGGGTTGGCCTGCTGCCAGAGGATGGTGGCGCCCAGGGCGCCGAAGATGATGAACCACAGCACCGGCTGGAACCAGCCGCCGAAGAGCAGGGCGAGCATGCCCAGCCCGCCGGCGAGGGCGCAGTAGGCCAGCAGCTGGCTGATGTCGCGGCCCTTGCGTTTGGCCGTGTCCTCGGGGGTGTCCTCGCCCGCGGCGGAGACGTCGTCGGTCGCGCGCTCCTCGACCGGGACGAACAGCACGAGGACGATGTAGACCGCGATGCCCACCCCGCCGAAGCACAGGGCCAGCAGCGCCAGCCGCGTCACGACGGCGTCTATGCCCAGGTGCGCCGCCAGCCCGGCGCCCACTCCGGCGACCAGCCGCCCATCGCGCGGGCGCACCAGGGGCGGCGTCGGGGTCCGCGGACCCGCCGATTCGGTCACGCTGTCCGTGCCTTCCCTTCAACTGCTCGGCGCGCGTCCTGCAGGCGCGCGCGTCGGGCGGGGCGGCCGTTCCGCCGCGCCGAGCACGGGGCGGCGGAACGGTGAGCGCGCCCGTGTGACCCAGGATGCCCCTACCGGGCGCGTCGGGGCATCAGGGACCCGCCCCGGGACTCGCCGGCAGCGCCTCAGGGTCGGGTCCGGGTAGTTCCCGATGGGCGTTCGAGCACGTGGCGGGGGAGGATGGGACCATCCGGCGGAGCTGTCGGCCGAAGGCGGAGAGGGCGCGGTGAACGAGAGCGGACGAGGAGCGGACGGCGCGGCGCGCGGACCCGGCGACGGGGACTCCCCGCCGGCGGCCGGTCCTGCCGCGGGGTCCTCCGAGCCGGCGGGCACCGTCCCGCCGACCCCGCCCCGGTCCTCCTTCGCGCCCGCCGGCGAGCCGGACCGCCCGGAGCTGATCCGCGACAACGAACGCGGGCTGGCCACCGGTGTGTGCGCCGGGCTGGGTGCCTATACCGGCATCGACCCGATCGTGTGGCGGGTGGGCTTCGCGATCACCGGCCTGGCCGGGTTCACCGGAGTGCTGCTGTATGTGGGCGCGTGGATGGCGATGCGGGATGCGGGCCGCGGCCCGGCCATGTTCGAGCAGCTGCTGAACCGGCGGATCGACGACCGCGCTGTGCCCGCGCTGCTCGGGCTGGGCGTGGCCGTGGCGGTGGCGCTGAGCCTGATCGGCGGGGTCAGCTGGGGCACGCTGATGCTGGCGACCCCGCTGATCCTGGGTGCGCTGGTCGCGCACAACCGCGGCGTCGACCTGCGCGGAGCCTATCGGGAGCTGCCCCGGCTGCTGCGGTCGGCGGAGCCTCCGCCGGCCACCCCGGCCCCCGAGCCCAAACCGGCCTACTACAACCCCGCCCAGCCGTGGGCGCAGGCGCCGAGCGGGCCGGTGGACCTGGCGGTGGTGTCCGATCCCGACCGGGCCGGCGCAGCGGACGCCGGCGCGGACGCCCGGGAGGCCGGCGGCGCCGACGCCGCCGGCGGAGTGGACGGCGCTTCGCGGGAGGGCGACGGCGGCGACGAAGGAGTCCCCGATCCGCGCCCGTCCTGCGCCGGCCCGCGGTCGGCGGACACGCGGCTGCGTTCCGCGTGGGAGCGCCGCACACGGGCGCGCGAACGGCGCAGGAGCCGTCGCGTGCGCAGGCGGGAGCGCCGGCGGGCGCGCGGGTTCCGCCTGCTCGGCATCGTCTGGTGGGCGGTGGTGGCCGCGGCCGCGATCACGCTGGCGGCGACCCCTACTCCGTTCGTCGAGGCCCTGTTCGGTCCGCAGACAGGTCCGACCTTTCTCGGGAGCGTCGTCGTGATCGTGGGTATCGCCGCCGTGGCCGGCGCCTGGATCGGCGACCCCCGCGGCCTGATCACCGTCGGGACCGTCGCCTCGCTGCTGCTGGTGTGCTCGGTCGCAGTGGACGCGTCGACCCTGCGCTTCGGCTCGCTGAACTGGCGCCCCGAATCCGTCGCCGCGGCCGGGCGGCCCTACGAGCTGACGGGCGGGGAGGCGCGGCTGGACCTCACGCGGTTGCCGCTGGAGCCGGGGCAGCGCGTGCGGGTCGGTGCCGAGGTCGGCTTCGGCGCGCTGACGGTGCTGGTCCCCGCGGACGCCCGCGTGCAGGTGCGCGGCCGGGCCTCGTTCGGCGAGATCCGCATCGCCGACACGATGCGCTGGGGCACGGGGCTCGACGTGCGCCACACGATCGAGCCTGCCCCGGCGGCGGCCGGCCGCGGCGGCGACGCGGGCGGCGGGTCCGAGTCCGAGTCCGGGTCTGCGGAGGCCTCGGCGGAAGCGCGCCGGAGCGGGAAGGACGAGCAGGGCGGACCGCCCACGATCGTGGTCGACCTCGCCTCGCGGTTCGGTGACTTGGAGGTGCGGCGTGCGGCGACGTAGGACCGACTGGGGATCGCTGATCGCGGGGCTGCTGTTCATCGCGCTGGGGACGGCGTTCGTCGTCTCCGGCCCCTCGCGGTGGGGCTTCGAGGCCGTGTGGATCGTCCCCGTGCTGGCCGTGGGCCTGGGCATCGCCGGGATCGCCCGAGCGCTGGCGGCCTCGCGCGACCGCCGCGACCAGCACGAGCGCCATGAGCACCGCGGTTCGGACACCGATCCCGGACCGTCCTGAGGCGTCCGGGGCCGGGCCCGCTCGACACGCGGACACGCCGCGGACACGCCGGGGACGCGCCCGCGGCCCCGGCGGCGGCGCGCCGCGCCGCGGCCTTTCCAAAGAACTTGCGGAAAGGGGCCTGGATAGCCCACACCTCGTGTTTTACCGTGGTCGGACCTCCCATGACCAGTAGTAACTGACTGAGGCCACTACTTGAGGAGGTCTTGGCCCCATGCCACACATCCGCGTAACAGTCGACGGCGTGCGCTACGACGACCAGGTCGAAGCCCGCCGGCTGCTCGTCCACTACCTACGTGAGCAACTGGGCAAGGTCGGCACCCCTGTCGGGTGCGACACCACCAACTGCGGCGCCTGCACCGTCCTGATGGACGGGCAGTCGGTGAAGAGCTGTTCGGTGCTCGCCTGCCAGACCGACGGCCACGAGATCACCACCGTCGAGGCGCTGGCCTCCGACGGCGAACTGCACCCGATCCAGCAGGCCTTCCACGAGAGCCACGCGCTCCAGTGCGGCTACTGCACGCCCGGCATGATGATGGCGGCGCTGGACCTGCTGCGCGATAATCCCGACCCCGACGACCAGGAGATCCGCGAGGGTCTCGAAGGCAACATGTGCCGGTGCACCGGCTACGTCAACATCGTGCACGCGGTGCGCCGGGCCGCGGCCGCCATGCGTGCGGAGGCCGCCGAGTCCGAGCCGCGCACGCACGGGGTCCCGCCCCAGATGGTGCGCGAGCAGGAGCCCACACCGCACGCAACCAGCGGGGGTGCCTAGCCATGACCACAGCACCTGAGGCGCCGCGCACCGACCAGGTCGGCAGCCCGCGCCTGCGCAAGGAGGACGCCCGGCTGATCACCGGGCAGACCAACTGGACCGACAACATCCAGCAGACCGGCATGCTGCACGTGGCGTTCCTGCGCAGCCCGCACGCGCACGCCCGCATCGCCGCGGTGGACACCTCGGCGGCGATGAAGCAGCCCGGCGTGACGGCGGTGTTCAGCGGGGCCGACTTCGCGGGCGAGCAGGGCAGCCTGCCGTGCGCGTGGCCGGTCACCGAGGACATGGCGCTGCCGGCGCACCCGCCGATGGCGGTCGACGAGGTGCGCTACGTCGGCGAGGCCGTGGCGTGCGTGGTGGCGCGCGACGCCTACGCGGCCGCCGACGCGCTGGAGGCCGTCGACGTCGAGTACGAGCCGCTGCCCGCCGTGGTCGACATGGAGGCGGCGCTGGCCGAGGACTCCCCGCTGGTGCACGCGGGCTCGGGCCAGGGGCAGGGCAGCAACAAGGCCTACGTGTGGCCGTTCGAGGCGGGCGACGTCGACGCCGCGTTCGGCGGCGCCGACGTGGTGCTGAACCGCCGCTACCACCAGCAGCGGCTGATCCCCGCGGCGATGGAGCCCCGCTCGGTGGTCTGCCGGCCCGAGGGCGACTCCTTCACGCTGTGGTCGGCCACGCAGGTCCCGCACATCCTGCGGCTGATGCTGGCCATGACCACCGGCGTGCCCGAGCACAAGATCCGGGTCATCGCGCCGGACGTCGGCGGCGGCTTCGGGTCGAAGCTGCAGGTGACCGCGGAGGAGGTGCTGGCGCTGCTGCTCGCACGGCGGCTGCGCAAGCCCGTCAAGTGGACCGAGACCCGCACGGAGGGGTTCCAGACCACCCACCACGGGCGCGACCAGATCCAGGACATCTCGATCGCCGCGGACGCCGACGGCCGGGTCCGCGGGCTCAAGGTGGACCTCCTGGCCGACATGGGCGCCTACATGATGCTGGTGACGCCGGGCGTGCCGGTCCTGGGCGCGTTCATGTTCCCCGGCATCTACAAGATGGACGCCTATTCGTTCAGCTGCACCGGGGTCTTCACCACGAAGATGCCCACCGACGCCTACCGCGGTGCGGGCCGTCCCGAGGCGACCTACGCCATCGAGCGGATCATGACCGAGCTCGCCGACGAGATCGGGATGGACCCGATGGAGCTGCGGCGGCGCAACTGGATCAGGCACGAGGAGTTCCCGCATACCGGGGTGGCCGGCCTGACCTATGACTCGGGCAACTACGAGGCGGCCACCGACCGCGCGATGGAGCTGTTCGGCTACGACGAGCTGCGCGCCGAGCAGCGCCGCCGCCGCGACAGCGGCGACCCGGTCCAGCTGGGCATCGGGATCTCCACCTACACCGAGATGTGCGGGCTGGCGCCCTCGCGGGTGCTGGGGCAGCTGTCCTACGCTGCCGGCGGCTGGGAGAACGCCTCGGTGCGGATGCTGCCCACGGGCAAGGTCGAGGTCGTCACCGGCTCCTGCGCGCACGGGCAGGGCCACGCCACCGCCTGGAGCCAGATCGTCGCCGACAGGCTCGGGGTTCCGTTCGAGGACGTCGAGGTGCTGCACGGCGACACCCGTGTCTCGCCCAAGGGCATGGACACCTACGGGTCGCGCTCGCTCGTCGTGGGCGGCACGGCGGTGGTCGAGGCCTGCGACCGGGTGGTCGAGAAGGCCCGCCGGATGGCCGCGCACATGATGGAGGCCGACGAGGGCGACCTGGAGTTCTCCGCCGGGCGGTTCACGGTGCGCGGCACCGAGCGTCCCGCCACCACCGTGCAGGAGATTGCGCTGGCGGCGTTCGCCGCACACGACCTGCCGGAGGGCACCGAGGCGTCGCTGGACGCCGACTCCACCTTCGACCCGGAGAACTTCTCGTACCCGCACGGCACCCACCTGTGCGCCGTCGAGGTCGACACCGAGACGGGCGAGGTGGACATCCGCGCCTACACGGCGGTCGACGACGTGGGCACCGTCGTCAACCCGCTGATCGTCGACGGGCAGGTGCACGGCGGCCTGGCGCAGGGCATCGCGCAGGCGCTGTACGAGGAGGCGGTGCACGACGCGGACGGCAACCTCGTGACCTCGACCATGGCCGACTACACGGTGCCGACGGCGGCCGACCTGCCGGACTTCACCACCGACCGCACGGTCACGCCGTCGACGACCAACCCGCTGGGCACCAAGGGCGTTGGCGAGGCGGGCACGATCGCCTCGACTCCGGCGGTGGTCGGCGCGGTCGTCGACGCGCTGCGGCCGTTCGGCGTGCGCGACCTGCGGATGCCGTGCACGCCGCAGCGGGTGTGGCGGGCGATCGCCGAGGCCCGTGCGGCCGAGCGCAGCGAGGGAGGACAGCGATGATCCCGGCACAGTTCGACTATGTGCGCCCCGACGACGTCGCCGAGGCGGTGCGGGTGCTCGCCGACTGCGAGGAGCCCAAGGTCATGGCGGGCGGGCAGAGTCTGACTCCGCTGCTGCGGTTCCGGCTGGCCTACCCGGACGTGGTGGTGGACCTGAGCGGGCTGGCCGAGCTGCGCGGTGTGACCGACGACGGCGAGTGGCTGCGCGTCGGCGCGATGACCACGCACGACGAGGTGATGCGCGACCCGATGGTGGCGCAGCACTGCGATCTGCTCGCGCAGGCCACGCGCACCGTCGCCGACCCGGCGGTGCGCCACCGCGGGACGCTCGGCGGGTCGCTGGCCCACGCCGACCCGGCGGGCGACCTGCCCGCGGTCGCCGCCGCGCTGGACGCGGAGTTCATGATCAGCGGTGAGGACGGCGAGCGCACTGTTCCGGCGTCGGAGTTCTTCCAGGACTACCTGACCACCGTGCTGGACGTCGGCGACGTGCTGACCGCGGTGCGCTTCCCGAAGATGGGCGCCTGGTCCTGCCACTACGAGAAGTTCTCCCAGGCCGCGCAGGCCTGGGCGATCGTGGGGGTAGCCGCGGCGGTCCGCCTCGACGGCGGCACCGTCGCCGAGGCGCGCGTCGGGCTGACGAACATGGGCAGCACGCCCGTGCGCGCCCGCGAGGTGGAGGAAGCCTGCCGGGGCGTCCCGGCGCGCACCGACGCCCTGCGGGAGGCCGCGCAGTCGGCCGACGCGGGCACCGATCCGCCCAACGACCTCAGTGCGCGGGCCGACTACCGGCGCCATCTGGCCCGCGTCCTGACCGGCCGGGCGCTGGCCCGGGCCGCGGGTGTCTGAGGCGTCGGGCAGACCGCCGGGCCGCGGCCCGGCGGTCAGGCGGAGCGGGCCGGCCGCTTCGGCGGCCGGCCCGCTCTCCGCGCCCGAGCGGCGGGTGGCCGGCTTCGCGCCGGGTAGTAAGGGGTTGGGTTCGAGGCGCCCGCACGCGGGGCAGATGGAGGGCGAGCCGATGACGCCGAACGCGGCAGGAAGGCGGCGCTGCGAATGAGTACACGGCTGAACAACCGGTTCACGGTTCCGGTGCCGGTCGACCAGGCCTGGGACGTGCTGATGGACGTCGAGCGCGTCGCACCGTGCATGCCGGGGGCCACCCTCGAATCGGTCGAGGGCGACACCATGACCGGCAAGGTGCGGGTGAAGGTGGGACCGATCAGCGTGACCTACCGGGGCGAGGCCCACTTCACCGAGGTCGACGCCGCGGAGCACCGGGTGGAGCTGCACGCGGGCGGCAAGGAGGCCCGCGGCTCCGGCACCGCCTCGGCCACGGTGACCGCCCGCCTGCACGAGCAGGACGATGGGACCACCGAGGTGACCGTCGACACCGACTTCACCGTCACCGGCCGCGTCGCCCAGTTCGGGCGCGGCGTGATGGCCGACGTCAGCGCCAAGCTGGTCCAGCGGTTCGCCGACAACCTCGCCGCCGAACTGGAGGGCGCCGAGGGCGGGCAGGCGGCCGGGGGCCGGGCCGCAGCGGCCGAGGGCGGGCGGACGGCCGACCGGGGCGGCGACGGCTCGCGCTCCTCGGCGGCGACGGCGGGCACCGCCACGGCCGAGGCGGGCACGACGGCCAACGCGGTCGTGCCGCCGCAGGCCGGCGAGGAGGAGCACCGGGCCGGGACCTCCGGCGAGCCGGGCGCGCAGGAGTCCGACGATGCGCAGGTCCGGCCGGAGCGGGAACCGCGGTCCGACAGCCCCGGGCTGCGGTCGCGCGACGACAGCATCGACCTGGTCTCGACGGTCGGCCTGCCGCTGCTCAAGCGCGCGCTTCCGGCCATCGGGGCGGCGGGGCTGCTCGCGATCGTCTTCCGCTGGCTGCGCAGGCGCACCAGGCGGAGCAGGCGCAGGAGGAGCTGAGGCGGGCGCCGCCCCGGGTCGAAACCGGTGGGGGGAGCGGTGGTCGGGTGAGGCCCCGCGCCTGTCGGCACCGCCCGCCGGGGGCGGCCGGCGGCGCCCGTGACCGGATCCGGCATTCGGCGGCGGGCCCGTCGACACAGCCCTGCGCCTGGGGCACCCTGGCTGCGAGGCCGCTCGACCCGAAAGGCGATTCCCCATGCGCGGAACCCTTCGTGCGGCCGTTCTCGCAGCGGCCGCCGCCCTCGCTGCCGCTCCCCTGACCGCCGTTGCCGACGACTCCTCGACCGCGCGGCCGCCGGGCTGCGACCCCGGGAGCATCTGCGGATACACCGGATACGACTTCGGCGGTGAACTGGTCACCCTCCAAGCCGGAGCGGGCTGCGTGAACCTGAAGACCCCCATCCGGTCGATCGCCAACACCTACGGCAGCCCCGGGATCCCCGCGGCGGCCGGCGTGTACTCCGGCCCCGACTGCACGGGCGCCCTCGTCGCGACCGCGGGCCAGGAGCAGTCCGAACCCCGCATCGTCCCGGACGGAGTCAGCGTCTCGTTGGCCTGGTAGCCGCGGTGGCCGGAGACGGTCCTCCCCGTCCTTCGTGCGCCTTCCGTGCGCCCGGAGGACGGGGCCCGGAGAGGGCGGGACGGGGCTCGGCCGGAGCGGGGAGCGCCGGCCCGCGGAAGATGCCTGTGCTCCGACGTCGCCGCGTGTCCGGAGCGGCCGGTACCGGCCACCGGGAGGTCTCCGGATGCGAGCGGTGCGACGCTGCGAGCGCGTGTCGCGGCCGCGGGAGCGCGCAGCCGAGCACGCGGGGCCCCGACCGGAACATTTAGGATCTTCCCGTCGGTCGGCGACTAGAGAGAATCGCAATGAGTGCGCGGTCCGGGGCCGAGGCGCCCCTTCCCCCAGAACTGCAGCCGTCGGCCTCCGGCGACCCGGAGCGGATCGGGCCCTATACCGTCGTCGGGCGGCTCGGGGCCGGGGGCATGGGGACCGTCTTCGGCGCGCTCGACGACGACGGCGCGTGCATCGCGGTGAAGGTCGTCCACCGCAAGTACGCGCAGGACCCGGCGTTCCGCTCGGCCTTCGCGCAGGAGGTCGAGCTGATGCGGCGGGTCCGCGGCGTCTTCACCGCCGCCGTGCACGCGGCCGACACGGAGGCCGCGCAGCCGTGGGTGGCCACCGACTTCGTCCCGGGCCTGACCCTGCGCGCCCGCGTGGAGCGCGAGGGGCCGTTGGAGCCGGGCGCGCTGCTCGCCTTCGCCGCCGGGACCGCCGAGGCCCTCACCGCCGTCCACGCGGCGGGGATCGTGCACTGCGACGTGAAGCCCGGCAACGTGATGCTCACCCCCGATGGGCCGCGGCTCCTGGACTTCGGCATCGCGCGCCCGGTGAGCCGGAGCGAGGCCGGGCACTCCGGCGGCCGGGTGTTCGGCTCGCCCGGGTGGGTGAGCCCGGAACGCTACCAGGGGGCCGAGCCGGGGCCGCCCGCCGACGTGTTCGCGTGGGGCTGCCTGGTCGCCTACGCGGCCACCGGCCGCCCGCCGTTCGGCAAGGGCGGCAAGGAGGCGCTGCGCAGCCGCGTGCTGGAGGGAGGCCCCGACCTCGACGGCGTTCCCGCGGAACTGCGGCCGATCGTCGAGCTGGCCGTGGCGAGGGACCCCGCCGGACGCCCCACTGCGGAGAGCGCCTACCGCGGGCTGATCGACTTCGCCACCGCCGAGGACACCTCGCAGGTCCAGACGCGCGACCTCGGCGGCCGGCTGCGCGACCTCGTCTCCCGCAACTGGCCCGACATCGACGTCAGCTGGCACGACCCGGCGCTGTGGCTGGCCGCCGTCCCCGCCCTCGCCACGGCGGGCGGCGCCGGTCTCGCCGCGGGCTCGGCGGTCGCCGGCGCGGGCGCGGCAGGCGGCGCGGGCGCGGCAGGCGGGTCCACAGCGGCCGGAGGCGCGGGCGCGGCCATGACCGCCGCGGGTATGGCGGGAGGGACCAAGGTCGCGGCCATCGCGGCGTCGGCGGTGCTGGTCGTCGGCGGTATCAGCGCGGGCGGCTACTTCGCCGCGCCGCTGCTCACGGACTCCGAGGCGCCGCGCAGCTCGCCGAGCCCCTCGCCGTCCCCCTCGCCGACGCTCGGCACACCGCAGGAGATCGTCGCCGGGATCGTCGAGAACCTGGAGGCGGCGGACAGCTACCGCGCCATGGAGTCCACATCGCGCAACGACGGGCTCCCCTCCTGGTACGAGTACGTCCACACGACGGCCGGCGGCGAGCCGGTCTTCCAGGTGGTGGAGATCGCGGGCACGCGCGAAAGCCCCGAGTTCATGGCGGACCGGCTCTACCGCCCGGAGCGGGAGCGGCTGATCGAGCGCACGTGGAACGTCGGAACGGCGACGGCGGGCACCCTCCACACGACGGTGCCCGACCCGGCGGACGGCACGCTGGAGTCCCTGTACTCGCGCGAGCCCCTCCTCGCGCCGTTCGAGAGCCTCGCCGCCTCGATGGAGGAGACCGAGCGCACCGAGACGGAGTTGGAGGGGACCCCGGCCGTGCGCGTCGCCGGGACGTTCGAGCTCCCCGGCGCTGATTCCGGCGCAGGTGAGGTCCCCCGGGTCGGGTTCGAGCTGTGGACCGGACCGGACGGGCTGCCGCTGCGGCTCGACTACGAGTACGCCTCCGAGGACGACCCCCTGGCCGGGTTCACGCGCAGCTGGACCTACGCCGGGTTCGACGGGCTCGACGCCCGCCTGTGCGGCACGGTCGACGGGGTCCCCGGTGTCGACCGCGCCCTGCTGGTGCCCACCTCGGACGGCATCGCCTGCGGCGACGCCCGTGCGGCGGTCGAGCAGTACCTGGCCATGCCCGACGAGCAGAAGGAGGGCACCGGCTACGTCGCCGAGGTCGACGGCGGCTGGACCTGCGGTCTGAGTCCGGAGGCCGAGGTCCGTGAGCGGACCAGCGAGAACGCCGGCACCTGCTACGCCGGGGAGCTGGGCGCCGCCGACCGGGTCGACTTCCTCAGGCTGGACTGACCGGCCGGGGCCGCACGGCGCGCGGCCGCCGCTCCGCGCCGAGTGGTGGACGGCAAGGACGGCAAGCAGTCCGGGGAGAGCCGCAAGCGGAGGAAGGCCGGCGGCGCGGGCGGCACCGAGAAGCGGGCGAAGCTGGCGAAGGAGTGGATTCGCGCCGACCCGCGTCGGCCGGACCGGCCGGCGCGGTCCCACTGCGAGAAGGGTGCGGGGCGGGTGCGTGCCCGGCGTCCGCCCCGCACCCGTATGGGAGCCGCTGCGGCCGCCGCTCCGCGCCGAGCGGTGCGCCGCGCGCCGCCCGATCGGAGCACTGCCTATGTGCAGGGCGCGCGGGACGAATGTGAATCACCGGCCCTGCCTCGCCGAATGCGCTCCTTAGCGCATACCCTGCCACACAGAGGAATCCGTGCCCTTTACGCCGTCGGCGCAGGGGACGGGCGCCGGAGCGTCCGCCCCTCCGTCCGGATACCGCGCTCCCCGCGGAATCCGCCGCACGGACCGGTCGGCGGCACCGGGTTCTCCGGCGTGCGCGACCGGTCCGCCGGTGCGGCGCCGGCCGCTCCCGCCCCGCAGCGCGTACGGCCTGCGCGGGCCGCCCCGCCACACCCCCGACCGGGTTTCCGCGACCACGGCGAGGACGAGCAGGTCGCCGTCCTGTGCCGAAGATCGCCGACCCCGAAAGCAAGCCGCTTCGCCGGCTCGCGAGCAGAAGGAAGCAAGTATGAGCGCGCAGCACGGGGCACGTGACGTGCCCCATTCCCCTCACCTGCGACCGCTGGCCGACGACGACCCCGAGTCGGTCGGGCCCTACACACTGACCGGGCGGCTGGCCCAGGACAGCACGGGCGTCGTCTACGGCGCCACCGACTCCCTGGGCGCACCCGTGGCCGTCCGGGTCGCCGGCGAGCGGCTCGCCGGCGACTCCGGGGGGCGCTCCGCGCTCGAGCGCCGAGTCGCGGCGCTTCAGGGCGTGGCGGGCGTCTGCGCTCTGCCCGTCCTGGCCGCTGACACCGGTGCCGACCATCCGTGGGTGGCGACCGGGGCCCCCTCCGGGCCCACGCTCCGCTCCCGGGTCGAGGAGCGGGGACCGCTACCGAGCGAGGCCCTGCTCGCGCTGGCCGCGGGCACGGCCGAGGCGCTCGCCGGTGCCGAACCGGCCGGCCTCGCCTACGGGGCGATCACCCCCGACGACGTCGTGCTCACTCCGGACGGTCCGCGCCTCATCGGCCTGGATGCGCTCGGGGGGACGGGCGGGTCGGCGTTCGCCGCAGCGGACATCCCCATGGACCGCGCCGAGTGGGCGAGTCCCGAGGCCGCCGAGGGCGCCCCGTCCTCCGCGTCCGGCGACGTCTTCTCATGGGGCTGCCTGGTCGCCTACGCCGCGACCGGTCGACACCCGTTCCTGCCCGCCGGGGCCGCCGACGAGGGGGCCGACCCGCACCTGCGGGTCCGCGAAGGGGGCCCCGACCTCGACGGCGTACCGGGCGAGCTGGCTCCACTGGTCGGGCTGGCCCTGGTCGCCGACCCGGCTTCCCGGCCGACCGCGGAGAGCGCCTACCGCGGCCTGGTGGCCTACGCCTCTGCCGAGGACACTTCGCAGACGCCCACCCGCGACCTGACCGACCGGCTGCGCGCCATCATCGCCGCCGGCCGGAGCGCCGAGGCCGCCGGCGCGTCGGCGACCGGGGACCCCGGCGGCGACGGTGGGCCCGCGCACGCGGCCGGGCCGAGCGCCGACGCGCCCGGCCCCGGGCGGGCGGGGGCGCTGGCGACCGCGGTCGTGACCGTGTCGAGCATGGCCGCGGCGCTGGTGCTCGGCGCCGGGGGTTTCCTCACCGCCGCCTCCTTCGCCGGCGAGCCGCAGGCCGCGCCGAGCGACGCGCCGTCGCCCGAGTCCCCGTTCGGCTCGGCAGAGAAGGCCGTGTCCGAGGCCGCGGCCGCGTTGAAGACCGGCGAGAGCTACCGCGCGGTCGAGGACGTCGAGGGCGGGGGCATGCCCACCGCCGAGCGCCGCGCGCACATCCTCACGACCCTGGAGGGAGAGCCCTTCTTCCAGAACGCCACCCTGCTGGGCGATCCCGAGGCGCCAGCCGCAGGAAGCACGGCCTACGTCTACCGGCCGCAGTCCGAACTCCTGCTGCGGCGCGACTTCGGCGGCGGCGTCGAGGGCCAGTACGTCGCGGCGGCGCTTCCGGACGCGTCGGCGGCCGACCGGCTCGGTTCGCGCTCCCCGGTGGTGCGGCCGTTCGATGAGCTGATGGAGACGATGCGGGTGGACGAGCGCATCGAGGGCCGCCTGAACGGGACGTCGGCCCTGCACGTCAGCGGGAGGTTCGATCCCACAGCGGACGGCGAGCGGCACTCCGGCGTCCGCTTCGACCTGTGGACCGACGCCGACGGGCATCCGCTCCGCCTCGACTACACCGCCGGGGGCACCGAGCACAACTGGCACTACTCGGGCTTCGGCGGCCTGGAGAGCGGCATCTGCGGGGTGGTCGAGGGCGTTCCGGACGTGGAGCGCGCCTACCTGGTGCCGACACGCGGCGACCTGGCCTGCGACGACGTCCGGCCGGTCGTGGAGGAGTACCTCGCGATCCCGGAGGCGGAGCAGCAGGCGGCGGGCTACGTCGCCGAGGTCGGCGAGTGGACGTGCCGGATGTCGCCGACCCCGGACGGCGACGCCGCCACCCGCGCCTACACAGCGGACGCCGGCGCCTGCGAGCGCGAACCCGCCGAGCGCGTCGACCTGGTGGTGCTGGACGCGACGGCCTGAGGCAGAGGCCGCCGGCGGCGGCCGCCCGGTACCCGGTGGGTGCCGGGCGGGCCCCGCCGGAGCGGTACCGTCGGCGCGGCGCTGCGCGTCAGGCGCTGCGCGCCTCCTCGGCGCGCGCGGCGGGCCGCTCCACGGTGCCCGGCTCCCTGCGCCGGGCGATGCGGCCGCCGCGGTCGACCGGGACGACCAGCGGCGTACCGGTCTCCGGGTCGGGGATGACGCGCACCGGCATCCCGAAGACGTCCTCCACCAGCTCCTCGGTGACGATGTCGGCGGGGTCGCCCTCCGCGGCGACCTGGCCGTCCTTCATCGCGATCAGGTGCGTGGCGTACCGGCATGCGTGGTTGAGGTCGTGCAGCACCGCGACCAGCGTGTAGGACCGCTCGTGGTGCAGCTCGGCGCACAGGTCCAAGACGTCCATCTGGTGGGCGATGTCCAAATAGGTCGTGGGCTCGTCGAGCAGCAGCAGCGGCGTCTGCTGGGCCAGCACCATGGCCAGCCACACGCGCTGGCGCTGGCCGCCCGACAGCTCGTCGACCATGCGCCCGGCGAGGTCCACGATCCCGGTGGCCTCCATGGCCTCGTTGATGACCTTCTCGTCGGTGCGCGACCACTGCTTGAGGAACTTCTGGTGCGGGTAGCGCCCGCGCGCCACGAGGTCGGCGACGCTGATGCCGTCCGGGGCGATCGAGGACTGCGGCAGCAGCCCCAGGCGGCGCGCGACCTCCTTGGAGGGGTAGGAGCCGATCAGCCGCCCGTCCAGGTGGACCGCCCCGCTGCTGGGCTTGAGCATCCGCGACAGCGCGCGCAGCAGCGTCGACTTGCCGCAGGCGTTGGGCCCGACGATCACGGTGAAGGAGTTGTCCGGGATGGTGATCCCCAGGTCGCGGGAGATCACACTCTGGTCGTAGGCCAGAGTGAGGTTCTCTCCCCACAGCCGGGACGGTTCGGGCATCGTCTCTCCTTCAGGCGTCCGACGCGTCTGCCGCGTCCGACTCGTGTTGGGCGTCCGGTGGGTCGCGCGGCCGGGGTCAGGCATGGCCGGTACGCCATTCCCGGTACAGCACCCAGATCAGGTAGCTGCCGCCGATGACCGCCGTGACCACGCCCACCGGCAGCTGGGTCGGCGCCAGCGCCTGCTGGGCGATCAGGTCGGCCACCGCCAGCAGCAGCGCGCCCATGAGCCCCGCGCCCAGGAGCGCGGTGCCGTTGGTGCGCGCGAGGCGGCGGACCAACTGGGGCGCCGCCAGGGCGATGAAGCTGATGGGACCCGAGACGGCGATCGCCGCGCCGGTCAGCGCGCTCGCCGCCAGCATCACCGTAACCTGGGTGCCCTGCACGGGCACGCCCAGTCCGCGCGCGGACTGCTCGCCCATCTCCATCAGGCGCAGCCGCGGCCCCAGGGCGAGGACGACGGGAACCAGCACGGCCGCCGCGATCGAGACCGCGACGACCTCGCCCCAGCCGCTCCCGTTGAGGCTGCCGATCATCCAGATGTGGGCGGTCATGGCCTCGGTCAGCTCGGCCCGGGTCATCAGGTAGTCGCGCACCGCCAGCAGCAGCGCGTTGATGCCGATCCCCACCAGGACCAGCCGGTAACCCTGTACGCCCTGCTTGAAGGCCAGCAGGTAGACCACCACCGCCGTGCCAACACCGCCGACCACGGCGCCGAGCGAGACCTGCAGCACGCTGCCGCCGAACACCAGGATGACGGCCACCGCGCCGGTGGAGGCGCCGCCGGTGAACCCGATGATGTCCGGGCTGCCCAGCGGGTTGCGCGAGATGCTCTGGAACACGGCTCCGGCGATGCCCAGGGCCGCGCCGACCAGCACCGCCACCCACGCGCGCGGCAGCCGGACGTCGCGGACGAAGAAGAGGTCGAGGCGCTCCCCCTCGCCGGCCAGCGCCCACAGCACGCGCGGCAGCGGGATGGCGTACTCGCCCACCGACAGCGACACGGCGAAGACGACGACGGTCGCGGCGAGCAGCCCGCCGTAGACGGCGGCGACGCGCGGGCGCACCGCGAAGCTGACGCGGCCGCCGGCCAGGCGCACGGCCCGTGTGAAGCGCCGAGGGCGGCCCGGCGGCGCGCCGGGCGCGCCGCCGGCCGCTGCGTCGGAGCCCGTGCCGGGGCGGGCGGGGGTGAGGGTCACAGCTGGGCCATCCTTCTCCGCCGCACGAGGTAGATGAACACGGGCGCGCCGATCAGGGCGGTGACGATGCCGACCTCCAGTTCGCCGCTGGAGGTGACGACGCGTCCTGCGGTATCGGCCAGCGTCAGCAGTACGGCACCGGTCGCCGCGGAGTAGGGCAGCAGCCACCGCTGGTCGGGCCCGGTGAACGAGCGCGCGAGGTGGGGCACGATCAGGCCGACGAACCAGATGGGGCCGCCCGCCGCGGTGGCGCCGCCGCACAGCAGCACGATGGCCAGGGCCACGAACGCGCGCGTGCGGTTGACCCGGGCGCCGAGCGCGGCGGCGAGGTCCTCGCCGAGCGCGACGGCGTTCAGCGCGGGCCCCAGCATCAGGGCCAGCACGATGCCCGCGGTCAGAAACGGCCAGAGGCGCAGAAAGATGTCCAGGTCGCGGCCGACGAGGGAGCCGACCTGCCAGAAGCGGATCTGGTCGAAGACGTTCTCGTTGAGGACCGTGATCCCGTAGACGAAGCCCTGGAGCACCGCCCCCAGCGCGGTTCCGGCCAGGGCAAGGCGGACGGGTGTGGCGCCGCTGCGTCCGCGCGAGCCCAGGGCGTAGACCAGGACCGAGGCGACCGCGGCGCCGAGGAACCCGAACCAGATGTAGGTGTCCGCCCCGGTCAGGCCGAATGCGAAGATCGCGGTGACGACCGCGGCTGCGGCGCCGGAGTTGACGCCCAGGATGCCGGGCTCGGCGATGGGGTTGCGCGTGAGCCCCTGCATGAGCGCCCCGGCCAGCCCGAGGGCCGCGCCGACGAACACGCCCAGGACGGTGCGCGGCAGCCGCAGTTCCCACACGACGCTGGAGTTGTAGCTTCCGTCGGGGTCCAGCAGCGCGCCGAGGACGCTGCCCAGCGGGATGGCCTTGGCACCGACGGCGATACTGAGCACCGCGCAGCCGGCCAGGGCCGCGATCAGCGCGAGCAGACCGGTGGTGCGCAGGAGGTGGGTGCGCGCGGCGGCGCTGGTGCGGCGGTCGAGTGCCTGGGCGGCGACGACGGAGTCGGGAGCATCGGCGTCGTCGCCCGTGTCCAGGGCGGTGGACGGCCGTTCCAGGCTCATCGCGCTCCGCCAGCGGGGGCGGCCGTGCGGCGCGCGGGCAGGGGCAGCACTGTTCCTCCGGGGCGGTTCCACGTTCCACTCGAACTTAGTAGAGGCTAACCTATCCCCTTATTTCGGCGGAAGTGGGACCCGACGGTGAGCGGCGTCTCCCGTCGGCGCAGGTGCGGACGGGCGCGGGGCCCTCGCGGCACTGCCGACCGGCCGACCGCCGGGGCGCCCGGCCCCCGACCCGCCCGCTGCTACGGCGCGCTGGTCCGCGGGGGCTCGAACACGCGCACCGGCGGGGGCTCGCCCTCGTAGCGGGCCACCTCCACCAGCGCGTGCTGGCCGGTGGTGCCCTGGCTCAGGGCGGAGGATCCGATGTCGGCGGTGAGCACGTTGGGGTTGCCGTGGACGCAGGTCGCCGCGGGCGAGGACGGGTCGTACCAGGCACCGGTGGACAGCTGCACGACGTCGGGCCGCACGTCGGCGCTGGCCTCGACCCCGGCGAGCAGGCTGCCGCGGTCGTTGTACACCCGCACCACGTCGCCGTCGGCGATGCCGCGCGCCGCCGCGTCGCCGGGGTGCATGCGCATTCGCGCCCGGTCGGCGATCTCAAGCGAACGGCTGTAGGCGCCCATGTCCTGCTGGCTGTGCAGGCGGCCGCGCGGCTGGTTGGCGACGAGCAGCAGCGGCCACCGCCGCGCCCGCTCGGTACCGAGGCGCTCCGGTGGAGGCAGCCAGGCGGGATGGCCCGGGCAGTCGTCGTAGCCGAAGGAGTCGACGGTCCGCGAGTACAGCTCGATGCGCCCGCTCGGGGTGGCCAGCGGGTGGGCGCCGGGGTCGGCGCGGAAGCCGCCGAAGAGGGTGGTGTCCTCGACCCGGTCGGGGATGTCGACCGCGCCGGCGGCCCAGAAGTCGTCGAAGCCGGGCGGCCGCCGGGTGGAGTACCGGGCGCGCCACTGCTCGTAGATGTGCCGCAGCCACTGCGCCGAGGTGCGCCCCTCGGTGAACTCCGCACGCGCGCCGAGCCGCTCGGCGAGGTCCGCGTAGACGTCGTACTCGTCGCGGGCGCTGCCGTGCGCGGACACCGCGCGCGGCATGGCGCGCACCCGCAGGTCGCCCTGGCTGGCCCCGATGTCGTCGCGCTCCAAGGTGGTGGTCGAGGGCAGCACGATGTCGGCGTGGCGGGCGGTGGCGGTCCAGTGGGTCTCGGCGACGACCACCGTCTCGGGGCGGCCGAAGGCGCGCGTCAGCCGCGCGAGGTCCTGGTGGTGGTGGAAGGGGTTGCCGCCGGACCACACCACCATGCGGATGTCGGGGTAGGTGCGCCGCCGCCCGTCGTAGTCGTAGGACTCGCCGGGGTGCAGCAGCGTGTCTGCGATCCGGGCGACCGGGATGGCGGAGTCGACGGGGTTGGCGCCCTGCAGGAAGCGCGGCAGCCCCGAGGGCGTGGAGCCGCCCGCGTAGTTGCCCGAGGACCCGTAGCCGGTGGCGAACCCGCCGCCGGGCAGCCCGATCTGGCCCAGGCAGGCGGCCAGCGCCACCCCGGCCCACAGCGGCTGCTCGCCGAAGCGGGTGCGCTGCACCGACCAGCCGACGTTGACCAGGGTGCGGCCGGCGGCCATGCGCCGGGCGAGGTCGCGCAGGGTCCGGGCGGAAAGCCGGGACAGGCCCTCGGCCCACTCGGGGGTCTTGGCGACACCGTCCTGCTCGCCCGTGACATACCGGCGCAGCACGTCGGCGCCGACGGTGTAGCGGTCGAGGAAGCCGTGGTCGGCCAGCCCTTCGTCGAAGAGGGTGTGGATGAGGGCAAGCAGGACGGCGGTATCGGTGCCGGGGTCGGCCGGCAGCCATTCGGCGCCCGATTCCTCGATGGTGTCGTCGCGCAGCGGGCTGACGGACACGGTGCGCACGCCGTTCTTGGCCGCCGCGCGCATACCCTCGGCGGCGGTCTGGCGGGCCCGTCCGCCGGAGGAGTTCCAGGTGTTGGACAGCCGCAGCCCGCCGAAGGTCACCACCAGGTCGGTGTGCCGAGCGACGGCCTCCCAGGTCGGCGCGCGTTCGAGCAGGTCGGCTGTGCCGCCCAGGCCGACGACGTGCGGCAGCAGCACCTCGACGCAGGCGTGGCTGTAGGTGTTGCGCGAGCGGGTGTAGCCGCCGACGGAGTTGAGGAAGCGGTGCACCTGGCTCTGCGGGTGGTGGAACCGGCCGGCGCTGCCCCAGCCGTAGGAGCCGCCGAAGATCGCGGCGTTTCCGTGCTCGCGCCGGACGCGGTCGATGTCGGCGGCGAGCAGGTCCAGGACGGCGTCCCAGCCGAGTTCGACGTACTCGTCGCCGGGGGCGCCGCGCAGGCTGTCGGGGCCGGGGCCGTTCTCCAGCCACCGCCGCCGCACCGCCGGAGCGGCGACGCGGGTCCGGTGGTGCTGGGCGGCGGGGGCGTTGCGCATGAGCGGCGAGGGGTCGGTGTCGTCCGCGCCCGGCCGCACCCCCACGACGCGGTCGCCCGAGACCAGGACGTCGTAGGTCCCCCAGTGCGCGCTGGTCGGGTGGCTGGTCGTGTGCTCGTCGGGCTCGTCCATCGGGCCTCGCTCCCCCGGGGACCCGCCCGCGCACCGGCTTCTGCGCACCCCCGTACTCGTTCCGTGCCTGGTAGCACTCTATGCACCGCCCGATCGGGCGCGGGCGGCACGGCGCTGCGGCATGCCTCACGGCGGAGCCGCGGGCGGGCGCGCGTCCGGCGGCGCCGGTTTGCGAGGATGTCCGGCGGCGTCCCCTGCCGCCCGCGGGCGGGCGGGGCGCCGAGTCCGGTCGAGCAAGGGAGGCACCATGGGTGCGGTGGCATCGCGGTCGCGCCGTTCGGTTCTGGCGGTTCCGGCGTCCAACGCCCGGTTCATCGAGAAGGCCCGCGGCCTGGAGGCCGACGCGTTCTTCCTCGACCTTGAGGACGCCGTGGCTCCGTCGGAGAAGGAGGCGGCCCGCGCCAACGCCGCGGCCGCGCTGAACGCCGGCGGGTGGGGCGCCAAGGTGCGCACGGTGCGCGTCAACGACCTGGAGACGCCGTGGACCTACCGCGACGTCATCGAGGTCGTGGAGGCGGCCGGCGCCGAGCTGGACTGCCTGGTGCTGCCCAAGGTCACCGGGCCCGACCACGTGCGCTGGCTGGACACCCTGCTCACCCAGATCGAGGCGGCGACCGGCCTCGAACCGGGCCGGATCGGGATCGAGGCCCAGATCGAGGACGCCCGCGGCGCCTCCCGGGCCGACGACATCGCGGCGGCCTCGCCCCGGCTGGAGAGCCTGGTGTACGGGCCCGCCGACTTCATGGCCTCGGTCAACATGCGCACGCTGGTGGTCGGCGAGCAGCCGCCCGGCTACGACGTGGGCGACGCCTACCACTACGTGCTGATGCGCATCCTGCTGGCCGCGCGCGCCAACGGGCTCCAGGCGATCGACGGCCCGTACCTGCAGATCCGCGACGTCGATGCGTTCCGCCGCTCGGCGGGGCGCACCGCCGCCCTCGGCTTCGACGGCAAGTGGGTCCTGCACCCGTCGCAGGTGGCGGCGGCCAACGAGGTGTACACGCCCGGCCAGGACGACTACGACCACGCCGAGCGCATCCTGGAGGCCTACGAGCACGCCACGAGCGTGGAGCGGCGCGGCGCGGTGATGCTGGGCGGCGAGATGCTCGACGAGGCCTCCCGCAAGATGGCGCTGGCGGTGGCGGGCAAGGGCCGCGCAGCGGGCATGCGCCGCACGCCGGAGTCCGGCGGGGAGGCCTGAGGCGCGCGGCGCCTCCAAGGGGCTTCTTTCCAACCGGCCCCTCCCCGCGCTAGATTGTTTGTCAGAGTCAAACAGTTGTGCTTCGGCGGCGGCCGGGGACGCCGCGGAGGCGGAGCAGCAGTGGAGATGGCCATGGGCAAGCTCGAATCCGACACCGGCGTCCCGATCGAGGACGTCTCCGCGGTCCGCTCGTTCAACCGCTTCTTCACCCGCCGGGTCGGCGTGCTCAAACCCGGTCTGCTCGACTCCCCGTGGTCGCTGACCGAGGTCCGCACCCTGTACGAGCTGCGGCACCGCCCCCGGGCCGAAGCCCTCGACCTGCGGCGCGAGCTCGACATGGACGCCGGGCAGCTCAGCCGCGTGCTGACCCGGCTGGAGCGGGGCGGGCTCATCACCCGTTCGCCCTCCCCCGAGGACGGGCGGCGGCAGGTCGTCGAGCTGACCGAGGAGGGCGGGCGCGCCGCCGAGGTGCTGGACGACCGCGCGAACGAAGAGGTCGTCAGGCTGATCTCGCACCTGTCCGCGGCCGAGCGGCGGCGGCTCATCGAGGCGATGTGCACCGTGCGGCGGCTGTTCGACGATCCCGCCCACACCGGAGGCGGCGATCGCGCGGCGACCGATGCCGCCTCCGGTTCCGCCGCCGCACCCGGCGGCCCGTCGCTGCGCGAGCCGGGCCCCGGCGACCTCGGCTGGGTGGTCGAGCGCCACGGCGCCCTCTACCCCGCCCAGTACGGCTGGGACTCCGCGTTCGAGGCCTGGGTGGCGCGCCTGGTCGCCGACTATGCGCAGGCGCCCGACGGGCCGGGCCGGCGCCTGTGGATCGCCGAGGCCGGCGGCCGCCGCGCCGGGTGCATCGCGTGCGTGGCCGACGACGAGCGCACCGCGCGGCTGCGGCTGTTCCTCGTCGAGCCCGAGGCGCGCGGCCGCGGCGTCGGCTCGATGCTGATGCGGGAATGCCTGGACTTCGCACGCGCCGCCGGCTACCGGCGCATGGTGCTGGCGACGTACTCGGTGCTCGCCGAGGCGCGGCGCCTGTACCAGGCCGCCGGGTTCCGCCTCGTCTCCTCGCATGAGGAGCGCGCCTTCGGGCGGGACCTCACGGCGCAGACCTGGGAGCTGGAGCTGTGACCGGCCGGGCGCCGGGCCGGCTCGCCCTCGGGGGGTCCGGGGGACCGGGCGAGGGAACCCGCGGGCGCCGCACCGCGTCCGATCTTCCGCATCGTCCACCACGTCCGCCGTCCGCAACGGCCGGCAGAGGAGGCAGGCACCGATGAAGTGGAACACCTCCGCCTTCTCCGGACTCGCCATCGGCATAGGGGTCGGAACCGCCATCGGCGTCGCCCTGGACAACCTGGGCCTGGGGATCGCCTTCGGCATCGGGATCGGCATCGCCTTCGGGATCGCCTTCCAACAAGGCGGCCGCAGCGGCGACGGCGACGATGCGTAGCCGCGGGGCCGTTGTCCGGCCGTCCGGAGCGGCGACGGCGCACGGAGGGTCCGGCGCCGGTGAGAAGGCCGCACGTCGCGGTCGGGCTCCTGCTGTGCCCGGCGGCGGCGCGGTGGCGCGACGGTGGGCGCGGCCGTCGACAACCCGGCTGCGGGCCTCCTGGCGGGTATCGGCGGCGGAGCCGTCGGGCCGGGGATCTCCCACACCGCCGACCGGCAGCGCTTCAGCGCCGACGACGGCCACGACGGCGGATGAGCCCTGTGCCGCCCCTCCACCACACACGTCCCCCCTTCAGAAGGAGGCGGCCCCGCCCATGCACCGACGGCTCGCGGGAATCCTGATCGGCTGCGTCTTCGGCGCCGTGTTCGTCTTCGTCAACTCCGGCGCCCCGATGGGGCCGGGCCTGGTCGCTTTCGCGCGCGCCGCCGCGGTGCTCGCCCTCGCGGCTGCCGCCGTGCCGGCGGTGCTGGCGGCCCGGAGCACTGCGGCCGACCGCTCCCCGGACGCCCCGGGCGCCGGCTCGGCCGGCGGGCGACCGGCGATGTTCGGCCGCGGCTACGCCGCCGTCGTCGCAGCCGAAGCCGTGCTGCTCTTCGGCGGTTTCCCGGCGCTGCACGCGCTGGGCGCGCCCGCGGAGGCCAACGTCGCCTGGATCGCGCTCATCGTGGGCCTGCACTTCGCCGCACTGGCGGCGGTGTGGCGGGAGGCCTCCGTCCTCGTGCCGGGTGTCGGGCTCACCCTGCTCGGCGCTGCGGGCTTCGCGCTCGTCGGCCTGGCCCACACGCCGCTGGTTCCGATCGTCAGCGGTGTCCTCTCGGGCGCGGTGCTGCTCGTCTCCGGCGCGGTGGCGGCGGCCGGCTCCCTGCGCGCCGCCCGCCGCGCGTAGACCCGCGGGTTCCGCCCGGACCCCGCGGACCCCCGCCGCCTCCCCACCGCCACGTGCCCACTCCCACTTCGTGTTGCTCTTACCGGCGGCTAACCCGGATGCGCCACCATTGGCACCATGACCCGAGCCAGCAGCGTCCTGATCGCCGACGACGACCGCGCCATCCGCGACTCGCTGGATCGGGCGCTGCGGTTGGAGGGCTACGAGGTGCGTACTGCGGGCGACGGTGTCGAGGCCCTCGCGGCCGTACACGCCGAGCCGGTGGACCTGCTGGTGCTCGACGTGATGATGCCCGGCGTCGACGGCCTGGGCGTGTGCCGCGTCCTGCGCAAGGAGGGCGACCGGACCCCGATCCTGATGCTGACGGCGCGTGTGGAGACCTCCGACCGGGTGGCCGGACTGGACGCCGGCGCCGACGACTACCTCCCCAAGCCCTTCGAGCTGGACGAGCTGCTGGCGCGGCTGCGCGCGCTGCTGCGCCGTGCGGCGCCCACGGACGAGGACGGATCCCCCGCGGCACTGCTGGAGGTCGGCGACCTGCAGCTCGATCCCGGTGCGCGCCGGGTGTGGCGCGGCGGGCAGGAGGTCGAGTTGTCCAAGACCGAGTTCGACCTGCTGGAGCTGCTCGTCCGCAACACCGGGATCGTGCTGGACCACCCCACCATCTACGACCGCATCTGGGGCTACGACTTCGGCCCGGAGTCCAAGAACCTGGCCGTCTACATCAGCTACCTGCGCCGCAAGCTGGAGCCCCAGGGGACGCCGCCGCTGATCCACACCGTGCGGGGCGTGGGCTACACGATCCGGCCGCGGGAGGCGGGGTGATCCGATGACCGGCAACCCGCGCCGGATGGTGGACCTTCTCAAGGAGCGCGTCGTGCCGGTGCGCGACTGGCGCCTGGGCACCCGCTTCGCCGTGTCGTTCGCCCTGGTGGCGGCCGTGGTGATCGCGCTCGTCGGCTCGCTGGCCTACAACACCGCCGCGTTTCTGATCCGCACCGACGAGCAGACGGAGTTCGACACCACCGTCGAGAGCCTCTCGCGCGACCTGCGCGGACCGGCGATGAACCCGTTCAGCGGCGGAAACGGGCCGACGCTCCTGCACTCCGACTCCTTTACCTACCAGGCCATCACCCCCGACGGCGGACTCCAGGTGCAGGTGCGCGGCGGGCAGCCCGTGCGGTTCCTGCCGGTCACCGACGAGGACCGCGAGATCGCGGCCGAGGAGCAGGCCGGGGTCGTGCACACCCGCGAGGACGCCGCCCACGGTGAGGAGTACCGCATCGCGACGGTCTCCCTCGGCGGCGGCAGCGGCGCCATCCAGATCGGTCAGCGGCTGTCGCCGACCGAGAGCATGCTGGACAGCCTCGCCACCCAGATGCTGGGCGTCGGCGGGGCGGTGCTCATCGGAGCGGGTGTGGCCGGGTGGCTGATCGGCCGCCGCGTCACCGGCCGCCTGGTGCGGCTGACCGAGGCCGCCGAGTACGTCAGCGCCACCGGAAGGCTCGACTACCCCGTACCCGGCGGCGAGCCCGCCGCCCGGCAGGCGGCGGGCGACGAGGTCGGCCGCCTGGGCAACGCGTTCAGCGCGATGCTGGCCCGGCTGGCCGGGTCCAAGGAGGAGCAGCGGCGGCTGGTGCAGAACGCCTCGCACGAGCTGCGTACCCCGCTCACGAGCCTGCGCACCAACGTCAGCGTGATGCGCCGCTTCGAACAGCTGCCCCCGGAAGGCCGGCAGCAGCTCCTCGACGACCTCCAGGGCGAGACACGCGAGCTGACCGACCTCGTCGACGAGCTGGTGCAGCTGGCCACCGACAGCCGTGAGGACGAGCAGCCGACCGACGTGGAGCTGGGCGCCCTGGCCGAGCGCGTCGCCGCCCGCACCCGAAGGCGAACGGGGCGCGAGGTCACGGTCGACGCCGACGGCACGGTGGTGCACGGCAGGCCGGGGGCGCTGGAGCGTGCCCTGTCGAACCCGGTGGAGAACGCCGCGAAGTTCGACCCCGACGGGGCCGAGCCCGTCGAGATCGTCGTCCGGGAGGGCAGGGTCGAGGTGCGCGACCGGGGCCCGGGCGTCGACGAGCAGGAGCTGGAGCACATCTTCGAGCGCTTCTTCCGCGCGACCTCGGCGCGGAGCATGCCCGGATCGGGGCTCGGCCTGTCGATGGTCCACGACATCGTCAGCGCCCACGGCGGACGGGTCTTGGCAGCGAACCGCCCCGGCGGCGGCGCCGTCGTCGGGTTCTGGCTGCCGCCACGCAGCGAAGGGGACCCCGCGGCCGACCGCCGGGATTGACCGCGCGGCGGCTCCCGCGCCGCAGGGGTGGCGGACACGGACGGCGCGCCGACCGGCCCGCGTGCCCGGTCGCGGGGGCCGCGGTCAGGCCGCGCACCGATAAGGTGGCCCGGAGAGCCGGGCGGGCTCCGCCCCGGGGCGGATCGCGGTGCGCGCTCGGAGCCCGGGGAGGGGCGGGCGACGCGACGCGTCTCCGGTGGGCGGCGGCCTGCGGGCGGGATCGCCCGCTGCGCGACCGCGCCGCATCGCCGCGGCCGGTGAGCCTGGAGGCCGCGGTCGGCTCCCGGCGGCCTGTTTCGGCTCGTTTATCGGATCTTGACCTTTCGTATAGCAGAATCCCCAGGCCAGGAGGATGGCCCCCCGTGTGGCACCGGGCCGGAAGCGCCCGCGCGGGCGGCGGCCCGGGGGCCGGGGGCTCCTGCCGTGGAGCGCGTCGGGGCCACCGCGGTTCACCCCGCGCACGTGGTACCTGTCACACTCGGCTGGGTGGTCGGGATTGTTCGGGAATATCCGCAATTCGACGTCCCCCCGCCGCGCCCGGAGGCGGCGGAGAACGGGGCCCGCCGTTCCCCGCCCCGGCCGCGCACGACATCCCGATCGGAAACGGAGAGAACTCCGACGCCCGCCCGCCGGATGCACCACCGAACGACGTACCGCCGCACCCGCCGAAGCGGGTGAGACGCAAGGAGGGCGCAGCAGCACATGTCGTTGCCAGTGGTCATCGCCATTGCCGGTGCGCTCGCTGTCGCGGCGGGGGCGGCCTTCCAGGAGAGGTCGGTCGTGCGGGCGCCCCGGCTCGGGCAGTTGCGGCTGCTGGCCTTCCTGGTGCGCAGCCGCGGCTGGTGCCTGGGCACCCTGTTGACGGTGGCCGGCGTCGTGGCGCACATGGCCGCTCTCAGCAGCGCGCCCCTCATCATCATCCAGCCGATCGGTGTCAGCGGCCTACTGTTCGCGGTGATGCTCTCCGCGTTCTTCCGCCGCCAGCGGCTGGAGAAAGCCCAGGTCATCGGCTCGCTCGCGGTCACCGCGGCGCTGGCCGGGCTACTGGCCACGCTGCCCGACCACGCCGGCGCGCCGGTGCCCACCCGCGCCGAGACGTTCCTCATGCCCCTGGGCTGCGCCGGAGTGATGCTGGCGTGCCTGGCGGCCGCGCGGTTCACCGGCCCCGTCACGCGGGCCTGGACCCTCGCGCTGGCCGGCGGCGTCGCCTACGGCGCGACATCGGCGTTCGCCCGCGTCATCGGGTCGGCCGCCGTCTCAGACGTGCTGGCGATCGTGCAGCCGCTGAGCCTGGTCGGCCTGGCGATCGGGCTGTCGGGCGCCGTGGTCGTGCAGAACGCCTACCGCAGCGGGCACTTCGCGCTCGCCTACGCGACGCTGCTCATCAGCGACCCGCTCTCGGCCGCGGTCATCGGAGTCGTGTTCTTCGACGAGCGGATCCCGACCGGGCCGGTGGACGGCACGATCGCGGCCGCCGCCGCAGTCCTGCTCGTCGTCGGCGTGGTCACGCTGGCCCGCGCCAGCCGTCCCGCCCCCGCACCGCCCGTGCAGGGCACCGCCCGGCTCGGCAAGGGTGTCACCAGCGAGCAGGTCGGCGGCAGCGCGGCATCCGCCCCCCACGGTAGGGACTCCGAACGGCACGTCTGGTCGCATGATGAGCGGCCGGCCGAGGGGACGCACCGCAGGCGCGACCCGTCTGCGCGCCCCCTCAGGTCCGCCGGCGGGTCCGCGGGCGGCGCGGGGCATCGCCCCGAACTCGGCCGCGGCCCCGGCCCGGGCCGCGGCCCGTCCGCCGAGCGGGGAGTGGGCGGCGGCCGCGCGGATTGGGCTGTTCACCCGGCTCGGCCCGGCGACAGCTCGCGGTAGATCTCCTCGTACCGCGCCAGGGAGGCCTGGTGGTCGTGCCGGGAGGCCATCCGCCGGCTCTCCTCGCCCATCCGGTCGCGCTCCTCGCCGCCCGCGAGGATCTCGCCGGCATACTTGGCCAAATCGCCCGGGTTGCCCGGCGGGTAGAGGTAGCCGTTGCGCCCGGTCTGCACCAGGTGGGGCAGCGCCATCGCGTCGGCGGCCACGACGGGCAGCCCGCTGGCCATGGCCTCCAGCGTCGCGATGCTCTGCAGCTCGGCGGTCCCGGCGATGGTGAACACGTCGGCCGCGTGGTAGACGCCGGGCAGGTCGGTGTCGGGGACGAACCCGAGCAGGTGCACCCGGTCGGCCACGCCGCGCTTCTCCGCCAGCTCCTCCAAATGGGGGCGCTGCGGCCCGGCGCCGGCCACCACGAGCTGGGCGTCGGGCACCGTAACGTGCGGCAGCGCCTCGACCAGGTCGGCGATGTTCTTCTCGGTGTCCAGGCGCCCCACGAACGCGAGCGTCGGCCGGTCGGGCAGGCCCAGCCGCCGCCTGGCCTGCGCGCGTTCGGCAGCGCCGCCGCCGAGCGGCCGGAAGCGGTGCAGGTCGGTGCCGCAGGAGACCGCCTCGACGGTGCGGCCGAAGCCCTTTTCCAGCAGCAGCTGGGCGGCGATGCGCGTGGGGGTGGTGACGTGGTCGGCCCCGGAGGTGACGCGCACGAAGTCGCGCCAGGCGCGGTCGCCGAGTGCCGAGCGCAGCGCCGGCGGGCAGTGCAGGTACGTGAACAGGTTCTCCGGCATGAAGTGGTTGGTGGCCACGACCGGGATGCCGTGCCTCCGGGCCGCGCGCAGCAGCAGGCGGCCGACGATGAAATGGTTCTGGATGTGTACCGCGTCGGGGCGCAGCCGGGCCAGGAGGCGGTCGATGTGCCCGGCGAGGCCCGCGGGCACTGCCAGGCGCACCGTCTCGTGCACCAGCGACGGAGCCGAACGCACCCGGTGCTCGACGACGCCGCCGGTCTCGGCCACGTGCGGCGGTCCGTCCGCTGAGGGGCACAGTACGTGCACGTCGGCGCCGCGGTCGGCGAGCCCGTGCGCCAGGCGCGCGGTGAACAGCGCGGCGCCGTTGACGTCGGGCGGGTAGGTGTCGGAGCCGATGAGCACCCGCAGGCGCGCCGGCGGTCCTCCGGCGCCGTGCGGGGTGCCGCTCTGCGTCCGACGGCGGCCCGGGAGTGCGGAAGGGGCTTCGCCCATTGTCAGGTCTCCAGATCGAGGCGCGGGTGAACGGACCGCACCGTGCTCGCGGGTCGGTTGTCCGGTTCGGCCGTCGGCTCCGCGGTGCCGGCCTGCCGGGACGGCGGGGTCGTCACCGCGGGCGCACGGCCGATCGCCGTACAGTGCCGGGAACGATACCCTCCGCCCCGGCGAACGCGTCGAGCCGGCGACCGGTGTCGCACCCCACACCCCGGTCGCCGGGACCGGCGGCGGCAGGCAGGGGCCCGGCGCGTGCGGTACGCGCCGGGCCCCGTCCCCCTGTTCCCTTCAGGATCCCCGCTCCCGAAGAGGTCTCGCGGTGCGCCGCCTCAGCTGCCGAGGCTGTTGGACGACTGCGCCGAGAGCGTCACGTCGGCCTCGTGCTCCTCGCCGCCGCGGACGTAGCCGATGGTGATCGTGTCGCCCGGCTGGTGGGAGCGGATCGCGGCGATGAGGGCGTTGGGGCCCTCCACCTCCTCGCCGTTGACGTGGGTGATGCGGTCGCCGCGCTTCAGGCCGGCCTCGGCCGCGGCGCCGCCGTCGGTGGTCTCCACGACCGTGGCGCCTTCCTTGTTGCTCTGGGTGATGGTGGCCTCGATGGCGGCGTAGCTCGCCTGGCCGTCCTTGATGAGCTGCTCGGCGATCGGCTTGGCCTGGTTGATCGGGATGGCGAAGCCCAGCCCGATGGAGCCGGCCTGGCCCCCCGTGGAGCTCGTCGAGGCGATCGCGGTGTTGATGCCGATGACCTCGCCGCTCATGTTCATCAGCGGTCCGCCCGAGTTGCCCGGGTTGATGGGCGCATCCGTCTGGATGGCGTTGATGACCGTTGAGGTCTGCAGCTGCTGCTCTCCCTGCTCCGGCTCCTCCGGCAGGCCGAAGGGGTTGTCCGGCTGCTGCTCCTGCCGGCCGGTGGCGCCGGTGTTGACAGGGCGGTCGAGGGAGCTGACCACGCCGCTGGTGACGGTGCCCTGCAGGCCCAGCGGGGAGCCGATCGCGACCACGTTGGCGCCGACCTCGACCTTGTCGGAGTTGCCCAGCTTGGCGGTGGTGAGCCCGCTCTGGTCCTCGGCCTTGATGACGGCGAGGTCGGAGACGGGGTCGGTACCCAGGATGCGGGCCTTCGCCTCGCGGCCGTCGTTGAACGAAACGGTGACCGTGTCGCCCTGGGCCGCGGCGACGACGTGGGCGTTGGTGAGGATCTGGCCGTCGGAGCTGATGACCGCGCCGCTGCCGGCGCCCTGGCCGGCCTGGATGGAGACGACGCTGGGCAGGGCCTTCTCGGCGACGGTGCTGACGTCCCCGGTCGAGACGGAGCCGCCGGAGCCGTCCGTCAGCGCTGACGTGCCTCCCTGGCCCTCGTCGGCGAGGTAGGCGGTGATCGCCGCGGCGGCGGGGCCCACGATCAGGCTGGTGACCAGCGCCGTGACGGCCGCGACCACCACGACGGCGTTCCGCCGCAGAAGACCCGGCCTGCGGGGCTGCTCGCCCGGGTGGCCCTCGCCGTGCGGGGGCGGCGGGTAGCCGCCGGGGCCGCCCGGGTGACCGGGGCCACCGGGGTAGCCGGGACCGCCGGGGTGGCCGCCGGGGTGGCCGCCACCGTAGTGCCAGCCACCGGCGTGGTGCGCGCCGGCGTCCTGGCCGGGGTGGGTGCCGTACGGGACCGACGAGCCGGCCGCCCCGCCCGCGGCACCGGCGGCCGCCCCGGACCAGACCGCGGATTCGGCGGTGCCGGAGTGCTGTCCCGGCTGCGGAACGTGCGGACCGTGGCCGTGCCCGCCCGGATATGAGCCCTGGGCGTTCTGAGCAGGGCCGTGCTGCCGGACGGGATCTGTGGGGGAGGTGGGAGCGGCGTGTTCGCCGGGCTGGGCGGCCTGGGGAGGCTGCGCCTGCTCCCGGGGCCCGGGGTCCGGCGCCGGGGGCGGCGCCTCGGCTCCGGCCGCTTCGTCCGGGGTCGCGCGCGGCGGCCGGTTGGCCACCGCGGACCGCCACGGTCCGGTGGTCTCGGGGCCGCCGTCCTCGGCCCGCGCCGCTACCGCCCCGTCGAGGGCTTCGCCGGGTACGGGCTCGGCACCGCTCCCGGCGCGAGCGGCGGCTTGGGACTGCTGCGCGGTATCGGCGGGCCCGGCCGGGGACGCAGGGTCGGCACCGGACCGGGCGGGGTCCGCGGACACCTCGGGCGGATCGGCCGGATGGCCTTCACCTCCGTGGTCCCCGGTGGGGAAGCCCTTGCTTGGGTCGCTGGCACTCATTTGCTCCTCCGGATGCTCGACCTGTTACCGACAACGATCGGCGGCCGAGGTTAGACAGCGGTGAGACAGAAGAAAAAATGCGTCTCGAAGAGACTCCGTTCGGGCGGTGGTGGGCGACGGGCGGGCAAAACGCGTCTCGACGAGACACCGTTCGAGTGGCGGTGGGCGACGGGCGGGCAAAACGCGTCTCGACGAGACACCGTTCGAGTGGCGGTGGGCGACGGGCGGGCAAAACGCGTCTCGACGAGACACCGTTCGAGTGGCGGTGGGCGCGCGAAGCGCCCTTCGACGCGGTTCCACTCCGACGGCGACGGGCGGCGAGAACGCGCCCTGCAGCAACTCCCTCCAGGTGGCGGAGAGTCTCCGGGCGGCGAACCGCCGCCGCAGGCGGTGCGGCGGTGGCGATCGTGCCGGTACCGCTACCCACCGACCTCGAACAGGCGACATCGGCGTGCCGCACGCCGCGATCGGGACCGGGGCCGCACCATGGACCCAGGGCTTCACCGTCGCCGGGCCCGTGCCGTCCGTGGTGCACGCGTGTGCACCGCACCCTCTTCCGATCAGCCGCGTGGCCGCCCACTGACCCTGGGATCAGGGCCACGCGGTGCTTACGCACCCCCGTCGCACTCCCCCGTCCCCCCGACCCCGCCGGTCTCCCCCGTCTCCGCGGGCAGGGCGGTGTCGGCCCCCCATGCGCTCCAGGAGCCGGGGTAGAGGCGGGCACCGGCGTACCCCGCGTGTTCGAGGGCGAGCAGGTCGTGGCAGGCGGTGACACCCGAGCCGCAGTAGGCGGTGACGGTCTCGGCGCTGTCGGCGCCCAGCGCGCGGAACCGCTCGCGCAGCCGCTCGGGCGGGGCGAAGCGCCCGTCCTCGGTGAGGTTGCCGGCCCAGGCGGCACTGCGCGCGCCGGGGATGTGCCCGGGGCGGGCGTCCACGGGAGCGGGGGCCGCGCCGGTGTAGCGCTCGCGGGCGCGGGCGTCGAGCAGCAGCCGGCGCGGGTCGCCGGCCTCGGCGCGCACGTCGGCGGTGTCCGCGAAGCGGTCGGCGGGCCAGGGCATCGGAGTGCGCTCGCGCCGGACCGGCTCGACTTCGCCCCTCTCCAGCGGGCCGGGCCATGCGTCGATGCCGCCGTCGAGCACGGCCGCGGGCGAGCCGAGCACGCGCAGCAGCCACACCAGCCGCGCCGCGGTGGATCCGCCGCTGTCGTCGTAGGCGACGACCGGGGTGCCGTCGCCGATGCCCAGAGCGGCCATGGAGGCGGCGAAGTCGCCCGGGTCGGGCAGCGGATGGCGGCCGCCGGCCTCGGTCGCCGGCGCGGCGAGGTCGGTGTCGACGTCCGCGAACACCGCACCGGGCAGGTGCCCCTCCAGGTAGGCATTGCGCCCGGACCGGCCGTCGAGGTACCAGCGCACGTCGGCGAAGAGAACCTCGCCGGCGTGCGCGGCGGCCCACTCCGGCGAGACGACGACGGGCAGTGCGGGCGCGTTCTGATCGGTTGCCATGGGTGCAAGCTACCCGGGTGCGGCGGAGGTGGGAGCGGTCTCCTAGGCGGCGCGCGCTCGGCTCACGTGTCGCACCCACAGCAGGCCCAGGACCGGCAGCACGAGGGGGATGAACAGGTAGCCGCTGCCGAAGCGCGACCAGACGGTGTCATCGGGGAACGCGGCCGGGTCGAGCAGGCTGAAGGCGCCCACGACCAGCACGCCGACCAGTTCGACGGTGCACGAGACCGCCGCGACCCGCAGCGACGTCCGCCCTCCGGCCACCAGGCCCACGGTCGCGACGATGTAGACGAGCCCCGCCAGCGCCGAGAGCGCGTAGGCCAGCGGCGCCTCATGGAAGCGGGTGAGGATCTGCACGGCCGCGCGCGAGGTCGCGCCGATGGCGAAGACGGCGTAGACGGCGACGAGGACGCGGCCGGGACCGCTGCGGGCGAGGGAGTCAGACACGTGCGGGGTCCCATAGCTGTTCGAGGCGGACCATCATCACGGGCAGGATGAGGCAGGCGAAGGCGATCACCGCGGGGCCCCACCGGCTCCGCTCGACGAAGCCCCACACCGCGCACGCCGGGGGGATGAGCACGACGGTGGCCAGGTAGCTGACGAAGACCAGGGGCTCGGCGGGCCGCTCGCCCCCCGCCATCAGCACACCGGACACCACGGCCTGGGCGATCAGGGCCAGCCACAGCACGCCCATGGCGACCAGGTGGGGCACGACCATCGGCTGGTCTCGGAAGGTCGAGATCAGGCACCATGCGGCCAGGACCAGCGACGCGACCTGGATGGTGGTGGTCAGCGCTTCGACCACGGGAGTCCTCCACCCGGGTTGGTGCGGCTGCGCCCGGCTCGGTCCGCGCGCCGCCGGGCGCGCCGGCGGACCGGGCGCGATTGTCTACGACAGACTGTAGTACCACCAGCGGCGAGCCGGTAATCGGGAGCGCGGTATGCGCGGACCGGCGCGGGTAGCGGCCTGCCTGCGGGGCGTCGCGGCCCGGCGTAGACTCCAGGCGTTTGCAGGCGCATACATAGGAAGACGCAGAGCTTATGAAGTACGGGATTCTGATGTTCCCTACACATGACGCGATCGATCCGGCCACCCTCGCGCGCGAGGCGGAGGACCGGGGCTTCGAGTCGCTGCTGTTCCCCGAACACAGCCACATCCCGGTCAGCCGCCGGTCCCCCTACCCCGGTGGCGGGGACCTGCCGCGGATGTACCTGCACACCTACGACCCGTTCGTGGCGCTGAGCTACGCCGCCTCGGCCACGACCACGCTGCGTATCGGTACCGGCGTGTGCCTGGTCACCCAGCGCGACCCGGTCCATACCGCCAAAGAGGCCGCCAGCCTGGACTTCCTCTCCGGCGGCCGGTTCCTGTTCGGCGTCGGCGCGGGCTGGAACCGCGAGGAGATGGCCGACCACGGCACCGACGCGCGCACGCGCATGCGGCGCATGGCCGAGAACGTCAAGGCCGTGAAGGAGCTGTGGACGAAGGACGAGGCGGAGTTCCACGGCGAGTTCGTCGACTTCGAGAAGAGCTGGGCCTGGCCCAAGCCCGCCCAGAAGCCGCACCCACCGGTCATCGTCGGCGGCAACGGGCCCACGGTGGAGGAGCGCGTGGTGGACTTCGGCGACGAGTGGATGCCCCAGGGCGTCACGCTCGACACAGCCGCCGAGTTCGGCGAGCGCGTGACCCGGCTGCAGCGGCTCGCGGCCGAGGCCGGTCGCGGCACGATTCCGGTCTCGATGTACTACGCGGTTCCCGACGAGAAGACCGTCGACGCCTACGCCGAGGCCGGCGTGGGCCGGGTGTTCTTCGGCGTGGACTCCGCAGGGCGCGACAGCGTCCTGCCGCAGCTGGACGAGCTGGCCCGGCAGATCCGCTGACCCCGCTCCGGCCCGGGAGCCGGGCGCGGACCGGACACGGGAGGGGTGCTCAGGTCCGCGGGTCTTGCGCGCGAGGCGGGCCCGCGGGCGGCTGACCGGGCTGTTCCCGCGGTCCGGGGTGCCCGGCGGGAGGCTGCTGCGGCCCCGTTCCCGGCTGCTGCCCGCCGGGCGGCGGGGGGCCGTAGGGCTGGGCGTGGCCGGGTGCGTACTGCGCTCCGCCGGGGCCGCCCGGCGCAGGCGGCTGTCCGTAGGGGCCGGGCTGGGCGCCGTGCCGCCCGGCCGCCGGATCGGCCGGACCCCGGCCCGGCCCGGGAACCTGCGCATACTGCCCCGCACCGGGGCTGCCCTGCGGCGGCCACCCCCCGGCGCCCGCGGGGTGCGGCGCCGCCGCACCCCGCTGCGCGGAAGCGCGGCCGCTGCCCGCAAGGGCGATCAGCAGCAGGATCAGAGCGGCGCAGAAGGTGAGGATGCTGACGACGTTGAACACCGTGACCACGAACGTGGGCGCGCCCTGGAACGAGCCGAACTCCATGAAAACGCTGAACGCCAGGCCGACGATCCAGCTCAGGATCAGCAGCCCGCCCCCGGTACGTATCGGCCCGCGCATCGCCGACGCCCGACCGGCCAGAGCCAGCGCGAGTACGCCGACGATGACCAGCGGGAACCGGAGCGCCAGGGAGACGAACGGGTTGGAGATGAGCAATGCCGGGGAATCCAGCGAATCCATTGCGGTGCTCCGTGTCGTCGGCGGGACTCAACCGTTGGTCTGGGGCGGAGGGCCGGGGGGCCGTTGGTGAGAGCTCGGTCCGTGCTCCCAGGGGAGCGGGCCCTGCGGACCCGGCTCGCCTCCGGGGCCGTGCCCGGAGGGGTCTGCCGGCGCCTGGGGGCCGGAGGGATCGGCGTAGGCGTGGCGGCCGGGACCCGGGTGCTCGCCGCCGTGGCCGGGCGGGACCGGACCGTGCGCCGCCGCGGGCGGCGGCGCCGACCAGGCCGGATCGGGCGGCGGCGCGGAAGCGGTCCCGACACGCCGGACCAGCCCGATCAGCAGCAGCAGGAAGCCCGCGGCGAGCAGCAGGTTGAGTGCGTGCCGGACCAGCGAGGGCCACACGTCGATCGGAATGATGGCCGCCTGATACGTCATCACGCCGAGGACCATGTCACCGATCCCGTCGATCAGGATCAGCGCGAGTCCGAAGGCCGGCAGCATGCGGCGCCCTCGGGTCGCCAGCGCGACGGCTATGAATCCCAGGAGCGGGATCACGACGAACGGCGCGTTCCACAGGATCGGCTCCAAGAGGTGCACGGCGGCTTCCCACTGTTCGTCGCGGCGGATGTCGTCGCCCAAACCTAAGGGAGTGCCGAACGGAACACCAACTCATCCGGTGCCTGTGTACGCAGGTGACCGGGTGCGGTCACGGAGCGGGCGGCGGTTCCCGGGTCCGCTCCGCGGAACCGCCGGCGGCCCGGCGGCCCGGATCGCCGGGCGCGCTCCCGGCCGCGCGGGGCGGGGCCACCGGTCCCCTTACTCCCACTCGATGGTGCCGGGCGGCTTGCTGGTGACGTCGAGGGTGACGCGGTTGATCTCGCGGACCTCGTTGGTGATCCGGTTGGAGATGGCCGCCAGCACGTCGTAGGGCAGGCGCGACCAGTCGGCCGTCATCGCGTCCTCGCTGCTGACGGGGCGCAGCACCACGGGGTGGCCGTAGGTCCTGCCGTCGCCCTGCACGCCCACCGAGCGCACGTCGGCCAGCAGCACCACCGGGCACTGCCAGATGTCGCGGTCCAGTCCCGCGCGCGAGAGCTCCTCGCGGGCGACGGCGTCGGCCTCGCGCAGGATCTCCAGGCGCTCGCGGGTGACCTCGCCGATGATGCGGATGCCCAGGCCGGGCCCGGGGAAGGGCTGGCGCCACACCATCTCCGCGGGCAGGCCCAGCTCCTCGCCGACACGGCGGACCTCGTCCTTGAACAGCTCGCGCAGCGGCTCGGTCAGCGAGAACCGCAGGTCATCGGGGAGCCCGCCGACGTTGTGGTGCGACTTGATGTTGGCGGCGCCGGTGCCGCCGCCCGACTCCACGACGTCGGGGTAGAGGGTGCCCTGCACCAGGAACTCGACGTCGTCGCCCTCCTTGCCGCCTTCGGCGACGACCTCGCGGGCGGCCTGCTCGAAGACGCGGATGAACTCCCGGCCGATGATCTTGCGCTTCTCCTCGGGGTCGCTGACCCCCGCCAGCGCGTCGAGGAACCGCTCCTGGGCGTCGACGACCTTCAGCACGGCGCCGGTGGCCTCGACGAAGTCCTTCTCGACCTGCTCGACCTCGCCCTTCCGCAGCAGCCCGTGGTCAACGAAAACGCAGGTCAGCCGGTCGCCGATGGCCCGCTGGACGAGTGCGCCGGCCACCGCGGAGTCGACGCCGCCGCTCAGCCCGCAGATGGCGCGCTTGCCGCCGATCTGGGTGCGGATGCGCTCGACCTGCTCGTCGACGATGTTGACCATCGTCCAGGTGGGCCGGCACCCGGCGCCGTTGTAGAGGAAGTGCCGCAGCACCGCCTGCCCGTGCTCGCTGTGCAGCACCTCGGGGTGGAACTGGACGCCGTAGAGCCCGCGCTCGGGGGCCTCCATGGCGGCGACGGGCGTGCTCTCGGTGCTGCCGGTGGTGCGGAAGCCCTCGGGCGCCTCGGCGACGGAGTCGCCGTGGGACATCCACACCGTCTGCGCGGCGGGCAGGCCGGCGAACAGCACGGTGTCGGTGCCGGCCTGCATGCGGGTGCGGCCGAACTCGCTGCGCCCGGTCCGGGCCACCGTGCCCCCGAGCGCCTGGACCATCGCCTGGTAGCCGTAGCAGATGCCGAGCGTCGGCACACCGGTCTCGAACATCCCCGCGGGCGCCTGGGGCGCGCCGTCGGCGTAGACCGACGAGGGGCCGCCGGAGAGGATGATCGCCTTCGGCCGCTTGGCCAGCATCTCCTCGACCGGCATGGTGGAGGGGACGATCTCGCTGTAGACGTGGCACTCGCGCACCCGCCTCGCGATGAGCTGAGCGTATTGCGCGCCGTAGTCGACGACGAGAACGGTGTCGAACGAGGAGTCGCCGGCGTCGGAAGGGGACACGGAAGAAGCCTTCCCGCAGGTAGGAGTGTGCAGCGCACGGGGATCGGACCGCTTCTCAGTCTAGATCCTCCCCGTGGCCTCAGAACCCGGCCACCAGGACCGCCCGGTCGTCGGCGTGGTCGGTGGGCGCCGACCACGCCATGACCGTGGTGCACACGTCCTTGGGTGTGGGCGCGTCGAACCCGGTGAGCAGCGCGGACAGCCGGCCCAGCCCGGTGTCCAGCGACTCGCGGCGCCGCTCCACCACCCCGTCGGTATAGCAGACCAGCATGTCGCCGGGGTGCACCGCGACGCGGGCGGTGCGGTGCTCGCCGCCCAGCGAGCAGCCCAGCGGCGGGTCGACGACCGACTCCAGCCGCTCGCACTCCCCGCCGCCGCGCAGCAGCATCGGGGGGACGTGTCCCGCGTTGGCGTAGGCGAGCTCGTCGGCGCCCGGGTCGTAGACCGCGTAGCACATGGTGGCCATGTTCTCCGGCAGGTAGGTGTCGACGTAGGCGTCGAGCCGCGCGGTGACCCGGTCGGGGCGCACGCCCTCCTCCAGCGCGGCGGCGCGCAGCACGCTGCGCAGCTGGGACATGACGGTGGCCTCGGGCAGCCCGTGTCCCGCGACGTCGCCGATCACCAGGCCGATGCGGTCGGAGGCGGGGATGGCGAACACGTCGTACCAGTCGCCGCCGACCTCGGCGCCGTAGGCGGTGGGCACGTACTCCGCCGCGACCTCCAGCGGCGCGCCCGCGACGCGGCACGGCAGCAGGCTGCGCTGCAGGCCCAGGGCGATCTCGTGCTCGCGCTCCAGCCGCGCGCGCATGCGGCCCTCCTGGTCGCCGAAGGCGCCCGGGGCATCGGGGGCGTCGCGGTCGAACGCGGGCACCAGGCGGATCTGCACCGCGGGCTCGCCCGCGTCGGCCCAGGCCGCGCGGCTGCCGAACCCGGGACAGCGGCGCGGCCGCCCGTCGGGGTCGACCAGGCACAGCACCCCGGCCATCGGCTCGCCCGACCCGGCCCATCGGCGCAGCGTGTCGCCGGTCCGCTCGGGGCTGTCGGAGCTGAGCCCGTAGAGGTTGGCGCCCGTGTCGGCCTCCGGGCACAGCCGCCGCATGGCGGCGTTCCGGCCGAGGATCTCGCCGGAGAGCCCGACCAGCAGCATCGGCTCGCTCACAGCGCGGGTGATCGAGCCGAACAGCTCACCGGCGAGCACAGCTCACCGCGCCCCGCGTGCCCAGGCGAGGGGTCCGGGTCAGTGCGGTGGGGCGGCGGGCAGGCCGCCGCTTCAGCGACGGGCGGCGGGTAACGCCGCCGCGGCCGTCCCGAATGGTCGAGTCCGCTACTCGCATCGTCCCTCCGTTGGCTTCCGCGGATACCGCCGTCGCCGGTTTCGAGGGTCAGGGGAGAGGCGTACGGCGGCCACGTGAAGCGCAGGTTACGCCCGGGCGGCGCCCGGCGCAGGAGTTTCCCGGTTTTTGCGGGAGCGGAACGGAGTGTGGAAGTTCACTGCGCCCCGGAGGCGTCTCCACGAGACTTCCGCGGGCACGAAACCCGAGGTCAGCGACCTGAAGACGGTCGCGCGCGCCGTCGGTTCGGCCCCGGCCGGAGTCGGCCGGGGCCTGCGGGCGCGGCGGGCCGGTCAGCGGATGCGGAACCGCTTCATCAGCCGCGCACCGGCCGTCATCACCGTGGAGAGTGTCCGGGCGTCCATACCCGGAGGACCGCCCAGGCCGATGTAGTGCTGGCTGGCGACGGTCTGGGACTCGGTGTAGCGCAGCAGCCCCTCGGGGCCGTGCCGGCGGCCCACGCCGGAGCGCTTCATGCCGCCCATGGGTGCGCCGTAGCTGGCCCAGGCGGCGCCGTAGCCCTCGTTGATGTTGACGGTGCCTGCCTCGATGCGCTCGGCCAGGCGGCGCCCGCGCGCGGTGTCGCGGGTCCACACGCTGGCGTTGAGCCCGTAGTCGGTGGAGTTGGCGGCGTCGACGGCCTCGTCCTCGTCAAAGAAGCGGTAGAGGGAGACCACCGGGCCGAATGTCTCGGCGGAGCAGGCGTCCATGGTCGGGGTCACCCCGGCCATGACCGTGGGCTCGTAGAACAGCGGGCCGACGTCGTCGCGGGGGCCGCCGCCGGCGAGGATCTCGGCGCCCTTGGCGCGCGCGTCCTCGACGTGGGCGCTGACGCGGTCGAACTGCCTGCGGTAGGTCAGCGAGCCCATGTCGGCGGAGTAGTCGAAGGCGGCGTTGAGCTCCATGCCGCGCACCGCATCGGCGAAGCGCTCGGCGAACTCGTCGTAGACCGAGTCGTGCACGTAGATGCGCTCCATGGAGATGCACAGCTGGCCGGCGTTGCTGAAACCGGCCCGCTGGAGGCCTTCCACGGTCCAGTCCATGTCGGCGTCGGCGCAGACGACGGCGGGGTTCTTGCCGCCCAGTTCCGCGGAGAAGCCGATGAGGCGGCGCGCGGCGCGCTGGCCGATCTCGGCGCCCACCGCGGAGGAGCCGGTGAAGGAGACGTAGTCGGCGTTGTCGACGAGGGCGTCGCCGATCTCCTCGGGCCTGCCGATCACCGGGATCCACAGGTCCTCGGGCAGGCCGGCCTCGACGGCGGTCTCGATCGCCCACAGCGCGGTCAGCGAGGTCTGGGTGTCGGGCTTGGCGACCACGGCGTTGCCGGCGAGCAGCGCGGGCACGGCGTCGGCGACGGGCAGGGTCAGGGGGTAGTTCCACGGGCTGATGACGGCGACCGCGCCGCGGGGCAGGCGGCGGTGGTGGGTCCGGGTCGCACCGGGCACGGCGCCGGGGATGCGCCGGGTCCGCAGGAGGCGGGGCGCCTGCCGGGCGTAGTGGAGGGTGCCGCCGGCGGCGTCGTAGACCTCCTCGAAGGCGTGTCGGCGGGCCTTGCCGGTCTCCCACTGGATGAGGTCGAGGATCTCGCGCTGGCGGGAGAGGACCAGGTCGTGGAACCGCACGAACGGCTCGGCGCGCTCTCGGGGGGACAGTGCGGCCCAGGACCGCTGCGCCGCGCGGGCGCGCTCGAAGGCGGCGGCGACGTCGGCGGCGGAGGACTCGGGGAGTTCGGCGAGGGGCGCTCCGGTGAAGGGCGCCGCGGTCTGCGTCGTCTTGCCCGACGCGGCGGCCACGCGGCGTGTGAGCCGGGGGACGACGTCCTCCAGCCCCGCCGGCGACGCGGAGCGACCGGAGGTGCTCGTAGCGGTGTCCATGGCGGGAGCGTAATCCACGTCACCGGAATTGACTACCCGCCGGTAACCGATGCGCGGTCCGGTTACGGAACCCGCCTCTGGGGACGATTGCCCCTGCGGTTGCTGGACAGTCCGGCACGGTGCGGCGTTGGATCGCACTCAACGAAGCCGGCTCCCGGGCGCCGCCGAGGACTCCGCGCCGCCCTCTTCCAGGAGGTTGCGATGTCGCACACCGAGAACACCACCGTCGCCGTCGCGGGAGGCGGCCCGGCGGGAATCATGCTCGGCCTGCTGCTGGCGCGGGCCGGCGTGGACGTCACCGTGCTCGAAAAGCACGGCGACTTCCTGCGCGACTTCCGCGGCGACACCGTCCACCCCTCCACGCTCCAAATCCTCGACGAACTGGGCCTCGCCGATCGGCTGGCGGAGCGGCCGCACCGCAAGGTCGAGACGCTGACGGTCGGGCGCGGCGACGACCCGATCGTCCAGGCCGACCTGCACGACCTTCCGGGGCGGTTCCCCTACATCGCGATGATGCCGCAGTGGGACTTCCTCGACATGCTCACCGACCACGCGCGCACCTACCCCGGGTTCCGGCTGCTGATGAACGCCGAGGCCGCCGGCGTCGTCGAGCAGGACAGCGCGGTCCGCGGCATCCGCTACCGGCGGCGGAGCGACGGCGACGCGCCGTCGCAGGCCGGAGACGAGGAGCACGAGCTCCGGGCGGTGCTGAGCATCGCGGCCGACGGGCGCGACTCCGGACTGCGGGACGCCGCCGGCATGGTCCCCGCCGAACTGGGCGCACCGATGGACGTGCTGTGGCTGCGGGTGCCCCGCAAGCCCGACGACCCCAGCGGCATGAACGGCAACCTGGGCCAGGGCGCGATGGCCGTGGGGATCGACCGCGGGCACTACTGGCAGGTCGCGTTCGTCATCCCCAAGGGCGGCTACGAGGCCACCCGCAGCCAGCCGATCGAGGCCTTCCAGGAGCAGCTGCTGGGGCTGCTGCCGTTCCTCGGCGAGAACGTGCGCGACGTCGACGACTGGTCGAAGGTGGCCTTTCTGAACGTGACGCAGGACCGCCTGGAGCGCTGGTACCGCCCGGGGCTGCTGGCCCTCGGGGACGCGGCGCACGCCATGACGCCCGTGGGCGGTGTCGGCATCAACCTGGCGGTCCAGGACGCCGTGGCAACGGCCAACCTCCTCGCCCGCCCGCTGCTGGAGGCTCAGAGCGACCCCGACCGGTTCGCCAAGACGCTCAACCCCGAGCTGCTGGCCCGCGTGCAGCGCCGCCGCCGGATGCCCACCGTCGGCACCCAGGCGTTCCAGCAGCTGCTGCAGCGCCAGGTCATCAGCAAGGCGCTGGACACAGACACCGACCTGCCGCCCCTGCTCCGGGTGATCGGGGGCACCGGCCCCTGGTCGAAGGTGGTCGCCCGCGTGATGATGATGGGCCTGCGCCCCGAGCACGTCCGCAGCCCCGCTGTGGCCACTCCCGTGCGCGACGGGGAGGAGCCGACCGCGTAGCCCGGCGCGGCCGGTCCGCGACGGACGGGGTGCGCCCGCCCGGGGGCGGGGCGCTGCGGCCTCTGAACCGGCCCCCACCCGTTCACGGCAGGGGTCGGTACGGGCCGGCACGAGCGGGCGGCGCGACCAGGCGACCGCCCCCACCTGCGGGGCGCCGGCGGTGCGGCACCGCGCCGGAGCGCCGTATGGCAGTGTCAGCGGAGAGCGCCGGCATCGCGGTTTCGGCGGAGATCGGCAGAGATCAGCGGATCGGCGGAGAAGGGACGGCACATGGCCACGATCACGCGCCCGGCCGCCTTCGACGACGAGGGCAGCGCCGCGTGAGCGCGCGGCAGAGCCGCGGTGTCCTGGTCACCGGGGCTTCGGGAGGCATCGGGCGGGCGGTCGCCCGGCGGTTCGCCGCCGACGGCGACCGGGTGGCCGTGCATTACGCGTCGAGCAGGGGTGCGGCCGAGGCCACCCTGGAGTCCCTCGACGGCTCGGGGCACGCGCTGGTCCGCGGAGACGTCGCCGACCCCGCCGCGGCCGAGGCCGTCGTCGCCGCGGCCGTCGAGGGGCTCGGCGGACTCGACGTCCTGGTGAACAACGCCGCCGCGGTCATCCCGCACCCGCTGCCCGAGACCTCCTATGCCGAATGGCAGGCGGCATGGCAGCGCATCATCGGCGTGAACGTGTTCGGAGCGGCGAACCTGAGCTACTGCGCGGCGCGGCACATGATCGAACGCGGCGCCGCCGGGCGGATCGTCAACGTCGGCTCGCGCGGCGCCTACCGGGGTGAGCCCGACATGCCCGCATACGGTGCCAGTAAAGCCGCGCTGCACTCGCTGGGCCAGTCGCTGGCCGTGTCTCTCGGCCCCCACGGCATCGGAGTCGCCTCGGTGGCTCCCGGATTCACCTCGACCCCGCGGGTCGAGGCACGGCTGGACGCCGACGAGGGCGACGCGATCCGCGGGCAGAGCCCGTTCGGCCGGGTCGCGACGGCCGACGAGATCGCCTCGGCGGTGGCCTACCTGGCCTCGCCGGAGGCGGTATGGACCTCGGGCGCGGTACTGGACGTCAACGGCGCCTCCCATTTGAGGTGAATTGAGGTCAAGGGGTGGGTGGGGGTGCCGGAGGGAGCCGGGGCCGCAGGAGACCGCGGCCGGAGGGGAACCGGGGCAGGGGGAGAACAGAGCGGACCGGAGCGGAGCGATCGCGCCAGGCGGCTGGTCGGCGGTCGGCGGTCGGCGGTCGGCGACTGGGAGCGGAAGCGGGATCAGTGCCGGGAATGGGATCAGGACCGGGATCGAAACCGGAACCGGTGTGCCGGACAGCGGTCGGAGAAACTTTTCCAAGAGCCGCAACGACTCCCTTCACCTGCCGGAACGGCGCTTCGATCCACCCACATCGCGGAACAACCGGCGGAGCCTGCTATACCGGCGGGTATCCGGGTAGCTCGTCGGCAGGGCAGAAAGCCGCCGGCAGGCTCGGCGTCGGCGCCCCTGGCGCCGGGCTCTTTCGGCCCGACGTGCCAAGCGACGTACGGATCGAGTGCGGAGCGAGGTGCGGAGCGGCGTACGGATCGAGGTACTGCCCGACGCGCGGCCTGGCAGACGAACCGGCGTACGGTCCGGCATACGGGTCGATGCATACCGGTGCATGGATCGGCCTAATGTCCGACAGGCAGAGCGACCCCACAAGACAACGGGCGCCAGGAGATCTCCCACCTGAGCGCACCACCACCATCCCCCCAAAGCGCCGGGGACCGGCCTCGTCCCGTCCGCGAGACCGTTCCCCGGCGCACCATTTTCCGACACCTTGCCAGGCTGGTCGTGCCGACTGAGCGGGCCTGTTGAGTGATGGAAGCGGATGTCGAATGTCCCGTAGCCGCGGTCGCGGTCGCGGCCGCGACCGACAGCGCAACGGGTTGATACCGCCGCTCACGCACCCGACGAGGCAGCGACGACACCGAAGGGTCGGGCCCGGCGATCACCGGTCCCGGCACGCGCCGGTCCCCCACCCAACGAGGCAGCGAGGACACCGGAGGGCTCGGCTCGGCGGTCATCGGTCCCGTGCTCGCCGGTGAACCACCCGACGAGGCAGCGAGGACACCGGAGGGCTCGGCTCGGCGGTCATCGGTCCCGTGCTCGCCGGTGAACCACCCGACGAGGTGGCGGCCTCACCGCCGAGCTCCACGGCCACCGAAGTCGGCGATCACGGTCGGGCGATGGAAGACAGCGAATAAGTCGGAATAAATCGGGCGTTCAGGGCAGGGTGCGCGAGCGGGAGGCCGACGAGACCGGCCTTATGCAGGCATCACTACGCCAACAGGCCGCACTGCCCGTTCGAACGGGGCGAAACATGGCGAGATGCCCGAAATACACCGCAGACTGAACGCCCCACAGGACCTCCCACAGCCACGAAACCCGCCAAATGCATGCCTGAAGGGCCTCAGAACGCGGTTTTCGCCCGACTCGCCGCACTTCAGGTCGCCACAGCATCCCGAAAAACGGGCAAATCGTACGAACCGACTGCAATTTTTCCGCATTGCAAAATAGTGCGGGGAGGGTGGCGCCGCCTCCCTGTTTGAGCGGTCACCGCGCCCCTCACACGACCGCCAGAAGCCCCTTATGGCAGAAATGTCCACTTCAGCTCACCCTGGCACTGCCCCATCAGCCGAGGAAGGCCTCCCGCGGCCCGATCCGATACCCGCAGCCCCGCGCCACCGCCGTCCTCGCTGCCCCGCCGCGCACCCCACCGGCGCGCACCAGGACCGGTAACCGCCGGGCCCAACCACCCGCCGCCCCCGTCACACGCCCAACCAACACGCGCCTGAACCGGTGACCGCCGGGCCCAGCCACCGGCCGTCCTCGCCGCCCCCGTCACACGCTCAACCGACGCGCACCAGCACCGGTGACGGCAGGCCTGACCACGCAGGACCCTCGCCGCCCCCGTCACACGCCCAACCAACACGCAGCAGGACCGGTAACCGCCGGGCCCAACCACCCGCCGCCCTCGCCACATGCCCAACCAACACGCGCCCGAACCGGTGACCGCCGGGCCCAGCCACCGGCCGTCCTCGCCGCCCCCGTCACACGCTCAACCGACGCGCACCAGCACCGGTGACGGCAGGCCTGACCACGCAGGACCCTCGCCGCCCCCGTCACACGCCCAACCAACACGCAGCAGGACCGGTAACCGCCGGGCCCAACCACCCGCCGCCCTCGCCACATGCCCAACCAACACGCGCCCGAACCGGTGACCGCCGGGCCCAGCCACCGGCCGTCCTCGCCGCCCCCGTCACACGCTCAACCGACGCGCACCCGAACCGGTGACGGCAGGCCTGACCACGCAAGACCCTCGCCGCCCCCGTCACACGCCCAACCAACACGCACCAGCACCGGTAACCGCCGGGCCCAACCACCCGCCGCCCTCGCCGCCCCCGCCACACGCCCACCCCATACAGCTCTGGCGCCCCGCCGGTCTCCGGCGAGGCGCCAGTCAAGCTCCAAGGTGGACGAACGGTGTTTCCATCACGCCGTTGGCGTAACGGCGTCGACCTCACTCTGGTGGCGGTCCTTGTCGACCTCGATGTCGTAGTCGGCCTGCACGTTGAGCCAACCGCTCGCTCAACCGAATTCCTTGGACAGCCTCAGGGCGGTCTCTGGCGTGATCCGACGCTTGCCGAGCACGATCTCGTTGATCCGGCGAGCCGGCACCCCGATCGTCTTGGCCAGGCGGTACCGGAAAACACCCAGGGGGTTGAGGGAGTCGTCCACGAGGGTCTCACCAGGCGTGATCGGCTCGTGGGCCGTATCGAGCATCGTGATCCCCCCTTCAGGGGGCAGCCGACCAGGTCGACGTCGTGACGGCCCGCTGCGGTGGAGCTTCCGGTGGGCTGTCCGCTGGACCTCCGGACCGAACCTCGATCGAGCGGCTCCGGGGCTGTGGCCTCCCTCAGCTCACTCCGGCTCCCACTGAGGCCGCGGGGACGATCTCCGGGGCTCCGTGTTGGACGGCGTCCGCCTCGTTGTCGTTGTCCTGCTCCTGGGCGGCGCGCTCCACCTCGATGCGCTTGCGGTAGTAGGCCACCTCGCGCTCGATGTGCTCCTCGCTCCAGCCCAGCTGCTCGCCCATCAGCCGCGCCGCCTCCTCCGACGCGGCGATGCCGCGGTCCCAGGTCTCTATCGAGATCCGGGTCCGGCGCGCCAGGACGTCGTTGAGATGGCGGGCGCCCTCGTAGGCGGCCGCGTAGGCGATCTCGGCGCGCAGGTAGTCGTCGGCGCCGGTCAGCGGCTCCTTGAGGTCGGGGCGCTCGGCCATCATCCCCAGGATCTCGTCGATCATGGTGCCGTAGCGGCGCAGCAGGTGGGTGATCCGCGAACGGTGCAGCCCCGACTCGTTGGCGAGCCTGCGGCGCTGGTTCCACATGGCCGCGTACCCCTCGGCGCCCGCCAGCGGCAGCCGGTCGGTCACCGACTGCGGGATGCGCCCGTCGAGCCCGTGCGCCACGGCGTCGACCGCGTCCTTGGCCATCACCCGGTAGGTCGTGTACTTGCCTCCGGCGATCAGCACCAGCCCTGGAACCGGGTGGGCCACGGTGTGCTCGCGCGACAGCTTGGAGCTCTCGTCGGACTCCCCCGCCAGCAGCGGGCGCAGACCGGCGTAGACGCCCTCGACGTCGTCCCTGGTGAGCGGGACCCGCAGGACCGAGTTGACGTGGTCGAGCACGTAGTCGATATCGGTCCTGCTCGCCGCCGGGTGGGCCTTGTCCAGGTCCCAGTCGGTGTCGGTCGTGCCGATGATCCAGTGCCGCCCCCACGGGATGACGAACAGCACGCTCTTCTCCGTGCGCAGGATGAGCCCCGAGGACGCCTGGATGCGGTCGCGCGGCACGACCAGGTGGATCCCCTTGGACGCGCGCACGTGGATCTGGCCGCGCCCGCCGACCATCTCCTGGATGTCGTCGGTCCACACGCCCGCCGCGTTGACCACCTGCTTGGCGCGGATGTCGAACCGCTCGCCGGTCTCCAGGTCCTGGGCCTGGGCGCCGGTGACGTGCTCGCCTTCGCGCAGGAAGCTCACCGCCTGGACCCGCGAGGCCACGTGCGCCCCGTAGGTGGCGGCCGTGCGCAGCACGGTGAGGACGTAGCGGGCGTCGTCGACCTGGGCGTCCCAGTACTGCACGGCCCCCACCAGGGAGTCGCGGCGCAGCGCCGGGAAGAGCCGCAGCGCGCTGCCGCGCGTCAGGTGGCGGTGGCGCGGCAGGCCGCGGGCGCCGCCCACGGACATCGCGAGCGTGTCGTAGAGGGTGACTCCGGCGCCGACGTAGGGCCGCTCCCAGTGCTTGGTGAGCGGGTACAGGAACGGCACCGGCTGCACCAGGTGCGGCGCGATGCGGTGCAGCAGCAGCCCGCGCTCGACCAGCGCCTCGCGCACCAGCTCGAAGTCGAGCTGCTCCAGGTAGCGCAGGCCGCCGTGGATGAGTTTGCTGGAGCGGCTGGAGGTCCCCGATGCGAAGTCGCGGGCCTCGATCAGCCCGACCGAGAGCCCCCGCGATACCGCGTCCAGGGCGACGCCGGCTCCGACGATGCCCCCGCCGACGACCAGGACGTCCAGTTCGCCTCCCGACATGGCCTCAAGCGCCTCGGTTCGCTGTTCGGGCCCTATCCGCGCTGAAGTCATCTCACGCCTTCCTTGGACTGTGCCTTGCCGGGCCGCACACTCGAAACGTCCCATGGCCAGGCTAACCCGACAGGCCCGGACCAATCCGGTGGCGCGCCTCGCACCGCCGCGAACGGGCGGGTGCGGGAGGGGTCGGGCAGCGGACGGGCCGGGACGGGCGCGGCCCTGCGCAGCACCGCACGGCATACGCGCCGGGGAGCGCGCCCGCCGGGGAGCGCGTGCGCGCGCTCCCCCGCGCGCACGCTGCACGACCGGCGCGCCGACGCGCCGGCGCGCGTGGGAGGCCCCCAACCCCGCGGCCACACGAGGCAGCACGCGGCCTCGTGGGCCGCGGCACACGCACACCGCTTCGGCGGCCTCACACCGCTTCGGCGGCCTCGGTGGCGTAGCGGTCGGCGGCCGACAGCACGTCCTCGCCGTAGCTGCGGGACTCGTTGTAGGTGAGGATCGCGTCCCACCAGCCGGAGTCGCTGGTCAGAACGCGCCCCTCGGAGCAGAGGTAGCGGGCCGCGGACAGAGCCGCGTCGTCGACGTCGTGCGGGTCGGCCCCGGCGGCGGAGTCGGCGTCGGCGCCCCACTTGCGCCAGGTGGTGGGGATGAACTGCATGGGTCCGACGGCGCGGTCCCACTCGGAGTCGCCGTCAAGGGAGCCGCCGTCGGAGTCGGGGATCGCGGCGGTGTTGTCGGACCCGTCGAGCGGGATGCCGATGACGTCCTCGGTGGTGCGGCCGTCAGCGCCGATCTCGCCTCCGGCGGCGGTGCCGTGGTCGGACTCGACCTCGCCGATGGCCGCCAGGGTCGGCCAGGAGATGCGGCACTCGGGCTGCTCCTCGGTGACCGTCAGCTGGGCGCGGGCGTAGCCCTCCAGCGCCCGGCGCGGGATGCCGGTGGCGTCGGAGACGGTGCCGAGCCACTCCGGGCTGGGATCGGCGATCCGGTCGGGGTCCGGCGAGCGTCTGCTGTCGGCCGCCAGGTCGGAGCCGCCGGAGCCCGCGGACTCCTGCTGCCCCGCCGCGCCCGGGACCGTGTCGATGCTGCCCGCGGCGTCGTCGGGGCCCGGCGGAAGCTGCGGGGGCCGGGACGGCTCGAACATGCCGGCGACACCTGCGACTCCCGCGGCCACGCCGAGGGTCGATGCCACCGCCGCCGCTGCGGCGATGCCCCGCTTCCACCGGGGCGGCGGGGGGTGTTCGGCCGAGGCGGGGGACTCCTCGGAACCGGTGACGGGGGGACCGCTCACGTACACCTCATTCACGTCTTGGTCACGATCTGCCGGAAGGATGGCGTTTCGGCTGGGCGCACACGGCACCGACGTGATAGTGCACCCCATACGTACGGCCCGAGTCAACAACCTACCCGCTGACCTGCGCGGTCGAGGCGGTATCCGTGAAAAGGCGGGCCGCCCGGTCCGCGGGCTCGCGCGGACCGGGGGCCGCGGTGCTCAGCGGTGCGGGTTGACCACGACCTCGACCCGCTGGAACTCCTTGAGGTCGCTGTAGCCGGAGGTGGCCATGGTGCGGCGCAGCGCACCCGTGAGGTTCATCGCGCCGTCACTGGTGGAGGCGGGGCCGTGCAGGATCGACTCCAGGGAGCCGATCGTGCCCACGTGCAGCCGCTCGCCGCGCGGCAGCTCGCCGTGGTGGGCCTCGCTGCCCCAGTGGTAGCCGCCGCCCGGGGCCTCGGCGGCGCGCGCCAGCGGCGAGCCGATCATGACGGCGTCGGATCCGCAGGCCAGGGCCTTGGCGATGTCGCCGCTGAGGGACATGCCGCCGTCTGCGATGACGTGCACGTAGCGGCCGCCCGACTCGTCGAGGTAGTCGCGGCGGGCCGCGGCGACGTCGCCGATGGCGCTGGCCATCGGCACGGCCACGCCCAGCACGGACCGGGTGGTGTGCCCGGATCCGCCGCCGAAGCCCACGAGCACGCCCGCGGCGCCGGTGCGCATCAGGTGCAGCGCGGCGGTGTAGGTCGCGCAGCCGCCGACGATCACCGGTACGTCGAGGTCGTAGATGAACTGCTTGAGGTTGAGCGGTTCGGCCCGGCCCGAGACGTGCTCGGCCGAGACCGTCGTGCCGCGGATGACGAACAGGTCGATCCCGGCGTCGATGACCGCCTTGTGGTACTGCGCGGTGCGCTGCGGAGACAGGCGCGCGGCCGTGACCACGCCGGCCTGGCGGATCTCCTCGATGCGCCGGCCGATCAGCTCCTCCTTGATCGGCTCGGCGTAGATCTCCTGCAGCCGCTGCGTGGCGGCCTCGTCGTCGAGCTCGCGGATCTCCTCCAGCAGCGACTCGGGGGACTCGTAGCGCGTCCACAGGCCTTCGAGGTCGAGCACGCCCACGGCGCCCTGGCGCCCCATGGCGATCACCGTCTCGGGCGAGGCGATGCTGTCCATCGGGCTGCCCATCAGCGGCGTCTCGAAGCGGTAGGCGTCGATCTGCCAGGTGATCGACACTTCCTCGGGGTCGCGGGTGCGGCGCGCCGGCACGATCCCGATCTCGTCGAGTTCGTAGGAACGGCGCGCGTTCTTGCCGAGCCCGATCTCCAGCTGAGCCAACGCTTGGGTCCCCTCTCGCGTGCTTCACCGGCGAAGACGGCCGGCGGGTACTGCCGCGCCGAGTTTACCGCCGCGCGCCGCGGCGCCCGCGCCGCAGCCCCTCGGCCGGTCCGCCGCCGGCACGGCGGACGGCCTCCCGGGCGGAGGCGCCGTCGGGCCGATCGACCGGTTCGAGGACAGCGGATCGTCGCCGACGCCGGCGGCTCCCGAAGCAGCACGTCCTCAGCGCTGGACCACCGCAGCAAGTTCGTGCGCGCGATGCCCGCGGCCGCACCCACATCGTCGACCGCGGTCCGCTCGCAGCCGCGTTCGGCGAACAGCTCGGTCGCCGGTCGACGCGGCCTGGTGGGTCGTCGCCCGCCGCGCGGGCTCGCGTGCTCCCGGGCTCGGACGGCCCCGAGTCGGTGCGCCCGCCCATCGGTCCACGCGCAGGCGGTGCCTCCGGCCCCGCCCTCTGTCCCCCGTCGATCCGCACGTTCGGGGACTCCGGCACACGGCCGGTCAGCGGCGCCCGTGGTAGTTGGGGGCCTCGACGGTCATCTGCACGTCGTGGGGGTGGCTCTCCTTCAGCCCCGCCGACGTGACCTGCATCAGCTGCCCGTTCTCACGCAGGTCGCCGACGGTGCGGGCGCCCGCGTACCACATCGACTGGCGCAGGCCGCCGATGAGCTGGTGGGCCACCGCCTCCAGCGGACCGCGGTAGGGCACCTGGCCCTCGACTCCCTCGGGGATGAGCTTCTCCTCGGTGGCGACGTCGGCCTGGGAGTAGCGGTCCTTGGAGTAGGAGCGCCCGCGCATCGCGCCCAGCGACCCCATGCCGCGGTAGGTCTTGAACTGCTTGCCGTTGATGAAGACGAGCTCGCCGGGGCTCTCCTCGACTCCGGCCAGCAGGCTGCCCAGCATCACCGTGCTCGCGCCGGCGACGATCGCCTTGGCTATGTCGCCGGAGAACTGCAGCCCGCCGTCGGCGATGACCGGCACCTGGGCGGGGCCGGCGGCCTTGGAGGCCTCCATCACGGCGGTGACCTGCGGAGCACCGACCCCCGCGACCACACGCGTGGTGCAGATGGAGCCGGGGCCCACGCCCACCTTGACCGCGTCGGCGCCGGCGTCGATCAGGGTCTGGGCGCCGGCGCGGGTGGCGATGTTGCCGGCGACGACATCGGCGGAGGAGTTGGCCTTGAGCTTGGCGATCATCTCGGCCACGCCGGAGGAGTGGCCGTGCGCGGTGTCGACGACGACGAAGTCGGCGCCCGCTTCGACCAGCGCACGCGCGCGCACCTCGGACTCGGCGCCGACGCCGACCGCGGCGCCGACCACCAGGCGGCCGTCGGCGTCCTTGGTGGCGTCGGGGAACTGCTCGCTCTTGATGAAGTCCTTGACGGTGATCAGCCCGCGCAGCCGGCCCTGGGAGTCGACCAGCGGCAGCTTCTCGACCTTGTTCTCGCGCAGCAGTCGGAAGGCGTCCTCGCGGCTCACCCCCACCGGCGCGGTGACCAGCGGCATCGGCGTCATGACCTCGTGCACCGAGCGCTGGCGGTTCAGTTCGAAGCGCATGTCGCGGTTGGTGACGATGCCCAGCAGCCGGCCGTCGTCGTCGGTGACCGGGGCCCCGGAGATGCGGTAGTGGGCGCTGAGCGCCTCGACGTCGGCCAGGGTGTCGTCGGGCTTGCATGTGACCGGGTCGGTGACCATGCCGGCCTCGGACCGCTTGACCAGGTCGACCTGGCCGGCCTGGGCCTCGACCGAGAGGTTGCGGTGCAGCACCCCGGCGCCGCCCTGGCGGGCCATGGCCACGGCGGTGCGGGCCTCGGTGACCGTGTCCATCGCCGCGGACAGCAGCGGGATGCGCAGTTCGATGTTGCGCGAGAGCCTGCTGGTGGTGTCGGCCTCGCCGGGCTGCATGTCCGAGTAGGACGGGACCAGCAGGACGTCGTCGTAGGTCAGCCCCGGCGGCAGAACTTTGCCGCCGTCCCCCGTGAACAGCTGCGTCATATCTCTTCCCAACCACTCGCGCGTATCGTTTCATCCTAGAACCGCCGAGAGGGGGCGCGGAGCGGAACGGTCGCGGCCGCACCCGCCCGGTGGCGATCCTCACAGCGCGGGGCGGGCCGGGAACACGCGCCGCGGCGCCGCGGATGCGCAGGGGCGACGAGTGCCCGGTGCGCGGACGGCGGCGATCCGGCGCGCGGCTCGGCACGCCCGCGCAACACCATGGCAGGACGGCGGGCCGGAACGTGACAGCGTGCGAAGCGCGAAGCGCACCGGCGGCGGGGCGGGACGAGGGCGGCCGGGGGACGCGTGCGGCGCGGGGCGGCGCCGCTGGAACGCGTGGGCGGCGCGCAGGCGCGGCTCAGATCAGCCGGTTGGCCGTGGCGACCTTGCGCAGGCGGGCGAGGGCGCGGTGCTGTGCCACGCGCACGGCTCCGGGGGACATGCCCAGCGCATGCCCGGTCTCGTCGGCGGAGAGCCCGGCGATGACCCGCATCAGCAGCAGGCGGCGCTGCTGCTCGGGCAGTTCGTCGAGCAGCGCGCGGGCCCGTTCGGCCTCGGCGGTGCGCACGGCCGCCTCCTCGGGGCCGGGGCCGTCGTCGGGGCAGTCGGGCACGGTGTCGGTGGGCACGTCGGCGCGGGTGGAGCGGCGCAGCGCGTCGGCGACCTTGTTCGAGGCGATCTTGAAGACGAACGCCGCGAAGGGGCGCCCCTTGTCCTCGTAGCGCGGCAGCGCGGCGAGCAGCGCGATGCACACCTCCTGGGCGACGTCGTCGGAGTGGTGGACGTAGCCCGAGACACGCGAGAGCTTGGCGCGGCAGTAGCGCAGCACCATGGGCCGGACTTCGCGGATGAGAGAGTCCACCGCGCCGTCGTCGCCCTGGACGGCCAGCGAGGTCAGGTAGTTCAGTTCCGTCTCGTTCGCTCTGCGCAGGGCCTCGGCTCGGCTCGCGAGCGCGCCCCCCGCTGCGCGTAGATCCGCCACGTAACGCATCATGCCCCGCTGTGCGGGTTTACACGTCACCAAGTGCGGCTACAGAATGATCACATTTGGCGGAAAAGCCCGATAAGTGACGCGAGTCCCGTGCTGAAATCCGGGTCGCGATGGTAAAGGGCGACCCCGCGCCCGCAGGTGTGCGGACGCGGGGTCGGGCCGCGGAGAGCCGCCCGCAGGGGCGGTCCGGCGCGGCCGGGGCCGTGCCGTCAGTGCGCCGTCAGGGTGTCGGTCGGCCTCAGTGGCCGTGGCCGTGCCCCTGGCCGCCCTCGGAGTCCTCCTCCTCGGGCTTGTCGACGACGAGCGCCTCGGTCGTCAGCAGCATGCCGGCGATGGAGGCCGCGTTCTGCACCGCGGAGCGGGTGACCTTGACCGGGTCGATGATGCCGGCCGCCATCAGGTCGCCGTAGGCGCCGGTGGAGGCGTTGTAGCCCTGGCCGAACGGCAGCTCGGAGATGCGGTAGGTCACGACGTAGCCCTCGGCGCCGCCGTTCTCGGCGATCCAGCGGGCCGGCTCCACCAGGGAGTCGCGCACGATCTTCACGCCGGTGGCCTCGTCGCCGGTCAGGCCGAGGTCGTCGAGCTGCGCGGCGGCGTGCACCAGGGAGGCGCCGCCGCCGGCGACGATCCCCTCCTCGATCGCGGCGCGGGTGGCCGAGATCGCGTCCTCCAGGCGGTGCTTCTTCTCCTTGAGCTCGACCTCGGTGGCCGCGCCGACGCGCAGCACCGAGACGCCGCCGGCCAGCTTGGCCAGGCGCTCCTGCAGCTTCTCGCGGTCCCAGTCGGAGTCGCTGTTCTCGATCTCCTTGCGGATCTGGGCGACCCGGTCGTCGACCTCGCTCTGCTCGCCCTTGCCGTCGACGATGGTGGTGTCGTCCTTGGTGACGGTCACGCGGCGGGCGCTGCCCAGCACGTCGACGTCGGCGTTCTCCAGGGTCAGGCCGACCTCTTCGGCGATGACCTGGCCGCCGGTCAGGGTCGCGATGTCCTGCAGCATCGCCTTGCGGCGCTCGCCGAAGCCGGGAGCCTTGACCGCGGCGACGTCGAGGGCGCCGCGGATCTTGTTGAGGACCAGCGCGCCCAGCGCGTCGCCCTCGATGTCCTCGGCGATGATCAGCAGCGGCTTCTTGCTCTGGACGACCTTCTCCAGCAGCGGGAGCAGGTCGTTGAGGCTGGAGATCTTGCCCTGGTTGATCAGGATGAGGGCGTCGTCCAGGACCACCTCCTGGCGCTCCTGGTCGGTGACGAAGTAGGGCGAGACGTAGCCCTTGTCGAACTGCATGCCCTCGGTGAAGTCGAGGTCGAGGCCCATGGTGGGGGCCTCCTCGACGGTGATGACGCCGTCCTTGCCGACCTTGTCGAAGGCCTCCGCGATCATGTCGCCGATCTGGGCGTCCTGGGCGGAGTTGGTGGCGACGTAGGCGATGTCCTCGCGCTCGCCGACTTCGCGGGCGCGCTCGCTCAGCAGGTCGGCGACCTTCTGCGCGGCGGCGTCGATGCCCTTCTTGAGCGACATCGGCGAGGCGCCGGCGGCCACGCTGCGCAGGCCCTGGTGGACCAGCGCCTGGGCGAGCACGGTGGCGGTGGTGGTACCGTCGCCGGCCGCGTCGTTGGTCTTGGTCGCGACCTCCTTGACCAGCTGGGCCCCGAGGTTCTCGTAGGGGTCCTCCAGCTCGATCTCACGCGCGACGGTGACGCCGTCGTTCGTGATGGTGGGCGCGCCGAACTTCTTGTCGATGACGACGTTGCGGCCGCGCGGGCCGAGCGTCACCTTCACGGAGTTCGCTAGGCGGTCGACGCCGCGTTCGAGGGCGCGCCGGGCGTCGTCCTCGAATTCCAGGATCTTGGGCATGGTGAGCTTCCTCTATCCGTACGCCTACGGCGGCTAAGGAAAACCGCCCCGCCCGGCAGCGTGCCGGCCGGGGCGGAAAGGTTCGTCGACTGACGAGGGTTTACTTCTCGACGACCGCGAGCAGGTCGCGGGCGGAGAGGACGAGGTACTCCTCGTTGTCGTACTTGACCTCGGTGCCGCCGTACTTGCTGTACAGAACGACGTCGCCGACCTTGACGTCGAGCGGGATGCGGTTCTCGCCCTCGTCGTCCCAGCGGCCGGGGCCGACCGCGAGGACCTCGCCCTCCTGGGGCTTCTCCTTGGCGGTGTCAGGGATGACAAGGCCGGAGGCAGTGGTCTGCTCGGCTTCGAGGGTCTTGACGACGACGCGGTCCTCAAGCGGCTTGAGCACGGTCTTGGTGGCGGTCGACACGGTGGTGACCTCCCCCTTCGGGTTCGAAGATACGAAACTGCATGCTTGGCAAAGGGGCGACCACGGCGGCCTGCCGTCGCGGGTGCCAGACCGGCCTCGTCGCGATTAGCACTCTACCTTGGAGAGTGCCAGTATGGAACATTAGCCGGGCCCATAGGGCGCGTCAAACAACTGGTCACAAGGGAACACCTCAGAGGAACGGTGAACAAACGTGGTGTCCAGCGGGCAAACCGCGCCCGGCGCGGCCAAGGCGTTCGCGAGCCTTCTCACACCGGCGGGGGGCCGCGTGCTCGCGGCCGCCTCCGCGGCTCCCGACGACCCCCTGAAGGCGGCCACCGTCCTGCGCCGGGAGGCCGAAGAGGCGCTGGCCGCGCCCGAGGGGGCGGGCGGGGCCCCCGACGTCTCGCCGGCCGACCTCGCCGGCGCGGCGCTGACCCAGGTGCGGCTGCGCGAGCGGGCGCGGCGGAAGTTCGGCGACCGGGCCCGACGCATGTACTTCACCGGGCCCGGTTTGGAGCAGGCCACCCGCCGGGTGGCCGCCGAGTACCGCGCCCGCCGGCTGGCCGGGGCGCTGGGGCCCGGAGCGCGGGTGGCCGACCTGGGCTGCGGCATCGGCGCCGACGCGGTCGCGATGGCCGAGGCGGGCCTGGAGGTGGAGGCGGTGGAGGCCGACCCGCTGACCGCCGCCGTCGCCGCCGCCAACGCCGCGGAGCTCGCGCCGGCCGGACGGATGCGCGTGCGCGAGGGGGACGCCGCCGCGGTCGACCCCGGCGGCCGCGACGCCGTCTTCTGCGACCCCGCCCGCCGGACGGCACGCGGCCGGGTCTTCGACCCCGACGCCTACTCCCCGTCCTGGGACCGCGTCCTGGATCTCGCCGCGCGTGCGCCGGCCTCCTGTGTGAAGGCCGCGCCCGGCATCCCGCACGAGCGCATCCCCGCAGGGGCCGCGGCCGAGTGGATCTCGGTGGACGGCGAGCTCAAGGAGACCGCGCTGTGGCAGGGCCTCGGCGGGAACTGGTCGCGGCGCGCCACGCTGCTGCGCGGCGACGGCTCGCATCCCGCGGCCCTGACCGCCGACCCCGGCGCCGCACCCGCGCCCGTCGCGCCGCCGGGGCGCTACCTCTACGAGCCCGACAACGCCGTGGTGCGCGCCCACCTCGTGGCCGAGGCCGCCGCCCTGGTCGGCGGCGCGCTGCTGGATCCCGACATCGCCTACATCACCTCCGACCACCTGGTCGCCACACCCCTGTGCCGCGCCTTCGAGGTGCACCGGACGATGCCGTTCTCCCTCAAGCGGCTGCGGGCCGAACTACGGGAAAGAGGGGCGGGAACAGTAACGATTAAGAAACGCGGATCGGCCGTGGAGGTGGACAAACTGCTCCGCGACCTCAGGCCGAGCGGCCCCGAATCCGCCGTCGTGGTGCTGACCCGCGTCGGGGACCGCCCCCTGTGCCTGGTGTGTTCCGAGGTCACAGCTTCACCGCAGACACCGTTCACCGAGCGGACATCGCGGACCTCTCACCACACGGGTGACTAAAGCGCCGATCAGTACTAGCGTGACGCAACAGATCGGTAGGCATCGATCCCCCGCCATTCCGCCCATTTTTGCCAGTTGAACACGGTGAACGAGGCACATGTCGTTAAACTGATCCCCGCTGAATCCCTTCTCCCTGTCCTGGATTCGACCGGCGACGCACCGGGGTGGTCGGCGGCGGCCGATCGGCCCGCTCTCTCCCTATGACACCGGGCGTCACCGCGCGTGGTCACCGCACCCCCGACCGTGACAGCGGCGACGCCCGCCACCGGCGCCGCGCCGGCGACCCAGGAGGACACCGCCCATCCACAGCCGACACGGGTGGGGGCGCCAGATCTTAAGGAGCACCTCGGTGGAACAGACCAACCACAACTTCCTCAACGGGGGAGGTCAGACCGGGATCTCCGACCGCATGCGGGACCTCCTCTCGCGGGCCGCCCAGGACCAGATGTCCGAGCAGAAGTCGCAGGGCGCGGTCAACGAGGAGATGCGCCAGCGCCTGGAAGGCATGGAGTGGCTGCTGCGCGAGTTCCGCGAACGCGAGTTCGCGACGCTCGCGGAGTCGGTCGCCGGCGTCCAGGCGCGGGTCGACGAGCTCTCGTCGCGCCCGCCGGAGTGGGCCGAGACCCTCGCCGAGCACATCGCGCTGGTCGGAGAACGCGTCAAGCCGCTGGCCGAGATGTCCGCGCTGCGGGCGGACATCCGCACCATCACCGGCCACCTCGACACCACACTCTCGCGCCTGCAGGAGCTCGCCGAGAACGGCGAGCAGGCCTCCGGGCGGATCGACGCGCTGACCGAGCGGGTCGAGAAGCTGGCCGCCGGCACCGAGGCGCGGTTCGGCCGGATCGACGAGGCCGTCGAGGGCCTGGCCGCCGGTTCCGCGGAGCTGCGCGAGTCGCTCTCCGCGCTCTCGGAGCGCCTGCAGGCCCAGCACGACAGCGCGGCGGACACCGCCGCCGAGCGGCACGAGGCCGTCACCGCCGCGATCGACAGCGGTCGCGAGACCCTCGCCGCGGCCGTCGAGCAGGGGCGCACGTCAATCGAGCAGGCCGTGACCGAGGGCCGCGAGAGCCTGGTGACCTCCATCGGCGAGAGCCACGACACCCTCGAGGCCGCCCTGCGCGAGCAGCACACGCGGCTCGGCGACAAGCTCGACGCCGCGACCGAGTCCCTGCGCGGCGCCACCGAGCAGAGCCGCGACGCCGTCAGCGGCGCGGTCTCGGAGGGCGTCGAGCGCCTCGACACCCGCGCCGACGAGCGCCACACCGCCCTCACCGAGGGCGTCGAGCGGCTGGACAGCTCCGCTGAGGAGCGCCACAACACGCTGCGCGAGGGCATCGAGCGCCTGGACGGCCAGGCGAGCGAGCGCCACACCGAGGTCACCTCGCAGCTCAGCGAGGGCGTCGCCCGGCTGAGCAACCAGGCCGAGGAGAACCACGCCGAGTCCACCGCAGCCGTGGCCGACGCCAACAGCGCCGTCGTCAAGCTCGCCGAGTCCACCGAGGAGCGCCTGGGCGAGATCCGCGCCCACGTGCGCGACCGGCTCGCCGAGCTGCACGAGCAGCTGGAGCTGCACCGGGCGGAGCTGCGCGAGCGCGACGAGCAGAACCGCGGCGAGCTGGCGGGCAAGCTGGACGAGACCGCCCAGGGCCTGCGCGCCAAGGCCGAGGAGGACCTGGCCGCCACGGCCGCCGAGCTGGCGCAGCTGCGCGGTTCGGTCGAGGAGCGCACCGGCGAGCTGCGCGAGTCCGTCGAGGCCCGCATCGCCGAGATGCGCGACACCGTGGAGGAGCGCGTCGAGGCGCTGCGGCAGCAGGGCGACGAGCGCCACAGCTCGCTCACCGGCGCGGTCCAGGAGCAGCGCGCGGCCGTCGACGCCGGCCTGGAGCAGGCCCGCCAGGAGCTGGCCGAGCGGGTGGACCGCCACCTGGAGGCGATCAACGGCCAGTTCGAGCACGGGCTGGGCCGCCTCACCGACCGGTTCGACACCTTCGAGGGGCACTTCGACGGCAGCTTTGAGGGCGTCGAAGGCAAGATCGACGGGGTCGGCGGGCGGCTCGACGGCATCGAGGGCCGGGTCAACGGCGTCGAGGGCCAGTTCGAGGGCGTCAACGGCAAGATCGACGGGGTGGACGGCCGCCTGGAGGCCGTCGACGACCGGCTGGAGGCGCTCAACCAGCGCCTGGCCCAGCTCCCGGCCACCCTGGAGTTCAGCGAGGTGCACCGCCGCCTGACCGAGCTGCTGGAGCGCCCGGCGGTCGACCCCACCGAGAAGCTGGACGGCCTCGAAGGCCGGCTCAAGGAGGGCTTCGACCCGCTGCTGCGCGAGGTCCAGGCCCGCCCCGACCGCCACGAGTTCGACGAGGCCATCACCGAGGCCGTCGAGACCTCGCACGACGACATCACCAAGCGCCTGGCCGCGCTGGAGGAGACCATGCTCGCCCTCGCGGAGGCCCTCCTTCGCCCGGGCCGCGACGGCAAGAAGAAGCGCCGCCGCGACGAGGAGGACGAGGACGAGTAGCCCCCGCCGCAATTAGGAGACGTGGAAAGGGGCGGGGCGAGCGCCGGTCGAGCGCTCGCCCCGCCCCTTCGCTGTCGTCCGGGGCGCTGCCGGCTACGCCGCCAGGGGGCGGTCGACCGGCAGGGAGGTGTCGGTGGCCAGGTGCAGGGTGGACGGCGGAAGGCCGGCGGCCACGACCTCGGCGCCGAGGGCCGCGATCATGGCGCCGTTGTCGGTGCACAGGCGCGGCCGGGGCACGCGCAGGGTGATGCCCGCGTCGGCGCAGCGCTCCGCGGCGAGCGAGCGCAGGCGGGAGTTGGCCGCCACGCCGCCGCTGATCACCAGGTGCTCCACGCCGTGCTCCAGGCAGGCGTCGACGGCCTTGCGGGTGAGCACGTCGACCACCGACTCCTGGAACCCGGCGGCGATGTCGGCCACCGGGAGGTCGCGCCCCTCGCGGACGCCGTCCTCGACCCAGCGGGCGACCGCGGTCTTCAGCCCGGAGAAGGAGAAGTCGTGGGTGCCGTCGCCCCACTTGCCGCGCGGGAAGCGGATCGCCCGGGCGCTGCCCTCGCGCGCGGCCCTGTCGATCGGCGGGCCGCCCGGGTAGGGCAGGCCGAGCAGCCGGGCGACCTTGTCGTAAGCCTCCCCCGCCGCGTCGTCGACGGTGTCGCCGAGCTGCTGCACGTCGGTGGCCAGGTCGCGCACCAGCAGCAGCGAGGTGTGCCCGCCCGAGACCAGCAGGGCGATGGCGGGCTTGGGCAGCGGCCCGTTCTCCAGCTGGTCGACGGCGACGTGGCCGACCAGGTGGTTGACACCGTAGAGGGGCTTGCCCAGCGCCATGGCGTAGGCCTTGGCCGCCGAGACCCCCACCAGCAGCGCGCCGGCCAGTCCCGGTCCGGCGGTGACCGAGATCGCGTCGACGTCGGCGAGGGAGGCCCCCGCCTTGTCGAGGGCACGGTGCACCGTCGGTGTCATGGCCTCCAGGTGCGCACGGCTGGCGACCTCGGGCACCACGCCGCCGAAGCGGGCGTGCTGGTCGACGCTGGAGGCGACCTCGTCGCTGAGCAGCTCGCAGCCGCGCACCAGGCCGACACCGGTCTCGTCGCAGGACGTCTCGATCCCCATGACCAGGGGCAGGTCCCCCGCACTCATCACGCCTTCTCCTCTTCGCCGGACCCGTCGTCCCCGTCGGCCGCATCGCCGAACTCCAGGGCCTCGCCCTGCTCGCCGCCGCCCGTGGCCGCGATCGCCGCGGCGGGCTCCTGGCAGCGCATCACGATGGCGTCGACGCCCCCGCGGTAGTAGCGGCGCCGCACCCCGATCTCGGCGAAGCCGAACCTGCGGTAGAGCTCCTGGGCGCGCGGGTTGTCCGAGCGCACCTCCAGGAACACCTCTTCGACCCCGTGGGTGTAGGCCTGGCCGAGCACCTCGGTCAGCAGCGCGCGTCCGATCCCGCGGCCCCACCAGTCGCGGTCGACCGCGATGGTCTGCACGTCTCCCTGCGGCGGCACCGCGCGCAGGCCCGCGTACGCCACGACCGGGCCCTCGCCCTCGCCGCCGTCGCCCCGGCCCGCGCCGCGGCAGGCGACGAAGTAGTGGCGGCTGGGCTCGGCCAGCTCCGAGCGGACCATGTCCTCGGTCCAGGCGTCGTCGGGGAACATGGCGCGTTCCAGGCCCATCACGGCCGGCACGTCGAACTCGGTCATCGGCCGGATGCGGTATCCGGCGTTCACGCCTGCCACTGGCGCACCTTCTTCGGCGCGCCCGGCTCGGCGGCGTCCGGGCGCCGCAGGTAGAGCGGGCGCGGTCGGGCGAGCTCCGCGCCCGCGGCCAGCCGGCGCAGCGCGACCTCGCCGAGCGCGGCGGCGGTCGGGTAGTCGGGCTCGGGCTCGGCCGCCTGGGGGCCGAACACGTCGGCGTAGAGCCGGGCGCCGTGGCCGATGACGGGCAGCCCTTCGGTGTCCACGGCCGCCGGGACGTCCACGGCGATCTCGCCGGTGCGGGTGCGCGCGTCGGCGTAGCGCGCCCAGAACACCTCTTTCCGGCGGGCGTCGGTGGCGGCGACGAAGGGCTTCTCGCGCCCGGACGCGAACGCGACCGCGTCCAGCGTGGCGACGCCGTGGCAGCCGATGCCCAGGGCCTCGGCCAGGGCGTGTGCGGTGGCCAGACCCACGCGCAGACCGGTGTAGGGGCCGGGGCCGATCCCCACGGCGATGTGCGTGAGGTCGCCGAAGGCGGTGCCGGCCTGGGCCAGCATGTCGTCGATCTGGGGACTGAGCAGCTCGCCGTGGTGGCGGGCGTCCACGGTGGAGGCGGCGGCGCGCACGCGCACGCCGTCGTCGCCCGCTTCGCAGACGGCACTGGTGATGGCCGGAGTCGCGGTGTCGAAAGCCAGGAGAAGCACGGTGATCCAGCCTATTCCGCATCCAGGGCGACGCGGGACCAGCGCGAGCCGACCCCGGTCAGCGTCACGCCGCGGGTGTCGTCGGGGCGGCGGGAGATGGTGATCTCCAGCCGCGCGTCGGTCAGGTGCTCGGCGATGCCCTCGCCCCATTCGACGGCGGTCACGGACTCGTCGAGCCCGGTGTCGAGGTCGAGGTCGTCGAGCTCCTCGACGCCGCCGAGGCGGTAGGCGTCGGCGTGCACGAGCGCGGGACCGCCGGTCTGCGACGGGTGCACGCGCGCGATGACGAAGGTCGGCGAGGTGATGCGCCCGCGTACGCCCAGTCCTTCGCCGATGCCCTGGGTCAGCGTGGTCTTGCCTGCGCCCAGCGGACCGCTGAGGATCAGCAGGTCGCCGGCGCGGAGCTGTGCGGCGAGGCGGCGGCCGAGCGCGCGCATGGCGGCGTCGGTCTCGGCCGTCACGAACGCCGTGTTCGGTTCGGTCGCGGATTCGGCGCGGGTGGTTTCGGTCATGGGCTCGCAGCGTCGTCTCGGTGGGATGCGGCGGTGGTGGCGTCCACATACCCAGGGTAGGCGGGCCGGGCGAGCGGGTCGGACGCCGCCGGGCCGCCGGTCTCAGCGGGCGCCGTAGACGCGCGGTACGCGGGGGGAGATCCGGGTGACGATCTCGTAGGGAATGGTCCCCAGCACGTCGGCCCAGTCCTGGGCGGTGGGCTCGCCGTCGTCGCCCGGGCCGAAGAGTACCGCCTCGGCGTCGGCTCCGAGGGTGTCGTCGCCGATGTCGACCATGAACTGGTCCATGCACACGGTTCCCGAGACCGTGCGGCGCCGCCCGCCGACCTGCACGGGCCCGGAGTTGGTGGCGGCCCGCGGCACGCCGTCGCCGTAGCCCAGCGGCACCAGCGCGAGGTTGGCCGCGCGGTCGGTGGTGTAGCGGTGGCCGTAGGAGACCCCGCTTCCGGCGGGCACCCGCTTGACCAGGGCGACCGCGGCGCGCAGGGTCATGGCGGGGCGCAGGCCGGTGCCGGCGAGGCCGGGGATGGGGCTCAGCCCGTAGCTCGCGATCCCGGGGCGGACCAGGTCGAAGTGCGTCTCGGGCAGGGTGAGGGTGGCGGCGGAGTTGGCCAGGTGGCGCACCTCGGGCTCCAGCCCGGCCTTGCCGGCGATCTCCAGCGCCTCGTGGAAGGCGGAGGTCTGCGCGGCGATGGAAGGGTGGCCGGGCTCGTCGGCGCAGGCGAAGTGGGAGAACACGCCGGTGACGCGGATGAGCCCGTCGGCTTCGGCGCGGGCGGCCGCGGCGACGGTCTCGGGCCACTGCTCGGCGGTGAGGCCGCCGCGGTTGAGCCCGGTGTCGGCCTTGAGGTGCACGCGCGCCCGTCGGCCGGTCTCGGCGGCGGCGGTGCGGATGTCGGCGACCAGGCCGGGCGTGCTGACGCCCAGGTCGATGTCGGCGGCGACGGCCGCCGACAGGGGCGCGTGCGGCGGCAGGATCCAGGCCACGACGGGGCAGGAGATGCCGGCGCCGCGCAGTTCCAGCGCCTCCTCGATGAAGGCGGTGCCCAGCCACTCGGCGCCGCCGGCCAGCATGGCGCGGGCGGCGGGCAGCATGCCGTGGCCGTAGCCGTCGGCCTTGACCACGCCCATGACCCCGGCGCCGGGCGCGCGCCGCGCGAGGGCGGCGGTGTTCTCACTGATGGCGCCCAGGTCGACGCGGGCTTCAGCGAACGAGGATGGCATGGCCCAAGTCTGGCACGCCCGCGGCGGCGGCGCCCCGCGCTCGTCCCCGCGCGCCCCGCCGGGACCGGCCGATCGGCGAGGGGGCGGCTGCGGCAGGCGCCTACTCCGCGCCCCCGGCCGAGTCCTCGTCCGGCGTTTCCTCCTCGACCAGGCGCTTGAGGCGGGGCAGGGACCGCTCGATGCCGCGCGCGTTGCGGGCCGGGTAGCCGATGAGGATGTAGAAGGCGGGCATCCGGGTGTAGTCGAAGGTCTCGGTCACCCGGGTGGTGCCGTCGTCCAGGGGCTCCAGGCGCCAGCGCCAGATGTGCGCGCCGGCGTGGCGCCACGCGATCAGCCGGTTCTCCTCGTACTCCACGACGCGGTTGGCGGTGCGGTAGGGCAGGCCCATGCGCATGTCCATGCCGAAGCGCGAACCGGGACCCAACGGCGCGGCGTCGCTCCGGGCCCGCTGGACGGTGCCCGAGCCGTCGAACTCGTGGTGGCGGCGGGGGTCGACGATGATGCGGAAGATGCGCTCCGCGGGGGCGTCGATCACCACGCTGCGCGATACCCGGTGCTTGGCCATGCCCGAATCCTCTCAGTCTCGGAGGGGCCGCAAATGCGGTCGCTGCGGTGGTTTCCGTCTCCTCCGGTGCGCGTTCAGCCGCGGGCGGCGTGGCGCTCCATCGCGGCCAGGCCCCGGTCCGCGCGGGACACGTGCAGCACCCAGAAGGTGCCCTTGCGCAGCGAGAGCTGCTGGGGCGCGGGGGCGCCGAGCCGGTCCAGGGCCGCGCGCAGCAGGGGCGGGACCACCTCGCCGTGCGTGCACACCACGGTGGGCAGGCCGTCGTCGATCAGGGCCGCGAAGGTTGCGTCCGCCGCCGCGCTGTCGGCGAACGTCTCGGCGCCCGCGGTCTGCAGGGTGAAGGCGCCCTCGGTGCGGATCCCGGTGCCGTGGGCCGCCGCGTAGGGCATCACGGTCTCGGCGCAGCGAACCGCACGCGAGGTGACCACCCGCGGGGTACCGAGCGCCGGCAGGACGCGCACGAGCTCGTCGGCGTCGGCGCGGCCGGAGGAGTCCAGCGGGCGCAGCAGGTCGTCGCCGTCCCAGCCGCTCTTGCTGCCCGCCGACCCGTGCCTGAGCACGACCAGCGGGAACGTCTCGGCGGGGCCGCTGGCGAAGTTGTCCAGCACCTGGATGTCGTGGCCGTAGGTGACGCGGCGGCGGGCCGCCGCCAGAGGCATCCACTCCAGCGCGTCGATCTCGTCGTTGGGCCGGAATCCGGAGGCCGGGCCGCCGCCGGTTCCGGCGTCATGCGCGGCGGTCGCGGCCCACCATTCGACCTGCTTGGGCCAGCCGTCCTTGAGATAGCGCTGCGGCGGCAGGCGCCGCCCGAGCACGGGGCGCATTCCGGTCTCCTCCAGGCCCTCGCGCACGGCGGCGCTGAGCAGGTGCTCGCTGCTCTTGAGCTTGCCCTTGGGCAGGCTCCAGTCGGCGCGGTCGGGCCGGTGCACGAGCGCGACCTCGCGCTCCTCGGGGGTCTCGCCCCGCCACAGCACGGTTCCGGCGGCGCGGATGGGCTCCAGGTAGCCCCCGGGGGCCGTGTCGCGCGGGGGGAAGGCGCTGGTGGTCGTGATCGGGTCGTCCGGGTGGTCAGCCATCTGCTACGGACCGCAGGTGGCGGTCGCCGCGCAGCGCACTCTGCAGTTCCAGGAGCCGCTCGCCCGCACCGTCGCGGGTGGCCCGTTCCCAGGTGCCGTCGGGCGCCATCCGCCACGAGGCGGTGCCCTCGGCCATGGCCAGGTCCATCAGCTCCACCAGGCGGGCGCGCTGGGCGGGATCCTCGATCCTGATCAGCGCCTCGACCCGCCGGTCCAGGTTGCGCGGCATGAGGTCGGCGCTGCCGATCCACACCTGCGGTTCCCCTCCGTTCTCGAAGACGAAGATCCTGGAGTGTTCCAGGAACCGTCCGAGGATACTGCGCACCCGGATCGTCTCGGATACCCCCTCCAGGCCCGGCCGCAGGACGCAGCTGCCGCGCACCCAGAGGTCGACGGGCACGCCGGCCCGCGACGCCTGGTAGAGGGCGTCGACGATCTCCTCGTCGACCAGGGAGTTGACCTTGATGCGGATGCGGGCGGGTGCGCCGCGCGCGTGGCCGTCCATCTCGCGGCGGATGCTGTGCAGCAGCCCGTCGCGCAGTCCGGTGGGCGCCACCATCAGCCGGCGGTACTCGGACTTGCGGGAGAATCCGGTGAGGTGGTTGAAGAGGTCGCTGAGGTCCTCGCCGACCTCGGGTTCGGCGCTGAGGAGCCCGAAGTCCTCGTAGACGCGGGCGGTGCTGGGGTTGTAGTTGCCGGTGCCGACGTGGCAGTAGCGGCGCAGCACGCCGTCGTCGTCCCGGCGCACGACCAGGGCGAGCTTGCAGTGGGTCTTCAGGCCGACGACGCCGTAGACGACGTGGCAGCCCGCCTCTTCGAGCTTGCGCGCCCACAGGATGTTGTTCTGCTCGTCGAACCGGGCCTTGATCTCGACGAGGACCACGACCTCCTTGCCGGCGCGGGCGGCCTCGATCAGCGACTCCACGATCGGGGAGTCGCCGCTGGTGCGGTAGAGGGTCTGCTTGACCGCGACCACCGCGGGATCGGCGGCCGCCAGGGCGAGGAAGCGCTCGGTCGTGGTCGTGAAGGACTCGTAGGGATGGTGGACCAGCAGCTCGCCGCTGCGGACGGCGTCGAAGAAGCCGTCCTGGGCCAGCGCGCTGGGCTCGGCCGGCACCACCGGGGCGAACCGCAGCTCCGGGCGCGGGAGGTCGGCGATCCGGTCCAGCCCTGCGAGGTTGAGCGGTCCGGGCACCCGGTAGACCTCGCGCTCCTCGGCGCCCAGCTCGCGCCGCAGGATGTCCAGGACGTCCTCGGAGATGGTCTCCTCGACCTCCAGCCGCACGAGCGGGCCGAAGCGGCGCCGCCGCAGCTCGTTCTCCAGGGACTGCACGAGGTCGTCGGTCTCGTCCTCGTCGACCTCCAGGTCGGCGTTGCGGGTGACGCGGAAGGCGTGGTGCTCCAGCACCTCCATGCCCTCGAACAGCACGGACAGGTGCCCGGCGACGACGTCCTCGGTGGGCACGAAGCGGTCGCCGCCCAGGTCGATGAAACGGGGCAGGGCCGAGGGCATCTTGACGCGGGCGAACATCGTCCGCCCGGTGCGGGGGTCGCGGACGGTGACCGCGAGGTTGAGCGAGCGGCCGGAGATGTAGGGGAAGGGGTGCGCGGGGTCGACCGCGAAAGGGGTGAGCAGCGGGTACACGGAGCCGTGGAACAGGGCGCGCATCCGCGCCTGCTCGTCGGCGCCGAGGTCGTCCCAGCGCACGATGCGGATGCCGGCTTCGGCCAGCGCGGGCGCCACCGACTCGTGCAGGCACCGCGCCTGGCGCAGCATCAGCTCGCGGGAGACATCGGAGACGCGCTGCAGCAGCTCGCCGGGGTGGTGGCGGGTGGCGGAGGTGACGGCCACGCCGGTGGCCAGGCGCCGCTTGAGCCCGGCGACGCGGACCATGAAGAACTCGTCCAGGTTGCTGGAGAAGATCGCCAGGAACCGGGCCCGCTCCAGCAGCGGGATCTGCGCGTCCTCGGCCAGTTCGAGCACCCGCTGGTTGAACCGCAGCCAGCCCTCCTCGCGGTCGAGGAAGCGATCAGCGGGCAGATCGCCGCTTTGTCCCGTAACAACCGGTTCCGCACTCACGCTGGCAGGGTCCCCCATTCCGCTGAATGCGGGTCGGCCGCCCGGTGTCCGCGCGGTGACGCGGACCGGCGCGCCGATACCCGCGCCCGTACCGATCTCCGGAGTGTTCCCGCACAGCACGTCGCGACGCCGAAACGGGGACGCCCGTCGAGATTTCGGGCACAAGGGGCACCGCGGGAGGTAACGGTCCGTTCGTGTCAGCCGCCCCCGTCGGCGGCCGCTCCGCCCGCGGCGACCGCGGCGACGACGGCGCCCTCGATCGACTGGATAACGTCGCGCACCGCGCGCCCGATGTCGTCGCCCGCCATGACCGCCTTGATGCGCCTGCGCCGGTCGCCCCCAGGGATGTCGGGGAACAGTTTGGCGTCCAGTTTGACCGCGCCGACCAGCGCGACCAGCGCCGCCGAACGCGGGTCGGACCCGCTGTAGCCCAGCAGCACCGAGCGCAGTCGGTGGACGGCCTGCTCGCGGCTGCCCGGCGCGGCCGGGCGGTAGTCGTCGGTCGGGAAGATCCCCAGAACGCGGCCCTGCTCGTGCGCCAGCGCGCCGACGGACACCGCGCGGCCGAGCAGCCGCTTGCGCAGCGCGCCCTTGTTCATCCGCTGGACCCACCACTTGACCTTCCGCGCCTTGGGCTGGGCCGCGATCTGGTCGACGGCTCCGTCGACGTCGGGGTCGCCGGTGCGGTGGCGGCCGGACACGTGCAGGTGCCCGCCGCCGTCGAGCGCGGTCATGCCGGCCAGCACGGTCTCGGCGATCAGAGCACCAGCCAGCCCGCACTGCAGCCGGTTGGCGTCGACCAGCGGACGCCCGGTGTCGGGCCGGTAGGCGAGCAGCAGCAGGTCGTCGGTGAGGATGTGCGACTGGGCCGGCGGGTTCATCTCTCTCCTGGCGCAACGGGGATCACCCGGCCATTGTCCCAGCGCGGAACCGCCCGTTTCAGACCGCATCCGGCCACCCGGCGCACCGGCCCGCGCCGCGCACGGCCCCCTACATGAGCTGCAGCGCCGGCAGGACCCGGAGCAGCAGGGTGGCGCTGCGCAGCAGGATGTTCAGCCAGATGTTGCGATAGCACGCCCAGATGTAGCCCTGCAGCAGCCCGACGACCGCGTAGAACACCGCGGCGTGCCCGACCCCGAACTCGACCAGCTCCGACTCGGACGAGAAGTCGCCGTACTCCGACAGGAACACGCTGACCACCGTGAACAGCGCCACCGACAGCAGGATTCCGGGCCAGCGCCCGACCACGACCTCCAGGCGCGACTGCACCAGAGCGCGGAAGAACATCTCCTCGGGCACCGCCACCGCGGCCACGATCGCCAGCACGGCCGCGGCCAGGACCAGCGGACCGAGGACCGAGCCCCGGATGATGTCCGAGATCGCGAGCAGGGACAGGCCCGCCACCGCGGCGGCGGGGACGAGGCCCATCCAGCGCCAGCGCTCGGTCACCCGCATCGCCACCGTGGGCATCACCGTGCTGTATCCGGCGATCGTGAACCCGCCGAGGTCCACCACGATCAGCGGAAGCACGAACAGGAACAGGATGCGGACGGGAGGCATCATCACCTCCCAGCTCACCCCGGGCAGGAAGACCTCGGCGAAGTAGGAGATCCCGAGGGTCGCGACGAGGAACACCGCGAGCAGCAGGAGCAGCCAGGTCAGCTCGTAGGGCATCGAGTGCCCCTCCAGGGCCCGCCTGACCCGCTGGTCGAGCTTCCTGCGCTGGCTGCGGTCGGCGAGGAGCGCGGCCAGTACGATCCCGGTCGCCATCGGGACCAGCAGCGAATCGTGCGTCGTCTTCACGGGGTCCTCCCCGTGGAACGGCACGTACCCGGTCATCACGAAAGCGGCGGCCAGGGCCGTCACCACCACCGCGGCGCCCCACCTCAGTAACCGTCCGAATACCTTCGCCACCGGCCTCCCCCCAGCTCGGAGCCTCAGTCTCTCCTCTATGGAGGGAAAGGTGACGCAATGGCAACGGTATGTCGTTACTCTCCGTTTTTTTACTTTCCGCCGAGGAAAGTCGCGGCGCGGGAGCCGCGGGTGCGCGGAGGCGGCGGCCGTGTGACGAGGCGCCGAGCGTCCGCGGGAAGGCGCGCGAAGGTGCGCAAAGGCCGGTACAGAGGGCCGCGGGGCAGGGCGTACCGCGGGACCGCCGCGGACGCGGCTCCCTGCAGGGAGGGGGTGCAGGGAGCCGCGCCGGGCCGGGATCAGCCGCTTTCGAGCACGGCCTTGAGGAACTGCTTGGTGCGGTCCTCCTGGGGGTCGCCGAAGATCTGCTCGGGCGGACCCTCCTCGGCGACCTGGCCCTGGTCGAACATCAGCACCCGGTGCGAGACGTCGCGCGCGAAGCTCATCTCGTGGGTCACGCACAGCATGGTGATGTCCGTGGTCTGGGCGATGTTGCGCAGCACGTCCAGCACGCCGGCGACGAGCTCGGGGTCGAGTGCCGAGGTGACCTCGTCCAGGAGCAGGATCTGCGGGCGCATGGCCAGCGCGCGGGCGATCGCCACGCGCTGCTGCTGGCCGCCGGAGAGCTGGGTGGGGTGGGCGTCGATCTTGTCGCTCAGCCCCACAAGGTCCAGCAGCTCCTCGGCCCGGTGGTTGGCCTCGGCCTTGTCCACGCCGAGGCTGTGCACGGGGCCCTCGGTGATGTTCTTGCGCACGCTCATGTTCGGGAACAGGTTGAACTGCTGGAACACCATCCCGATGCTCTGGCGTGCGCGGCGCATGTGGGCCTCGTTGGCCTTCACCAGCTTGCCGCCGCGCTCCATGTGCGACAGCGGCCGGCCGTTGACCCAGATGACGCCGCCGTTGATCCTCTCCAGCGTCATGAGCAGGCGCAGGATCGTCGTCTTGCCCGACCCGCTGGGGCCGATGAGCGTGACCCGCTCGCCCGGCTCGACGCGGAAGTCCAGCTCATTGAGCACGACGTTGCTGCCGTACTGCTTGACCACGTTGTCGAATCGGATGATCTCGTCGCCGGGCGCCTCCTGCGCGGACTGCGCCCCGGCGGCCTCCGTACTCTCAGACTGCTGCATAACGGCGCTCCAGACGTCGGATGATGACCGCGGAGGGCACGCTCACGGCCAGGAAGAACAGGCCGACCAGGGTGTAGGCCTCCATGCTGCGGAACGCCTCGGTGCCGATCGCCTTGGCCACGAACAGCATCTCGGCCACGGTGATGGCGAACAGGTAGGGCGTGTCCTTGAACATGGAGATGAGGTAGTTGCCCAGGGCCGGGATGACCTTGCGGATCGCCTGGGGCAGCACGACGGCGCCCCACACCCGCAAGGGCGGCAGGCTCAGCGCGCGGCAGGCCTCCCACTGGCCCTTGGCCACGCCCTCGATCCCCGAGCGGTAGACCTCGGCGGTGTAGGCCGCGTAGTGCACGCCCAGCACCGCGATCCCGATGGTCAGCGGCGTGATGGTCGGCGGCGCCAGCGCGAACACGAACAGCAGCTGCACCAGCACCGGCGTGGTCCGGATGAACTCGAAGACCACGAAGACCACCGGGCCGATGTAGTCGACCCTGCGGAGGACGGCCACGAGCAGTCCCAGCGCCAGTGCCACGACGTAGCCGATCACCGTCGCCTCGATGGTGACGACCAGCCCTTGCAGCAGCTGCGGGATGATGCTGATCGCGAAGTCGGTGTCCCAGATCACTTGGCCGCCCCCACTCTCGTTCCGGGTGTCGGCGGACGCAGCAGCGACAGCAGCCCGCCGCCGCCGGCCGTCGACCTGCCCAGCCGCCGGTTGGCCTGGCGCTCCAGCATCCGCATTCCGAAGATCAGGAGCTGGGCGATGACGAAGTACATGACCATGGCGCTGCCGTAGGCCAGGACCGTGTTGCCGGTGCTGGACTGCTGCTTGCTGGCGACGTCGGCGAGGTCGGCGACCCCGATCAGCGACACGATGGCCGAGGCCTTCATCAGTTCGATGATCAGATTGCCGAACGTCGGCAGCATCTGCGCCCAGGCCTGCGGCAGCAGGACCAGCCACATCCGCCGCGCCCACGACATGTTCAGCGCGATGGTCGCCTCGGTCTGCGCCTTGGGCACCGCGTTGATCGCCGCACGCACGACCTCGGCGCCGTAGGCGCCCACGTTCAGCCCGAGGGCCAGGATGCCGGCGAACATCGGGGAGAGCTCATAGGCCGTGATCTGCGGGATGGCGTAGGCGAACCAGAACAGCAGCACCAGCGCGGCCACGCCGCGGAAGGCCTCGGTGTAGGCCGTCGCGACGGCGCGCGCCGCCGGGTTGCGCAGTGTGCCCAGGATGCCGATCGCCATCGCGAGGACGAACGCCAGGAGCGAGCCCAGCACCGTCATGAGCAGGGTTATAAGGGCGCCGTCCAGGTAGACGGGGAACCGGTTGAGGAAGAAGTCCACTCCTGAACCCTTACTCCGAGCACAGCTCTTCGGTGGTCAGGTCGCCCGGGTGGGCGGCCTCGTCGAACCCGAACTCCTTGCCGATCTCCGTCAGCCGGCCGTTCTCCTTGAAGTCGGCCAGGACCTTGTTGAACTCCTTGAGGAACTCCTTGTTCTCCTTGCGGAAGGCGAACCCGCCGGCGGGCTTGACCTCCTCGCCGTCGACCACCGGGGTGAAGCCGTCGGTGACCTCGAAGTCCTCCTGCATGCCGCGCTGCTCCATCTGGTAGTTCAGGGAGAACGTGCTCAGCCCGACGGCGTCCACGCGGCCCTTCTCCAGCAGGTCGAGCATCTGCACGGCGTTGTCGCCGAGGGTCATCTGGTCCTTCTTCACACCCGCGCCCTCGGCGTAGTTCTGCTCCACCGAGGCGTTGAGCACCGCGACGGTCACATCGGGCTGCTCGGCGATCGACTGGTAGGTCTCCAGGTTCTTGGGGTTGCCCTTGGGCACCATGAACGCTTCGAGCACCTTGTAGTCGGGCTCGGCGAAGGCGACCTCCGCGCAGCGCTCCGGCGTGATGTACATGCCGGCGGCGACCACGTCGTAGCGGCCCGCCTTCAGGCCGGGGATCAGGCCGTCCCAGCTGACGGTCTCGGCCTCGATCTTGTCGATGCCCATCTCCTTGACGATCGCCCGCAGCAGCTCCGGGGCCTCGCCGGTGACCTGGCCGTTGTCGTCCATGTAGCCGAACGGCGGCTCGTTGTTGATCGCGGCCTTGATGGTGCCCTTCTCGCGCAGGCTCTCCAGCAGAGTCTGCCCCGCGGCGGGCTCGGTGCGTGAGCACGCGGCAAGCCCCGGCCCCGCCGCGAGCGCGGCGGCGGTGACGCCGCCGGCACGGAGCAGGTCGCGGCGGCCGAGGTGACCCAGGGGACTGCTGTTGCTCATAGCTTCTCTCCTCGTCGCGAAACTAAGGGGTAGGCGAACAGCGCGGCGCTCCCTCCCGCGCGGGGAAGGAGCGCCGTGCGGCGGTACGGACATGCGTGGCCCAGAGACGAATCCCGGCCGGGTCAGGGGGACGGGGCCGTCTCAGTACCCCCGGTCACGCGGGGCGCCCGGCACCAACCGGCGCCTGCGTCTTCCGTGCCCATGATCGGTCAGGGCTAACGGCGTCGGAATAGCACGTTATGCACTGGTTATCCCGGTCCGTGGCCGGGACCGGCCCCGTAACGATCGCGCCACGGCGGGCGCACCTGCTCGGCCGGGGTGCGCCGTCAATTCACCGGAGTGAAGTCGCGGGCGCCCAGGAAGTGCGGCCGCGGCTCGGACGCGGCGAAGGGCGTCTCGCACGTGTTCTCGACGCTGTTGTAGACGATGAACACGTTGGAGCGCGGGAACGGCGTGATGTTGCCGTTGGAGCCGTGCATGCAGTTGGCGTCGAACATGAGGGCCCCGCCCGCGGGCCCGGTGAGCACGTCGATGCCGTGCTGTTCGGCCAGGATCGACAGGCTGTTCTGGTCGGGCGTGCCGACCTTCTGCTTCTTGAGCGACTCCCGGTAGTGCTCGTCGGGGGTCTCGCCGACACAGGAGACGAAGGTCCGGTGCGACCCCGGCATGATCATCAGCGAGCCGTTGTGCTCGTAGTTGTCGGTGAGCGCGACGGAGATGCTCACCGCCCGCATCCGGGGCATGCCGTCCTCGGCGTGCCAGGTCTCGAAGTCGGAGTGCCAGAAGAAGTCGGTGCCGGAGAACCCGGGCTTGTAGTTCACCCGGCTCTGGTGGATGTAGACGTCGGAGCCCAGGATCTGGCACGCACGGCCGACGAGCCGCGGGTCGCGCACCAGCTCGGCGAAGACCGGGCTGATCCTGTGCACCTCGAAGACGGACCGCACCTCGTCGGACGCCCGCTCGACGACGACGCGCTCGTCCTTCTTGAGCTCGTCGTCGGAGCTGAGCCGTGCCAGCTCGGCGCGGTAGCCCTCCAGCTCGTCCCGAGTGATCAGGGACTCGACCTGCAGATAGCCCTTGGCGTCGTAGGAGGCCAGCGTCTCGGCGTCGATCGGGCCGCTCGCCGCGTCGCCGCAGACGGCGGGGTCCTTGCGGTAGAGCAGCGCCGGAGTCTGCTCCTTGCGGGTCGGGTAGTCGTCCATGGTCGGCTGCTCGATGTTCGTCGTCAACGCAGTCATGGCCATACCCCGGAGGGATTCGCTCCTTTCGTTGCCGCGCGGCGTCCGGTGGCCGCGTCACCTTCTCGTCGTCGTGCTCGTCCCGCTCCTTTGCGACGTGCCCGCGGGCGCTCGTGCGCCCGCCGTCCGACTGCCGCTCGTGCGCGGCGGTGCCAGCGAAGCCGGGGCCGGTGCGGCGCGCGCACCGGCCCCGGGAGGCCGGGTGCGGAGGACGCCGCACCGGCCGGGTTCGCCTACTGGGAGGGGGTCTCCTCGGTCAGCAGGGGGTACACACCGTTCTCGTCGTGGACCTCGCGGCCGGTGACCGGCGGGTTGAACACGCACAGCACCCGGAAGTCGGTCTTCGGGCGCACCGTGTGGTGCTCGTGGCCGTTGAGGAGGTACAGCGTGCCCGGCGTGATGAGGTGCGTCTCACCCGTCTCGTCGTTGGTGACCTCGGCCTCGCCCTCGATGCAGTGGACGAGCTCGATGTGGTTGGCATACCACATGCTGGTCTCGGTCCCCGCGTAGAGGACGGTCTCGTGGAACGAGAACCCGACCTTGTCCTTGGCCAGGACGATCCGGCGGCTGCGCCAGGTCTCGGTCTGGATGTCGGCGTCGGTTCCGTCGACATCGCTCATGCTGCGCACGATCACGGTGCATGCTCCTATTGCTTGCTCGTGTTGGCCGGAGTGCGGGGTTCCGGGCGGCCGGCCCGGAACCCCGCTGTACCTTCTACAGCCAATTGTGGGGGCGCCGCACCCCTGATACCACCGCTGGTCAGGCGGGCTGCGGGGTCTTCATCGCGGCGCGGGCCGCCTCGGCGATGATCTCCAGGCCCTGCTCCAGCTCCTGCTCGGTGGTGGTCAGCGCCGGCAGCAGCTTGGCGACCTCGTCCTCGGGGCCGGAGGTCTCCAGCAGCAGGCCGCGCTCGAAGGCCTCGCGGCTGAGGACCTTGGCCGCGCCCGGGCGCTCCAGCACCAGGCCGCGGGCCATGCCGCGGCCGCGGACGTGGGCCTCGTCGGATCCCAGCTCGTCGGCGACGGCGCGCAGGCGGCGGTCGATCAGCTGCCCCTTGGCCTCGGTGGCCTTCTGCAGGGAGTCGTCGCGCCAGTAGGTGCGCATGGCGGCGGTACCGGTGACGAACCCGGGGTTGGGCCCGCGGAACGTGCCGTTGTGCTCACCGGGCTCCCAGACGTCCAGCTCGCGCTTGAACAGCGTGAGCGCCATCGGCAGGCCGTAGCCGCTGATGGACTTGGACAGGGTGACGATGTCGGGCTTGACGCCGGCGTGCTCGAAGCTGAAGAACGGGCCGGTGCGGCCGCAGCCCATCTGGATGTCGTCGACGATGAACAGCATGTCGTACTCGTGGCAGACCTCCTGGAGGCCGCGCAGCCACTCGGCGCTGGCGACGTTGATGCCGCCCTCGCCCTGCACCGTCTCGACGATCACCGCGGCGGGCGCGTCGAGGCCGCTGCCGCTGTCCTCCAGCATGCTGCGGAACCACAGGAAGTCCGGCGTCTGGCCGTCCATGTACTTGTCGAAGGGCATGGTGGCCGAGTGGCTCAGCGGTACGCCGGCGCCGCCGCGCTTCATCGAGTTGCCGGTGACCGCGAGCGCACCCAGGGTCATGCCGTGGAACCCGTTGGTGAAGCTGATGACGGTCTCGCGGCCGGTGTACTTGCGGGCCAGCTTGAGCGCCGCCTCGACGGCGTTGTTCCCGGCGGGGCCGGGGAACTGCACCTTGTAGTCGAGCCCGCGCGGTTCGAGGATCGTCTCGCCGAAGGTCGCCAGGAAGTCGCGTTTGGCGGTCGAGTACGCGTCGAGGCTGTGCACGATCGCGTCGCTCATCAGGTAGTCGATGAGTTTGGATTTCAGCTCCGGGTTGTTGTGCCCGTAGTTGAGGGAACCGGCACCCGCGAAGAAGTCGAGGTAGGGTCGCCCCGACTCGTCGTAGACGTAGCTGCCCCGCGCCTCGTTGAAGACGACCGGCCAGCTACGGCAGTAGCTGCGGACTTCGGATTCGAGGCGTTCGAAGATCTCCATCGTGAGTTCCTTGAGTCCTTTCCCCAGTTTCATGGGGTCACTGATGTGACGCGTGGGGGTCGGGTCGGTCAGGCTCGGGTGTCAGGTCGGATGTCAGATGTCGGCGGACGTGCTGCGGTCGTGTCCGGTCGGCCCAGTGGACCGATGCGGACCAGGTCCTCCGGTTCGTGCCCTTCGCCGTCGCCGGGGAAGTGCTCCCGCCCGAACAACGGATTCCACACCGCTGTGCATCCCCGGGACCGCGCGAAGGACTCGAACAGCGCGCGCGAGGCGGCGTTGTCCGGTGTCACCGTGGCCTCCAGGTGGGACAGCCCGCGTGCGGCGATACGGTCGCCGATCTCGTCGAGCATGCGGCGTGCCAGCCGCCGCCCGCGGAAGTCTGGGTCCACGCCCACCTGCCACAGGAAGTAGGTGTCGGGGTGGTCGGGTCGGACGAACCCGGTGACGAAACCGCGCGGCCGCCCTTCGCCGTCCCGGGCGACGACGCTGGTCGAGGCGAAGTCCCGGCTCCAGAGCGTGTACGCGTAGGGCGAGTTGATGTCGAGCCCGGCGTCGCGGGCCAGCCGCCACAGGTCGGGGCCGTCGGCGAGGGAGGGCTGCTGCAGGCGCACGCCGTCGTCCGCCGCCGGGCCGCCGACTACAGCGGGCTTATCCCCGTAGCCGGACACGGCGCTGGTGTCGTCGTCGGTCTGTTGGTCAGGCACGTCGATGGAACATAGCGAACGTTCCTGAGCAGCGTTTCCGGACGCCGAACGGCATATGTTTCGGCCGTGTTTCACCGGGTATGGCTTGTCTATTTTGCCCCGGTCGTCACTTTGCGTCGCCGTGATGGGGGTCCGGGCACCTGCCGAATCGGTGCCGTGCACGCCATGCTCACCAGGGGGTTCGGACGACCGCCCGGGAGCCGCCGAGGGCGGGGGCGACGCAAGCCGGTAGAGGAGATTGTGCCTGTTGCCGGGCAAACATAGGGAGACCGCGAGCGGATTTTAAGCGTGTGTTAAGTCACACGAATTCGGATGAATCCTCGCGACACAGCCTTCCGGCCGTCGCCGGGAAGTGCGGTCCCGCTGCCGCACTGCGGGGCGACCGCCGCGCATCCCCGCGTTCACCGGCCTTGCGGGGGCACGACCCGGACCCGCGCGCCGGCTCCGCGGCGGGACAGCGGGCCGTCCGGGGCCCACCGGCATCCGGCACGCAACTCCGCGCGATCGGGGGGTAGCGGCCGCCGCAGTGGCGGTCAGCTCCGCCGGGGGCCGGTGCCGACGGATCCGAGGCGTGTGCGGACTTGAAGCGAGTCGAAGAATTTTGGCAGACTTTTCGTAGTACGACTATCCGTAGTACTACGATGGGTCGCATCGCGATGGAGCGGCGGCGACCGCCCCTCCGCCTCGCGACCAGACACGTCCGGCGCGCGCCATCCGGCCACGAGCGCCTCGCGCGAAGGACCGGCCAGGGAACGGAGGCTCCTGGTGAACCGCCTTTACCACGACAGCGAAGACTGGGTCGAGCAGGGCGCTTGCCGCCAGTACGACCCGGAACTCTTCTTCCCCGTCAGCACGACGGGCCCCGGGCAGAACGACGCGGAGCTCGCCAAGGCCATCTGCCGTACCTGCGCGGTGCGCTCGGAGTGCCTGAGCTGGGCCCTGCGCGCCGGCGAGCCGCACGGCGTATGGGGCGGCACGACGCCCGAGGACCGCCGCTACATGCGCCGCCAACCCCTGCCCGTGGCCTCCTAGGCCGCCGCACCGGCCGCTCCCCTCGTCGGGGGCGGCGCGTACCGACCGGCCTGCCCCGGCCGGGGCGGGCGGTGGACGGCGGCCGGGCGCCGGCGGGGTGCCGTCGGCTAGGTTGTGGAGTCGCGCGGACACCGGGAGCGCGGTGCCGCGTGCGCGCCGGCAGCGCGCGTGCGCCGGGCGCCGCGCAGCAGGCCCCCGGGCGCACTCCAGCCGCACCGCACACCCCACCCCTCGAAGGGACTCCGCCGATGAACCTGGCCACCCCCGCAGCGCCCGCACCGGCCGGACCTGACGGCCGGCGGCGCCCTTCGGCGGCGCGGCGCCCGGCGGTCGTCGCCGCCGCCCTGCTGGGCTCGCTGGCGCTCGCGACCGCGACGGCGCCCGGCGCCCTCGCGCACGACACCCTCATCGACTCCTCGCCGAAGGACGGTGCCGAGCTGGACACCGCGCCCGGGGAGGTGGTGCTGACCTTCAGCAGCGACATCGGACAGGGCTCCAACGCCATCGTGGTGACCGGCCCCGAGGGCGAGAACCACGAGGAGGGGCGGGTCGAGGTCGACGGCCCCGAGGCCGCGATCGGCCTGGGCGAGCTGGCCGCCGCCGGCGAGTACACCGTCGCCTACCGCACCGTCTCCTCCGACGGCCACACGCTGGAGGACGAGATCACCTTCTCCCTTACCGAGGAGGCGGTGCCGGAGTCCGGCCCCTCCCCCGAGGAGGAGGCCTCGGCCCAGGACGGCGACGGGGGCGGAAGCGGCGCGGAGGCCGAGGAGTCGCCCGCGGCGCAGTCGCCCACCGATCCCTCGAACTCCATGCTCGGGCCGGTCGGCGCCGTGGTCGCGGGGATCGCCGTCCTCGCGCTCATCGCGATCCTGGTCATCCGCATGCGCAACCGCCCCGGCGCCGGAGGCGGGAACGGCTGACGCCGGGACCCCGCCCGGGGTGATCCCGTAGCCGCCGCCACGTGCGCACGCGCACGGTGACGCCGGCTACGGGATCAACGGCCCCGGGAGCGGGTGTGCTCCGCCATCAGACGCGGCGGGCCAGCAGAATGCTGATGTTGTCGCGGCCCGAGGCCTCCATGGCGGCCTGCCACAGGCCGTGCACCGCTCCCTCGTCGCTGCCGGCCTCGGCGATGATGCGCTCCATCTCCTCCAGCGGGACCAGGTCGGAGAGGCCGTCGCTGCACATCAGCCAGGCGCCCGGGTCGGGCTCGTTGTCGCGGCCCACGTGCGGCACCATCGCCGTGCTGCCGCTGCCGCCCAGCGACTGGGTGATGAAGTTCGTCGTGACCGGCTTGCCGTCGTCGGAGGGGGGCAGCGGCGGTGAGTCGTCCTGGGACAGCTGGCGCAGCCGCGTGCCCTCCAGCCGGTACGTGCGGGAGTCGCCGACGTTGAACCAGAAGTTGCCGTCGGTGTTGAGGAGCAGGCCGGCCACCGTCGTGCCCATCCCGGAGAACTCCGTGTGCTGGGTGGCGTGGTCCTTGATCTCCTCGTCGATGTTCTTGAGCAGGACGTCGACGTCGTCCGGACTCGCCAGGCGCGGGCTCATCTCCGCCATGCGGTGGACGGCGTGCTCGGAGGCGATCTCGCCGGCGGCGTGCCCGCCGAGCCCGTCGGCGACCGCCAGGATCACCGGCTCGCCGACCGGCAGTACGCACCGCACCGGCATGGTCATGTTGGCGCTGGCGATGGTGAGCGCACCCATGACGACGGCGTCCTCGTTGGCCGTGCGTACAGCGCCCCGGTGCGTGAGGGCCGTGACCGTGACTTCCCCACCAGCGACACCCATACGCCCAACCTCCTGTTTCAACGGCAGTACCTGCCGAACAGTCCCAAGCGGCGCCTGGCCGTACGGGAGGCCGCGGCGCGTTGATCATGCAACCGTATCGGGGGACCGCTGACTGTGGTCAAAATCCGCCTACATCATGGCGGAAATCGCCCTCATACGCAGTTCCCGATCCGCTCGTCGCCCCCAAAGTACGGGGGCGCCCACCGCTTCGGCGAGCATCCGTCGGCCGGATGCGACGAACAGCCGCAAAACGTTCGGACTCCGCCGCTACTGCAGATGCGGAACCTGCGCCACTCCTACCACTTCACCGGTGCGCCCGTCGTCGGCCGCCAGTTCCACCACCGCGGCGGCGACGGCCGCATCGGTGTCGGCGGCATGCGGGATCAGGCAGTTCAGCCGCATCCGACGCCCGCTCAGCGAGCCGGCGAGGGAGCGCAGCGCAGCGCGCGCCTGCGGACCGCCGCCCGGTGCTCCGCGCTCTCCCAGAACGACCGCTGCGGCGCCGTCGCCGAGGAACGGCCGCGCGCCGCGCACGGCTCCCAGCGCGGGCGTGATCCCCGAGCCGCGCGGCCGATGCGCGGGGGGCGCCGCCGCCACGGCCGCGCCGAGCCCGCCCGTGCGGTCGTCCCCGCGCGCCGCACCCACCGCGGCCCCGTGGACGACCAGCAGGTCCACCGCACCGAACTCCAGCGCCGTGTAGGCGACCGCCGCACGGCCGTCGCTCTCGCTGGCCGGATCGCAGTGGATCGGCAGCGACCAGGCGCCCAGCGACGAGACGAGCCCCGCGGCCTGCAGCACCGGGTCGTCGCCCAGGCGCTGGCGCGGCACCGGCCGCGCGCCGGGCGCCGACCCGGCGAGCCCGGTGGTGTCGGCCAGCCCGACGGCGGCGCCCTCCTTGGCCAGGGCCGCCGCCACGGCGCGTCCGGAGCCGCCGCCGGCCAGCCCGCCGAGCACCAGTGCCCGGCGCCCGCGCAAGGCGCCGCGTGCCGTGTAGCCCGGCAGCGGGTCGCGCGCCCGGGCGGTCGCTCCCCCGCGGTCGCCGCCCGTGCGCCCGGGTGGCCGCGCAGTCATGGTTCCTCGCTACTTCTCGGCAACAGGCGACTCCTACGCGGCCAACCGTGCCCGAGGGAACACCCGCCAAACGCGCCCCGAGTGTCCCAGCGCGCCCCGTCCGAACTGCGTCGCAGGTCGGGGAGTTCCTTGTTGGGCCGTCGCGGCTCTGGCATAATCGGGGCCGTTGGGTGTCTAAGACGCAGACACACCGACGTTCGCGCGCTCGCCGCGGCGCTGTCCCATCGCGCCTGCGTTCCCAGCGAGCGCTTTTCGTTTTTCCGCGAACGCTCGAAGGTGTGATCTCCATGCGTCTGCCCGGTTTCCGCTGTCATCCGGACCCTCCTACCCCTTCCCGCCCGTCGCCCGCCGCCTCCGCCCCGCGGGGAGGCGCCGCGCGCCGACGCGGCCGTCCTTCGGTCGCCGGACTCCCGGTCCCAAGCGCCGCCGGATCCCCCTCCGCCGCCTTGCGCGCGGACGACGCGCCGCTGCCGAGCCCCGCCGAGTCCGTCCCGCCGGCACCGCGGCTTCGCGCGCCCGTCGGCGCCGCGACGTGCGCTGCAACGCAATCCTGCGGCCCTGCTCCTGCTTTCGCGCCGGGTCGTCGTCTCGCCGTGAGGAGTCACACGTGAAGATCGCCATGGTCGCCGAGCACGCCAACCCGCTTCCCGCACACAAGGGCGAACCCGCCTGCGGCGACAGCGTCCAGATCGCCGCGCTCTCCCGCCAGCTGGCCAAGGCCGGGCACCGCGTGACCGTCTACGCCCGTCGGCACGCGCCCGACCTTCCCGAACGCTCGCGCATGGGCCGCGGCGTCGCCGTCGAGCACCTCGCGGCCGGGCCCCAGCGCCGCCTTGAGGAGGGGGCCGCCGCCGAGCACACCGGTACCTTCGCCCGGGAGCTGGGCGAGCGGATCGCCGAGGACCGCCCCGACGTGCTGCACGCCTTCGGCTGGACCAGCGGGCTCGCCGCGGTCTCGGCCGCCCAGGCCGCGGGCGACGAGGGCGGCCGGCCGCGCCTCGTGCAGACCTTCCACGCGCTCAACGCCGCCGAGCAGCGGGCCGGGCTGCCCGAGCGGACCGATCGCGCCCGCATCGAGGCCGCGGTCGCCGGGCGCGCCGACCACGTTCTGGTCGCCTCCGCCGACCAGCGCTTCGAGCTCGCGCGCATGGGCCTGCCGCGGGACCGGGTCAGTGTCGTCCCCTCCGGCGTGGACACCGACCACTTCAGCTCCGAGGGCGGCACCTCCGCCGACACCTGGAGTCCGCGCAAGAACGGCCGCCTGCGCATGGCCTCGGTGACCGACCTGGCGGCCGACGGCGCCGATGTGCTGATCGCCACACTGCGCCGGCTGCCCGACGCCGAGCTGACGCTCGTCGCCGGGCCCGCGCAGGTCGAGCTGCCGCTGAACGACGACGCGCGGCGCCTGGAGCTGCTCGCCAAGGAGGCGGGGGTGGACGACAGGCTCAGCCTCACCGGCCCCCTCGACCGCAAGGAGCTGCCCCGGCTGCTGCGCTCCGCCGACGTCTACGTCTCCGGCGCCGCCTACGAGCCCTGCGGCGGCGCCGTGCTGGAGGCCATGGCCTGCGGGCTCCCGGTGGTCGCCCGCGGAGCCGGGATCGTCAACGAGGCCGTGCTGCACGGCACGACCGGCACGCTGCTGCGCCAGGCCCGGCCCGATGCGCTGGCCCGCGCCGTGCGCTCGCTGACGGCCGAGCCCACCATGGCGACGGCCTACGGCATCGCCGGCTGCGACCGCGCTGCCTCGCGGTTCACCTGGGAGCGGGTCGCGGCCGAGACCGAGCGCGTCTACCGGCGAGCCTGCCCTGAGGCGGAGGGCGAGCTGCCCTACGCCGCGGGTGATGGTGCACACTAGTCGGCGTTCGGGCGCCGACTGTGCGGCCGGCGCCCGTGCGGACCGGACGGGGCGGCGGCTGCGGCTGGGAGGGCTGCCGGGGTGAGACCATGACGTCGCGCGCTGAGACGGCCGGGACCCATGCGGACCGGACCGGGGACTTTCAGCACCGGGGTGTGTTCTTCTCCTCCGCGGAGGACCTGCGCGGCCGTGTCCTGCCGCGGCTGCGCGCCGCGCTGGACAGCGGCGACCGCGCGGTGCTGGGCGTCGCGAAGCCCACCCGCGCAGCGCTCCTGGCGGGACTGCCGCCCGCCGGCGCCGCCGCGGTGGAGTGCGTCGAGCGCGACGAGCTCTACACCGCGCCCGGCCGCACCCTGGCGACCCTGTACGGGCGCGCCCGCACCGAGCATCCCCGCCCGGTGCTCGTTGTGGGCGAGCCTCCCCTTCCGGTGGACGACCCGATGCGGCTGCGTGAGTGGCACCGGCTGGACTCGGTACTGACACGCGCACTGGCCGGCACCCGACTGCGGCTGCTGTGCCTGCACGACAGCCGCGCCCTGCCCGCCCGCGTGCAGCACGACGTGCGGCGCACCCACCCGGTGCTGGTGGCCCGGGGCGACGAGCACGGCAGCCCCGACTACGTCGAGCCGGCCGACTTCAGTGCTCCCGACCTCGCCCGCCTGCTGCTGGCGCCCGCCGGCGAGCGGCGCAGCCTGGAGATCGACCCCGATCTCGCGTCGCTGCGCACGGCGGTCACCGAGCTCGCCGAGAAGGCCGAGGTACCGCCCGAGCGGCTGGGCGACCTGGTCCTGGCGGTCAACGAGCTGGCCGCCAACGCCGTCGAGCACGGACGCGGCGGCGGGACCGTCACCCTGTGGCGCAGGCCCGGCTGGATCGTGTGCGACGTCGCCGACCGGGGGCCCGGCCTGCGCGACCCCCTGTCGGGCTACGCCCCGGCCGACCCGCTCGGCCCGCGCGGCTACGGCCTGTGGATAACCCGGCAGGTCTGCGACTTCATGGAGATCACCGCCGACGCCGACGGCACGCTGGTCAGACTGCACTTCCGCGCCTGACCCGGCGGGGGCCGCGCCTGCCTCAGGCGAGGACGGTCTCCACCGCGTGGCCGGTGTCCTCCTCGATACGCAGGACCTGGTCGATCCCGGCGATCACGAACAGGCGCAGCACGCTGCGCTGCGGGGCCGCGACCGCCAGGCCGACGCCCTGATCGCGGGCCTGGCGGTAAGCGGAGACGAGGACGCCGATGCAGCGGGAGTCGCAGAAGCCCACGCGCGAGAGGTCGATCACGATCCCGCGCCACGGGGGTTCGGCCGCCAGCAGTTCGTCGAGCACGTCGGCGAGGCCGGGCGAGGTCACGGCGTCGAGCTCGCCCTCAGGGGCGACCACCACGACGTCGCCCTCCGGCCGGACCGGGATGTCCGTCACCACAGTCGCGTTCCTCGATTCCCGCTGGAGGCGCTGCGCGCCGCGGACCGTCTCTCCCCGCACACCGCCGTCGGACCGGCGGCGCCGTGCACCGCCTTCGCGGCCGTCCCCCTGCAACGGGCAGGAGGCGGGCCGCGATTCCCGGACCCGCTCCGGCGAGCCGGTGTTCGGCGTGCGCTCAACATTAACCGCATGACAGCGGTCGATACAGATCGCGTCGCACAGCGTCATAACACTGATACTCGTCGGTACCCGCACGTCTGCACGCCCGCGGCCGGTCCGTGACTCGCGGCGGGCGGCCGCTCGGCCGCCCCGTCCGGCGCGCACCGCGGCTAGCGCCCGCTGTTCTCGGCGTGCTCGGCCACCAGGCTGCGCGCGACGTCGGCGACCTTCATCCGGTTGCGCTGGGCGACCCGCCGCAGCTCGGCGAACGCCTCGTCGGCGTCGCAGCCGCGCGCGTGCATGACGATGCCCTTGGCCTGGTCGATGACCGCGCGCACCGACATCGCGCGGCGCATGTGGGCGGCCTCCCGCGCCACGTCGGTGTAGCGGCCGGCGCTGTGCAGCGCGACCGCCGCGTGTTCGGCGAGCAGCGCCATCAGCGGAGTGACCGCGTCGCCGTCGAACGCGTCCGCCCGGCCGGCGTGCACGCCGAAGGTCACCACCTCGCCCTCCAGCTTGCACGGGAAGGTCACCGAGGACCGGTCGCCGCACTGCACGGCCATGCTGGTGTAGGAGGGCCAGCGCTCCTCGCGCAGTACGTCGCCCACGGTCACCGGGCGCATCTCGCGCACGGCCTCGACCGTGGGCCCCTCGTCGGTGGTGTACTGGTACTCGAAGGCGGTGGCCAGGTCGGAGTGGGAGGCACCGTAGTCGACGACGACGTGCCTGCCCGCGACCCGCTCCGACTCGTCGGAGCGGTCGTCGCCCGGCGCGATGTCGTGCCAGATGACGACGATCGCCGCGGAGCATCCGGGGACCTCGCGTGCGGCCGCCGCGCTCATCCTGTCCAGCGCGCGCTCCGGTGTGGCGGTCTCCGCCTGGCCCAGCGCACCGATCTCGCGCGCGAGGCGGTCGACCCACATGGGCACCGTCCCCCTTTCCGGTCCGATGCCCCGCCGCGGCCGGGTGGCCGGGAAGGGCGTGTCGGGCGGACCGTGACTCCACGGTAACCGTGATCTCACCGGGACCGTTCCATGCGCTAGCGTCATGCTGGGGGCCGGGCCCGCCCGGCGGCCCGCCCGTCCCACGTCAGGAGTCCCAGCGTGCCGGAGAACCTCGCCGAGCTGCAGCGCGAGATCGCCGAGCTGAGCGATCGCGTGGCGGCGCTGCGCAACACGCACACGATGTACCCCGACGACTCCGCCGACACCGCCGAGGCTGCCCTGGCCGAGCTCGGCTTCGCCGAGCAGCTGCTCCAGGACTGCGGCCGGCGCCTTGCCGCGGCCGAGTCGGCGGCGCCGCGCCGGTCCAACGGCGACGACGAGCGGTCGGTGCTGCGCGCCGTGTTCAGCCAGCTCAGCGTGCCCGTGGTGCTGCTCGACCACGAGGGCTACATCCGGCGGATCAACGCGATCGGCGCCGACCGCCTGGGCAGCTCCCCCGGCTACCTCTCCGGCAAGCCGTTCGCCCACTTCGTGGACCTGCGCCGCCGGGCCGCGATGCGCTCGCGGCTGGCGGCGGTGCTGCGCAGCGGGGAGTCGGCGTCCTTCGAGTCGCGGCTGGCCCAGCGCGGGTGGGCCGAGGACGTGCACATGACGCTCACCCGGCTGGACGTGCCCACCGAGGCGGCCCCGCTGGTGCTGGTGGCGCTGTCGCCGCCGCTGGAGAGCGGGGAGGACGAGGGACCCGCACCGCTGGAGCCCGAGGTGGAGGACCAGGTCGTCGTGCTGGCCGCCCGCCGGCTCGACGTGCTGACCCGGATGACGCGCCTGCTGCTGGCCAGCGCGGGGCCCGGCGGCGCGGGCCGCCCGCTGGCGCTGGACGACGCGGCCGCGCTGCTCGCGGACTCCTACGCCGACTGGGTGGTGGTCGACGTGTGCGACCTGCCCGACAGCGCCGAGCAGGCGCGCCGCGCGGTCGTCGCCGGCCCGTCGGGCGAGGACGAGCAGCGGCGGATGGTGGAGTCGCTGGACCCGTTGCGCTCGGAGATCCCGCGCGAGGTGCTGAAGAACGGCGAGTCGCTGCTCAACCAGCTCATCGACGACGAGACGGCGCTGGGCGAGGCCGCGGGCGGCGCACCGGTGCTCAGCGCCCTGGGCGCGGGTTCGCTGATGTGCGTGCCGCTCAAGGGCAGCCGCGGCGTGCGGGGCGCCCTCACCCTGATCCGCCGCAGCAACCGCGGCAGCTTCCGCCTGGCCGACCTGGGCCTGATCGAGGAGATCGGCGAGCACATCGGCCTGGCGCTGCCGCCCCGCACCGCAGGGTGAGGCCCCGGCGGCCGGAGGCGGGAGACGAGACGGAAGGCGCGCTGCTGCCCCCGATGTGGTCACCCGGTCCTCCCCACCGTCGCCCTCGGTCCGCGAGTACCGCCTGCTCCTGGCGTAGGTTGGCGGTCGGCGGTCCGCGCACCCGCCGACCGCCGTGCTGAAGACGTCACGAAAGGCCGCCGGGCATGGACTACGCAGCATTGGGCCGCACCGGCGTCAGGGTCAGCCCGCTCACCCTGGGGGCCATGAACTTCGGTTCCTGGGCGAACAGCGACCACGACGACGGCGTGCGGATCATCCACCGGGCGCTCGACGCCGGAACCAACGTCATCGACACCGCCGACGTGTACTCGGCGGGCGAGTCGGAGGAGGTCGTCGGCAAGGCCCTCTCCGGGCGCCGCGACGACGTCGTCCTCGCCACGAAAGCCCACGGCTCCATGGGCGAGGACCCCAACATGCGGGGCAACTCGCGGCGCTGGCTCGTCCGCGAGGTGGAGAACAGCCTGCGCAGGCTGGACACCGATCACATCGACCTGTACCAGATCCACCGGCCCGACCCCGAGTGCGACCTCGACGAGACGCTGGGGGCGCTCACCGACCTCGTGCGCGCGGGCAAGATCCGCTACGCGGGGTGCTCGACGTTCCCGGCGCACCGGATCGTGGAGTCGCACTGGGTGGCGGAGCGCCGCGGCCGGGAGCGGTTCGTCACCGAGCAGCCGCCCTACTCGATCCTCGCCCGCGGCATCGAGGCCGACGTGCTTCCGGTCGCACGCGAGTACGGCATGGGCGTACTGCCCTGGAGCCCGCTCGCGGGCGGGTGGCTCTCGGGCAAGTACCGCAAGGGCGCCGAGGTCGACAGCCCGCGGATGAACCGGATACCGGAACGCTATGACCCGGCGAAGCCGCAGAACGCGGCCAAGCTGGAGGCCGTCGAAGAGCTGGTGCGCCTGGCCGAGGACAACGGTCTGACGCTGATCGAGCTGGCCCTGGCCTTCGTGCTGGAGCACCCGGCCGTCAGCTCGGCGATCATCGGGCCGCGGACCATGGAGCAGCTCGAGTCGCAGCTGAGCGCCGCAGAGGTTCGGCTGCCGGCCGAGGTCCTGGACCGCATCGACGAGATCGTGCCGCCGGGCACCAACCTCAACCGGGCCGACGCGGGCTGGACCCCGCCGGAGCTGCGGGCCTCCGCGCGCCGGCGCTGAACGCCGCCCGCGGCAACAGACCGCGGCCGGTGCGGGCGGTGGTGATCGCCAGCAGCGGGTCGGGGCCGGTGCGCCCCGGCCCGCTGCGGCGCGCGGAGGACGCGCGGAGGACGCGACGCCCGCCGCACCGCGCGGCGCGCTCCGGCCGCGGCCGCGGTCGCCCAGGGCAGCGGCCCCTTTCGGTCCGCGCCCTTTACACGGCGGATCCGACGGTTTAATTTAACCCCCTAGTAACTTACCGCCGAGTAGTCGCGCGGCCGCGGGAGGCGCGTCCGCCGCCGCGCACGCAGACACCCGCCCCTGCGATCCCCCGCCCCTCCCGGCCCCGCGGCCGGACGTCGCGTCCGAGGTCAGCATGCACGCACCCCGCACACTGTTGGCGACCGCGCTCGCCTCGATACTCCTCGTGTCCTCCCTGTCACCTCCCGCGTCGGCCGACGACACCGCGACCGGTGCCGAGGTCGCCTACCGCACCATCCCGGGCCACGGCGGAATCGACCTGAGGGCCATGGTCATCACCCCCACCGGCTACGAGGGCCCGCGGCCGCTGCTGGTCATGCCGGCGGCCTGGTCCACCAGCAGCCTGCTCTACGTCGGAGCCGCCGAACGCCTGGCCTACGAGTCGGGCTACCAGGTGGTCAGCTACACCTCCCGCGGTTTCTGGGACTCCGGCGGCGAGGTCGAGGTCGCCGGCCCCGAAGACGTGGCCGACGCGAGCAGGGTCATCGACTGGGCACTGCGCGAGACCGACGCCGACCCCGAGCGCATCGGCATGGCGGGGATCTCCTACGGCGCCGGGATCAGCCTGCTCACGGCGGCGGCCGACGACCGCGTCCGCGCCGTCGGCGCGATGAGCGGCTGGGCCGACCTCGCCGATTCCATCTACGCCAACGAGACGATCAGCTACCAGGCCGTCGAGCTGCTGCTCACCTCGGCGCACCTGACGGGCCGGCCCGGCGACGCGCTGCTGGAGATGGAGTCGGAGTACCGCAAGGGCAACGTCCAGCCCGCGCTGGAGCTGTCGCCGGAGCGTTCGGCGGCCACCAAGCTCGGCGCCCTCAACGCCAGCGGACCCGCCATCATGATCGGCCACGCCTGGAACGACGGCATCTTCCCGCCGAGCCAGCTCACCGACTTCTACAGTGCCTACACCGGCCCCAAGCGGCTGATGCTCTCAGCAGGCGACCACGCCACCTCCGAGGCCTTCGGCGCATTCGGCCTGCCCAACGAGACCTGGAAGTCGCTGACGCGCTGGTTCGACCACCACCTGCGGGGCGTCGACAACGGCGTCGCCGGCGAGGACCCGGTTCGGGTCAAGCCCAACAGCGGCGGCGACTGGGCGTCCTATGCCGACTGGCCGTCGGTGAGCGAGCACGAGACCACGCTGCACTTGGGCGAGCCCACGCGGTCCTGGACCGACTGGCAGCGCACCGGCGGCCTCGAGGACGAGCCGCGCACCGGCTGGGACTACGAGGTGCGCGCCGGGATCGGTACCACCGCCGAGAGCGGGACGCTGCTGCTCAGCGGCGCGCTCCAGCAGTTCGCCGGCCTGCCCACCGGGGTGGCGCTGCCGCTGGTGGACCGGCGCCGCGCAGGGGTGTGGACGGGCGAGCCCTACCCCGGCGGCGCGCGGATCAGCGGCGCGCCCCGCGCCCGGCTGACCGTGACCCCCACCGCCGCCGAGCAGTCCCTCTACGTCTACCTCTACGACATCGACAGGCACGGCATCGGGTCTTTGGTCACCCACAAGCCCTACACGCTGCGCGGCGCCGAACCGGGGCAGCCGCAGAGCGTGGACGTGCGGATGGAGCCGGTGGTGTGGGAGGTGCCCGACGGGCACCGGCTGGCGCTGGTCGTCGACACCCGCGACGCCCGCTACACCGGCGCGTCCGCGGTCGGCGAACGCGTCACCTTCGGCTCGCCTGCAGGCGATCCCTCCACGCTGACGGTCCCGACCGCCTGAGGCGGCGCGCGGCCCGCGCTCGCTCCGGCCGCCGCGGGCCGCGGTGGTCCGGCGCGCGGGCCGCGGTGGTCCGGCCACCGCGGGCCGCAACCGCGAAAAGCGGGGGTGCCGACCGGATCGCCCGGTCGGCACCCCCGCTCGTGCGTCCGGCGGGCGGACGCGGCGGCGGTCGCCCTCAGGAGCGCCGCATGAAGAAGAACATCAGCCCGAAGAACGAGATGCCGACGATCACCAGCAGGCCGCCGGCCACGGCGCCGCCGATCAGCAGGCCCTGCGACGGGCCGTCGTCCGCGGCCACGGGATCCTGGGAGGCGCCGCCCGCGCCCCCGTCGTCGGCGGGGGTGTCGGTGGCGATCGGCTCACCGGTCACGTTGACCGTCGCCAGCGCGTCGGTGGCGCTGTCGGGCGAGCAGACCGTGGTCGAGGGGCCCTGGCTCTGCTCGACGTCGATGGTGATGTCGCCCGGTGACACGGTCACCTCGCCCGGAGCGGTCGGGGTGAACGTGCCGTAGAGCCCGGACTCGTCGAAGGTCTCCTCGTTGTTGCCGCCGAACCCGCCCGAGGCCTCGGTGGACGCGCTGGCGGTGGAGGTCGGGGCGGCCTCGCCGCCCAACTCGACGTCGACGGTCAGGGTTCCCGAGGTGATCTCGCCGCCGTCGGTGTAGGAGTAGTAGTTGTAGTCGCTGGGCTCCATCTGGAACTCGATCTCCTGGCCGACTTCGGCCTCGGCCGGAGCGCCGACGTAGATCTCGATGTTCATCGTCTCCGACAGGTCGTCGACCTGGTCCTCACAGGTGTAGCTGTAGGTGGCCGACGACCCCTCCAGGCTGTCCGCCCAGGCCGGCGTCGTGCCGAGCGAGCCGAAACCCAGGCAGGCGGCGGCGAGCCCGAAGGCAGTGCGGGTCATCGTACGGGACACGGCTGTCGCTCCTATGAGTCCGAGGGAAGAGGCAACTGGATTCCGCGCCGCACCACATGTAGCGACTCAATCCAGGGGGAGGACGAGCTGGTCCTGACAGTGGGGGGCGAAGTATGCGAATTGTGGCGGAGGGCCGGGGGCGAACCGCCACGGGAACACCGCGGGCGCCGCGGCACGAGTAGGCATCGTAGGCGACACGTTCGTCCCGAAAAGGGATGATTCGCCCTTTGTTACATACACGAGATCGCAGGTCCACGGGCTTCCCGGGCAGCCGCACCGCTGCTGCGCCGGCCTTCGTTCACTCTGACGCCGCCCGGACCGTCCCGGTTCCGACCGTTCGGGCAATCGGCGGGCCGGCGTCGCCTACTCCGGCCCCCGGATCGCGTCCACCAGGGTGGTGAGCTGCGCCACCGACCGGTCGAGGTCGCGCACGGCCTCGACCGTGTTCGGGTCGGTCTCGTGGTCGTCGGTGACGATCCGCTCGCGCAGCGACTCCAGGTTGGTGTTGATGTCGGCGACGCGCCGGGACAGCTGGTCGGACACCGGCAGAGCGGACTCCCCCGACGCCGTGGCCAGCTCGCGCTGGAGCATCTGCGACTGCGTGCGCAGCCGCTGCTTCATCTGGTGCAGCTCGACGAACACCTCGACCTTGGAGCGCAGCACCCACGGGTCGAACGGCTTGGTCAGATAGTCGATCGCCCGCGATGCGTATCCCCGGAAGACCCGGTGCCGGTCGATGCCGGCACCGGTGAGGAAGATGATCGGGACGTCCTTGGTCTTCTCGCGCTGCTTGATGTGCGAGGCGGTCTCGAAGCCGTCCATGCCCGGCATCACGACGTCCAGCAGGATCACCGCGAACTCTTCCTCGAGAAGCGCCTTCAGTGCCGCCTCGCCCGAGTTCGCGCGCACCAGGTTCTGGTCGAGGGAGGTGAGGATGGCCTCCAGCGCGGTGAGGTTCTCGTCGCGGTCGTCGACGAGGAGGATGTTGGCCTTCTGCGGCACGTCTACTGCTCCTGCTCCTAGTCCGTGCTGTCCGGGCTGTCGTTGCCGTCGGGGGCCTCCCGGCCCTCGCCGTCCTCGGCGCCACCGTCCAACCACGTGCGGATGACGTTCAAAAGGTGGTCGATGTTGACCGGCTTGGTCACGTAGTCCGAGGCGCCGGCCTCGAGACTGCGTTCGCGGTCGCCCTGCATCGCCTTCGCCGTCAGCGAGATGATCGGCAGCTCGGCGAACTGCGGCATCTCCCGGATGGCCCTGGTCGTGGCGTTGCCGTCGAGCTCGGGCATCATGATGTCCATCAGCACCAGCTCGACGTTCTCGTTGGCCTCCAGCTTCTCGATGCCCGAGTGGCCGTTGTCGGAGAAGTGCACCCGGAGCCCGTGCGCCTCCAGCGCGCTGGTCAGCGCGAACACGTTGCGGATGTCGTCGTCGACGATGAGCACCTCGCGCCCGGCCAGCACCGCGTCGCGGTCGGGGTCCTCCGAGGCACCCGTCTCGGCGGACCCGCCGCCCTCCTGCGCGCCCTCGACCGGCTCGGCCAGGGCGGGCACCGGCGCGGGCTCGGCCGCCTCATCGGGCTGCTCGGCCTCGTCGTCGGGCGCGGTGGGCTCGACGGTCTCCAGCGGCCCCAGTTCGGCCGGGGTGTCGGGCACCCGCACGTCGACCTCGGTCAGCGGCTCGATGTCGGAGCGGGCGCCGGTGACCTCGGGCGGGGACTCCAGCGACGCGTCCAGCCGCTGGGCCGTGCCCTCGGGCACCCGTACGGGAAGCAGCAGGGTGAACGTACTGCCCTCGCCGTGCACGCTCTGCACCCGGATCTCGCCGCCGAGCAGCCGCGCGAAGTTCTGGCTGATGGACAGCCCCAGACCGGTCCCGCCGAAGCGGCGGCTGGTGCCGCCGTCGCCCTGGTGGAACGCCTCGAAGATCACCTGGAGCTTGTCGTCGGGGATGCCGATACCGGTGTCGGCCACCGAGAACGCGATGATCTCGTCGTTCTCGCCGAACATGTCCAGGTCGGCGTCCTCCAGCGCCCAGGCCGGCTCGATGAGCAGCCGGACCTCGCCGGTGCTGGTGAACTTCACCGCGTTGGACAGCAGGTTGCGCAGGATCTGCTGGAGACGCTGCTCGTCGGTCCACAGGTAGCTCGGGATGTCCGGGGACACCTCGACACCGAAGGCCAGGCCGCGCTCGGCGGTCATCGGCCGGAACGACGCCTCGACGTAGTCGACCAGCTGGCTGATCGACACGTCCGAGGGCTGCACCTCGGCACGGCCGGCCTCGACCTTGGCCAGGTCCAGGATCTCGTCGATGAGCTGGAGCAGGTCGTTGCCCGCCTTGTGGATGGTCTGGGCGAACTCCACCTGCTTGGAGGTCAGGTTCTGCTCGCTGTTGTCGGCCAGCAGCCGCGCGAGGATGAGCAGGCTGTTCAGCGGGGTCCGCAGCTCGTGGGACATGTTCGCCAGGAACTCGGACTTGTACTTGGACGAGATCTGCAGCTGGTGGGCGCGGTCCTCCAGGGAGCGCCGCGCACGCTCGATCTGCCGGTTCTGCAGCTCGATCGCCCGGTTCTGGCTGGCGAGCTGCCCGGCCTTGCTGTGCAGCTCGGCGTTCTTGCGGCGCAGCTCCTCCTGCTGGCGCTGCAGCTCGTTGGAGCGCTCCTGCAGCGCGTTGGTGAGCTGGCGGGACTGCAGCAGCAGGTACTCGGTCTTGGAGTTGGCCAGGATGGTGTTGACCGTGGTGCCCAGCTGGGCCATGAGCTGGCGCAGGAAGTCCAGGTGGACCTCGCGGAAGCGCCCGTAGGAGCCCAGCTCGACCACGCCCAGGACCCGGTCCTCGGAGATGATCGGGAAGATCGCGATGGTCAGCGGCGCGGCCTCGCCCAGGCCGGAGCCGACCTTGACGTAGTCCGACGGCACATCGTGGATGATCATCTCGCGCTTCTGCGAGATCACCTCGCCGATCAGGCCTGTGCCCGAGCGCACCCGGCGGCGGTCCTCGTCGGGCTGGTAGCCGAAGCCGCCGAAGAGCAGGAAGACCTCCTCGTCGTCCTTCTCCTCCGGCAGGTAGCAGGCGCCGTGCTGGGCCTCGACCAGCGGCGTGACCTCGGTCATGATCAGCCGCGCGAGCTCGTTGAGGTCGCGGTGGCCCTGGATGCGGCCGGAGATGCGCGCGAGGTTGCTCTTGAGCCAGTCCTCGTCGCGCTGCGAGGCGGTGGTCTCGCGCAGGTTGCTCACCATCAGGTTGATGTTGTCCTTGAGCTTCTGCATCTCGCCGCGGGCGTCGACCTGGATGTTCTGGGTGAGATCGCCGCGGGTGACCGCGCTGGCGACCTCACCGATCGCGCGCACCTGCGTGGTCAGGTTGCCGGCCAGCTCGTTCACGCTGTCGGTCAGCTGCTTCCAGGTGCCCGACACGCCGTCGACCTTGGCCTGGCCGCCCAGCTGGCCCTCACTGCCGACCTCGTGGGCCACACGTGTGACCTCGGTGGCGAACGCGGAGAGCTGGTCGACCATGATGTTCACGGTGTCCTTCAGCTCCAGGATCTCCCCCTGGGCGTCGACCGTGATCTTCTTGCTCAGGTCGCCCTTGGCCACCGCCGAGGTGACCTGGGAGATATTGCGCACCTGTGTGGTCAGGTTCTGCGACATCGAGTTGACGTTCTCGGTGAGCGCGTTCCAGATGCCCGAGACGCCCCTGACGTCGGCGCGGCCTCCCAGCTTGCCCTCGGTACCCACCTCGCGCGCCATGCGGGTGACCTCGTCGGCGAACGCCGAGAGCTGGTCGACCATGACGTTGATGGTGTCCTTCAGCTCCAGGATCTCGCCCTTGGCGTTGACGGTGACCTTCTTGGTCAGGTCGCCGCGGGCGACCGCCTGGGTGACGATGGAGATCTGGCGCACCTGGTGGGTCAGGTTGTTGGCCATGGAGTTGACGTTGTCGGTCAGGTCCTTCCAGACCCCCGACACCCCGCGCACGTGCGCCTGGCCGCCGAGCGTCCCCTCGGTACCGACCTCGCGGGCCATGCGGGTGACCTCGTTGGCGAAGGACTCCAGTTGGTCCACCATCGTGTTGACCGTGTCCTTGAGGTCGAGCATCTCGCCCTGCGCGTCGACCGTGATCTTCTTGGACAGGTCGCCCTTGGCCACCGCCGTGGTCACCTGCGAGATGTTGCGCACCTGGTAGGTGAGGCTGTTGGCCATGGAGTTGACGTTGTCGGTCAGGTCCTTCCAGATGCCCGAGACGCCCTTGACGTTGGCGCGGCCGCCCAGCTTGCCCTCGGTACCGACCTCGCGGGCCACCCGCGTGACCTCGTCGGCGAAGGAGTCCAGCTGGTCCACCATCGTGTTGACCGTGTCCTTGAGCTGGAGCATCTCGCCCTGGACGTCGACGGTCACCTTGCGGCTCAGGTCGCCGCGCGCGACGGCCGTGGTCACCTGCGAGATGTCGCGCACCTGGTTGGTCAGGTTGTCGGCCATGGAGTTGACGTTGTCGGTCAGGTCCTTCCAGATACCCGACCCGCCCTTGACATTGGCCCGGCCGCCCAGCTTGCCCTCGGTGCCCACCTCGCGGGCCACCCGCGTGACCTCGTCGGCGAAGGAGTCCAGCTGGTCCACCATGCCGTTCACGGTGTCCTTGAGCTGCAGCATCTCGCCCTGGACGTCGACGGTCACCTTGCGGCTGAGGTCACCCTCGGCCACCGCGGTGGTCACCTCGGAGATGTTGCGCACCTGGGCGGTCAGCCGCGAGGCCATCTGGTTGACGGACTCGGTGACGTCGCGCCAGGCGCCGGAGACCCCCTCGACCTGGGCGCTGCCGCCCAGCTTGCCCTCGGTGCCCACCTCGCGGGCCACCCGCGTGACCTCGTTGGTGAACCCGTTCATCTGGTCGGCCATGCGGTTGACCGAGGTCGCCAGGCGCAGCAGGTCGCCGTGGAGCGAACCGTGGCGGCTGGTGAGGTCGACGCGCTGGGACAGGTCGCCGCCGGCGACCGCGTCGAGGATCTGGGCGACGGAGGTCACCGGCTCGCTGACCTCGTCGAGCAGCTGGTTCAGCGACCGGACGCTCTTGCCCCAGGCGCCGCGGGCCGGGCTGACGGCGATGCGCTCGTTCAGCCGGCCCTCGGTGCTGACGACGCCGCCCACGCGCTGAAGCTCGCTGCTGAGCTGTTCGCAGTGGTCCAGTACCTGGTTGAATACAGAGGCGATCTCACCGGACCGGCCCTCGCCGCGAGAGTCCAGTCGTACACTGAAATCGCCGTCTCGCATGCTGTAGAGCGCGCGGAGCAGCTCGTCGAGCTGCGCGTCGTGCTTGTCCGGCGCCCGTGTGGCCTCGGGCATGGATCCCCTCCTCAAACTGCTCACTACGGGCATCTCGGGCCCGTGGGGGACCGGGGCCGCCTGGTCGGCACGTGATCCCACCTGGCAGGATCGTCGTCCGTGGTCATCGACGCACCGTACCGTGATGGTCGACGGCCGTACCAGACGCCAGTCGAGATGGACCGCGATGCTCCAGGTTATGCGGCTTGACCGCGCACTAGACGAACGTTGCTGAAATCATGGCTTGGTTGCTTTACCCACTGTGCCCGCTTCCGGGGGTCGATGCGGACACGGCGGGACGTCACCGCTCGAAGGGAAGATCGTAGGGAATGGTGGCCGGTACCGCTCCGCTCAGCTCGGATCCGCATTTCTCCCGCAACCGCGAAACCGTACGGCTAAACGATGCCACATGACACGGGTGAGCCGATGAAAGTCGCCCGCCGGGAGTTCTCACCCACTCCCGCCACCGCGGCCCAGGCGCGCGACTTCGTGCGCGACACCCTCACCGAATGGGGTGCCGGCCAGGCCGCGGACGACGTCGTCCTGCTCGTCAGCGAGCTGGTGACCAACGCCGTCGTGCACGCCGAGAGCGTCCTCGAACTGGTCGTGCGCCGCCTGCACGGCGCCGTCGAGGTGGTCGTGGCCGACCGCGTCCCCGAGCGCGCCGTGCCGCAGGCGGGCCCCCTCACCGTCGACACCGCCCCCGCTGCCGATCCAGGGCGCAGCGGCGGGCTGGGGCTGGCGCTGGCCGCGGCGATCGCGACCAGCTGGGGCGTCAGCTACAGCAAGGACGACAAGGCCGTCTGGTTCCGCATCCAGGACGAGGCGGCCGAAGGCGACGAGGGCGGACAGGACGAGGCCCCCGGCGCGGCGCTGGGACCGCCCGCTCCGGTGCGCCAGCCGCGGCGCCGCCCCTCGCGGCCCAACCCCTGGGCCGCGCTCGACGCCGCCCTGTCGGCGCGGCTGCCGCTGCCCGACCTCCTCGACCGCACGGTGGAGTACTCCCGGTCCGCGCTGGGCGGCGACGCCGCCTACATCGCGCTGGCCACGACCGACGAGACCGAGTGGGACCTGCGCGCGGCCACCGGGCTGACCGACGACCCCTGGCGCCCCTTCCGCAGCCGCACCGAGGAGACGTTCCCCTCTGTGGCTCCCGCGCCGGGCGCCATAATCAACGACGACCTGATGATCGCGCGCGCCCACCGCGGCAAGCTGGCCCAGGCGGGCATGCGCTCGCTGGTGACCGCGCCGCTGATCGTCGACGGCCGCATCACCGGCCTGATCGGCGTGGCCTCGCGGCGCATCCGGCACTTCGGCGACACCGCCGCCAAGCGGCTGCAGGACGGCGCCGACCGTATCGCCCTGCCCATCGAGCGCGCCCGCCTGGCCGAGGTCGAGCTCGCCCGGCGCGCGAGCCTGAGCTTCTTGGCCGAGGCCAGCGACCTGCTCACCGGCACGCTCAACGAGCACATGACGGCCGCCCTGGCCTGCCAGCTGGTGGCCTCGCGGCTGGGCAGCTGGTGCGCGGTGCACTCCACCAGCGAGCTGGGCACCACGCGGCTGACGCACACCATGCACCGCAACGAGAACTACAACGACGTGCTGCGCACCCTGCTGACCGAGCTGCCGCCGCCCGTCCAGCGCGAACCGCGCCCGCTGTGGAGCCGCGAAATGCTGTCGGCGGCCGGGCTGGTCGACGAGCTGCTGCTGGAGCTGGCCGAGGGGCCCGCCATAAGCGTTCCGCTGGTGGCGCACGGCCAGACGCTCGGCCGGATGACGCTGGGCAAGGACGCCGACGCCGACTTCACCCGCGACGACGTCGACGTGGTCGACGACCTCGCCCGCCGCGTCTCCTCGGCGATGGAGAACGCCCGGCTGTACGCCGGCCAGACCTCGATGAGCGAGGCGCTGCAGCGCAGCCTGCTGCCCGCCAAGGAGAAGGAGCCGGCCATCCCCGGCGTCGACCACGCGGTGTTCTACCGCTCGGCCGACGAGCGCACGGTGGTCGGCGGCGACTTCTACGACGTGTTCGCGACCGACGGGCGGTGGTGCTTCGCGATCGGCGACGTGTGCGGCACCGGGCCCGCCGCGGCGGCGGTCACCGGCCTGGCCCGCCACACCCTGCGTGCACTCGCCCGCGAGGGGTTCTCGCCCGCGCACATCATGGACCGGCTGAACAAGGCCATCCTGGACGAGAACACCAGCACGCGGTTTCTGACCATGCTCTACGGCGAGATGACCCCGCTGGGCGCGCCGGGCCAGGGCATGCGGCTGCGCCTGGTCTCGGCGGGGCACCCGCTGCCGCTGCGCCTCAACCAGAAGGGCGAGGTCGACGCCGTCGGCGCGTCGCAGCCGCTGCTGGGCGCGTTCGAGGACGTGGACTTCTACACCGAGACCATGGAGATCCACTCGGGCGAGGTGCTGCTGGCGGTCACCGACGGCGTGACTGAGCGCCGCAACGGCCCCGACATGCTCGGCGACGACGGGCTCACGCGGATCTTCGCCAACTGCTCGGGGCTGACGGCCCAGGCGGTGATCGTGCGCATCGACCGCGATCTGGAGGAGTTCGCCCCGGGCGGGCACACCGATGACACGGCGATGCTGGTCCTGCGGTTCCTCTAGCGCACCCGGGGACCGCGCCGCGGCCGCGGGGGCGAGGCCGTCGGCGCAGGGCCGCCGGCGAGGCGCGCTCGGTCAGAGCCAGCCCATCTCCTGGGCCGTGCGGATGGCGGCCATGCGGTTGGCGGCGCCGGTCTTGGCGATGGCGCTGGACAGGTAGTTGCGCACGGTGCCCTCGCTCAGGTGCAGCGTGCGGGCGATCTCGCCGACCGCCCAGCCTTCTGCGGCCGAGCGGAGCACCTCACTCTCCCGGGCCGTCAGGGGGTTCTCACCGGAGGCCATCGCGGCGGCGGCCAGTTCGGTGTCGATGTAGCGGCCGCCCTCGTGCACCTTGCGGATCGCGCCGGCGAGCTGGTCGACGGGGGCGTCCTTGGCCAGGAACCCGCGTGCGCCGGCGGCCAGTGCGCGGCGCAGGTAGCCGGGGCGGCCGAAGCTGGTCAGCATCAGCACGCCGCATCCGGGCGCCGCCTCGCGCAGCTCGCCGGCGACCTCCAGTCCTCCCCTGCCCGGCATCTCGATGTCCAGGACCGCGATGTCGGCGCCGGTGGCGGCCACGGCCCCGGCGACCTCGTCACCGCGCCCGACCTGGGAGACCACCTCCAGGTCCGGCTCCAGCCCCAGCAGCGCCGCGATCGCGCCGCGCACCAGGTGCTCGTCGTCGGCGAGAACGACTCGGATCACGCGGGCACGTCCTTCCTCCCCGGTGTTGGACCCGGGTCACGGCCGGGCGGCGGTTCCGCGACCTCCCCGCCGCCGCGGGTGGCCGCCGGCAGCGGCAGCACGGCGCGCAGCAGGAAGCCCTCGCCGCCGGATGCGGGACCGGCGGTGAGCGCTCCTCCCGCGCTCGCGACCCGCTCCGCCAGCCCGGACAGACCGTTGCCGAAGGGCGCGCCGTCACCGTCCTCTTGCGTACCGTCGTCGAAGACCTCGGCGACCAGGCTGTCGCTGTCGCGGCGCAGAGTCACGGCGCAGCGCTTGGCGCAACTGTGCCGCAGCACGTTCGTGGTTCCCTCGCGCACCACCCACGAGGCGAGCGAGCGCTGCTCCGCGGGGACGTCGGTTTCGGCGCCGGTGACGGTGCAGCGCACCCCGGCGGCGGCCAGGACCGCCCGGACGCCCTCGGCCTCAGCGGCCAGGTTGACGTCGCGGTATCCGGACACGGCGGTGCGCACCTCGCGCAGTGCGTCGCGGGCGAGGTGCTGCACGGCGCTCATCTCGCGGCCGGCCGACCGGGGATCGGCCTCCACCAGCCGGGCCGCGAGCTCACTCTTGACGGCGAGCGCGGACAGGCTGTGGCCGAGCAGGTCGTGCATGTCGCGGGCGAAGCGCAGCCGCTCCTCGGTCACCGCCAGCCGCGCCTGGGCGTCGCGGGCGGCGTGCGCCTCCGTGACGACGTCCCACAGCACGATGATGGCGACGTTGCTGAACAGCATGACCAGGAAGACGATGAGGTGGAAGAACACCAGCCAGGCGGCGACCGTACCCATCGCCGACGCGGGAGAGCCCCACATCGTCACCAGAATCGGCGCGACGCCCGCGGCCAGCATCAGCGCGGCGTAGCCGGCCTTGTCCCGGATCCGGCCGGTGACGGCGACGCTGGCGGCCCAGAACTGGGGGACGCTCAGCGTGGCCGGGTTGGGGCCCAGCAGCCCGACCGTGACCAGCAGCCCCAGGTAGGACAGCGCCACGTCGCGCCGCAGCGTGGCGCTGGGGCGGTCGATGCGGGTGCGGATGACCCGCATCGACAGGTAGGCCACCAGCACCGAGCACAGTACGCCGACCGCGGACAGCGCCACGTCCTGGGGGAAGGGCCCCCGGCTGGCGAAGGTCCGCGTCGCCTCGTTGGGCGCCATGAGGTTGGTCGCGCCGACGACTGCAGTGAACACGCAGAAGAGCGGTGTCGTCGTCGACAGCGACAGCACGATGCGGCGCGCGCGGTCCAGCCTGCGGCCGGTCCGGTCCGCATGACCGGCCAGCACCGCTGTGCCGCCATCCGCGTCGGTGTCCGCCACCTGCACTCCCTTCCGCCGGGCGCCCGTCGTGCGGTTCGCCGCGGCTCGCCGCGGCTCGCCGCGCCGATCAGCCTAGACGCACGGCACCCCCGGTCGGGGACGCCGACGCCGGCGGCGGCGGGGCCGGCCGTCCTCCGGTCACGCCGCCGCCGGTCCGCCGGCGGGAGCGCGCCCGCGGCCCGCCGGCGGAGTCGCACGCTCAGCCGGGCTGGCGGGGGTCCCAGCGGAAGGAGCGCAGCGACAGCACCGCGACGGCGGTCCAGACCAGCACGACCGCCAGCGACGGCAGCCCGGCCGCCCACAGCTCCGCGAGCGATGCCGGTTCCGCGCCCGTCAGCCCGCCGAACACGTCGCGGCCGAGGTAGCCGCTGCGCAGCAGGTCCACCGCCGGCGCCATCGGCAGCAGCCGACACACGGTCGCGAGCCAGTCGGGCAGCATGGCCAACGGCACCATCATGCCGCTGGAGGCGTAGAAGAGCAGGAACGGGACCATGCTCATCATCTGCGCGCTCTCGGCGTTGCGCGCGAAGCGGCTGGACGCCGCGCCGAACAGCGACATGGTCACCGTGGTCAGCAGCGCTGTCAGGACCACCATCACCGGGTCGCTCGGCAGCTCGCCGACCCCGGCGGCGAGCACCGCGAAGACCATGGCGCTGAGGACGGCAACCGCGGCCAGAACCGAGAGGGTCGTCGCGCCGAACAGTGCGAACGGCGGGACGCCGCTGGCGCGGAACCGCTTGAGGATGAGCTGCTCGCGGCGGGCCGCGTAGATGTTGGAGGCGTGCATGACGCCGATCATCATCGCGATGACGGCGGGGGTTCCGGAGAGCGCGATCGCCTCGGTCCTGACGCCGGGGATGGCCGACTCGCCCTGAGTGACCATCGCGATCCCGACGAAGAACAGCGGGAACAGCACGTAGAACAGCGCGGTGCGGTACCGGTAGATCAGGGTGAGCTCGGTGCGGGTGAGCCGCAGGGCCTGGCGCACCGGGTGTACGGGGTGGCGCACGCGCGCTCCCGGGGAGCCGCTGCGCGCCGGCGTGCGGGTGGGGGTGGTCATGTGTGTTTCCTCTGCGGTCGTGCGCGGCGGAAGTCGTGCGGGGCCCTCGCGGGGCGCGCGGCGGTTCAGTCGGCGCCGGCGGGGGTCGCGGCGATGCCGGAAGCGCCCTCGGCGACGCTGAGGAAGACGTCCTCCAGCGACGCGCTGCGCAGCTCCAGCCGGCCCAGGGACGTGCCGCGCTCGCGGGCCCAGTCCAGCAGCGGCTCCATCGCCCGGTGGGCGCGGCCGTCGGCGTCGTCGCCGCGCACGGTGTAGCGGACCCAGGCGTCGCCGCCGCGGACCTCGGCGGCGGCGGTCGCGCCCGGCAGCTCCGGCAGGTCCTCGAAGCGGACGTCGGCGGGCATCCGGAAGGCGATGCGGTCGCCCCATTCGACGACGACGTCGTGCAGGGCGCCCTCGGCCCTGAACTCGCCGCGGTGCATGATGGCGAGCCGGCCGGCGAGGTGCTCCGCCTCCTCCAGGTGGTGCGTGGTGAGCAGGACGGCGGCGCCCCGGCGGACCAGGTCGCCGATGAGCGTCCAGGTGGCCCGCCGGGCCTCGGGGTCCATACCGGTGGTCGGCTCGTCCAGGAACAGCACCTCAGGGCGCGAGAGGACCGCCAGCCCCAGGTCGAGCCGGCGCTTCTGGCCTCCGGAGAGCTGGCGCACCTGGACGCCGGCCTTCTCGGTGAGGCCGGTCAGCTCCAGCACATCGGCGCGGTCCATCGGGTCGGCGGCGAGGTCGCGGGAGAGGTCGATCGTCTCGGCGGTGGTCAGCTCCGGAAACAGGCCGCTGTGCTGCAGTACGGCGTCGACGCGGTCGCGGAGGCCGGGAGGCTGCCCGTAGGGGTCGGCGCCCAGGACGCGGACCGTTCCCGCGCTGGGGCGGCGGAACCCCTCCAGGGTCTCCACGGTCGTGGTCTTGCCCGCCCCGTTGGTGCCCAGCAGGGCGAAGAGCTCTCCCGGCCGGACGTCGAAGGAGACCCCCCGGACCGCCTCGAAGTCGCCATAGCTCTGCCGCAGGTCGCGGACGCTGATCGCGGGTTCGCCCGCGCCGTGCTCGGCCGCGGGCCGTTCTGCTGTGCTCATGGGCCCGATTCTTCCGTCTCACTCGCCGTGCGCCCAAGAAGCCGTTGTCACCGCCCGCCCGTGAGAACCGCCCGGCCCCGCACATGACACCTGTCATGCGCGCGGGCCCGGATTTCGGCCCGAGCAGTAGGCGCCGAACTCGGAACGCCCGCCGGACCGCGACCGCCCGGCGAATGGGAGAAAATCGGCGCGAACGGCACTGTCCGCTGCGAACGCGTTCGGTATTCGGGCGCAATTCAACGCATCCCGATAAGCCGATCATCGGCGGTTTTCCAGCGTTTCCGCCCGAGCGCACGCGGCACCCCGATAGCTTCCCGCCATGCCCTCGAACGCCCATGAGATGCCGATCGAGTTCGTCAAGAACCGCCCTGAGTTGGTCACGCGCCTACTGGAGGACGAGTTCGGTGTCGACCTCCCCCCGTACGAGCACGCCGACATGGCGTCGGAGAACTGCACGCGGTTCAAGACCACGAACTTCTACAGCGACCGCGTCGTCGCCCTGCGCGACGGCTCGCAGGCGCTCATGGCGGTGATCGCCGAGGTACAGCGCAGAGAGGACACCCGGAAGCGCTACTCCTGGCCGGTCTACATCGCCACGGTGCGCCAGAACCTGGAATGCCCGGTGATGCTGATCGTCTTCTGCCCCGACGAGAAGACCGCTGTGTGGGCGCGCGAGCCCATCGACCTCGGTCAGCCCGGTATGCGGCTGGTCCCGTTCGTCGTCGGGCCCGACGAGATTCCGGTGGTCGTCTCAGCGGAGGAGGCGAGGGAGCTCCCCGAGCTCGCGGTGCTCTCGGCACTGGCACACGGCGGCGAGGAGGAGAAGATCCTGGTCGCCTGCGCGGAAGGGCTGAAAACCCTCAACAACGACGACTTCTCCGTCTACCATGACTACATGGTGTCCGCGCTCAGGGGAGCGGCACGAGAGAACTGGGATGCACTGATGGCCAATCCGACTTTCACCTACCAATCCGACTTCGCCCGCAAGTACATCAGCGAAGGCAGGGTCGAAGGCAAGGCGGAGTGTGTGGTCTCCGCGCTCCGCCACCGGGGGCTCCACGTCTCGGACGAGGTCGCGGAACGCATCAGCACCTGCACCGACCCCGACCAGCTCGACACCTGGCACGCGCGCGCCTTCAGCGCCAACGCCGCCGAAGACATCTTCGACAATCCCGGAGCCTCCACACCCGACCAGTAGAGCGGGAACCACCTATGACCGGCCCGACCGCCCGATCCCTCGGTTCCACCGGCGCGATCCCGGCCACGCTCAGAGGCAGAGCCCGGACCGCGGCGGAGGCATTCGCCGAACGCCATCCCACGGTTTCTCGCACGGCCTACGCAACCGCCTTTGTCGAGGGCTACCTGGAGGGATATCGCGAAGGCAAGGCGGAGTGCGTGGTCTCCGCGCTCCGCCACCGGGGGCTCCACGTCTCGGACGAGGTCGCGGAACGCATCAGCACCTGCACCGACCCCGACCAGCTAGACACCTGGATGAAGCGCGCCCTTAGCGCCGACACCGCCGAGGACATCTTCGACTGACACGATCGGCCGGTCCCGGCCCCGGCCCCACCGGGGCCGCTGCGGTCAGCTGTCGAAGCCCATCCCTACGGCGTCGAGGGTGCGCAGCCAGGCGTTGCGGCGGCCGCCGTCGCGGTCGGCGGCGGCGATGGCCCGCTTGGTGGCCTGGATCCCGGCGTAGCGCAGCGGCTCGGGCGGGAAGGGGACGGGCTTGGCGCGCACCATGGCCAGGCGGGTCCGCTCGGTGTCGGCGCCGTCGAGGCGGTCCAGCATCACCTGGGCGCCGAAGCGGGTGGCCCCCACGCCGAGGCCCGTGTAGCCGGCGGCGTAGGCCAGGCGGCCGCGGTGGGCGGTGCCGAAGAACGCGCAGAACCGGCTGCAGGTGTCGATCACCCCGCCCCAGCTGTGCGTGAAAGACAGGCCTTCCAGCTGCGGGAACGTTGTGAAGAAGTGGCGCGCGAGCCGGTGGAAGGTGTCCGGGCGCTGGTCGTAGGCGGGACGCACGCGGCCGCCGTAGTGGTAGACGACGTCGTAGCCGCCCCACAGGATGCGGTTGTCGGCGGTGAGCCGGTAGTAGTGGAACCGGTTGCCGGAATCGCTGACACCCTGGCGGTTCCCCCAGCCGACGGCGGCAAGTTGCTCGCTGCTCAGCGGCTCGGTGACCAGCGCGTAGTCGTAGACGGGCGCGACGAAGTGCCGGACGCGCCGCAGCGGGCCCGGAAAACCTCCACCGCCCCAGGCCACACGCTCGGCCGAGACCGAGCCGCCCCGCGACTCCAGCCGCAGGCCGCCGCGCTCGGGGCGGATCGCCCGCACGGGGGTGTGCTCCCGGATGCGCACGCCCAGCCGGAGGCAGGCCTCGCGCAGCCCCCACGCCAGCTTGGCCGGGTGCACCAGGGCCACGCCGTCGGGATCGAAGAGGCCTCCCAGGTAGGTGGGCGAGTCGACCTCGGCGCGGACCCGGGCGCCGGTCAGGGTGCGCACGCGCTGGCCGAGGGCGCGCAGGGCGGCGGCCTCGTCGGTGAGGTCGTCGACCTGCCAGGGCTCGGTGGCCACGGCCATCTCGCCGGTGCGCTCGAACTCGCAGGCGATCCCGTGGCGCTCGACGGTGCTCTGGATGCCGTCGAGGTTCTGGCGGCCCAGCCGCTCCAGTTCGGCGATCTCCTCCGGCCAGCGCTGGGCCCCGTTGCCGTGGCCGTGGGTGAGGCTGGCGGCGCAGAACCCGCCGTTGCGGCCGGAGGCCGCCCAGCCGACCGTGCGCGCCTCCAGCAGCACGACGTCGCGCCCGGGGTCGCGCTCCTTGGCGATGAGGGCGGCCCACAGCCCGCTGTAGCCGCCGCCGACGACGGCGAGGTCGGCCCGCTCGGCGCCCGACAGCGCGGGTGCGGCCTCGGGGACGGCGTGCCCGGCCACCTCGGGGTCGAGCCAGAAGGTGCGCGGACGGGCCTGGGCCAGCGCACGGGAGACCTGTGCGGTGCGGGAGGCGTCCGGATCGGGTGCGGACGCGGTCGCGGGGGCGGACACGTGGATCAACTCCGTTCGCGGATGCTGCTCATGCGGGACGTGCTTGCGGCGGTCCCGGCGGTTCGGGCCCTGCGGCCGGCCGTGTGCCTGCGGACGGTCCGGTATCCGCCCGGCGGCGGCGCGGGCGCGCCGCCGCCGGGCGGACCTCAGCGGCTGCGGCGGCGGGCCAGCACCATGTTGCCGACGGCCAGCAGCACGCCGACGCCGAAGATCAGCGTGCCCATCACGTTGACCTGCGGCGGGATTCCCACGCGGGTGGCGCCCCAGATCCACAGGGGGAAGGTCTGGGTACTGCCGGAGACGAACGACGTGATGATGTAGTCGTCGACCGAGAGCGCGAAGGCGATCAGCCCGCCGGAGGTGATCGCCGGCACCAGCAGCGGCAGCGTCACCAGCCGGAACGTGGTCAGCGGGCTGGCGCCGAGGTCGCGCGCGGCCTCCTCGATGCCGGGGTCCATGGTCAGGACCCGCGCCCGCACGGTGATGGCCACGAACGACACCGAGAACATCACGTGGGCGATGAGAATGGTCCAGTAGCCCACGGCGATGTTCATGGTCAAAAACATCGACAGCAGCGAGGCGCCCAGCACGACCTCGGGCGCGGAGATCGCCGAGAACATCACCAGGTTGGTGGCCGACTGGCCGAGGAACCGGTAGCGCCCCAGGGCCAAGCCCAGCAGCGTGCCGAGGAACCCGGCGATGAGCATGGTCAGCACCGCGATAGTGACGGTGTTCAGCAGTGCGACGTTGAGGTCGGGGTAGGCGAAGGCGTCGGAGTACCAGCGGAGGGTGAAGCCCTCCCAGGTGACGTTGTGCCGCCCCTTGATGTCGTTGAAGCTGAACACGACCATGAACACGATGGGCGCGAACAGCCAGCACAGCACGCCCCAGGTGAAGTACTTGCCCCAGTCGGGCCGGCGCCGCTCGCCGCCCCGGCGGCCGCGTGCGGGCCCGGCCGCTCGGGGCGAGCCGGCGGGACCGGTCTCGGTCGCGGTCATCGCGCCTGCACCTCCATCACCTGCTCGGTTCCCAGCGCCTTGGCGTAGCTGAAGATCCCGACCAGCAGCACCGCCATGAGGATGAAGGTGATGGCCGCCGCCAGCGGGTAGGCGTTGTTCACCAGGTACTGGGTCTGGATCACCTTGCCGATCATGGTGTTGCCGGTACCGCCGAGCACCGTCGCGTTCACGTAGTCGGCGCTGGTCGGAATGAACACCATGATCACGCCGGCGAACACGCCCGGCAGCGACATGGGCAGCACCACCCGCACGAACGCCTGCACCCGCCCGGCGTAGAGGTCGTAGGCGGCCTCGACGACCCGGTGGTCCATGCGCTCCAGGACCGCGTAGATCGGCAGGACCATGAACGGCAGGAAGTTGTAGGCCAGGCCGAAGACCACCGCCGTCGCGGAGTTGAGAACCCCGAACTCGCCGGGCAGCAGCCCCGCGCTCTTCAGCGTGCCCAGGACGATCCCGTTGTCGGAGAGCAGGAATCCCCACGAGATCGTCCGCAGCACGAAGGACACGAAGAACGGCAGCAGCACCAGAAGCAGGTAGGTCGACTTGTAGGCGCCGCCCTTGAACGCGATCCAGTAGGCGACGGGATAGCCGATGGCGATGCACAGCACCGTCGCCAGGCCGCCGTAGACCAGGGAGCGCACAATCTGCTCCCAGTACAGGCCTACGGCGCGGGTGTAGTTGCCCACCTCGAAGGTGAACGCGTAGCCGGCGCCGAGGCTGCCGGTCATCAGCGACATCGACACCACGCTGGCGATGGGCGCCACGAAGAACAGCGCCAGCCACATCCAGCCGGGCAGCACCAGCGCGTAGGGCGCCAGCCTGCGCGTGCGCCCCCGCCTGCCCGTTCGTTCGGCCGCCATGGTCAGGACTGCGAGATGGCGAGGAACAGCGGGGAGAAGTTCTCCTCGTTGTTGCTGGTCACCGGGACGTAGTTGTGCAGCTTCGCGTAGTCGTCGTCATTGGGGAAGACCAGGGGGCTGTCGACGATGCGCTCCAGCGTCTCCTTGTCGTCGCCGGAGGCCTCCTCGGCCTTGCCGCGCAGGATGTCCCGCGCCTCGGGCACGGGCGTGATGTAGTTGATGTACTCCGTCAGGTCCGCCGCGATCTCGGGGTCGTAGAAGAAGTTCATCAGCATCAGGGCGTCCACCGGGTTCTTCGCGGTGAAGGGGACCATCATGTTGTCGCTCCACAGCGTGGCGCCCTCTTCGGGGACGACGAACTTCAGGTTGGTCCCCTCTTCTGCGTTCTGCTGGAAGATGTCGCCGGACCAGGCCATGGACAGCCACACGTCGCCGTTGCTCAGCGGCTGGATGTAGTCCTGGGAGTAGTAGCGCCGCACGAGGCCCTTGTCGCGCTGCTCCTGGAGCGCGTCGGCGGCGTCGATCCAGTCCGACTCGCCGGAGTCGGCCGGCTTGACCCCGTTGTAGAAGAGCCCGAAGTTGGCCAGCTCCTGGGGGTCGGAGAACATGCCGACCTTGTCCTCGAAGGCGGGGTCCCACAGGTCGGCGATGCTGGTGATCTCCCGGTCGACGTACTCGGGGTTGTAGGCGATGCCCGTGATGCCCGAGGCGTAGGGGATCGTGTAGCGGTTGCCGGAGTCGTAGCTGGTGTTCTTGTAGATGTCGGCGGCATGGTCGGCGAAGTTGGGCAGCTTGGAGTGGTCCAGCGGCGCCAGGTAGTTCAGCTCGATGAGCTTGTTCAGCTCGATGCCGTTGGTCAGCACCATCAGGTCGTAGCCGATGGGCTCGGCCTGGGCGAGCATCGGCTGGATCTTGCCGAAGAACGACGGGTTGTCCTGGACGGCCTCGTCGTAGTTGACCTTGATGCCGGTCTCTTCGGTGAAGGCCTTCAGCTCGGGGTGGCCGGGGTCCATGTACAGAGGCCAGTTGGCGAAGTCGAGCCGGCCGTTGCTCTTCTTTCCGTCCCAGAAGCCTTTGGCACTGGTCGACTCGCCGCCCTGGCCTTCCACTCCGCAGGCGGAGAGGGTGAGGCCGGCGGCGGTCAGTCCGGAGAGCCCGAGCATGCCGCGTCGGCTGAGTCGGGGCTGGGTGAGCCCGCGCGCGAGAGCTGCTTGCGCGGGGGTGAGGCGTCGGGTCACGGCGGTCCGCTCTTTCCTGCTTGGGGGGTGGGGACGGAGGGAGGGCGGGTGACCGGACGGCAGGTGTCCGGCACTCCCGGTTCGGCCGTGCGGGCCGCGCACCGGCGGATCGGTGCCCGGCCCCCGCGGCCCCTAGCCCGGAAGGGCGTAGGCGTGTTCGGGACGCCACGACACCCAGACGGTGTCGCCGCGCTCGGCGGCGCTTGCGGCGTCGGAGGAGTTCTGCCGGAAGACGACCATCTCGGTGCCGTCGCCGAGCCGGACCGTGTAGTGCGTGGCCGAGCCGAGGTAGACGACCTCGGCGACCGTGCCGGACAGCCGCGCCCGGTCGCCCGGCGGATCGGCGGTCTCCAGCGCGATCTTCTCGGGGCGGACGGTCAGGTCGACCCGCGAGCCGGGCGCCGCCGCGCCGATGGCGGGGATCTCGCCGGCGCCCTCCACCCGGACCGTGGCGCGGTCGCCGCTGTGCCCGGTGACCGTTCCACTCAGCAGGTTGGAGGTGCCGATGAACCCCGCGGTGAAGCGGGTGGCGGGCCGCTCGTAGATCTCGGCGGGGGTGCCCAGCTGCTCGACGCGGCCGCCGTTCATCACCGCGATGCGGTCGGACATGGTCAGCGCTTCGCCCTGGTCGTGGGTGACGTAGACGAAGGTGATGCCGACCTCGCGCTGGATGCGCTTGAGCTCGATCTGCATGGCCTGGCGCAGCTTGAGGTCGAGCGCGCCAAGCGGCTCGTCGAGCAGCAGCGCGCTGGGCCGGTTGACCAGGGCCCGGGCGAGGGCCACCCGCTGCTGCTGGCCGCCGGAGAGCCTGCCGGGCTTGGTGCGCTCGCGCCCGCTCAGCTCCACCAGTTCCAGGGCCTCGGCCACCGCGCGCCGGATGTCGGCGCCGGGAGTGTTTCTGCGCCGCAGGCCGAAGGCGACGTTGTCGAAGACCGTCATGTGCGGGAACAGCGCGTAGCTCTGGAAGACCATGTTGACGTCGCGCCGGTTGGGCGGGACCCCGGTGACCTCCTCGCCGTGCAGCCGCACCGTGCCGGAGCTGGGGTCCTCGAAACCGGCGATCATGCGCATCGTCGTGGTCTTGCCGCAGCCCGAGGGCCCCAGCAGGGAGAAGAACTCGCCCTGCTCGATGCGCAGGTCGACACCGCGCACCGCCTGCACGTTCTCGCCGCCCGAGCGGTAGGTCTTGGAGATCTGCTCCAGGCTGATGGCGGGCGTGCCGGCGCGGGCCCCGGCGCCTCGGCGGGCGCGTGTCTCCTCGGTGGCGGTGGCCATGGGACGGCTCCTCACGGAAGTGCTAGTCACGGCCGATGTAGCTCATGACGTGCTTGACGCGGGTGTACTCCTCCAGGCTGTAAAGCGAGAGGTCCTTACCGTAGCCGGAGTGCTTGAACCCGCCGTGCGGCATCTCCGCGATCAGCGGGATGTGGGTGTTGATCCAGACGCAGCCGAAGTCCAGGCGGCGCGAGACCCGCAGCGCGCGCCCGTGGTCGCGAGTCCACACGCTTGACGCCAGACCATAGCGGACGGAGTTGGCCCATTCGACGGCCGTGTCCTCGTCGTCGAACCGCTGCACGGTGATGACCGGCCCGAACACCTCGTCGGTAACGAGTTCGTCGCCCTGGCGCAGGCCGGAGACGACCGTGGGCGCGTAGAAGTAGCCCTTGCCGCCGACGCGCTTCCCGCCGGCCATGACCCGGGCGTGCCCGGGCGCGCGGTCGACGAAGCCCGTGACGCGCTCCAGCTGCGCGGCGTTGTTCAGCGGCCCGTAGGCGGCGTCGGCGTCGTCCGGCCCGGCTGTCCTGGTCCGGGCGGCCTGCTCGGCCAGCGCGGCGGCGAGGTCGTCGTGCACACCGGGGGCGGCGATGACGCGGGTGGCGGCGGTGCAGTCCTGGCCGGCGTTGAAGTAGCCGGCTTCGGCGATGCCGGCGGCGGCCTTCTCGATGTCGGCGTCGTCGAAGACGATGACCGGCGCCTTGCCGCCCAGCTCCAGGTGCAGCCGCTTGAGGTCCTTGGAGCCCTGCTGGGCGACCTCCAGCCCGGCGCGTGTGGAGCCGGTCAGCGAGACCAGCCGGGGCACGGGGTGCTCGACCAGGGCGCGGCCGGTGTCGCGGTCGCCGGTGACCACGTTGAAGACGCCGGGCGGCAGGAACTCCGCGGCGATCTCGGCCAGCAGCAGGGTCGAGACGGGGGTGGTGTCGGAGGGCTTGAGGACCACGGTGTTGCCCGCGGCCAGCGCGGGACCGATCTTCCAGGAGGCCATGGCCATGGGGTAGTTCCACGGCGTGATCTGGCCGACGGGGCCGATGGGCTCGCGGCGGACCCACGAGGTGTGGTCGGCCATGTACTCGCCCGCCGCCTTGCCCTCCAGGTTGCGGGCGGCGCCGGCGAAGAACCGGAGGGCGTCGGTGACCTGCCACAGCTCTTCGTCCCGGGTGAGCTGGACCGGCTTGCCGCAGTTCTCCACCTCGGCGGCGACCAGGTCGTCGGCGCGCTCCTCGACCGCGTCGGCGAAGCGGTTGATGGCGATCTGGCGTTCGGCGGGCGTGCTGTCGCGCCAGCCGCCGTCGAAAGCGGCCTGGGCCGCGGAGAACGCCGCGTCGACGTCGGCTGGGCCGGACAGCGCCGCCTGAGCGAAGACCTCGCCGGTCACCGGGTCGACGAGGTCGCCGGTCCGCCCGTCGGCCGCGTCGACGTACTCGCCGTTGATGAAGTTGCGCAGCCGCCGTGGGCGGCTCGACTGCTCTTGCACGGGGGGTTCCTCCCGGTGGAATGGGGACGCACGGCTCGTGCCTGATCCGTACGATGACAGACCCCTTGACCTGCCACAAGGGATTCCGTTGTAAAGATCGTGTTTATCAGCGGATACTTGACAGACTTTCTGACGATGCGACTATTTCACTGGGTCGACCAAACGGTCCCCGCACATCACGACCCTTCAGGGGGAGCCAAGTGACAGCCCGGCAGCACGACACGTCCGGCGGCCTCCAACAGGCGGCCAAGGACCACCTGTGGATGCACTTCACCGAGATGGCGGCCTATAGCGATTCCGACATCCCGGTCATCGAGCGCGGCGAGGGAGCCTACGTCTACGATTCCCGGGGGCGCCGCCTGTTGGACGGGCTCTCCGGGCTCTTCGTCTCGCAGGTCGGCCACGGCCGCGGGGAGATCGCCGACGCCATCGCCGCGCAGGCCCGCGAGCTGGCCTACTTCCCCATCTGGACCTACGCCCATCCGACGGCGGTGCGCCTGGCCGACCGCCTCGCCCGCATGGCGCCGGGCGACTTGAACCGCGTATTCTTCACCACCAGCGGCTCCGAAGCCGTGGAGAGCGCCTGGAAGCTGGCCCGCCAGTACTTCAAGGCCGTCGGCCAGCCCACGCGGCACAAGGTCGTCAGCCGCGAGGTCGCCTATCACGGCACCACCATGGGAGCGCTGTCGATCACCGGCGTGCAGGATCTGAAGACGCCCTTCGAGCCGCTGGTGCCCACCACCGTCCAGGTGCCCAACACCAACCTCTACCGGGCGCGGGCGCACGGCGACGACCCCGAGGCGTTCGGCGCGTGGGCCGCCGACCGGATCGAGGACGCCATCGTGCAGAACGGCCCGGAGACCGTGGCCGCGGTCTACGTCGAGCCGGTGCAGAACTCCGGCGGCTGCTTCCCGCCGCCGCCCGGCTACCTGCAGCGGGTCCGCGAGATCTGCGACCGCTACGGCGTGCTGATGGTCTCCGACGAGGTCATCTGCGCCTTCGGCCGCCTCGGCGAGTACTTCGGCGCCGAGCGGTACGGCTACCTGCCCGACATGATCACCTTCGCCAAGGGCGTGACCTCGGGCTACGTGCCCATGGGCGGCGTGATCGCGCGGGAGCGGCTGATGGAGCCCTTCCAGGAGTCCGGCGGAATGTTCACCCACGGTGTCACCTTCGGCGGCCACCCCGTCGCCGCCGCGGCCGCCATGGCCAACCTGGACGTCTTCGAGGACGAGAAGCTGCTGGACAACGTGCGCCGCAACACCCCGGTGTTCCGGTCCGCCCTGGAGCGCCTGTACGACCTGCCCATCGTCGGCGACGTCCGCGGCGACGGCTACTTCTACGGCATCGAGCTGGTCAAGGACAAGGAGACCCGCGAGACCTTCACCGGCGACGAGGCCGCCCGGCTGCTCAAGGGGTTCCTCTCGCCCGCCCTCTTCGAGGCCGGTCTGATCTGCCGCGCCGACGACCGCGGCGACCCCGTCGTCCAGCTCTCCCCGCCGCTCATCTGCGGCCCCGAGCACTTCGACGAGATCGAGTCCGTCCTGCGCCGGGTGCTCTCCGAGGCCTGGCAGCGGATCTGACACCGCGGCCGGATCCGGCCGCGGATCCTTCCCCTCCCCGGCGCGCGGGGGCCGCCGCGGAGGGGCGGCGGCCGGCCGCGGCATAATCGTCGGATGCGCCACGGCCGGATCCACTGGTACTCCCCCGACGAGCTCGGCCCCGAGCAGCGGGCGATATACGACGGCGTGGTGGCCAAGTACGGCAGCGAGCCGGCGTTCGAGCTGTTCGACGAGCAGGGGCGGCTGCACGGGCCCTTCAACGCGATGCTGGCGGCCCCGGGCGTGGGCGCGGCGCTGCAGGGGCTCAGCGCGGCCGTGGGGGCGCGGACCACGCTGCCGGCGCGCGTCCGCGAGATCGTGGTCCTGTCCGTGGCCACCGCCCGCGCCAGCGCCTTCGAGTGGTCGGTGCACCGGCGGCTGGCCCGCGAGGCGGGGCTGACCGAGGCCGAGATCGCCGCGCTGGGCGGCCACGCCGTACCCGAGGCCTTCGGCCCCTCCGACCGCGCCGCCCTCGACTACGCCCGGGCGCTGCTGCGCGACCGCGACGCCTCCGAGGCCTGCCACGCGGCCGCCGAAGAGCACTTCGGCGAGGCCGGCGTGGTCGAACTGATCACCCTGGTCGGCTACTACGACATGCTGGCGACGATGCTGCGCGCGCTGGACGTCCCGCTTCCGCCCGGCTGAAGCCGCGCCGGGGCGGGCCGCGCCGTCCGCGGCTGGCCCGGGCGCCGACCGCTTCCGGAGGCCCCGCACTCAGACTGGGGGCGGGGCCCCGGTCTCCGGCAGGGACGGGGCCCCGGCCGCACTGCGGGCGGTGCGCACGTCGGCCGCGTGCCGCGCCGCGCCCGCTGCGGGTCATTCGCCCGTCCACCGGGGTTCGCGCTTCTCGGCGAAGGAGGCCGCGCCCTCCATGGCGTCGCGGCTGACGAAGACCGGGCCCGCGATCTCGTCCTGGCGCCGCCACATCTCATCGGCGGCCCAGTCGTCGGACTCGCCGATGACGCGCTTGGACACTGCGACCGCCATCGGGGCGTTGGCCGCGATGCGCCCCGCGAGCTCGCGGGCGCCCTCCAGCGCGACGCCGGGCGCGGTGACCTTGTTGACCAGGCCCAGCTCGGCCATGCGCGGCGCTTTGACGAAGTCGCCGGTCAGCGCGAGCTCCATCGCGATGTTGCGCGGGATGCGGTGCTGAAGGCGCAGCAGCCCGCCACCGCCGGCCACCAGTCCGCGCTTGACCTCGGGGATGCCGAACTTGGCGTCCTCGGCGGCGACCACCAGGTCGCAGGCCAGCACCGCCTCGAACCCGCCGGCCAGGGCGTAGCCCTCGACGGCCGCGACCAGCGGCTTTCGCGGCGGCCGCTGGGCGAACCCGGCGAACCCGCGCCCCTCGACCGTGGGGACCTCGCCCTGCATGAACGCCTTGAGGTCCATGCCCGCGCAGAAGGTCTGCCCGGCGCCGGTGAGCACGCCGACGACCAGGTCCGTGCGGGAGTCCAGCTCGTCCAGCGCATCGGCGACGCCCTGTGCCACGGCGGCGTTGACGGCGTTCTTGGCCTGCGGGCGGTTGATGGTGATGACGGCGACGCCGTCCTCGGCGGCGAAGCCCACCTCGTCGCTCATCGTGCTCCTCACTCGATTCCGCCTCCTCCCGCCGACCGCTGACGGCACTACTTCGGCGGCATGCGCAGGCCGCCGTCGATCCGGACGACCTCGGCGTTGATGTAGCCGTTCTCCAGCAGGGCGCGCGCCAGCTTGCCGAACTCGCCGGGGGTGCCCATGCGCTTGGGGAACGGCACCGGGGCGGCGAGGCGCTGCTTGAACTCCTCCGACTCGGGTCCCTGCCCGTAGATGGGGGTGTCCAGGATGCCCGGCGCGATGGTGTTGACCCGGATGCCCGCCGCGGCGAGGTCGCGAGCCGCGGGCACGGTCATGCCGATGACGCCGCCCTTGGAGGACGCGTACGCGATCTGGCCGATCTGCCCCTCCAGCCCGGCGACCGAGGCGGTGTTCACGATCGCGCCGCGCTCGCCGTCCTCGTTGACGGGCTCGGTGGCCGACATCGCCGCGGCCGAGAGGCGCAGCACGTTGAACGTGCCGATCAGGTTGACGTCGATGACCTTCTTGTAGGTGGCGAGGTCGTGCGGGGTACCCTCCTTGGTGACGGTGCGGTTGACCCAGCCGATGCCCGCGCACGACACCGCCACCCGAAGTGGGCGGCCGGTGGCCACGGCGGCGTCCACGGCCGCCTGCACCTGGGACTCGTCGGAGACGTCGGTGGCGACGAAGACGCCGCCGACCTCCTTGGCAAGCGCCTCTCCGCGCTCGGCGTTCAGGTCGGCGACCACGACCGTGGCCCCCGCGGACGCCAGCTCCTTGACGGTGGCCTCGCCCAGTCCGCTTGCGCCGCCGGACACCAGGGCGGCAACTCCATTCAGCTCCATGGGCGGCACTCTACAGACCCCGGACCGCCCCGACTAGAACGAGGTTCGGTTATTCCGGCACGGGTTCCCCGCGCCGGTCACCGGACGCGCGGCGGCATGCGGCGGGCGGGCGGACGGGGGCGCGGGGGTGCGCGTGCGGGCGGGCTTGTGCGGGCGGGCGGCGGGCTAGCGGGAGCGGCCGCGGATGCGGGCCGCGCTGCCGATGCGGCGCTGGCGGCGGCCCTGACGCCAGCGCGGCAGCGCGTCGCGGGCCAGGTCGGCCGCGCCGATCAGCCCGGCCTCGTTGCCCAGCTCCGCCGAGACGATGCGCGGCTCGGGCCGGTGACCGCGCCCGGTCAGCGTGCGCCGGAAGGCCCGCCGGGCGGGCTCCAGGAGCAGTTCGCCGCTTTGCGATACCCCACCGCCGATGACGAACAGGTCGGGGTCGAAGGCCGCCGCGAGGTTGGCCAGCCCCAGCCCGAGCCAGCCCCCGGCCTCCTCCAGCAGCTCCACGCACGCCATGTCGCCCGACCGCGCCAGCTCGCTCACCAGCGACCCGGTGATCAGCGACGGCGTGCCCGCCACCGCGGCGATCAGGCCCCGCGCCACCGGGGAGTCGGCCGCGGCCAGCTCGCGCGCCTCGCGGGTGACGGCGTTGCCGCTCGCGTACTGCTCCCAGCAGCCGCGGTTTCCGCACTCGCAGCGCAGCCCGCCCGGCACCACGGTCATGTGCCCGAACTCCCCGGCCATGCCGTGGCGGCCGCGGTAGAGCTCGCCGCCGATGACGACCGCGCCGCCGATCCCGGTGCCCAGGTTGACCACCACGGTGTCGGCGGCCTCGCGCCCGGCGCCCACCCGCGCCTCGGCCCACGCGGCGGCGTTCGCGTCGTTCTCGACCACCACCGGAAGCTGGATCCGGGAGCGCAGCGCCTCGCGCAGCGGCTCGTCGCGCCAGGACAGGTGGGGCGCGAACAGCACGGTCGCGCGCTGCTCGTCGACGAAGCCGGCGGCGCCCACGCCCACCGCCCGCACCGGGTAGGCGCGCCGGAGCCGTTCGACCACCTCGACGATGGTGTCCTCGACGACCTTGGGGCTCTTGCTTCGGTCGGGGGTCTCGGCGCGGTCGCGTGCCAGGATGCGGCCGCCGGGTGTCACCACTCCGGCGGCGACCTTGGTGCCGCCGATGTCGACGCCGATCACCAGGCCGCGGTGATGGATCCGGGCGGCGTTGTCGCGCGAAGAAGCCATCGTCCGGCCACTCTAAACGAACCGGCCCGCCCGGCGCCTACGCGGCCGCGGCCGCCGCGGGGCCCGGCCGACGACGACACCCCGGCCTGCGGGGCACAGCACCCGCCGACTCCGCCCACCCGACACCTCGGCCGCGGCCGCCGCCCAGAGGCAGCGGCGCCAGAACGAAACCGCGCGCCCCCAACTCTGCCGGCCACGACGCCACAGAAGGAGCGGCCACCATCACCCAAAGGCGCGAGGCCAGTGGAAGGGCGAACGATGCGTAGCGGGCGCGGCGCGCGGCACGCGGCCGACGTGCGCACCGCCCGCAGCGCGGGCAGTGCGCGCCATCAGCGCCGGAATGTGCATTCGAGCGACGTGGTCTGCCCGGCGGCGCGGCCCAATAATGCCGAATAAAAGAACACTTCTTGAGTGTGCACTTGCAGGCCTGGAGCGGTCTCCATAATCTGCCGGTCATGTTCGTGCGACGGCTGCAGGCGGCGGCGCTTTTCCTCGGCCCGGTCATCTTCGCTGTTTCACCGTTCTTCTGGACCGGCGGGCATTACGGCGTGAACGGCGGAATGCTGATCGCACTGTCCATGGTGCCGTGGGTATACGGACTTATCGGCGAATATGAACGGATACGCGAACACGTCCCCAATGTTGCGGGGATCTGGTTGCTGATACTGCTGGTAGGCATGTTCGGCAGCATCGCGTTCGGGCTGCAGGGATTCTTCGAGGGCACCTTCGGCCTGGACGGCAGGGCGGCACTCGAGGGATTCGACGACTATCCGCCGCAGGGCTTTCTCGTCCTGTGGCTGCCGGGCCCGGTGTTTCCCCTGGCGCTCCTGACTTTCGGCCTGATCATCGGTTGGACGCGAACGTCCCCTCTATGGGTCGCCGCCCTCATCTGCCTCGCTGCCGTCGCGTTCCCGGCCGGCCGAGCCCTCCGCCTCGAATGGGTCGCCTACATCGTCGACGTCCTGGTGATCATTCCCTTCGCTCAACTCGCTTGGCGCTCCTGGCATGACCCGAGGACGGTTCCACGACCCCCTGACCGGTGAGGGACTGAGTCATCGGCGCATCAGCCGCCGACCGGGCGGGGGGTGGTCGTCGAGGGCGGTGTGCAGGAAGCGGTGCCGTTTTCCGGTGCCGCCGGTGTCCGTGTCGGCGCGCCGCGGCGGCCCGGCCCGGTACCTTGCGGCCGCCGCCGTCGGGCATGCGGCCGGGTCTCTTGAGGTCGACGTGGATGGGCGGGGCGTTGTTGCTGCGGCATGTGGGGGCTCCTGAGCAGGCCTCTTGAGCACCGGTGCTGATGTCGCAGGGCGCACCGGAATTCGGAAAGTCCTCTCGTCCCGCAGCCACCGCCACGGGTGTGCTGGCTGCTACCAGTGCCGGGACATCACAACCCCGGCAGATGCACGTCTAGACGGCGCGGGACAGCACCGGCGCCTCGCCCGGCGGATCGCCGGGCGCCGGTCCGGGCCGCGGCGCGGACGGCGGCTCCAGGTCGTGGCGTCCGGCGATGAGCTCCTGGACGCGGATCTTGGCCTTGATCAGCGGCCGCCGGAGGCGCAGGTCGCGGCGGACCGCCTGGGCCAGCTTGGCCGAGCCCGCGGGGTAGCGCCACCGCGCCCACGGCGAGCCGGGAACAGCCAGCCGCACGGCCGCCACCACCGATATCGCGGGCACGAAGACCCCGGTCAGCCCGGTCCAGATCTTGCCCTTGAGCAGGCTGACCACCGAGCCCACGAGGTTGACCAGCGTCAGCGTCAGCAGTCCCGCCTGGGCGCCGGCCTGCCAGCCGCCGCCGGGCCCGGCCGACTGCACCCACTCCCAGCCGAAGGGCCGGAACCCGGTCAGCAGCAGGCCGGTGAGCGCGACCGCGACGAACACCGCATCGACCGAGGCGCGCCCCTGCTCGGTCCAGTACACGTCGCGCAGATGCAGGATCAGCGCGAACTCGTCGAGCACCAGCGCCGCACCCAGGCCGAAGAGGGCCGCGGCCGCGGCGACGGCCGGGCCCTGCCGGTCGGTGATCAGCAGCGCCGCGACGCCGCCGACCATCATCAGGGCCACGCCGAAGACCACGTGGTGGATGTGCAGGCCGCCGGGCCGCAGGTTGCCGGGCCACCAGCGGACCCCCGCGCGGATCATCCGCACGCTCATCCTGATCAGCAGGAAGCCGGATACGAAGGCGACGAAGAAACAGAAGAGCGGCAGCCGGCCCGTCGCCACGACAGTACTGCCGAACCACTCAGCCATCGGACTCCTCGAGTGCGACACCGGCCCGCGGGGGTTGAGGGAGGTAGGCCGGACCCAACACTATGTCGCCCGGACAGGAGCGGGGGCGCAGCGGCGCCGTGGATGCGGACCGAAACCCCTATGACGCGGAGGCGACGGGACGGGTGTGGCGTACTCGCGGGGCGGCGGAGCCCGCGCAGGGAAGGGTTCGGACGGCCGCCCGGTCGCCTGCGCCTACGTCGGCTCCAGATCCGCCGGAAACGCCTTCCACTCGTGCGTGGGGAGGGAGGTGTGCCCCTGCCCCCGGTTCTGCGTGTCACTGAGGTCGACCGCCGCGGGTTTTCCCGCGCTTCTACATAGTGGGTGCCCGTGTCCGAATGGCAGCATCTGTGAAAACCGTTCGGGACTGTCATCGCAGCATCCCGCCCAGCAGCTTCATGCTGTGCGCTTCCGGGAGGGCGCGGGGCGCGGGTGCTTCGCCTCCGCGCGGCGGGCGGTGTGGTCGTGCGGCGGCGCCTCCGCCGGCGCAACAGGGTGCGTCCCCATGCGCTCCGCCTGACTCCGCTTTCTCTGCCACCTCCGCCTCCGTGAGGCGGGGCCCTCCGGGCGTGAGGCGACCGGCGGAAGGTCAGGAAGGCCCACTCCCGTGCGCCTCGTGTGCCCGTGCGCCTCGTGTGCCCGTGCGGGGGCGCCCTTTGCGCCCGCGCGGCCTCCGCGGCGTCCTCAAGCGGTCGGGCCCGGCCGCCGGTGCCGCGCGCCGAAAGGGCGCACACCGGCGGCCGGGGCGGTCGGTTTCGGGCCTACGGGTGCGCCGCGCCGATGCGCGGGGCCGCGCCGCCGCGCAGCTCCCGCTCGTGGGGGAAGCGGGCGGCGCCGAGTGCGGGTTCCAGGTCGGAGAGCCAGACGGCCTTCTCGTCGTAGCGGGCGAAGAAGGGCCTTCCCACGAGCTCGGGGTCGCGGGCCTGGATGAAGTGGCAGACGAACACCTTCTCGCCGGCCACCTCGGCAACCCCGTCGATGCACACCTTGCCGGGCGTGGCCGACATGGAGGGCCCGCGCACGGTGCGCGCCAGGCCGGAGACCTCGGCGAAGGCGCCGCGGAAGATCTCGTAGGCCTCGGCCAGCGGGACGGCGAAGTAATCCTGGGGCCCGGTGTCGCGCTCGACGAACATGTAGTAGGGCACCATGCCGTGGCGGACGTGGCTGCGCCACATGCTCGCCCATGTGGCCGGGTCGTCGTTGATGGTGCGGATCAGCGGCGCCTGGGTTCGGATGACCGCGCCTGTGTCGCGGATGCGCGCGACGGCCTTGCGGACCAGGTCGGGCGCCATCTCGTTGGGGTGGGAGAAGTGCGCCATGAACGCGAGGTTCTTGCCTGCGGCGACGACCTCCTCGAACAGGCGCAGCGTGCCCTCCGCATCGGGGTCGGTGGTGAAGCGCTGCGGCCAGTAGGCCAGCGACTTCGTGCCGATGCGGATCGACTCCAGGGTCTCCACGCCCAGCAGCGGCTCGATGTAGCGCCGCAGCACCGTCTCGCCCATGATCATCGGATCGCCGCCGGTGAGCAGGACGCTGGTGACCTCGGGGTGCCGGTGCAGGTACTCGACCAGATGGTCGACCTCGCTGGAGGCGAACTTGAGGTCGGGCTCGCCGACGAACTGCGCCCAGCGGAAGCAGTACGTGCAGTAGGCGTGGCAGGTCTGGCCCTGCTTGGGGAAGAACAGCACGGTCTCGTGGTACTTGTGCTGCATGCCCTCCAGCGGGTCCTTGCCCGTGGAGGTGGGGACGTTGAGCTCCATCTGCCCGGCCGGGTGGGGGTTCAGCCGCGCGCGGATCTCGTTGGCCGCGCGGTTGACCTCCGACCGGGCTGCGTCCTGGCGCAGCAGGTCGGCCATCCGGGAGACGTCGGCGGAGGGCAGCATGTCCGCTTGGGGGAAGACCAGCCGGTAGATCGGATCGTCCGGCGCGGCGTCCCAGTCGATCAGCTCGTCGACGACGTAGCTGTTGACCCGGAACGGCAGCACCGTGGCGACCGCTCGGACCGCGAGGCGCTCGGCCTCGCCCAGACCGGCGCGAGCCGTGAGCTCGTCCAGGTGCTTCGTCGTGTAGGCACGAAACCGGCGCCCGGTCGACTCGGGCGGGGACGGTGCCGCGTCGTGCGTCAAGCTCACGTGTCTCCTTTCCTGGGGGCGACGGCCCGCCGTGCGGGTGCAGCAGGGCAGGCGGTAGCCGGGGAGCCCGCGGTCGGCGGGCTTCCCGCGAATCATGGACCAGCTGTTGTGGGCCGGAAGGGACGATTGTCCCGAACCGGCCGAAGGTCGGTCTTACCCGAATCCCTATGGTTCGTACCCAGTTTCCCGCCGCCAACTGCTGAGCAGGGCCTTTTCACACTCCTGTGGACGCCGCGGGGCGGGGGGCGGGCACCGCTGCGCGTAACCTGGGCGCGTACGGTCAGGTGCGCCTGGGTGCGGGGGCGCGAGGCGAGAGGGTCGGCCGCGGCCTGTGCGTCCCGCGGCCGGGGCTGACGGTCAGGGTCGGGAATGACGGTCGAGGTCGGGGGATGACGGCCTCGGCCAGGGGCTGACGGTCGGGGCCGGGGCAGGGTCGGGGCCGGGGGCCGATCCCTGGCCGACGTTAACGGCGATCGAATGAGGGGGGCGGGTGACCACACCGCAGGCGGGCGCCCGCGACGGGCGCGGCGGGCCGGTCATCGCCCTGGACGCGATGGGCGGCGACCACGGTCCGCGGGAGGCGGTCAGAGGCGCCGTCCGGGCTGTGCGCGAACACGGACTGCGCGTCGTGCTGGTCGGCAGACGCGCCGAGGTCGCCCGGCTGCTCGCCGAGGAGGAGGCCGTGGGCGCCATGCCCGTCCTGCACGCGGAGGACGCGCTGGCCATGCATGAGGGCGCGCTGGCGAGCTGGCGCCGTCCGCGGTCCAGCGTCGCGGTGGCCTGCAAGCTCATCCGCCAAGGCGAGGCGAGCGCGCTGGTCTCGGCCGGGTCCACCGGCGGTGTGGTCGCCACCTCGACGGTGCGGCTGCGCACCCAGCAGGGGATCATGCGGCCGGCGCTGGCCGTGGCGCTGCCGACGCGGCCGCGCCCCACCATCCTGCTCGACGCGGGCGCCAACGCCGACGCCAAGCCCGAGATGCTGGTGCAGTTCGCGCACTTGGGCGCCGCTTACGCCCGCAGCGCGTTCGGCGTGGAGGAACCGCGGGTGGCGATGCTGACCATCGGCTCGGAGCCGGGCAAGGGCAACCGGCTGGCCCGCAAGACCGCCGAACTGCTGACGGCCGCCGCCGCGCAGGCGCCGCACGCCACGCGGCTGGACTTCCGCGGCAACGTGGAGGGCCACGACCTCCTCGCGGGCGAGGTCGACGTGGTGGTCACCGACGGGTTCACCGGCAACGTCGCGCTGAAGTCGGTCGAAGGCGCGGTGCGTTTCACGTTGCAGGCCGTGGGAGAGGCGATGACCTCGACCACCATCGCCAAGGCCGGGTCCCTGCTGCAGCGCAGGGCGCTGCGCGAGCTGCGCGACCGGCTGGACAGCGACACCTACGGCGGCGCGGTGCTGCTGGGGCTCAACGGCAGCGTGGTCATGGCCCACGGCGCCAGCCGCGCACCGGCGATCGAGCGCGCCTGCCTGCTCGCCCACGACCTGACCTCCGGCGGGATCAGCGAGGAGGTGCGCAGCCGGGTCCAGGCCGCGGCGCGCACCGCCCGGCGGCCCCGCCTGGGAGCGGCCGAGGACCACGCGCGCTAGCCGGGGCCCGCGGTCTGGCCGGGGCGTTCGGCACGTTCGGGGGGTCCGGGGGCGGGTGTCCGGGCGCGGGGGTCCGGGTGGCCGGGGGCAAGTGTCCGGGGCGCACCGACCTTCGTGTTGGCGCGGGCCCGCGGCACCCGGGGCACAGCGCCTCCCGCGGCGGCGGTCAGGTGCGCGCAGCGCCGCGCGTCGGCCCGCACCGGGCCTGTGGAAACCGCACCGGGGCGGTATGGCAGGTCGGTAGGCTTGACGTCATGGCCGACCCGCAGGAGATCCTCGCAGCACGGGTCCAGTCCGCACTCGGCGCCGCACTGGGCGCCGATTTCGCCGAGACCGACCCTGTCATCCGTCCGTCCCAGTTCGCCGACTACCAGGCCAACGCCGCACTGGCGCTGGCCAAGCGACTCGGCCGAGCCCCGCGCGACGTCGCCGCCGACATCGTCGCGCACCTGGACGTCGGCGACATGTGCCGCGAGGTCGAGATCAGCGGCCCCGGCTTCGTGAACCTGACCCTGCGCGACGACTGGATCGCCGGGCAGGCGCAGAACCAGCTGGACGACCCGCGCGCGGGCGTGCCGCGCCAGGACGCCCAGACCGTGGCGATCGACTACTCCGCGCCCAACGTCGCCAAGGAGATGCACGTCGGGCACCTGCGCACCACCGTGGTGGGCGACGCCCTGGCGCGCGTGCTGGAGGCGCTGGGCCACGGCGTGGTCCGCCAGAACCACATCGGCGACTGGGGCACGCCCTTCGGCATGCTCATCGAGCACCTGCTCGACTCGGGCGAGGGCTCGGCCGAGGCCGAGCTGGTCAAGACCGACCCCAACGCTTTCTACCAGGCCGCACGCGAGAAGTTCGACGGCTCGCCGGAGTTCGCGGCGCGGGCACGCAAGCGTGTGGTGGAGCTGCAGGCGGGCGACCCCGAGACCCTGCGGCTCTGGCAGGAGCTGGTCGACCTCTCCACGGTCTACTTCAACCGGATCTACGCCAAGCTCGACGTCACGCTCACCGACGCCGACCTCGCCGGCGAGAGCAAGTACAACGACATGCTCCCCGGTATCTGCGAGGAGCTGGAGCGGCGGGGCATCGCCGAGATCAGCGAGGGCGCGCTGTGCGTCTTCCTCGACGGCTTCACCGGCCGCGAGGGCAAGCCGGTGCCGCTGATCGTGCGCAAGAGCGACGGCGGCTACGGCTACGGCACCACCGACCTCGCCACGGTCAAGTACCGGGTCGAGGAGCTGGGCGCCCACCGCCTGCTCTACGTCATCGGCGCGCCGCAGTCACTCCACCTGCGGATGGTGTGGGAGACCGCGCGCAAGGCCGGATGGCTGCCCGAGGGCGTCGACCCCGTCCACGTGCAGATCGGCAACGTGCTCGGCTCCGACGGCAAGATCCTGCGCACCCGCAGCGGCAAACCCATCCGGCTGATGGAGCTGCTGGACGAGGCGGTGGAGCGCGCGGCCAAGGTGGTCGCCGACAACCGTCCCGACCTGGACGAGGACACCCGCGCCGGCATCGCCCGCGAGGTCGGCATCGGGGCGGTCAAGTACGCCGACCTCTCGGTCTCCCACGACACCGAGTACGTCTTCGACTACGACCGGATGCTGGCGCTGAACGGCAACACCGGCCCTTATCTGCAGTACGCGACCGCGCGTATCCGCTCCATCTTCCGCAAGGGCGGGGTCGACCCCGCGGCCGCGGCGGGCCCGGTCGCGATCACCGAGCCGGCCGAACGCGAGCTGGCGCTGTCCCTCCTGGGTTTCGGCCCGGCCGTGGCCTCCGTGGGCGCGACCCTGGAGCCGCACCGGCTGTGCACCTACCTGTTCGACCTCGCGCAGGCGTTCACCGGGTTCTTCGAGAACTGCCCCGTCCTCCAGGCCGAGGACCCGGCGGTGCGCGAGTCCCGCTTCGCGCTGATCGCGGCCACCCTGCGCACCTTGGAGAGCGGTCTGAACCTGCTGGGTGTGCGCGCACCGGAGCAGATGTAACCATCGCAGCACGCCCGGGGAGATCCACGGGCGCGCAAGCGATGGGGTGATGAGAGCGGCGGGTGGCCCGCCCCGCGGTAGTCGGCCCGGGTGGCAGTGGTTGGGCGCGCGACGAGGCAGCAACGGCGGCGGATGATCGAGCCCGCGACCATCGGTCCGGCTACTTCCGGATACCCACGCGACGAGGCAGCAACGACAGCGGACGGTCGAGCCCGCGACCATCGGCCCCGCCGCCCCCGGTTGAACTCCCAACGAGGCAGCAAGGGCGGTGGGTGGTCGAGCCCGCCAGTATCGGTCCGGCTCCCCCGGTTGCGCACGCGACGAGGCAGCGAGGACGGCGGGGGTCCAGCCCGCCAGTATCGGTCCGGCTCCCCCGGTTGCGCACGCGACGAGGCAGCAAGGGCGGCGGGGGGTCCAGCCCGCGACCATCGGTCCGGGTGCCGGTGGTTGGGCGCACGACGAAGCAGCGACGGCGGCGGATGGCCCGCCCCGCGGTAGTCGGCCCGGGTGGCAGTGGTTGGGCGCACGACGGAGCAGCGAGGACGGCGGGGGGTCGAGCCCGCGACCATCGGTCCGGGTGCCCAAAGGTTGCGCACGCGACGGGGACAGCAACGGCGGCGGGTGACCAGGCCACGGCCATCGGTCCGGCTGCCCCCGGTTACCCACGCGACGAGGCAGCAACGACAGCGGACAACCCGGCCCGCGACCATAGGAGACGAGACCCGCCGGATGCACACGGCGGCACCCCGGAGCGCCGCAGCACCCGTCCACGCAAGGCGATTCCTCCTTATGTGTCCGGATTACACCCCGCATAGAAGACCCTGCGTCGCCGCCGACGGCGACGAGACCCGCCGAATGCATGCCTGAAGGGCCTCCAGCGACGGTTTTCGGCGGCCCCGTCGCCCCGGGGGCGGTCGCAACACTCGGGGAAACAGACAAAACGGGACAAGAAGGCGTCACGTTTTCCGCATGACGGAAGCGCGGTGGACGGCGGCGGCGCCTCGCTGGTTTGAGCAGACTCATGCTCCCCCGATGGCTCACCTGGGGGCGGTATGCCCGAAATTTTCCCGCCAGGTCCGCCACCGGTGCCGGTACTCGCCGCTTCACCGCCTTCGCCCCCGCCGCCCCCGCCGCCCCCGCCGCCCCCGTTGGTCGTGGCATCGGCGGCGCCGTGCTCGGTGGGCGCGGGGTCGACCATCCGCGTCCGCGACGAAGCGGGCGGGTCGTGTTCCTTCCCCGAGGGGTCGCGCGCCTCCGCCGCTTCTGCGTTGGCGCTCGCCGGGGATCGCCCTGCGGGACGCACGGTGACGGTGGGCAATCTGGAGGTGTTCGGCTTTGAGGAGGTGGACACGCCCGTGCAGCGCCCCGTGCGCCGCTCGTGCGGTGGGCGGACAGGAGGGGGCCGGTTGAGGCGGCGGCTCAGGCCGGGGTGCAGGTCAGCCGGGGGTTTCCGTTGTCGCCCCTGGCGCTGCCGATGAAGCCGAATGCGGTGCTCTCCCCGGCGGCCAGCTCGCCGTTGCGGCCGACGTCGCTCGCGGTATAGCTGCCCCCGCCGCCGGACACCTCGGCGTTCCACGCGTGGTGGATCCTCTGGCCGTCGGGGAAGTCCACGGCCACCCGCCAGCCGTTGATCGGTGCGTCGGCGCTGACCGTGACCTCGGCCTGGAAGCCGCTGGACCACTCGTTGGTCACCGAGTAGCCGACCGCGCAGCCCCCGCTGGGCTCCGCCCCCGAGCCGGACGGCTCCTCACCGCCTGCCTGGGTGCCCTGGGGCGCCGTGCCGCCGTCCGGCCCTTCCGCGCCGGCGCCGCCCTGGCCCCTTCCGTCGGCCTCGGCCTGCTCCGACTCCTCCGGCGAGGGCTCCGCGGGCGTCGCCGAGGGCGCGCGGGCTTCGGCGGAGCTCTGCTGCTGGCCGTCGGCCACCGGCGCCTGGCTCGTGCTCGGGCTCGCGCTCGCCTCGTGCGGGGACGGAGGCGGTGGCGGATCGGCCACGTCCACTTCGGTGTCCCCGCCGCTCAGCACCATGCCCGCGATCAGCAGCCCGCTGCAGGCCAGCCCGCCGGACACGGCTCCGGCCGCGAGCAGGCGGCGCTTGCGCCGCTCCCGCCTGCGCCGCGCCATCCGGGTGGGGGCCGGCTCCGCGTCGTGCGTGTCGCTGCTCATACGGATCGCTGACTATTCGGGGGGATGAACGCGCCGGCGCCGGTTCCGTGGAAGGCAGGGGACCCGCGGCACCCAGGCAGCACAAGGGTACAACGCGGACACATCCGCACAAGGCGGACGCGGCCGGATCCGACCGCCGCCGACTGCATCGTCCGGCTGCGGGCGGGCGAGGACAGGCACCGACGCGGCCGGTGCGGTCAGTAGGGGTAGTCGGTGTACTCGTCCGTGGGCGTGCTGTCGGGAGACTCGGGGATGTCCCAGTCGCCGTCCTGCCACGGCGGCGAATCCGGATGGCCGTCGCCCGGCCCGTCTCCCGACCCCGGGCCGCCGCCGTCCTGCCAGTCCTGCCATTCCCGCCAGTCGCGGCCGTCGCCGTCTTGCTCCCCTCCGGAGCCGGATCCGGCGCCCGCGCCGGAGCCCGTGCCGCCGTCCGCACCGTCTCCGCCTTGGGCCGGCGCGCTGCTCTCGGTCTCCGGGACCGCAACGGGGGCCGATGCTTCGGCGGAGATCTGCTGCCTGCCGTCGTCCACCGGGGCCGGGGTCGGGGATGCGCTGGCGCCGCCGGGCGGCGGTGGCGGGTCGTCCACCCCGACTTCGGTGCCCTCGCCGCTCAGCGCCATGCCCATGATGAGCACACCGCTGCAGGCCAGGCCGGCGGTCAGGACACCGGCCGCGAGCAGGCGGCGCTTGCGGCGCCGTTCCTGCCTGCGCCGAGCGGTCCGGGTCAGGACCGGCTCCGCGCCGTGCGTATCGCTGCTCATACGGATCGCTGACTTCTCGGGGGACGGGCGCACAGGCGCCGGTTCCATAGGGTGCAGGGGGCCCACGGCGCACAGGCTCCACAAGGGTACAACGCGTCCATCCCGGACCGAGGCCGCAAAGCACCGCATCCGGACGGATCACCCTCCGGGAATGTGAGATACGCGATAGCGGAATGCGTGAAAGGCGACCGAAAGCAGTCTTTCACCGAGGACCGATACCCCTTGACCGTCGCGCACCGGCAATGGGGAACCGCGCGTGCGCCCCGGAGAATCCCCCGCCGTCCGGCGAGTAACCCCAGGTGCGATGCCGAAAGGCGTTGAAACGGGATATTAGCCTGAGATAGATCGAAACGAGGGGAAAGCAGACATGAACCCACACTCGTCCGAAGGCTACGACTTCGGCCCCGCGCCGGGCCACTGGCATCTGGATCCCATCCACTCCTGCATCATCTTCGTCGCCCGCTACCTGCGCTACGGCCGGGTTCAGGGTACGTTCAGCGACGCCAAGGGAGCGGTGATGGTGGCCGAGGATCCCATGCAGTCCAAGGTCGACGTCGGTATCCGCGCGTCCTCGGTCAACACGGGTGTGCAGGCGCGCGACGACCACCTGCGGTCCGCGGACTTCCTGGATGTGCAGAACCACCCCGAGATCAGGTTCACCAGCACCCGGATCGAGGAGCGCGCCGTGCAGAAGCGCACCTTCCTCCTCCACGGCGACCTCACGATCCACGGCACCACGCGGCCGATCACCCTCGACTGCCAGTGGGCGGGCGAGGCCCCCGACTACGCGAGCCCCGAGGACACCTACGGGCACTTCTTCGCCGGCAACGCCCAGATCCGGCTGTCGGACTTCGGCGTGGGCGACGGCGGGCCCGTGCCCTGGGGAGGCCGCCTGGTCGGCGACACCATCGACATCGTCCTCGAACTGCGGGTCCAGGACACCGACCCGATCCACTTCCAGCGCCAGATCGGCCACGTGGCCTGACGGCCCCGCACCGGCGCCGCCCGAAGGTCTGGTGATCAGCCTTCGGCCAGCAGTTCCTCGATCTCGGCGCGCTCCGGCATGGAGGGCGCCGCTCCGTGCCGCTGAACGGACAGGGCGGCGGCCGCGGCGGCGAAGCGCAGCGCGTCCTCGGGCCCGCGCCCCTCCGCCCGGGCGACGGCGAACGCGCCGCAGAACGTGTCGCCCGCGGCCGTGGTGTCGACCGGGACCACACGGCGGGCCGGCACGTGGACGGGCTCTTCGCCCCGCGCTCCGTAGAGGGAGCCGTCCTCGCCGAGCGTGATGATCGCCTCGGGCACCGTGCGCAGCAGCGCCGCCAGCGCCTCGCGCGGATCGGTCTCACCGGTGATGGCCGCGGCCTCGTGCTGGTTGGGCACCAGCAGGTCCACGGCCTCAAGCAGCTCAGCGGGCAGCTCCCGTGCGGGCGCCGGGGTCAGCACGGTCGGTACACCCGCGGCGCGCCCGGCGCGCGCGGCCGCGACGACCCCCTCCATCGGCAGCTCCAGCTGCAGGAGCAGGGCCGCGCTGCCCTCGATCAGCGCCGCGTCACCGTCGAGCAGTCCGGTGACCTCGCCGTTGGCTCCGGGCACGACGATGATCGAGTTGGCGCCGTCCGCCTCCACCACGATGTGGGCGACCCCCGAGGCACCGGCCACCGTGCGCAGCCGCGACACCTCGACCCCGCATTCGACGAGGTTCGTGCGCAGCTGCGTGCCGAACGCGTCGTCGCCCACCGCCCCGAGGAAGGCCGTGTCGGCCCCGGCGCGGGCCGCCGCCACCGCCTGGTTGGCGCCCTTGCCGCCGGGAACCTGGGCGAAGCTCGTGCCCGTGACCGTCTCGCCCCTGCCGGGGGCGGCCTCGACGTAGGCGACGAGGTCGGTGTTCACGCTGCCGAAGACCGCGATGCGCGGCCGTACCGCGGGGGAGGTGGTCGAAGTCACGCCCCGAACCATATCGGCCGGCCTGCGTGCGCCGGAGCCGCCCCGCCCGGGCGTGCGGCCGCCGCAAGGCCGGTCAGGCGCCCGCCAGGCCCGCGGAGTCGGCCGCCGCGGACTCGTCCTCGGCTCCGCCGTCGAGGTCGACCATAACGGGTGCGTGGTCGGAGGCGCCCTTGCCCTTGCGCTCCTCGCGGTCGATCAGGGCGCCGGAGACGCGCGCGGCCAGCGCGGGCGAGGCCAGCACGAAGTCGATCCGCATGCCCTTGCGCTTGGGGAACGACAGCTGCTTGTAGTCCCAGTAGGTGTAGACGCCCGGACCGGGGGCGTAGGGGCGCACGACCTCGGTGAACCCGGCTTCGACGACGCTGGTGAACGCGTCGCGCTCGGGCTTGGTCACGTGCGTGCTGCCCTCGAACTCGGCCATGTCCCACACGTCGTCGTCCTGGGGAGCGACGTTGAAGTCGCCGCACAGCGCGATGCCGGCCTGCGGGTCCTCGGCCAGCCGCTCGGCGCCGTAGGCGCGCAGCGCCTCCAGCCAGCGCAGCTTGTAGGCGTAGTGGGGGTCGTCGATCTCGCGGCCGTTGGGCACGTACAGGCTCCACACCCGCACGCCGCCGCAGACGGCGCCCAGCGCCCGGGCCTCGGGCGCCTCGGGATCGCCCCAGCCGGGCTGGCCCGGGAAGCCGACCTGGACGTCCTCCAGCCCCACACGGGACAGGACCGCGACCCCGTTCCACTGCGACAGCCCGTGGTGGGCGACCTCGTAGCCGAGGTCGGTGAAGAGCTGGGTCGGGAACTGGTCGTCGCGGCACTTGGTCTCCTGCACGGCGGCGACGTCGACGTCGCTGCGCTGCAGCCACGCGGCGATCCGCTCGCCGCGTGCCCGGACACTGTTGACATTCCACGTCGCGATACGCACACCGCCAGGTTAGCGCGCGGGTATGACAGCACGCGCGCTCCCGAGGCGGCCGGTCACGGCAGCCGGCGAGGTGAGGGAGGGCGGGTGGCGGGTACGACCAGTCGACAGAAGAGGTCTCGGTGCGGCCGTCCTCCGCACCGAGACCTCTTTGCTTCGCGCGCAGCGCCGCCGCGCGCGACCGCCGCGGTTCCGCGGCGCCGGTACTCGATTTCCGTCGGTACCCGTTCGTGCCCAGTGAGACGGCCGGGACGCCCGTTCGGTTCGCCTCGGAGCGCACGAATCCTCGCGCCGCTGCGATTCGGAGGCGGATCCGCGGCGCGTTATCAGCGATTTCCCAGCGCGTGCTCTGCCGGGTCCCAGCACTCTGCGCCATGCTGGCGCCGGGCCGCCGGCCGAACTGGACCGCGCGGCCCGCCGCCACGCGCCTGCGCGCAACCCGGACGTGCGGGGTCGTGGCGGCGGCGGGGCGCCGGGCACGGCGCGCGCCCGGCGTCCCCGCCGGCAAGGCGCCCCGGGCGCCACCGCTTCTGGCTCTGTGCGAGTCTCGTACGCCGCAAACGCGCGGGACGCGCGAGCGTGTCACCGCGTCCCAGGCCTGCGGCATCATGGGAGTCCAGGCCGGAGACCGCTCCGGAACCGCTCAGAGGTGGAATGCATGCGTGAGACCGCGACACGCTCGCACGTACTGGTTATCGACGACGAGCCCAACATCCGCGACCTGGTGCAGGCGGCGCTGCGCTTCCACGGATTCAGCGTGGCGACCGGGGAGACGGGCGAGGCCTGCCTGGACATGGTGCGCGACCAGGGCGCCGACCTCATCGTGCTCGACGTGCTCCTGCCCGACATCAGCGGTTTCGAGGTCTGCCGTCAGCTGCGCGAATCCGGCGACGAGGTCCCCGTCATCTACCTCACCGCGCGCGACACGCCCTCCGACACCGTCACCGGGCTGTCGCTGGGCGGCGACGACTACGTCACCAAGCCGTTCTCCGTCGAGGCGCTGGTCGCGCGCGTGCACGCGCTGCTGCGCCGAACACGCCGCGACGACGGCGGGGGCGGCGAGTCCGACCGCACCGAGGGCGTGCTGCGGGTCGGCGACCTCGAACTCAACGAGCGCAGCTGGACCGTGCGGCGCGCCGGAGTTCCCATCGAGCTGTCGCCGACCGAGTTCCGGCTGCTCGCCTACCTGATGAGCAACGCGGGCCAGGTGCTGACCCGCGCGCAGCTGCTGGAGAACGTGTGGGGGTGGGACTACGCCGGACAGTCCCAGATCGTGGAGACCTACGTCAGCTACCTGCGCCGCAAGCTCGACCCGCTCGGGCCCGCCCTGATACACACCCAGCGCGGCGTCGGGTACGCCCTGCGCACCCGGGACAGCACCTAGATGACCTACCGGGGAGGACTGCGCTGGCGGCTGCTGGTCGGGCTGCTCGCGGTCACCGGCACCGGCCTGCTGGTGACCTGCGTCGTCGGCTTCCTCACGCTGCGAAGCTTCATCACCGAGCGCATCGACGCCCAGCTCCAGCTCACCGCCGAGCGCGCGATGGTCCGCCTGGACAACGACACCCCGCCGGCGGGCGTGGACGCGCCCAGCCCGTCCCCCTACTTCGTGGTCCTTCTCGACAGCTCCACCGGCCAGATCACCCAGGTCTACGGCGACAGCTACCGCGAGGACGTCGTGCTGGACCGCATCCGCGCCATACCGCTGGAGGACTGGCGCGACTACGCCTCGACCGGCGAGATCTTCGAGCTGGAAGGCGTCGACGCCAACGTCGCCCCCTACCGCGCGACGGTGCGGCTGCGCACCGACACGATCATGGTCGCCGGAGTGCCCACGGGCGACCGCGAGCAGTACCCCTGGCAGCTGGTGATGACCCAGCTGGTCACGGCCACCCTGCTACTGGGCGGGCTGACCCTGGCGGGCCGCTGGCTGATCGGCCGCGGCCTGCAGCCGCTCGACGACATGGCCACCACCGCCAACCGGATCAGCGTCGGCTCCGACATGTCGGTGCGGATGCCGGGCTCGGGCACCCACAGCGAGGCCGGGCGCCTGTCGCTGGCCATCAACACGATGCTGCAGCGCATCGAGGACGCGTTCGCCGCCCAGCGCGCCTCCGAGGAGCGGGTGCGCTCCTTCGCCGCCGACGCCTCCCACGAGCTGCGCACTCCGCTGACGACCATCCGGGGCTACGCCGAGCTGTACCGGCAGGGCGCCATCCCCGACGCCGAGCTGCCGGGGGCGATGGAGCGCATCGAGAACGAGTCGCAGCGCATGAGCCGGCTCGTCGCCGAGCTGCTGGAGCTGGCGCGGCTGGACCGCACCGGTTCGCTCCAGCACGGCGAGGCCGACCTGGCCGTGCTGTCCGAAGACGTCGTGCGCGACGCACGTGCCCTGGAGCCCCAGCGCGAGTTCGTCCTGGAGGCGCCCTCGGAGCTGTGGTGCGTCGCCGACGAGGCGCGGCTGCGCCAGATCCTGGCCAACCTGCTGGCCAACGTCCGCGAGCACACCCCCGGCAAGACGCCGGTCGCGGTGCGGCTGCGCGCCGAGGGCGAGTACGCGGTGCTGGAGGTGGCCGACCAGGGCCCCGGCATGGCCGCCGACGACCTGCGGCGCGCCTTCGACCGCTTCTACCGCGGCAACCGCACCCCGGGCAGCGGGAGCGGGCTGGGCCTGTCCATCGTGCAGGCGATCGCCGACGCGCACGGCGGCGACGTCGACCTCGACTCGGCACCCGGCCGGGGCACCACGGTGCGGGTGCGGATCCCGCTGCGCACACCGGACCGGGACCCGGACACGGACTGAGCCATGCGGCTCCGCGGCCCAGCGGCGCTCCGGGACGTCCGCCATGCTTCACGACACCTACCGACGGGTAGGAGCGTGGCACAGGACATGACGACCCCGGCGCGACGCTGTGCTGGTGAGGTGATCCGACGACATGACCGCGGTGAACCGCGAATCCGCTCCCGAGCACGTCGACGAGCGCCAGGCCCGCGCGGTGGCCGAGGCCGCCCGCGAGACCGAATGGCGCAGACCCAGCTTCGGCAAGGAGCTCTACCTCGGCCGACTGCGGCTGGACCTGGTCCACCCCTATCCGCGCCCCTCCGCCGAGACCGTGGAGGAGGGCGAGGCGTTCATCGCCCGGCTGCGCGACTTCTGCACCACCATCGACGCTCAGCGCATCGAGCGCGAGGAGCGCATCCCCGACGAGGTCATGCGCGGCCTCAAGGAGCTGGGGGCGCTGGGCATGAAGATCCCTAAGGCCTACGGCGGGCTCGGGCTGAGCCAGCTCTACTACAACCGGGCCCTGACCCTCGTCGGCTCGGTCTCCCCCGCCATCGGTGCGCTGCTGTCGGCGCACCAGTCCATCGGCGTCCCCCAGCCGCTGCGGATGTTCGGCACCGAGGAGCAGAAGCGCGCGTTCCTGCCGCGCTGCGCCACCACCGACATCAGCGCGTTCCTGCTGACCGAGCCCGACGTGGGCAGCGACCCGGCGCGGCTGCACTGCACCGCCACGCCCACCGACGACGGCTCGGCCTACCTGCTCGACGGCGTGAAGCTGTGGACCACCAACGGCGTGGTGGCCGACCTGCTGGTGGTCATGGCGCGGGTGCCCGAGAGCGAGGGGCACCGCGGCGGGATCACCGCCTTCGTCGTCGAAGCCGGCTCCGAGGGCATCACCGTCGAGAACCGCAACCGGTTTATGGGCCTGCGCGGCCTGGAGAACGGCGTCACCCGCTTCCACCGGGTGCGCGTCCCCATCGAGAACCGGATCGGCGGAGAGGGCAAGGGCCTCAAGATCGCGCTTTCGACGCTGAACACCGGGCGGCTGTCGCTTCCGGCGATGTGCGTAGGCGCCGGCAAGTGGTGCACCAAGATCGCCCGCGAGTGGTCGCGCGAGCGCGTGCAGTGGGGCCGGGCGGTGGGCCGCCACGAGGAGGTCGCCAAGAAGGTGGCCTTCATCAGCGCCACCACCTACGCGATGACCGCCATGCTGGATCTGTCCAGCCAGTTCGCCGACGACGAGCGCAACGACATCCGCATCGAGGCGGCCATCGCCAAGCTGTGGTGCTCGGAGATGGCCTCGCGGGTCGCCGACGAGCTGGTGCAGCTGCGCGGCGGCCGGGGCTACGAGACCGCCGACTCGCTGGCGGCGCGCGGCGAACGCGGCATCCCCGCCGAGCAGACGCTGCGCGACCTGCGCATCAACCGGATCTTCGAGGGTTCCACGGAGATCATGCACCTGCTCATCGCCCGTGAGGCGGTCGACGCCCACCTGTCGGTGGCGGGCGACATCATCGACCCCGAGGCCGACCCGCGGGCCAAGGCCCGCGCCTTCGCGAAGGCGAGCGGCTTCTACGCGGCGTGGCTGCCCACGCTGGTGGTCGGCGAGGGGCAGCGCCCCGGCTCCTTCGGCGAGTTCGGCCCGCTGGCCGAGCACCTGCGCTACGTCGAACGCGCCTCCCGCAAGCTGGCGCGGTCCACCTTCTACGGGATGTCGCGCTGGCAGGGGCGGTTGGAGAACAAGCAGGGCTTCCTGGGCCGGGTCGTCGACATCGGCGCCGAGCTGTTCGCGATGAGCGCCGCGGTGGTGCGGGCCCAGCGCGACCTGGAGGACACTCCCGAGCGCGGCCGGGGCGCCTACGAGCTGGCCGACGCCTTCTGCCGCCAGTCCCGCCTGCGCGTCGACGCGCTGTTCACCGCGCTGTGGGCCAACACCGACGACATCGACGGCAAGCTCAGCCGCCGCGTCCTCGACGACCACTACACCTGGTTGGAGGAGGGCGTCGTCGACCCCTCCACCCCGGGGCCGCTCATCGCCCGCGCCGAGCCCGGCCCCTCGGCCAAGGACGACGTGCACCGCAGGATGGGCTGAGAAGAGGCACGGCCCGCCGTCCGTCGCGGGACGGCGGGCGCGGCCGTGCCGCCGCCCGCCGACCCCCGGCCGCACACGGCGGCCGCGGAAACGTCTCAGGGCCCGAGTAGCCTCGGGACACATGTACGACACAGCGCCACCGCACCCCCGCCGCGACTCCGTGCTCTCCGCGGCGCAGGCGCGCCGGGTCGCACTCGCGGCCCAGGGGTTCGCCGACCGGCCGCCCTCCGGCGCGCCCACGGCCCGCCACCTCCAGCGGGTGATCGACCGGGTCGGGGTCATCCAGATCGACAGCGTGAACGTGCTCGCCCGCAGCCAGTACCTTCCCGTGTTCGCGCGGCTGGGCGGTTACGACCCCGCCCTGCTGGACCGCGCCGCCACCCGGCGCGGCGGTCGGCTGGTGGAGTACTGGGCGCACGAGGCCAGCCTGATCCCGCCGACCACCCACCGGCTGCTGCGCTGGCGCATGGCGCGCGCCCGCGACGAGGCGTGGGGCGCCATACGGCGCGCTGCCGACGACCACCCCGGCCTCGTCAAGGCCGTGCGCGACGAGGTCGAGCGCAGCGGCCCGGCCACGGCCCGGCGGATCGAGGAGGCGCTGGAGCACGGCGCCGACCGCCCGCGTGAGCACTGGGGGTGGAACTGGTCGCTGGTCAAGCGGGCGCTGGAGTTCCTGTTCTGGGCGGGCGAGATCACCACCGACGGCCGCACGGTGCAGTTCGAGCGCCGCTACGACCTCGCCGAGCGGGTGCTCCCGGCCGCCGTCCGCGACGCACCCGATCCCGATCCGGCGCAGGCGCGGCGCGAGCTGATGGCCATCGCCGCGCGCGCCCACGGGGTCGGCACCGAGGTCTGCCTGCGCGACTACTTCCGGCTCGGCGCCGCCGAGGCCCGCACCGCACTGGCCGAGCTGGTCGAGTCCGGCGAGGTGGTGCCCGTCGGCGTCGCCGGGTGGCAGCGTCCCGCCTACCTGCACCGCGACGCCCGCATCCCGCGCAGGATCGGCGCCCGCGCGCTGCTGAGCCCGTTCGACTCGCTGGTGTGGGAGCGATCGCGCGCCGAGGCGCTGTTCGGATTCCGCTACCGGCTGGAGATCTACGTTCCCGAGGCCAAGCGGGTGCACGGCTACTACGTGCTGCCCTTCCTGCTGGGCGAGGACCTGGTGGCGCGCGTCGACCTCAAGGCCGACCGCCGCGCCGGACGGCTGCTGGTACGGCGCACCACGCTCGAGGAGTCCGCTCCGAGCGAGACCGCCGACGCGCTGCACGCCGAGCTGGAGCGCATGGCGGCGTGGCTGGGCCTGGCCGAGGGCGTGCACTACGAGGGCTGAACCGGCCGCTCCGGCCGCTGCGCAGCGCCGGCGGGGGCGCTCACGGGCAGGCCCGCCGGGGCGCGCGTTCAACCGCCGAGCGGTGCACTCAGCTCCTTGGCCAGCTCCTCGAATACCAGGTCGTCGCGCTTGGGCAGGCCGAACCGCTCGTCGCCGTAGGGGAACGGAGCGGTGCCGCCGGTGCGCCGGTATCCGCGGCGCTCGTACCAGGCGATGAGGTCCGCGCGCTGGCGCAGCACCGTCATACGCATGCTCGTGCAGCCCATCTCCTCGGCCGCCGTCCGCTCGGCCTCGGCGAGCACGCTCCCGCCCAGCCCGCCGCCCTGGGCGCCGGGCCGCACCGCGAACATGCCGAAGTAGGCCGACCCGTCGCCGCCGCCGACGACCTCGCAGCAGGCCGCCGGCCGCCCGTCGCGCTCGGCGACGAGCACGCGGGCGCCGGGCCGGGCCAGCGCCTCGGCGATCTGCCCGGAGTCCACGCGCTGTCCGCCCAGCAGGTCGGCCTCGGTGGTCCATCCCTGCCGCGAGGCGCCGCCGCGGTAGGCGGAGTTCACCAGCTCAACGAGTGCCGATACGTCGCCTTCAGCGGCGTCGCGGAAGACGATCCCGCCGCCGTCGCCGCGCGCCCCCGACCGCTCCCCGACCCGCACGTCGGACTCCTCTCGCTCAAGCACCGCCCCACTCTACTGCGCGGCCGTCCGGGCTTCTCAGCGCGCCGGCGGCCCGGCGCCGCCCGCCCGCGCCGCCCGGGTGTGCAGGTAGCGCTGCTGCTGGAGGCTGGAGGTGAGCCGGGCGGCGGCCAGGTAGTGCTCGCGGGCCCCGGCCGTGTCGCCGGCCATGGCCAGCAGGTGCGCGCGGACGGCGGGCAGCCGGTGGTCGCCGCCCAGCCGCCCTTCGGCCTCGATCCCGTCGAGGACGGGCAGCGCGGTGTCCGGGCCGCGGACCATGGCCAGGGCGACGGCGCGGTTGAGCGCGACGACGGGGTTGTCCGACACCCCCATCAGCACCTCGTAGAGCGCGAGGATCTGCGGCCAGTCCGTCTCCTCGGCGCTGGGCGCCTCGTCGTGCACCGCGCTGATGGCGGCCTGCAGCTGGTAGGGCCCCACCTCGCCGCGGGAGCGGGAGCGGTTCAGCGCCGCGGTCACCAGCTCGACCCCTTCGGCGACGAGCCCGGTGTCCCACAGGCCGCGGTCCTGCTCGTCCATCGGGACCAGCGTGCCGTCGGGGGCGGTCCGGGCGGGCCGGCGCGCGTCGGTGAGCAGCATCAGCGCGAGCAGGCCCGCGGCCTCGCTGTCGCCGGGCAGCAGCCGGTGCACGATGCGCGCCAGTCGGATGGCCTCGGCGGCCAGGTCGGTGCGCTGCAGGCTGGGCCCCGAGGTGGCGGCGTATCCCTCGTTGAAGACCAGGTAGAGGACGTGCAGGACGGCGCGCAGCCGCGCGGGCCGCTCGTCGGGCGGCGGAACGGCGAACGGGACGCCGCTGTCGGCGATGCGACGCTTGGCGCGGCTGATGCGCCGTGTCATGGCCGCCTCGGGAACGAGGAAGGCCCGGGCGATCTCGGCGGTGGCCAGACCGCCGACCGCGCGCAGGCTGAGCGCGATCTGCGAGGCCGGGGTCAGCGCCGGGTGGCAGCACAGGAAGAGCACGGTCAGCGTGTCGTCGCCGTCGGCCGCCGCCCCCGCGGCGCTGCGGTCGGCTCCCGGTGCGGTTCCGGCGCCGGGCACGAGGCGGCGCGCGGCCGTCTCCTCCCGGCGCCGGCGCGCCTGTTCGCTGCGCAGCAGGTCGGTGAGCCGGCGGGACGCGGCGGTGATCAGCCAGGCGCGCGGGTCGTCCGGCACGCCCTTCGACGGCCACTGCACGGCGGCCGCCAGCAGCGCCTCCTGCACGGCGTCCTCGGCCGCGTCGAAGTGTCCGTAGCGGCGCACGACCGCACCGAGGACCTGCGGCGTGAGGCGGCGCAGCAGGTCTTCGGGCGGGTGCGCCGCGTCCGCCGACGCGGTCCGGAATCCGACCACGGGACGGTCATCCCTCCGGCATGGGCGGCGCCTCGTCGATGGGGCGCACGTCCACGTACCAGGTCTTGCCGGGCCGGGCGCCCTCGGGGTGCGGGGTGTCCGCCAGCTGCGCCGCGATCTCGGTCGCCCGGTCGAAGCTTGCGCAGTCGACGATGGTGAACCCCGCGAGGACCTCCTGCGTCTCGGCGTAGGGGCCGTCGGTGACGACCGGCGCACCCTCCTTGCCCTCGACCCGGCGGGTGTGCACGGGCGCGCTCAGCCCGTGGCCGTCGACGAACTCGCCGGATTCGACGAGGTTCTGGTTCCACCGCCCCATGAACTCGTGCAGGGCCGCGACGTCCTGCTCGGACCACGGCGGCGTGTCGCCCGGCTTTCCGGTGAGGACGTCGTAGTCCTGCTGCGAGCCGTAGAGCATGATCATGTACTTCACGGGTCTCACCCCTGTCCGACCGGCACCCGCCTCTCGGGTGCCTTCTACCCGCGACGTCGGAGCCGGCCTCCCGTTCCGGACACGCCGCGGATGTTTTTACGCAACCTCGCGGCGAGGGACGGCCGACGGCGTGTGCTGGCCGCTGCGGGCGGCACACGCCGGGGGCTACACGCGTTCGACGATGGTGACGTTGGCCTGGCCGCCGCCCTCGCACATGGTCTGGAGGCCGTAGCGGCCGCCCGTGCGGCGGAGCTCGTGGACGAGCTTGGTCATCAGCACCGATCCGGTGGCGCCGAGGGGGTGGCCCATGGCGATGGCGCCGCCGTTGGGGTTGGTCGTGGCGGGGTCGGCGCCCAGCTCCTGCGTCCAGGCCATCGGGACGGGGGCGAAGGCCTCGTTGATCTCGGTGACGTCGATGTCGCCGATGCCCAGCCCGGCCTTCTTCAGCGCCGCGCGGGTGGCGGGGATGGGGGCGGTGAGCATGTAGACGGGGTCGTCGCCCATCAGGGCCAGCTGGACGATCCGGGCCATCGGCCGCAGCCCGTGGCGCTCCACCGCGCGCTCGGAGGCGATCAGCAGCGCACCCGCGCCCACGGAGACCTGGCTGGCCACGGCGGCCGTCAGCGCCCAGCCCTCGCGCAGCGGGTCCAGCGCGGCCATCTTCTCCAGCGTGGTGTCGGGGCGCACGCCCTCGTCCCGGGAGACGCCGGCCAGCGGTGCGACCTCGTCGTCGAAGCGGCCGGCGTCGCGGGCGGCGGCCGCCCGTCGGTGGCTCTCCAGCGAGTAGTGCTCCAGGTCCTCGCGGCTGTAGCCCCACTTCTCGGCCATCAGCTGCGCGCCGCGGAACTGCGAGATCTCCTGGTCGCCGTAGCGCTTGGCCCAGCCCTCGCCGAACAGGGACAGCCCGGCGTCGATGGCGAACTTCGCGTTGGCTCCCATGGGGACCATGCCCATGTTCTCCACGCCCGAGGCGACGACGAGGTCCTGGGTGCCCGACATGACGCCCTGGGCGGCGAAGTGCACGGCCTGCTGGGACGAGCCGCACTGCCGGTCGATGGTGACGCCGGCGGTGGTCTCGGGCAGGCCCGCCGACAGCCAGGCGGTGCGCGCGAGGTCGAGGGCCTGCGGGCCGACCTGGCTCACGCAGCCCATCACCACGTCCTCGACCGCCTCGGGGTCCGCACCGGTGCGGTCCATCAGCTCCTTGAGGACGTGTGCACCCAGGTCGGCCGGGTGCACGCCCGCCAGGGCGCCCTTCTTCGTGCCTACCGGGGTCCGGACGGCCCCGACGATGTATGCCTCAGCCACTGTGCCCTCCTGGGGAGGCTGCGGTGCTCCGCAGCGTGTCGGTCCTCAACCGAACCATATTCGGTTTCGGTGTCCAGGCAAGGCCCCGGGGCGCACCCGTCCGCCTCGGCGTTCACCGGCCCCGGACCGGTCTGAGCCGCGGCCCTTCGGCGGCGAGGGCGGCGTCCTCCTCGTCACCGAGGGAGTCCCGGGCGACGTCGCGCAGCACCCCGGCGAGCTCGGAGCGGTCCTTCTCGGAGAGGTCGGCCAGCGCCGTGCGTACCGCGCGCTCCTGGGCGCCGACGAGCCGCAGCGCCACCGCGCGCCCGTTCCCGTTCAGCCGCCACGCGCCGTCGCCGGACTCGGCGAGCAGGTCCGCGCGGTGCAGCTCCTCGTGTACCGGCACCAGGCCCGCCTCAGGGCGGCGACACAGCCGCGCCAGGTCCGCACCGGGGAGCGCGCCGGTGGCCGCGATGTGGGTGACGGTCCAGCACGCCGCGGGCGAGAGCTCGACGCCGGCCGCCGCGGCCAGCCGCTCGTACATCCGGCGCGGCTCCGCGGCTCCCGCCGCCCGGTAGGCCGCGGCCTCGACGCGGTCCAGCGGTTCGCGGGCGGTCGCCACGGGCGGCAGCGCCTCGTCCAGGTCGGGTGTGGCGATCGTGCTGCGCAGCGGGACCTCCTTGAGGAGCAGCGCGAACACGACCGCCGCGACGGCCACGGGCACCGTGGAGAGGAACACCGTGCCGACCGCGCCGGCGTAGGCGTTCAGCAGGTCCGCCTGGGTACCCGGCGCCAGCGCGTCCAGCGCGCCCGGGTCGGTCTCCAGCCGCTCGACCGAGACCCCCTGCGGCAGGTCCCCGCCGGCGGCGCGCTCGCGCAGGTCGGCGGCGAGCCGCCCGGCGAGGACCGAGCCGAACACCGCGGTGCCGATCGACCCCCCGATGGATCGGAAGAAGGTGCCGGTCGAGGTGGCCGCGCCCAGGTCGCGGAAGTCCACGGCGTTCTGCACGGCGGTCAGCACCACCTGCATCACCACGCCCAGACCGCAGCCCAGCAGCAGGAGGTACAGGCTCATCAGCGCGCCCGGGGTCTGCGGGCCCAGCGTGGACAGGAGCCCGAGCGCGACCGCGACCACCGCCATGCCCGCCACGGGGTAGGCCGCGTAGCGGCCGGTGTAGGTGATCGGCCGACCGGAGGCCACGGCGGTGACCAGCATCCCCAGGACCATCGGCAGCAGGTGCAGGCCCGAGGCCGTCGGCGAGTAGCCGTGCACCGCCTGCAGGAACAGCGGCAGGTAGGCCATCGCGCCCATCATCGCGAACCCTGCGCAGGCCAGCACCGCCGCGCCCGCCGCCACCGTGCGGTGCCTGAACAGCTCCAGCGGCATCACCGGATCGGCGGCCCGGCGCGCGCCGGCGAACCACAGCACCGCCAGCACGGCGGCGGCGCCGACCAGCCCGAGCACCATCGGCGAGGTCCACGGGTAGAGGCCGCCGCCCCAGGCGGCGACCAGCGTGAGGCACACCGCGGCACCCGCCGGAAGCAGGGTTCCCGCGTAGTCGATCCGGCGCCGCTCGCGCCCGCCGGCGGCCGCGGGCAGCGCCAGCAGCACGGCGGTGAAGGCGAGCAGGCCCAGCGGAAGGTTGATGTAGAACACCCAGCGCCAGCTCAGGTGGTCCACGAACAGCCCGCCCAGCAGCGGACCGGCCACGGCGGCGGCACCGAAAGAGGCGCCGAAGAGCCCGCGGTACCCGCCGCGCTCGCGCGGCGGGGCGATGTCGCCCACGATCGCCATGGCCAGCGCCATGAGTCCTCCCCCGCCGATGCCCTGCAGCGCGCGGAAGCCGATCAGCTGCGGCATCGACTGCGCGGCGCCGCACAGCGCCGAGCCGGCGAGGAAGATCAGGATGCAGGCCAAGAAGAGGTTCTTGCGGCCGTACCGGTCGCCGAGCCTTCCCCACAGCGGGGCACTCGCGGTCACGGCCAGCAGGTAGGCGGTGATCACCCAGGACAGGTGGTTGAGGCCGCCGAGGTCGCCGACGACGGCGGGCAGCGCGGTGGCGACGATGGTCTGGTCCAGGGCCGCCGGCACCACGGCGAGCAGCAGCGCGGTCATCACCAGGACGATGCCGCTCCCCTGCCGCTCGTTCCGCTCACGCTGCTGCGCTACGTGTCTACCCATCGTGGCCCCCTGATCGGCGCCGGAACACAGGCACGTGCGTCGCTGTGTGGCGGGCAGCCTAGGCAGCGCACCGGCTGCGGGACGCGCCGCCGGGCGGGCACTGCACCGGACTTTGCGGAACTTTCATCCGCCGCCGCCGCACCGAATCGTGTTCGGTTACGGTGGTGCTGCGTGCGGGACGCGGGCGCGCGGCACCGCGCAGCCCGCTGGACGACAAGGAGGCGGCCCATGCAACGGGAGCTCTTCGAAACCGAGCACGACCTCTTCCGCGAGTCGGTGGCCGAGTTCCTCAAGCGCGAGGTGGTCCCGCACCACGAGGCGTGGGAGAAGGACGGCATCGTGCCCCGCGAGGTGTGGACCAAGGCCGGCGAGGTCGGCCTGCTCGGGCTCGGCGTCCCCGAGTCCTACGGCGGTTCGGGCGTCGTGGACTTCCGCTTCAACGCCGTCGTCGACGAGGAGGTCTGCCGCGTCGGCGCCAGCGGCCTCGGGTTCGGCCTGCAGAACGACGTCATCGCGCCCTACATGGTGCACCTGACCACCGAGGAGCAGCGCCGCCGCTGGCTGCCCGGGTTCGCCTCCGGCGAGCTGATCACCGCGATCGCCATGACCGAGCCCGGCGCGGGCAGCGACCTGCAGGGCATCAGCACCTCCGCGGTGCGCGACGGCCACGACTACGTGCTCAACGGGCAGAAGACGTTCATCACCAACGGGATCAACTCCGACCTGGTCATCGTTGTGGCGCGGACCGATCCCGAGGCCGGGGCGCACGGACTGTCCCTGCTGGCCGTCGAGCGGGGCATGCCCGGCTTCGAGCGCGGCCGCAACCTCGCCAAGATCGGGCTGAAGGCGCAGGACACCGCCGAGCTGTCGTTCACCGACGTGCGGGTGCCCGCGGCCAACCTGATCGGCCGGGAGAACAACGGGTTCGCGCATCTGATGGAGAACCTGCCCCAGGAGCGGCTGTCGATCGCCGTGGCGGCCACCGCCGGGGCCGAGGCCGTGCTCGCCGAGACGATCGCCTACTGCAAGGACCGCACCGCTTTCGGGCGTCCGATCGGGAAGTTCCAGAACACCCGTTTCGTACTGGCCGAGTTGGCGACCGAGGCGGATCTCGCCCGCACCTACGTCGACCGGGCGATCACGCTGCTCAACCGCGGCGAGCTGACCGTGGAGGACGCCGCCAAGGCGAAATGGTGGACGACCGAGTTCGCGAACCGGGTCATGGACCGGTGCCTGCAACTGCACGGCGGGTACGGGTACATGATGGAATACCCCGTGGCGAAGGCATGGCAGGACGCCAGGATCCAGTCGATCTTCGGCGGCACGACCGAGATCATGAAGGAGATCGTGGGTCGCTCGCTGGGCCTGTAGCCACGCCCCCGAGGGTCACGGCGAAAGGGTCGGCATGAGCGGCGCGTGGGACGGGCTGATCGTCCTCGGACTCCTGATCATCCTGCTGGTGCTGGGTGTGCGCAGGCTCCGGCCGCGCATGCACATCCCGTGGACCACCGGCGGCATCGTGGTGTGCTTCATCTTCGTGGTGCTGATGCTGTGGGCGTGGTCCAACCGCTGAGTCCCCGCCGGCGGCTCCGCCCGGCCTGACCCGCGGGCGCCGCGTGGAGGCCCGCGCGGGCGGCGGTCCCGGGTCCGGGGGCCCGCCGCGGCGGCGCTACTCCGACTTCAGCGGGACCTCGAACCAGACCGCCTTGCCGTCGGGGGTGGGCCGCGAGCCCCAGCGCGTGGCCAACTGGTCGACGAGGTAGAGGCCGCGGCCGCCCTCGTCGTCGGCTCCGGCGCTGCGGATGCGCGGCAGCCGCAGGTCGCGGTCGAAGACCTCGACCCACACCGAGGCCCCGCCCCGGCGCAGGCGCAGCAGGAACTCGCTGGGCTGGGCCCCCTCGTCGTCGTCGGAGGACTCCTCCAGCAGGTCCGACCAGTCCTCGTCGAAGTCGTCGGCGTCGTCGCCGAGTCCGCCCAGGTCCAGGGTGTCGGAGGAGTCGCGCACGCCGTCGGAGGTGAACTCCCGGCGGACCGGGTGGGGCGTGGCGTGTATGACGACGTTGGTGACGATCTCCGAGACCAGCAGGCAGGCGAGCTCCGCCTGGTCGCGGTCCATGCCCCAGTTCTTGAACGTGCTGGAGGCGAGGTGGCGTGCGTCGCCGACGGTGGGGGCCTCGGCGATGAACCAGCCCTCCTCCATGGCGAGCTCGCCGGAGTGGGTGCGCACCACCAGCAGTGCGGTGTCGTCGTCGATCTCGCCGGGCACGGCGGTGACGGCGGTCTGGGCGATCTGCTCGACGTCCTTGTCGGCGACGTCACGCACGCGCCTGCGCAGCTGGTCCAGCGAGCGCGGGACGTCGACGGTGCCGCCGATGGGGCGCCGGTCGACCAGGCCGTCGGTGTAGAGCAGCAGCGTGGCGCCGGCGGGAAGCTCCAGTTCGGCCTGGTGGTACACGGCGTCGTCGAAGGGCGCACCGCGCAGCTTGACGCCCAGCAGCGTGTCGGTGACCTCCAGCGACAGCTCGTCGACGTGGTCGTCGCAGATCAGCAGCGGCGACTGGTGCCCGGCGTTGGCGTAGGACAGCTGGCGCGACCAGGCGTCGTAGACCATGTACAGGCAGCTGACGCTGGGCACCCAGGTGCCGCCGGAGCCGTCGGGGCGGCCGAGCTGGCGCACCCATTCGTCCAGTTCGCGCAGGATGTCGGCGGGTTCGCGGTCAGCCTGGGCGAATGCGCGCAGCGCGGCGCGGAGCTGGCCCATGACCGCGGCCGCGTGCGGGCCGCGCCCCTCGACGTCGCCGATGACGATTCCCACGCGCCCGGCCGAGAGCGGGATGACGTCGTAGAAGTCTCCGCCGACCTGGGTCTGGATGCCGTGGCCATTGGCCTCCAGCGGCTTCGCGGGCACGTAGCGGTGCGCGATGGACAGCCCGTCGAAGTCGGGGAACGAGCGCGGCAGCAGGCTGTGCTGGAACGCGAGCGCGGTGCTGCGCTCCTCCTCGAACAGGCGGGCGTTGTCGATCGCCAGGGCCACCCGGGAGGCGAGCGCGCCCACCAGGTCGCGGTCGAAGGCGCCGTAGCGGGTCTTCTGGCGGGGGGAGAGCCGGGACAGGGCGAGCGTGAGCACGCCCAGGAGTTCACCGCGGGCGCGCAACGGCGCCGCGATGGCAGATGTCACCCCCACCTGCTCGGCCACGAGCGCCGAGCGCCTGTCGTCGGAATCGGACGCGTAGGCGTAGTCGCCCACGAGCACGGTCTCCATCCGCCGCATCGCGGTGTAGACGAAGTGGCGGTCGGGGTAGCGGACCTCCTCGCCGACGTCGAACCAGGTGCCCGGCGGCGGGGTCCATCCCTCGGCGTGCACGGAGACGCGCCGGACGAGCCGGTCGTGGTCGAAGAGGTCGATGAAGCAGTGGTCGGCGAACTGGGGCACGAGGATCTCGGCGACGGCCTTCATCGTGGAGTCGAACTCCAGCGACCCCGCCAGGCGGCTGCCGACCCGCTCAAGCAGGCCGTAGAGGTCCTCGATGCGGCCGCTGCGCAGGGCCTCGCCCGCGAAGACGATGAAGCCGTCGACCGCCCCCGCCGAGTCCTTCATCGGCACCGCGTTGACGCGCACGTGCAGCCACGAGGAGTCGGGCCGCATGATCGCGAACGTGCCGTCCCAGGTGTCGCCCTGCAGAGCGCGGCGCGAGAGCTGGTTGGCGCGTTCGAGGTCGCCCTCCTGGATGCCCAGGCCGGCCAGCGTCACCCCGCGCGGGTCGGAGTCCGCGGGCAGCCCGAAAAGCTCGTGCGCGAAGGGGTTGATGTAGCGGAGACGACTGGCGCGGTCGGCTACGAGGACGGCGATCTGCGCCTGCTCGAAGACCGCGTCCCCGGTTAGGGCATCGTCGTCGTAGAAGGCTTCCCCCCGTCGGTTCATTCAGCCGCCACCTCGACCTCACCGGCGGCGGTCACGATGCCGCGCCGCACGGTCCGCACTGTGCCCGCGCGGCCGCTCCGATCGCGCCGGGGACCGCGCGCCATGGGCAGAGCATAGCCCGAGTGTGCAGGTATCTGCAGAGCAACGTGACATTTCGGCCCCGCGGACCCCGTGCGCGCAGCCGGCGGAGGGCACGGGTCCGGGCCGGTTCAGGGCTTGGTGACGAAAATGTGGCTGGCGATCTGCCGTGACAGTTCGCTGGGCTCGCCATCCTTGCCGCTACCACCAATCACCTGTACGCCGTTCTCCGTCTCGAGAACGGCGACTTCCTGCTCGGGTTGTACCCCGGCGCGCTTGAGATCGAGCATGACTTCGGGATCGCCCTGCAGCTGCTCGCTGATCCGCCGGACCTTGACGCTGGTCTCGGTGCCGTTGGCGACGTCGAGCATCGGCACGATGGACTCGCCGGAGAACGGCTCAGGGGCGTAGCCGGCCAGCCCCAGCTCGTCCAGCGCCGGGATGGGGTTGCCGTGCGGACACACCGACGGCGCGTTCAGCAGGTGCACCAGGCGCTCTTCGACCGCCTCGGAGATGACGTGCTCCCAGCGGCAGGCCTCGACGTGGACGTCCTCCCAGGGCAGGCCGATGACGTCGACGAGCAGGCGCTCGGCCAGGCGGTGCTTGCGCATGACCAGGGTGGCCAGCCGGCGGCCCTCGTCGGTCATGACCAGGTGGCGGTCGTTCTCGACGCGCAGCAGGCCGTCGCGCTCCATGCGGGCGACGGTCTGGCTGACCGTGGGACCGCTCTGCTGGAGGCGTTCGGCGATGCGTGCCCGCAGGGGCACAATCCCCTCTTCCTCCAGCTCGAATATCGTCCGGAGGTACATCTCGGTTGTGTCGATTAGCCCGTGTGCGGTCAAGGCTCCCCCTCCCCTCATGGGCCGTCCGAGAGTCGACGACGGCAGACTCTCAACACAGACCGGCCGCACGGGATTCCGGTTGCCCGCCGGCATCGTGCCCGGACGGGAACCGACCGCTGCGCCCTGGCCGCGGGAGCGGCCACCGATTCCGTTCATCATACCCCGGCGAGGGACAACCCACTGCGCCGCAGTGTGTCCCGTTCCACACCCGCGCAGCCGACCGAAACACCCCGCGGGCCGGGCGCCGAAGGCCGGCGGCGCTCCCCGCGCGCTCACGTGCACCGCCGCCGCGCGCACCCGCGCAGGTCGCGGGTTGCTAGGGCGCCAGCCGGTCCAGCTCCCAGACGCCGTCCTCGGGCCCTCCGGTGGCCAGGGTGTAGCGGAAGCGGTCGTGCATCCGGTCGGCGCGCCCCTGCCAGAACTCGACCTCCTCCACCTGGACCCGGTAGCCGCCCCAGTAGGCGGGCCGCGGGATCTCCTCGCCGCCGCTCCACACGTCGCCGAACTCGGCGTAGAGCGCGTCCAGCTCGCCGCGGTCGGCGACGCGGCCGGACTGGCGCTCGCTGGCCCATGCGCCGATCTGTGAGCCTCTGGGACGTGTACGGAAGTACGCGTCGTTCTCGGCGTCGGTGAGGCGTTCGCCGCGGCCCCGCACAAGCACCTGGCGCCGGATCGCGTGCCAGGGGAAGACCGCGGCCAGGCGCGGCTCGTCGGCCAGCGCGCGCCCTTTCCGGGAGCCGTAGTTGGTGAAGAACCGCAGGCCGGAGCGGTCGTACCCTTTGAGTAGAACGGTACGCGCACGGGGTGCGCCGTCGGGCTCCACCGTGGCGACGACCATGGCGTTGGGCTCGGCCAGCCCCGCCGTGTGCGCGTGTGTGAACCACGTGTGAAACTGCTCCATGGGATGCGCCGCCATGTCGGCCCTCCGCAGCGGAGCCCCCTCGTAGGGCTGCCGCAGCTCCGCCGGCTCGCTGTGGTTCACAGTGGAGCATCCTCACACGGCCTGCGGGGTAGGCGCCACATGCAGGACCGCCCGACCAGCGACACCGCGAGTGCCACCGAGACCTGACCGAACGGCCCGCCGGGCGCACCCGGATCCACCGGACCGCGACACTACGGAGGAAGCCGGTATGTCGGAGTTCAAGCCCGGGCTCGAAGGAGTCGTGGCGTTCGAGACGCAGATCGCCGAACCAGACAAGGAGGGCGGTGCCCTCCGCTACCGGGGCGTCGACATCGAGAACCTCGTCGGCAAGACGGCCTTCGGGCGGGTCTGGGGGCTGCTGGTCGACGACGGCTTCTACCCCGGCCTCCCCTTCGCCGAGCCGGTCGCCCAGTCGGTTCGCACCGGGGACATCCGCGTGGACGTGCAGAGCGCGCTGGCTGCGCTGGCCCCCCTGTGGGGCTTCAAACCGCTGCTGGACATCGACGACGACGAGGCCCGCGACAACGTCGCCCGCGCGGCCTCGGCCGCGCTTTCGGTCACCGCCCAGGCCGCCCGCGGCGACCTGCCGGAGGTGCCGCGCGCCCGCATCGAGGAGGGCGCCTCGGTGGTCGAGCGGTTCATGATCCAGCTGCGCGGCGAGCCCGACCCGCGCCACGTGAAGGCGGTCGACGCCTACTGGACCTCCGCCGCCGAGCACGGCATGAACGCCTCGACGTTCACCGCGCGCGTCATCGCCTCCACCGGCGCCGACGTCGCCGCCGCGCTGTCGGGCGCCGTGGGCGCCATGTCCGGCCCGCTGCACGGCGGGGCGCCGGCGCGCGTGCTGCACATGCTCGACGAGACCGAGCGCATCGGCGACGCGCGCACCTTCGTCACCCGCGCCATGGACCGGGGCGAGCGCCTGATGGGCTTCGGCCACCGCGTGTACCGCGCCGAGGACCCGCGCGCCCGGGTGCTGCGCCGCACCGCCAAGGAGCTCGACGCGCCGCGCTTCGAGGTCGCCGAGGCCCTGGAGAACGCCGCCCTTGAGGAGCTGCACGCCCGCAAGCCCGACCGGGTGCTGGCCACCAACGTCGAGTACTGGGCGGCGGTCGTGCTGGACTTCGCGGAGATCCCGACGGAGATGTTCACGGCCATGTTCACCTGCGCCCGCACCGCCGGCTGGTCGGCCCACATCCTGGAGCAGAAGCGGACCGGTCGGCTCGTACGGCCCAGCGCCGACTACACCGGCCCCGCCGCCCGCGCCATCGACGACGTCCCGGGCGCCCGGGAGGCCCTCGCCCAGGGGGTGTGAGACCCGCCGGCGCCGGCCGCCGGCACCGGGCCATCACGAGCGGCACCTGTGCGGCGGCCAAGGCCTCCCGACCGCGCGCTCGCTGGGCAAACGCCGCTAACCCGCCCCCCTTACCTGCGACGCGATGACGCCAGCCACTACCCTTGCCCAGGTGACCGACATTCAGATTCCCGCGAACCTGCTGCCCAGCGACGGCCGCTTCGGCTGCGGTCCGTCGAAGGTCCGACCCGAGCAACTCTCCGCCCTCGCGTCGTCCGGCTCCGGCTACATGGGGACCTCCCACCGGCAGAAGCCGGTCAAGTCCTTGGTGGGGCGGGTGCGAACCGGTCTGTCGCAGCTCTTCGACCTGCCCGACGGCTATGAGGTCGTGCTCGGCAACGGCGGCACCACCGCCTTCTGGGACACCGCCGCCCACGGCCTGGTGCGCCGGAAGTCCCAGCACCTGTCCTTCGGCGAGTTCTCCTCGAAGTTCGTCAAGGTCACCAAGGGCGCGCCGTGGCTCGACGAGCCGAGCGTCATCAGCACCGACCCCGGCACGCACGGCGAGCCGGCGGCCGAGGACGGCGTGGACGCCTACGCGCTGACCCACAACGAGACCTCGACCGGCGTGGCCATGCCCATCCGGCGGGTGCCCGGCGCCGCGGACGACGCGCTGGTGATGGTCGACGCCACCAGCGGCGCCGGCGGCCTGCCGGTCGACATCTCCGAGACCGACGTCTACTACTTCGCCCCCCAGAAGTGCTTCGCCGCCGACGGCGGGCTGTGGGTGGCGATCATGTCGCCCCGGGCGCTGGCGCGGGTCGACGAGATCGCCGGCAGCGGCCGCTACATCCCCGAGTTCTTCTCGCTGACGACCGCGGTCGACAACTCCCGCAAGGACCAGACCTACAATACGCCCGCCGTGGCCACGCTGATGCTGCTCGCCGACCAGGTCGAGTGGATGAACGAGCGGGGCGGCCTGGACTGGACGGTGCGCCGCACCGCGGAGTCCTCGTCGGTGCTGTACTCCTGGGCGGAGAAGGTCGACTACGCCAGCCCGTTCGTGGCCGAGCCCGCACAGCGGTCCCAGGTCGTGGGCACGATCGACTTCGCCGACAGCGTCGACGCGGCGGCGGTCGCCGCCACCCTGCGCGCCAACGGGATCGTCGACACCGAGCCCTACCGCAAGCTGGGCCGCAACCAGCTGCGCATCGGCATGTTCCCGGCGATCGAGCCGGACGACGTGCGCGCGCTCACCGGGTGCATCGAGCACGTGGTGAGCAAGCAGGGCTGAGGCGCCCCCGGCCCGCGCCGCCCGCCCGGCGGCCGCATGCGGCCGGTTCGCGCGACAGAGCGCAACACGATACACCTGATGGCCTGCCCGGACGCGGTGTCCGGGCAGGCCATCACTTGCGAGCGGGTGCCCGTGCAGCGCGGGCGTCCGAGGACGGATGCGGCTGTGCGCAGAAACAAGCAGGAGCCCGAGCTCAAGATCATTTCGCACCGGGGCGCCTCCGGGCACCGCCCGGAGCACACGCTGGGCTCCTACGAGCTCGGTGCGCGCGTCGGCGGCGACTTCATGGAGGTCGACCTGGTCGCCACGGCCGACGGCGCGCTGGTGGCCCGCCACGAGCCCGAGATCGGGGACACGACCGACGTCGCCGACCACCCCGAGTTCGCCGACCGCCGCACCACCCGGACCGTCGACGGACGCGACCACACCGGCTGGTTCGCGCACGACTTCACGCTGGACGAGCTGAAGACGCTGCGCGCCACCGAGCGGATCCCCGACGTCCGCCCCGCCAACGCCGCCCACGACGGCGTCTACGAGATCCCCACCCTCCAGGAGATCATCGACCTGGCCCGGCGGATGAGCGCGGAGCTGGGCCGGCGCATCGGGATCTATCCCGAGACCAAGCACCCCGCCTACCACTCGGGGCTGGGGCTGGACCTGGAGCCGCCGCTGCTGGCTGCGCTGCTGGACAACCGACTGGCCGGGCCCGAGCCGGAGCTTCCGGTCTTCCTCCAGTCCTTCGAGGGCGAGAGCCTGCGCAAGCTCGCCGACGTCCGGCTGCCCCGCGTCCTCTTGATGGGCACCGAGGAGCACTGGCGCCCGTTGCTCACCCCCGAGGGGCTGGCCGGGGTCGCGGAGTACGCCGAGGCGATCGGCCCGAACAAGGATCTGGTGATCCCGCGCGACGAAAACGGCGAACTGGGTGAGGCGACCGCCCTCGTGGCCGACGCCCACGAGGCGGGCCTGCTCGTGCACCCCTGGACGTTCCGCAGCGAGAACCGCTTCCTGCCCGCGGATCTGCGCAGCGGCGGCGGCGCAGGAGACTTCGGCGGGTTCGCCGCCGAGTACGGCGCGTTCTTCGAGGCCGGGGTGGACGGCGTGTTCACCGACCACTCGCGGCACGCGTTCCTGGCGCGGGAGATCTACCTGGAGGGCGAGTGAAGCCGCTGCGGCGGGCCGACGGCACGGCCCCCGACTCGCTGCCCGAGAGCGTGGCGCGCAACATCAGGGCCCTCGACGGCGGGCCCGCGTGGCTCAAGTCGCTGCCGGAGACGCTGGCCGACGTGCAGGCCGCCTGGGACCTGGCCCTGGACTCCCCGTTCGACGGCGGCAGCTGCTCCTGGGCGGGTCCGGCGCGCACCGGCTCCGCCGAGCGATCCGTGCTCAAGGTCTCCTTCCCGCACCGCGAGGCACGCGGAGAGGCGGAGGCGCTGCGCTTCTGGGACGGCGCCGGAGCCGTCCGGCTGCTGCGCGCCAGCGAGGACGGCTTCGCGCTGCTACTGGAGGAGTGCCGCCCCGGCGCCACGCTGCGCGACTCCCCCGGGGAGCCCGAGGACCTGCTCGCCGCCGGCCTGCACGTGCTCGCGTGGCTGTGGCGCCGGCCGCCGGAGCCGGGTCTGGATCTGGAGAGCCTGGAGACGGTCGCGACCGACTGGGCCGGGCTGGTCGAGGAGCGCCATCCCCGGCTGCGCCCCGGCGCCGATCCGCACCTGGTGCGCACCGCGGTCGACCTGCTCGGCTCGCTGCCGCGGACGGCCGAGCGGTCGGTGGTGCTGCACGGCGACATCAACCCGGGCAACATCCTCGCCGCCGAGCGCGCACCGTGGCTGGCCATCGACCCCAAGCCGATGGTGGGCGACCCGGGCTACGACGTCTGGCCGCTGATCATGCAGATCGACCCCCCGATGCGGCTGATCGACCCGCTCCCGGCGCTGCGCCGCCGGTTCGACACGGCCGCCGAAATCCTCGGCGAGCCCGCCGACCGGCTGGCGGCCTGGTCGGCGGCCCGGGCGGTGGAGTCGGCCTTCGACCGGTACAACATCGGCTCCTACCCGGCGGGCGACGCCGAACTGGCCCAGGCGGAACTGCTGGCCGACGTGGCGGGCCTGTAGCCGACGCGGCACCCGTACGGCGGTCCCCGGCGGCCCCTCACCCGCCCGGTCGGCGGGCCCGCGGCGTTCGCGCGGAGGCGTGCGCAAAGGCGTGGCCAACATTCTTCACAGCGGCCGTGCCGGCGTACCGAAGGCGCCGCCGCCGCTTGTGGGTTTCGGATCGCGATACGCCGCTGAACGGGGCATCACATCCGGTTCCACACACAACCGACATAAGCCATACGCTGCACAAACACGCGCGTGGACCAAGTTATCCACAGGATGGCCGAATGTCTGTGGATATCGGCCGCACCCCTGTGGACAACCGGCCCGCGCGGGCTCCGCCCGGGGCCCGGTCCCCAGGCGCCGGCGCGAGGCCCGCCGGCGGACCTGCCGCCCGGCGGGGCCGGGGCGGCGGTCGAGGGCACAGCGCCCGCGGCCGCCCGGCCGCGAGCGGTCCCGGGCGGGTTCCCGACCGGATAACGGCGGATCCCGAACGCGCGCTCCTCCCGGCAGCGGGTGCCGATCCGGTCCGGCGGGATCAGCTGCGGCGGGCCAGAAGGGCGATACCGGCGATCACGACGGCGGCCAGTCCCACGCCGGTCCAGATCAGGACCGCGGCACCTGTGCCGCCCCCGCTGCCGCCGGCCCCCGCGGCGCCGCCCTGCCCGGCCGTCCCCGGGCCGTCGGAGGCGCCGTCGCCGCCTTCACCGGGCTCCGCTCCGGGAAGCTCCAGCGGCACGCTCCACACCGGGCTGTCCGCGCCCTCCGTGCCCGCGAGCAGGGACCGCCCGTCGTGGGAGAAGGCCAGGGACTCGCCCTGGTCGGACTCCGGCAGCGGCACCCGGTCCACGACGCGCCCGCCGCCCACGCCGTCTGCGGCGTCGTAGACGGTGGCCGCCCAGTAGGTGCGCACCGCGTAGTAGGCGCCGTCCGGGGAGAAGGAGGCGTCGGTCGCGTACAGCGGCGCCGAGTCGACCCGGGTGAGGGTGTTGGTGGCGTCGGGGTCGAGGTCCTCGGGCGCCGCGTAGACCCCGCCGGCGACCTCCTTGCTCAGGATGTGGATACGGCCGTCGCGGGGGTCGACCATCATGGCCTCGGCGTCGCGGCCGCCGTCCTCGTAGGAGAAGCTGAACGTGGTGGCCGCGATCGCCTGGTCGGCGAGGTCGCGCGGCTCGGGCAGGCGGTAGACGCGGATGCTGGGCCAGCCGCCGTGGAAGTTGTCGCCGATGTCGCCGACGAAGACCGCGGGTTCGCCGTCCTCGCCCGGACCCACCGCGATCGCCTCCCAGTCGCGCGCCTCGACCCCCTCGCCGACCACGTCCACGGTCGCCACCGTGCGCCCCTGCTCGTCGACGGCGTAGATCTGCGGCCCGTAGGTTCCGCTGTCGTTGTGCGTCCAGTAGACGCCGTCGTGCCGGCTGGAGGCGGCCAGTCCGCTCGACTCCTGGATGCGCTCGTCGGTGATCCGGAACAGGGGCTCCGCAGCGGGGGAAGTGCTGTCAGCGGACGGCTCCGCGGCCGCCGCGCCGGCCGCGCCGGCGGGCGCCGCCTGCAGCGCCGCGAGCGCGAGCGTCACCGCGACCGCGGCGCTTCTCCTCATGGCCGCAATCCTGCCATTCTCGGCGCGGCGGCATGGCTTGCGACCCTCGCCTTGTGGGCATGCTCCGCATACACACGCGCATGAGCGGAAGGATGACCGAATGCGGCTCATCGCCTGCCTCAACGGGGACCGCCGACCCGGGGCGCATCCCGCGCTGCCCGTCTCACCGGAGCAGATCGTCGCCGACGCGCGCGCGGCGGTGGCCGCCGGAGCCGACGAGGTACACGTCCACCCGCGCGACGGCGGCGGCGCGGAGTCCCTGGAACCCCAGGTGGTCACGCCGCTGCTGCGGCTGCTGCGCGCCGAACTGCCCGACGTGCCCGTCAGCTTCACCACGGCGCTGTCGGCCGAACCCGACCCGGTGCGCCGCTACGACCTCGTCCAGCGCTGGAGCGCGCTGCCCTTCTCCGCGTCGGTGAACCTGCACGAGCCGGGGTCGGTCGAGGTCGCCCGGCTGCTGATCGACCGCCGGGTCGCGGTCGAGGCGGGGGTGTGGACCCCCGACGCCGCGCGCATCCTGGTGGCCTCGGGCCTGGCGGGCGACTTCTCCCGCGTGCTGGTGGAGCCGATGCAGACCACGACCGAGGACGCGCTGCACAACGCCTCGGCGATCGACGCCGTGCTGGACCGGGCCGGCCTGGAGCTTCCGCGACTGCTGCACGGCCGCGACGCCACGGCCTGGCCGGTCCTCGACACAGCGGTCGCCGCGGGCCTCGACGTGCGCATCGGCCTAGAGGACACGCTGCGCGACTCGGAGAACAACGCGGTCGAGGACAACGCCGCCCTGGTGGCGCTGGCGACCGCGCGCATGTCCGCGGCGGCGTAGGGCCGCCGGGCGCGGTCCGCGGGACGCCCGCGGAGGCGGCTGCGGCGCCGACGGGCGCTCGGGCGCATCCCGGCCGCGGGCCCGCGAGCGCGGGGCGCGGTCTCAGCCGATCGCCGCGCCGATCACGACGAGCAGCACGATGCCCGCGAGCACCGTGGGCAGCAGCCAGCGCTGCTTCCGGTTGTTGGTGAGCATGCTCATGGTCGACCGGCCTTACTCGCGTACCGCCGGGGGCGCTGGTGCCGCGTCCGGCTGTGGTCCCGGCCCGCTCGCCGCGGGCCCCGTCGAAGGGGCGGCACGGGGTGCGCGCCGGGGGATTTTCAGCTTAACGGCCAGGTTGCGAGGGTCTCGTAGCGGGGCCGTGCGGGATGGTGGCTGCGGACGAGGTGGATCGCGTCGACGGTCCAGAACGGCGTGGCCAGCCCGCCCAGGGCGTAGCGCAGCGCCGTCATGTCCGTGGGCGGCCTGCTGGAGGCCAGCGTCAGGTGCGGCACGAACGCGCGCCGGTCGAGGCGGACGCCGGACTTTCGGGCGACCTTGCGCAGCCCGGCGGCCAGCGCGGTCATGCCGTCGACGTCGCCCTCCAGGCCGGCCCACAGCACCGACGCCTGTCCGGTGTCGCCGGGGAAGGTGCCCCCGCCGCGGACCGCGACCGACATCCGCTCGTGCCGCGCGGCCTCGGCGGCGAGGCGCTCCTGGAGCGGCGGCACGCCCGGGGCGTCGACGTCGCCCAGGAACAGCACCGTGAAGTGCCATTCCGCGCGGTCCCTCCAGCGCAGTCCCAGCCCCAGCCGCGGCCGCCCGCCGGGGCCGTCCGAGCGCCCGGAGGTGTCGAGCGCGCCCCGGGCGACGTCGAGCCCGTCGGCGGCACTCAGCGCGTCTGCGGCGCGCGCCACCTCGTCCAGGACCTCCTTCGGCGGGTAAACCGCGACGAAGAGCCTCATGCACCACCCCGCATCGTCGTGCCTTGCGATGATCCCGCGTGCGGGAAGCATGCCATCGGCCGCGGTCCGGCGGTAGGGCACAGGGCCCTCCGCCGCAGAAATCCCGCGCCGCGCGGGCGCATCCCGCACACGGGGTCGGCGGTCGGCCGCCGGCGGGTCGCGGCGCCCCCGTCAGTCGGCGCCGCCCGCCCGCAGCGCGCCGCCCGTGCGCGCCGGCAGCGCCGTGACCCGCACGAAGGGGCGCCGCAGCGGCGACAGCCGCACCCGCACCCGCAGACTGCGGGCCAGGAGCACCGACACCACGGCGACGACGATCACGCTCACAGCACCGCCGACTCCAAGACTGGCACGGGGACCGAACGCATCGGCGAGGAACCCGACGATCGGCGCTCCGATCGGGGCGACGCCGAGGAACACGAGCATGTAGATGCTCATCACCCGCCCGCGCATCTGCGGGTCGACGCTGAGCTGGAACGTGGAGTTCAGCGAGGTGGTGAAGGTCATGAACGCCACGCCCATGAACACCAGGGACGCGACGAACGCACCGTAGCCCGGTGCGAGCGCCGACACCCCCTGCAGCACACCGAACGCCAGCGCACCGGTGAGCACGAGGCGCAGCCGGGGCCGCTCGCGGCGCGCCGCCAGCAGCGCCCCGGCGAGCGCGCCGACGGCCAGCGCGGCCGCGGCCGTGCCGAAGGCGGCGGCGCCGGTACGGAACTCGTTGTTGGCCATCAGCGCGATCTGGTTCTGCACGTTCGCGCCGAACATCTGCACGAAGACGGTCATAACCAGCAGCAGCACGAGGTCCGGGCGGGCCAGCACATAGCGCACGCCCTCCATGGTCTGGCCCTTGGCGCGCGGCGCGGGCTCGGTGACCTGCAGCTCGCCGGGCCGCATCAGCCACAGGCCGCCCAGCACGGCCAGGAAGGAGGCGGCGTTGATCAGGAACACGGGGCCGCTGCCGATCGCCGAGATCAGCAGTCCGGCGACGGCGGGGCCGGCGACCCGGCCGAACTGGAAGCTGGCGCTGTTGAGCGCGACGGCGTTGGGCAGGTCGCGGTCGCCGACCATCTCGACGACGAAGGTCTGGCGCGCGGGGTTGTCGACCACGGTCACCAGGCCCAGCGCGAAGGCGAAGACGTAGACGTGCCAGACCTCGGCGGCGCCGGCGGCGGCCAGCACGCCCAGCCCGGCGGCGAGGACGCCCATGGCGGCCTGGGTGGCGATCAGCAGGCGGCGCTTGCCCAGCCTGTCGACGAGGGTGCCGCCCCACAGCCCGAACAGCAGCATCGGCAGGAACTGGAGCGCGGTCGCCACGCCCAGGGCGATGCCGCTGCCGCCGCTGAGCTGGAGGACCAGCCAGTCCTGGGCGACGCGCTGCATCCAGGTTCCGCTGTTGGAGACGACCTGGCCGGCGGCGAAGAGCCGGTAGTTGCGGATGGCCAGCGAGCGGAACATGGCGCTGCGCGGCGCACCGCGCTTCCGGGCGGAGCCGGTGTCCGGGGCGCCGGGACCTCCGCTCTCTGGAGGCGCCGCGGCGCGGTCCTCGGTGTCCGGTGCGGCCTGCCGCTCGGGCTCGCTCATCGCGTCCTCGGACGCCGGGCCGGTACCGGCCGCGCCCGTCCCCCTCGGTCCTCGGTGCGGCTCGGGGGCCGGGAACCGGGCCGGGCTAGGCCTGCGTCAGCCGGTCCATGATCTCGGCCGCCCGGCGCAGGGTGTCCTTCTCCTGCGGGGTCAGCTCCTTGAGGCGCTGGGCCATCCACGCCTGGCGGCGCCGCCGGTCGGCGCGGACCATCTCCCGGCCCTCCTCGGTGAGGTCGACCAGCTGCCTGCGCTGGTCCTCGGGATGCTTGGTGCGCCGCACCAGCCCCCGCTCCTCCAGCGCCGCCACGATCCGGGTCATCGACGGGGGCTGCACCTTCTCGTGCTCGGCGAGCTCCCCCGGGGTCATCTCGCCGTGGCGGGCGAGGGTGAACAGTGCCGCGTTCTGCCCCAGCGACAGGGACGCGTCGAGCCGCTGCGCGCGCAGCCTCCGGGCGAGCCTGCCCACGGTCACGCTCAGCACCGACGCCAGCCCGGCGTCGGTCCTGGTCTGTTGGGACAGCGGAGACTTCTTCATTAGCAGGACTCATTACTTTTGCTAACAATACCGCGCACCAGGGTCATTCCCCCGCTACCCGGGAGGCCACAGCGCCCTATCCGCGAGGGCACACCGGCACCCCTCGCCGTGCACGGATGCACGCCGGCGCGGCGGCGCGCGGCGGCTGCGGGCCCGGTGCCCGCAGCCTATTCGGCCCGCGGCGGGTCACAGACCCAGCAGCGCCTTGATCGGCGCGAGCGCGAAGTACACCGCGAAGGCCGCGGCCACGATCCACAGCAGCGGATGGATCTCGCGGATGCGCCCCTGGGCCGTCTTGATCACGGTGTAGCTGATGAAGCCGACGCCGATGCCGTTGGCGATGGAGTAGCTGAACGGCATCATCACGATGGTCAGAAACGCCGGGATCCCGATCGAGTAGTCGCTGAACGGGATCTTGGTGACCTGGGTGACCATCATGAAGCCGACGATGACCAGGACCGGCGTGGCGGCCTCGAACGGCACCAGCTCGACCAGCGGCGAGAACAGCGTCGCCACCAGGAAGAGCGCGCCCGTGACGACCGGCGCGATGCCGGTGCGGGCGCCCTCGCCGACACCGGCCGCGGACTCGGCGAAGACCGTGTTGACCGAGGCCGGCGCGACACCGCCGGCGATCGTGCCCAACGAGTCGACGATCAGCACCTCGCGGGCGCGCGGGACGTTGCCCTTCTCGTCCAGCAGGCCCGCCTGTCCGGCGACCCCGACCATCGTGCCCATCGTGTCGAAGAAGTCGGCGAGCAGCAGCGTGAAGATCAGCAGGATGACCGCGATCGTCCCGGCGTTGGCGAAGCTGCCGAACAGGTTGAAGTTCCCGATGAGGCTGAAGTCGGGCAGGGAGACGACGTCGCCGAACGACGTGGGCAGCGACGGCACGGTCAGCGACCACCCCTCGGGGTTCACCTCGCCGCCGCCGGCGTCCATGGGCCCGACCTTCGCGAACGCCTCGACGACGATCGCCACGGCCGTGGCCGCGATGATCCCGATCAGCATGGCGCCGCGCACCCGGTTCACGATCAGCGCGATGGTCAAAAGCAGCCCGAGGACGAACACCAGGATCGGCCAGCCCGACAGGGTCCCGTCGCCCAGCTGCACCGGGACGGTGCTGCCGGCGGCGTCGGGCACCCGGCGGATGAAACCCGCGTTGACGAAGCCCACCAGCGCCAGGAACATGCCAACACCCACCGCGATGGCGCTCTTCAGCTCGGGCGGGATGGCCCGGAACACCGCGGTGCGGAACCCTGTCAGCACCAGCAGGAGCAGCACGACGCCTTCGAGGATCAGCACGCCCATGGCGTCGGCCCAGGTCATCTGCGGCGCCAGCGAGTAGGCGACGATGACGTTGAGGCCCATGCCCGCCGCCAGCGCGAACGGGTAGCGGCTGACGACGCCCATCAGGATGGTGATCACACCGCCGACCAGCGCCGTGGTCGCCGCCACCTGCGGGATTCCCAGGGTCTGGCCGTTCATGTCCTCGGCGGTGCCGATGATCAGCGGGTTGAGCACGATGATGTAGGCCATGGCGAAGAACGTCGCCAGGCCGCCGCGGATCTCCCGGGGGAACGTGGAGCCCCGTTCGCGGACGTGGAAGTACCGGTCGAGGCGGCCCGCGAGGCCGCCCGAACGCGCGGCGGCGCGGCCCTCGCCGGGGTGCTGTGGGTTCTGCTTCACTCGCTCGACCTTGGCAGACGGGGATTAAGGGACGAGGTCAGAGTAGTTGCAGGTTCGTACGAATCGGTACATCTCTCTGGGGGCGGTGTTGGGCGGATCATACGAACGGCCGCCGCCCCGGCGGCGCCACCCCCGCCGCACGGTGCGACCCCGTGTCGCGGCGCGCGAGTTCCGGACGCGCCGATACCGGGCCGCCGCACCCGGGCGCGCGGGCGGCCGTCGACTAGCCTGAAAGCGTGCGCCATCCCCGCAGACCCGATCCGGAGGTCCTGGAGAGCGACTACCGCGTCCCCACGGCCCTCGGCACGGCCGCGTGGACCGCCGCCCTGGTCGTCCTCCTCGCGATGGGCGACGGCCTGGCCGAGCAGGACCGCTGGTGGCGCTGGGTGTGTTTGACCGGGATCGTCTTCGGACTCTTCGGCTACGCCTACATCCCCCGCCACCTGCGCAAGCACGCCGAGTCCGGCCGGTTGCGCGCCGCCGAGGCGGGCGGGGCCGTTGCCGACCGGGGCGCTCCGGCCGACGGGCACGACGCGTCCGAGGGCGCCGCGCCCGACGGCGGAGCCGCAGCGCCGGGCGCACCGGCCGCCGGCCCTGCCGACGCCCCGCAGGACGGCACCCGCGGCAGCAGACGGCACCCGCCTCCGAAGAGGTGAGGCGCGGCGAACGCCCCGAGCCCGCGAACGCACACTCCACGGGCGGCACTCCCTGATAATGGGCGCGTGTCTGATTTGTTTCGCCCGTTTCCGCACGCACTCGCCGATCGGCTCCGCAAGACGCTGATCGACGCCGACTACACCGTCTCCGGCGTGCGCGACCGGCTCGGCGACATGGCCTCGCGGGCGCTCGCCCGCGAGCAGCTGACCCCTGCCCTGCGCGCCACGGGCGGCGAGGAGCGGCTGGGGATACTGCTGCGCCTGTGGTGGCTGCAGGAACCGGTCGCCGCGGGCGCGGCGCGCGCCGTGCTGCCGATCGACGACCTCGCCGACGCCGGGCTGGTCGCCGCGGACGAGGAGGGGGTGCGCGCGCTGGTGCACCTGGCCCCCTGGGAGATGGACGAGGGCCGCCCGGGCTTCGTCGTCTCCGACCCCACGGTGCGCCCCGGGCAGGGAGTCCCCCGTCCCGACCACGTCGTCGGCGCCGGCGGCGCGTCCGCGAGCATGGCGCAGCTCCTGGTCGACGGGCCGTTCGAGCGCGCGCTGGACGTCGGCACCGGCTGCGGCGTGCAGGCGCTGCACCTGGCCTCCCGGGCCGCCGAGGTGGCGGCCACCGACGTCAACCCGCGGGCGCTGCGCCTGGCCGAGGTCACCTGGGCGCTGTCGGACGTGCCGCACGTGCGCCCTCAGCAGGGGTCCCTCTACGAGCCGGTCGCCGGCGAGCGCTTCGACCTGATCGCGTGCAACCCGCCGTTCGTCATCACCCCCGACGCCCGCTACACCTACCGGGAGTCCGGCCTGGCCGGCGACGGCGTCTGCGCCGAACTGGTCCGCCGCGCCCCGGCCCACCTCACCGACGGCGGCTGGTGCCAGATCCTGGCCAACTGGCTGCACGTCGAGGGCGAGGACTGGCGCGACCGGGTCGGCGAGTGGATGGCCGGCACCGGCTGCTCGGGATGGGTGGTCCAGCGCGACGTGCAGGACCCGGCGGAGTACGTCGAACTGTGGCTGCGCGACTCCTGCGAGGTCGGCAGCCCCGAGTACACCCGGCGCTACGACGCCTGGCTGGACTACTTCGAGCGCGAGGCGGTCCAGGGCATCGGCTACGGCTGGATCAGCCTGCGCAACGACGTCGCCCAGGACGCCGCCGTGCGCCTTGAGGAGTTCCGCCACGAGATCGAGCAGCCGGTGGGGCGCTACCTGCCCGAGGTCGTCGACGGCGCCATGACCGCCAACCGGCTCACCGACGCGGCGCTGCTGTCGGCGCACGTGGCGCTGGCGCCCGAGGTCGTCGAGGAGCGCGTCGGGGTGCCCGGCGCGCCCGACCCCGAGCGCATCCTGCTGCGCCAGCGCGGCGGCCTGCGGCGGGTGGCCCAGGTCGGCACGATCGAGGCGGCGCTGGCCAGCGTGTGCGACGGCACGATGCCAGTGGGGCCGCTGCTGGACGCGATCGCCGAGCTGACCGACCGCGACGCCGCCGAGGTCCGCGCCCGCACGCCCGACGTGCTTCGCTCCCTGATCGCCGAGGGCTTCTTCCGCGTCGCGCGGTAGGCGCCCCCGGCGGCGGGGCCGGCCCCGGGGTCAGTCCAGGTCGGCCTCTGCCAGCAGCACCGGCAGGGACCGCGGGTCGCGCAGCACCGACGCGACCAGGTGGCGGGCCTCCCATCGGTCGGCCAGCAGGCACAGCGCGCGGGCCAGGCCGTCGGTGGTCGAGGCGTGGGCGGTCTTGCCGTCGCAGAACCACTCCACGGCGGTGCCGTCGACGGTCAGCTCCTCGTGGTGGACATAGGTGAGGACCCCGCCGGGCAGGAACGTTCCGACCTCGTCGGGCACCGGCAGCACCTCGCCCGTCGACTCCACCTGCGCGTCGACCTCCTCGCTGGCCAGCGCCAGGTCGAGCACGTCCGCGAGCGCGACGGCCGAGCGCGCCGGGGCCAGCACCGCGGGGCGCCCGCTCAGCAGCGGCAGCAGGTCGGGCCGGTCGACGACGACCGCGTCCTCGGCGTCGGCGAGCACGATTGCTCCGCCCTGGACCGCGCGGACGCGCTCGGGCGGAGCGACCCGGTCGGCGTCGACGCCGGCCAGCGCCGTCCACAGCTCGCGCAGCGCACGGCGGTCGACGTGGCGGTCGGGGTCGGCCATGCGGTCCAGCAGGTCGTCGGGGCCGTCAGCCTCGGCCAGCAGTCCGGCCAGGTCCGAGCGCACGCCGAGCGCGGCCGCGAGGCCGTCGTCGAGCCCGCTGGGCGCGGGGTCGTAGAGCCCGGCCAGTACGGGGTCGGCGTCGCCGGTGCGCAGGTCGGTGGGGCGCCGCCCGTCGAGTACCGCACCGGTGCGCAGCCACCAGGCGGTGTAGGAGGGGACGTCGACGACCTGCCCGCGTTCGCCCAGGACACGGGCGGGCGCGGTCACCGTCGCGCGCAGCCGCGGACCCGCCAGCAGCTCTAGCGCCTGCGGCCAGCGGTCCGCGCGCACGAACTCCAGGTCGGCGACGCCGGCGAACTCGGCGACCACGGGCGGAAGGTCGGGGCCGCCCATCCGCTCGGCGACCTCCTCGGCCCACTCGTCCAGGCCGTCGAGCCCGTCGAGCCCGGTGCCGTTGCGGGCGTCCTCCAGCGCTGCACCAAGGGTGAGGTCGGCGGTGCGCACCACCGTGAAGGAGTCGAGAACGCCGACGGCGGCCAGGGCGGTCTCGCCGTGGCGTTCGACGAGGTCGGCGGCGACGGTGCCGAAGGGCGCGTCGTCGGCCAGGATTCCGCGCAGCGGACTGGTGGGCAGCAGCAGCTCGCCGGCGACGGAGTAGCCTCCCTCATCGTCGCGCAGCGCCAGCTCGGCGAGCCAGGGCGCGTCCTCGGCGGTGGTCTCGCACAGCGCCACCAGATCCAGCACGGGGCCGCAGACGGCCTCGGGATCGTCGGCGTCCAGCGAGTTCTCCACGGCCGCGCGGGTCTGGGGGTCGGCGAGGACCGCCGCCGGCCCGGCCTCGACCGCGCCCAGCCGCTCCAGCAGCGGGTCGGCGGCCTCGGGGTGGACGACGCGCAGGCCCAGCGGGGTCAGCCGCTCGGCTTCGGCGGCGCCGAAGGTGGCGGCCGAGGGCACGAGCAGTCCCCGGGGGCCGCGCACCAGCCGGCCGTCGGCCAGCGGCACCGGCAGCGCGCCGAGCTCACCGATGTCCGCCCCGCTCCGCCCGGCCGTGCGCAGGGCCGCATAGAGGCGCGCCCACCAGGCGGGCTCGCGGTCGAGGTCGCCGAGCACGTCGGCCAGCTCGGCGAGGCCCAGTCGGCGCACCCGCAGCTGGGCCAGCGCCGGGTGGTAGGGGTCGAGGTCGCCGGGCAGCGCCGTGCCGACGACCTCGGAGAGCACGGAGACGACCTCGGGGCCGCCGTCGAGCACCACCGCGTCGCGCGGACGCACCGGCTCGCCGCCGGCGGTGCGCAGGAACGGGGTGTCGGGCAGCGGCTTGGCGGCGGCGGAGCGGAAGCGCCCGTCGAACTCGCCGTAGCCCATCAGCGACCGCGGCACCAGGTCCAGCGCCGCGCGGGGGTCGAGCTCGCAGAGCAGGTCGCAGTAGGCGTCGGCGGACTCGGCGACCAGGGTCTCGGCGGCCGGGCCCGCGGCGACGCGGCGGCGGTCGGGTCCCAGCGGGAAGGTGCCGATGAGCAGCGCGGGCAGCGCGAGCGCGTCGTCGGTGGGTGTGGGCGCGTGCACGACGGCGGGGACGTCGTCGGGCAGCGGGGCGGCGGCGCCCTCGGGCGTGAGGGGGACGGCCCAGGTGAGCGTCCACTCCAGCCGCCCGCGCTCCTCGCTGGGCCGGTCGGCCAGCAGAGTGGGGTCGAACCGGCCCGTGCGCGTGAGGGTGCGCCAGTGCACGGTGTGCGCCTCGGCGGCCCCGCCGCGGGTCTGCGCGCCGCCGTCGCCCGCGGTCCCGGGTGCGCGGTGCTCCACCCGGGTGACCACGTCCGCGCCGGTCCCGGGCTCGCGGGTGAGGATCCGTTCGCCGGTGTCGGTAAAGACGCGGATCTCGGCGAGGTCGGCCAGCGCGAGCAGCACCGCGGGGGTGGTGGACGCCAGCAGCTCGCGCAGTCGATCGGCGGACTCCGAGTCGCGCAGGAGCAGGCCGACCTCGGTGTCGTAGCCCTCGGCGGGCCGGGCCTCGGCCGCGAAGGGCAGCCGCAGCAGCGGCAGATGGCCGCCGCGCCGCTCCAGCTCCTCCGCGAGGCCGGGGGCGCGCCCGTCAGCGGTTGCGGCGTCGAGCGCGGGCCGGGCGAGGGCGCGGCTCCAGCGGACGGCGCCCCCGGCGGAGGCGACCGTGATGTCGTCGCTGAAGGCGGCGACGGCGGAGAAGCCGACTCCGAAGCGGCCGGTGGAGCCGGGGTCGCCCTCGTCGCGCTTGGCCGAGGCGCGCAGGGTGGACAGCGACTCCACGCCCGCGGCGGTCAGCGGTGCGCCCGTGTTGGCGGCGCTGAACCGGTCGCCGCGCAGCTCCAGCCGCAGCCTGCCGGGCACGCCCGCGCGCCGCGCGGCGTCGGCGGCGTTCTGCGCCAGCTCGACGACGACGCGGTCGCGGTAGGCGCCCAGCGCGTAGTCCTCTTCGGCGTTGGCGTCCTCCCGGAACCGGGCGGGGGCGTCGGCCCAGCCCTCAAGGACACGCCGCCGCAGTTCGGCGGTGCCGAACGGGTCGGTGGGTGACAGGGCCATGGGGGCTCCTCCCGCATCGGTGCTGAACTACCGTACGCGACCCGGATGTCCATTCTCAGCCGGACGGCGCGGAGGCCCCCTACCCGGCTCCTCACGAGACCCGGCGGCCCGCCGGACGGCCCTATCCCTGCGCCGCCGCGGCCGGGGGCGCGCCCTCCGAGGCCTGGACCAGCACGAAGCCCTGGCCCTCGAAGGAGAGCTGGAACGCCTCGCCGCTGCCGCGCCCGACCAGCGCCCCGGCCTTGGCCGTCCTGCGGACGCCGGTCTTCAGGCTCGACGCCCACGCGACGGCGGACTGGGTGTCGACGAAGGTGGGCTGGTCGACCTGGAGCAGCACCGGTGTGCCGTGGCAGGCGACCGCGATGCGCCCGGTCCCGGTGAACACGGTGTTGAACAGGCCCCCGGCGGTCAGTCCGGCGCCCTCGACGCGCTTGATGTCCCACTCCAGGCCGGCCTCGAAGGCCAGCACGTTCTCCCCGTTGACGGTGAGGGAGTCGCCTTCCAGGTCGATGACGTGGACGTCCCATGCGTCGCGGGCGAAGAAGACGTCCCCGCGCCCGGAGACGGTCATCAGCGGAAGACCCTCGCCGGTCAGCGACTTCTTGAAGAACTTGCCGAGCCCGCCGGAGCCCTTGTAGGCGAAGTCCACATCGCCCTGGTAGGCGACCATCGAGCCCTGGCGGGCGTAGACCTCGCCGTCCAGGCCGACCTTCAGCATCTTGGCGTTCTGCAGCACCATGCCGCGCTGCTGGGACTCGCGGACCTCGTCGAACAGCGGACTGCGCATAGCGGACCCTTCCCGGCCCGAGCCGCGGCGGCGGCCCGGCCTGATCGTGCGGCGCACCGGAGTCGGCGCGACGGGCGGATTCGCGCCCGTACTCCTGGGACGCCGCCGCGCCGCGCACGGTTTCCGGCGGCGGTTCCGCACACGGCCCCGCTCCGCCGGGCGCCGCGCGGAGCGGGCCGGCGCGGGCTCCGAGGGCCGGCCGCCGGTCAGCCGTCGGAGGAGACGAGCTCCAGCTCGCTGGTGTCGTCGAAGACGATGTGGTCGTAGCCCAGCTCGTCGACGACCGGGCGCAGCGGCGCCTCGGCGGGCACGGCGCGCTGCGAGGCCTCGGAGTGCGCGCCGCAGCCGTGGTCCAGGGAGACGACACGGCCGTCGTCGGGGGCGTACTCGTTGGCGCACACGCCGAACATCTGCCGGAACTCGCCGGCCAGCGGGGTCATGAAGCCGCAGGTGGCGCACTGGGCGGGCGCGGCGGCGGCGATGGCGCTGCGCGGGCCGCTCTCGCCGCCGTACCAGCGCTCGGCGGCGGTCTCGCGCCCGGTCTCGGAGAGCACGCGCGGGCGGCCGAGGCCCAGCTCCCAGACCATCTGGCGGTCGAGGCCCTCCTCGCCCAGCTCGTCGTCGGGGACCTGGGCGTAGCCGGGCTTGAGCCGGTCGTCGTCGTCCGCACTGGGCAGCAGGTCGCCCACGCCGAGGTCGCCGGGGCGCAGGCGCTCCTTCCAGGGCACCCACTCCGGTGCCAGCAGCGCCTCGGCGCCGGGCAGCAGTACGGCCTCGTTGACGGTCACCTTCTTGGCGCGCGAGGCGCGGGCCACGGTGACGGCGTAGCGCCAACCCGAATAGGCGGGGTCGAGGCACGCGAACAGGTGGGTGACGACACGGTCACCCTCGACATAGGCGGAGAGGTGTTCACCGACCCACTCCGGGCGTCCGATCTCGACGGCCGCGGAACGGGCGAGGTCGACCGCTTCGATGCATGCCTTGTCTGGTGCGGGAGAACGGCGGCTAGGGCTCACGTTTCCATTTTCGCTGATTACGGGCACCGGCACGACCAAGATAGCGATCGATAGTCGACCGTTACGCTCATGACGGTCCCGATTGCGGCTGCTCCGCGTACGGGTGTGACGGGATTCACTCTGCACGGCCCCGCCCGCCGGCGCGGCCGGGGCCCGCCGACCGCGCCGCGGGCGCGGCGCGCCGGAGCGGGTCGGCCGGCGCTCACGCCTCCAGGTCGTCGGCGACCTTGCGCAGCACCTGGGCGATCTTGGCGGCCTCGCGGCTCTCGGGATGCTTGCCGCGGCGGTAGGTCCCGGACACCCCGTCGAGGAGCTTGATGAGGTCCTCGACGATGACCACCATCTCGTCGGGCTTCTTGCGTTGGGCCTTGACCACCGAACGCGGCGCGTCCAGCAGCTTGACCTGCAGCGCCTGCGCTCCCTTGCGGCCCTCGACGACGCCGAACTCGACACGCTGGCCGGAATGCAGCGACTCGGTTCCGCTCGGAAGCGCCGACGAGTGCACGAAGACCTCACCGCCGTCGTCGCGGGTGAGGAAGCCGAAACCTTTTTCGCTGTCGTACCACTTGACCTTGCCGGTGGGCACGGGTGACCTCACGCTCTCGCCGTCGGAGTCCAACGAGGACCGGGTGCCGTCGCCCGGCTCCCGATCCTCCCATAGGGGCCTTTTCAGGCTAGTGCCCTGCGTTCCCGGCGGGCGAGCGAATTACCCCTGAAACGCGGGGAACGCACGGGCGCGGAACGCCTCCGCGCCGGGCCGCGGCGCCGGGCCGAGCGGTGCCGCCGAGATTGGAGAGGGGCCCGGATGCGGCTCTCCGGGCCCCTCTGTCGGAAGCGCTTGCCGATGCCGCTGGTTGCGGAGTTATGGGACGGGACCCGGCGCCACCGGAACGCCTCCGAGCTGTGGCGGCGAAACGCCGCTCGACGTCCTCGGCCGAGGAACGGCCGACATCCGGACGCACCAGCATCATTACCCGGCACCAGGGCCATGACGCGCTGGAAACCGCAGGTCAACCCGGATATTCCGCAGACTTGGCGTACAGCTGACCCGACCCCGGCGCGGCTTGCCCGTTGTTGGCCCGGCCGCGCCTGCGGCGGGCCGCGATCAGCGGTGGGGCAACCGCAGCGCGAGGTACACGCCGGTGGCCAGGGCGGCCGCACGCAGGCCGATCACACCGGTGTCCGTGAGCGACTTCCAGATGATCTGGTCGACGTAGATGTGGTCGACGCCGCTCTCCCACAGCGCCATGCCCACCAGCGTGGCCAAAAGCGGCAGTCCCAGGCCCGCGGCCTTGTCCAGGCCCGTCCACACCCGGCTCAGCGCGACGATCGCGGCACCGACGAGCCAGGCCGCCGCCAGCGCCCCGACGGCGCCGGCGGCCAGGTAGAGGAGGACGCCCACGGCCTCGCCGGGGTGGCGCCGCAGCGCCGCCGGGAGCCCGGCGAGCGCGTCGGTGCGGCGCCCCGGGGCAGGGGGCGTGCCGCCGCTCGGCCGCGCGCGGGGGCGCGGGCGGCGGCCGGGGGGCCGCGCTCCGGACCGCCACGGCGGCGGCTCGCGCACCGGGCGGTTGGCCGGTGCGGAGACGGCGCGCCGCCGCTCCTCGGCCCCCTCGGCGTCGTCCTCCTCGGCGGCGTGGGCGGCGGTGCGGACCGGGCCGGCGCTCGCGGTGGCTTCGGCGTCGAGTTCGCGGGCGATGAGCTCGGCCGGACGCCCGAAACCGTGCAGGATTCGGCGCACGTCCCCGACGGTCTCCGCGTCGGCGGCGGTGCAGGCGCGGTCGATCCGGGAGCGCAGGTCGGCGAGATAGGCGGCACGGTGCCGGGCGGGCACGTTCCCGTAGGCGGCGTCGGCGACGCGCGATAAGTACTGCAGCACAAGCTGGGCGGCCTGCTCGGTCATGCGACCAATGGTGCCGCAAGATCGCCGTGAGCCCTATGGGTCCTCGGCGATCTTTCACCCCCATCCGGACGCGCTGAATCGAGGGCAGGCCGCAAATCCGAAACCCGCTACCGAAAGTAGCCACACGATAACGCGGAGGCGTGTATGAATGGGGGCGCTCCGCCTTTCACCGCGCGCACCAAAGTGGCGAAACGGCACCGAAGCACCGAAACCGGCCCCCATATCCGACCTGCGATCCGACAACCAGGAGACAGCATGCGCACCCGCATCCTCGCCCTCGCCGGCGCCGCCCTGACGGCGGCCGCGCTCGCCTCGCCCGCCCCCGCGGCCGCCCGGCCCGCAGCGCAGGCCACCGGCGAAGACGCCGGGCGCCTGGAGGTCTACGCCGCACCCGGCCTGGGCTACAAGGAGCTGCGGGTGCCCGACGGCTGCCACGACTACGACAGCACCCGCAGGGTGTCCTTCGCCGACGCGGAGCCCATCGCGACCTACCGCTTCTACTCCGGTCCGGGCTGCACCGGGCACGTCGTCGGCGCCGGCCGCGACGACAGCCAGTGGATGCCCGCCCTGGACGGCGTCAGGTCGGTGCGCATCGACTTCGAATGACCGCGGCCCGGGGCCGGGACCTCCATCGCATAGCGTTGAAGGCGATGATCGACGACGCGGATGCCGGAGGCGGCACCGGTGGGCGCCCTCCCACCTTCACGGGATGGCTGCGCGGCAGATCCGACGCGCAGCTCGCCGCGCTCTTCGCGCTGCGGCCCGACCTGGTCACCCCCGTCCCCGCCGACATCGGCGCCCTCGCCTCGCGCGCGACCGCGCGCCCCGCGGTCCTGCGGGTGCTCGACCGGCTGGACGCGTTCGGACTGCAGGCCCTCGAAGGCCTGGTCGCGCTGGGCGACGACCGCCTCGGCGGCCCGCCCGGCGTCGAGGGCGAGCGCCTCGCGGCGGCGCTGGGCACCGGCTCCGAACGGCTCGGCGAGGCGGTCTCGGGACTGCTGGCGAGCGCACTGGTGTGGCAGGACGGCCCGCGGCTGCGACCCGTCAGCGTCCTGCGCGACATCCTGCGCACACCCGCCGGGCTGGGGCCGCCGCTGCGCGCGCTGCTGGCCGAGCGTCCGCCGGAGGCGCTGACCCGCATCGCCGCGGCACTGGAGACCGCCGGGCCCGCCGACAGCGGGCCGGCCGAGCGCATCGCCGCCGCTCTGGGCGAGCCCGCGCGGCTGGAGGAGGCGCTGGCGCTGGCCGGGCCCGACGCTCGGCCGGTGCTCGACCGGCTGCTGTGGGGGCCGCCGCAGGGCACCGTCTCGGGCGCGGCGGAGCGGGGCGGCGGCCTGGCCGCCGCGGCCTCGCCGATCGACCGCCTGCTGGCTCTGGGCCTGCTCGTGCCCACCGCGCAGGACACCGTGGTGCTGCCGCGCGAAGTCGCGCTGCACCTGCGCGGAGGCGCGCTGTTCCGCGAGGTCGGGACGGAGCCTCCGGCGCTGTCCGGCGCCCGGCACGGCGCGGAGACCGTGGTCCGGGCGGCCGCCGGTCAGGCCTTCACGGCCCTTCGCTCGGTCGCCGAGCTGCTGGAGCGCTGGGCCGAGGACCCGCCCGCGGTACTGCGCAGCGGCGGCCTGGGCGCCCGCGACCTGCGCCGCGCGGCCCGCGAGCTGGACACCGACGAGACCGAGGCCGCGCTGTTCGCCGAGACCGCGCGCGCCGCCGGCCTGCTGGCCGCCGACGGCGAGGTCGACGGCGAGTGGCTGCCCACCCCCGCGTTCGACCTGTGGCGCGAGGCCCCTGCCGAGCACCGGTGGCTGCGCCTGGCCGAGGCGTGGCTGCGCTCGCCGCGGGTCGCCTCGCTCGGCGGCACCAGGGACGCCCGCGGCCGCTCCCGCCCGGTGCTGGGTGAGGGCCTCGACCGGCGCTCGGCGCCGGAGGTGCGGATCGACGTGCTGGGCGTGCTGGCGGCCGCACCCCATGACCTCGCTCCCGATGCGGAGTCGGTGGCCGCCCGGCTGGCCTGGCTCCGGCCGCGCCGCCAGGGGCCCGCCTACGACGAGCTGGTCTCCGCTGCGCTGCGGGAAGCGGCGGCGCTCGGCCTGACCGGGCGCGGCGCCCTCGCCCCGCACGGCCGCGCCCTCGTCGAGGAGCTGGACGCGGAGGACGTCCCGCTGGCCGAGCGCGACAAGACGGCCGCCGGCGAGCTCCTCGCGCAGAACCTGCCCGAGCCGATGGAGACGATCCTGGTACAGGGCGACCTCACCGCCGTGGCGCCCGGACCGCTGGTGCCGCAGTTGGCCCGCGAGCTGGCGCTGGCCGCCGACGTGGAGTCCACCGGCGGCGCGACGGTCTACCGCTTCACCGAGTCCTCCGTCCGCCGCGCTCTGGACGCCGGGCGCGGCGCCGACGACCTGATCGCGCTGCTGGAGCGGCACTCCTCCACCGACCTGCCGCAGCCGCTGCGCTACCTGGTCCACGACGTCGCCCGGCGGCACGGGCGGCTGCGCATCGGCACCGCTTCCAGCTACCTACGCTGCGACGAGCCGACCGTCCTGGACGAGCTGACCCGCGACCGGCGAGCGGCCGACCTGCAGCTGTTCCGGCTGGCCCCCACGGTGGTCGCCGGACGCACCACGCGACCGGTGCTCATGGCCCGCCTGGAGGAGCTGGGCTACCACCCGGTGGCCGAGGCCGCCGACGGCACCGTGCAGCTGACCGGCACCGCGGCGCGCCGCGCGGATCCCTCCTCCGCTTCCTCGGCGGGCCGCGACCTGGAGGAGCCGGCGGCGCCGAACGCGGAGCTGCGCCTGGCCGCGGTGCGCGCGGTGCGCGCCGGCGACGAGGCCGCCACCACCGCGCGCCGCCCGATCGCCGCCCCCGGCGGCGCGCCGCCGCGCTCGCCCACCACCGCGACGCTGACCGCCCTCGCGGAGGCCGCCACGCAGGGCCGGCGGGTGTGGATCGGCTACCTCGACACCGAGGGCCGCGCCAGCAGCCGCATCGTCGAGCCCGCCCGCGTGGAGGGCGGCTTCCTCACCGCCTACGACGCCACCCGCGCGGCGGTGCACCGCTTCGCCGTGCACCGCATCACCGGGGTCGCCGATCTGGACGCCTCCTCCTAAGGCCTCTCCGGTCCCGGCACCCGCCGGCGGCAGCGCCCCGCGCTCGCGCGGGCGCGCTCGTGCGGGCGCGGGCGCGCCCGACGCCGGGCCCGCAAGCGCGGCGGAGCCGTCAGGAACCTCCGCTCCCCGCCGCCCCGCACCGGCCGACGCCGCCGGGCGGACCCGCGCCGCGCGTCCCCGGTCGGCCGCCGGTCGCGAACCCGGGGCAGGACGGCCTATCCTCCGCACGCCGCGCGGGCGGCGGCCCGTTTCCCCGCCTCCCGCCCCCGACTCCCGATCCGACCAGGAGCACGCGGATGTCCCCTCCCTCAGCACAGCCGCGGCCGTCCCGGCCGCCGGGTCCCGCACCGAAGCGGCGCCTGCCCGCCGTACTCGCCGCCGCCGCGGTCTGCCTGCCGCTCGGCGCGGCGATCGGGGTCGGCGGCCTGCCGGCCGTCGACCTCGACCTGTTCACCGAGGAGGTGCAGCGCGTGTCCTCGGCCGGGGACGGCGTGCGCTACGACCCCGACTCGCCGGGCAGCGGGTCCGGCCCGCTGCCGGTCGAGGCCGTGCTGCTGCGCCATCCCCGCATCAGCGGCGGCGGCTACACGCTCCGCATGGGCCACCACCCCGACGCCTACTTCCACGAGGTCCCGGTGCCCCCGGGCACGGGTGAGCCCGTGCGCATCTCCGGCGTGGACTGGGGCACCGACCGGATCACGGTGCGGTTCGCGAGCGGCCACCGCCTCGGCGTCCCCGCGGAGTACGCCGCCGGCCTGCGCTGACGGCTCAGCGGACCGCGCCGAAGAACGTGCGCATGTCGGCCGCGTAGGGTCCGGGCGACTCCATCGCGGCGAAGTGGTGCCTGCCGGGGTTGCCCTCGGGCCAGTGCACGATGCGGTTGCCGCGCTCGGCCAGCCGGCGGATGGCGGGCGGCCCCGCGTAGACGCCCGTCGGCACCCGGTCCTGCCCCTGCGGCCGGCCGAACTTTTCGGTCTCATACATCGGCCACGACGACGTGCCCGCGCTCCGGGCGAACCAGTACAGCGACGCGTTGGTCAGCAGCAGGTCGGTCGATGACCTCGTCCAGCGGTTCCGCGGCCATGGAGAACTTCTGGAACCTGTGCACGAGCCAGCCGAGCAGGGCCGCCGGCGAGTCGTTCCACCCGTAGGCGAAGGTCTGCGGTCCCCGGCGCAACAAGGCGTGGTGGTCCAGCCCGGCGGTGCTCCAGCGCTGGATCTCGCGGTACTGCGCCGGCTCCTCGGGAGTCAGGTCGCAGACGTCGGATTCGGTGGGCAACCCCGGCCCCGCGGTGAAGTAGACGCCGACGACGCGTTCGGGCGCCGCGCGGGCGATCTCCGGAGCGACGTAGGCGCCGCGGTGGACGTCGCACCCGTGGGCGATGAGCAGGTGCCGCCTGCACGGCCACGCCGACACGCTGGAGTGGCTGGCCGCCCGGCTGCTCATGCTCGGCTGCGCACTTGAGGTGCACGGGCCTCCGCGGCTGCGCGCCTGCCTGCGCGCCGCAGGAGCGCGCGCGGTCGCGGCGGCGGGGCCGGAAGCGGGGCGGCGGGCGGCCTTCCGACGCGGATTCCCGCTAGATTGCTGCCGGGGCGGGCACCTGTTCCGATGGGACGGGCGGCCCCGACGTGGAACCCGCCCGCGGATCGAGCCGTACGTCGGTCAGAGGAGGATGGCGAAGCCCTCATGAGCAACCAGTCGCTTCCGCCCGGCGCGTCCTCGCCGCGCGACGAGCCGCCGTCGGGGCGGCGCGAAATGCGCTCCCCCTTCGCGCGGCGCGAGACCCCCCGCGATCCGGGACGCGAGGAGGCCCGCCCCGGTCCCGCCCCCGAGCGCGACCGGCCCGCGGGCAGCGAGCGCGAGGGGCGCGACGATCCCGCCGCCGCGCCGCCGGTCGGCGCCAGTAGCCCGACGATGGCGCTGATCCTGCACGCCCTGACGTTCCTGTGCTGCTTCAACTGGATCTTCGGCGTGATCGGCATCGTCTTCGCCGTCCGCGCCGGGCACAAGCGCGACCAGGGCCGGCATGTCGAGGCGGAGACCCTCACACGCTACTCCTGGTACTGCCTGGGCGCGGCAGCGGTGATGTTCGCCGTGATGCTCGTGCTGACCCTGTGGCTGTTCACCCAGGCCGGCTCGCTTTTCGAGGGCGTGGTGGTCCCCTACTGACGGCCGCGGCGCGGCGCCGGGCGGTCAGGGCAGGCGCATCGCCATGCCGACCGAGTCCGGCGCGGTCTCGGTGAAGCCCAGCTTCCGGTAGAGGCGCCGCCCGGGCGGATCGGCGAGCAGGTTCACGAACGCGCCGGGCGGGGCCTGTTCGCGGATCACGTCCAGCAGGTGGCGCAGGACCGCGCCGCCGATGCCGTTGCCCTGGTGACCGGGAACGACCGCCATGTCCACGATGTGGAAGTACCAGCCCCCGTCGCCCAGCACCCGGCCCATGCCCACCGTGGTTCCGTTCGCCGCCACGGCGTGGCACGCCGCCCACGAGCCGGGCAGCGCCGCGACCGCCTGCTCCCGGGACACCGGCGAGAGGTCCGCCTCGGTCCGCAGCCGCCGGTAATCCTCCACCGAAGGGACTCCTGATCGGAGCCGGTAGTCCGTATGCACGAGGCAGCAGCCTAGTCGCCCGGCGCCTGCCGCGCCTCCTGCCGACGGCGCTGTGGACGCCGCGGACGCGTCCGCACGACCGCCCTTGGCGCGGGCGGGGCCGGGCGCATTACGCTTGCTGGCAGGACCGGGCCCGCCCGACCGCACCGCGGCAGCCCGGCCGGCCCGGCGGGCGCGGGGGCTCTCCCACCGGGGCGACCACGAAAGGCGGAAGCCGATGACCGACTTCTGGACCCGGCCCAGCTCCTACTGGGACCTCGGGCAGCAGGCGTCCGGCGGCTACCCGCCGCCGTACGGCGCGGCCTCCCACGCCGACCCCGTCGCGCGCGACCCGTTCACCCCCGCGCCGGCCGCCGCCTACGAGCGAGAGCACCGCGCCGCGGGCGCGATGGGCGGCATGCCCGCTCCGCAGCCGCGCTTCACACCGCCCTCGGAGCCTCCCGCCCGCGTCGGCAGCGCCGTGGCCGCGCTGGTGTGCGCGATGCTCACACTGCTCTGCCCGGTGCTGTTCTTCCTGCTGGGCTTCCCGGTGCTGACCCTGCTGGTGAACGTGCCCGCGATCGCGTTCGGCATCGTGGCGCTCGCCCGGTTGCACGAGCCGATGGAGGTCGAGCGCTACATCCGCTATACGTGGGCGTGCATCCTCGTCTACCTGGGACTGATGGCGGTGATCCTGATCGCGGCGATCATGGTGGTCCTCTCCTTGTAGCCGACGCGGCCACCCGGCCGCGCGCCCGCCCCGCCTGCGCCCGCCCCCGGCCGGCGGCGTTCCCCGGTTCCCGTACCGCCGCCCCCGCGCTGCGCATAGGGTTGTCCCGGCGGCGCCCGCGGGCATACCGCCGACCGCCTCGGCGTTGCACGCCGTGGCCCGCCTCGCGGAGGCGGCCGCCGCCGAGACCCCTGCTGCGAGGTACGTGTGTCCTGCCTGATCGTCCAGTCCGACAAGACCCTGCTGCTGGAAGTCGACCACGAACTGGCCGACGAGTGCCGCCGCGCCATCGCCCCCTTCGCCGAGCTGGAACGCGCCCCCGAGCACGTGCACACCTACCGCGTGACCCCGCTGGCGCTGTGGAACGCGCGCGCCGCCGGCCACGACGCCGAGCAGGTCGTCGACGCCTTCATCCACTACTCGCGCTTCCCCGTCCCGCACTCCCTGCTGGTCGACATCGCCGAGACGATGGACCGATACGGCCGCCTGCGCCTGCAGACCCACCCCATACACGGGCTGGTGCTGCACGCGCTGGACAAGGCCGTGCTGGAGGAGGTCGTCCGCGCCAGGAAGATCAAGGGCATGCTCGGCGAGCGGGTCGACGAGGACACCGTCGCCGTGCACCCCAGCGAGCGCGGCAACCTCAAGCAGGCGCTGCTCAAGCTCGGCTGGCCCGCCGAGGACCACGCGGGCTACGTCGACGGCGAGGCGCACGCCGTCGACCTCGCCGAGGACGGCTGGCAGCTGCGCGGCTACCAGCGCGAGGCCGCCGAAAGCTTCTACGCCGGCGGCTCGGGCGTCGTGGTGCTGCCCTGCGGCGCCGGCAAGACCATCGTTGGGGCGGCGGCGATGTCCCTCGCCAAGTCCACGACCCTCATCCTGGTCACCAACACCGTCTCGGTGCACCAGTGGCGCACCGAGCTGCTGCGCCGCACCACGCTCACCGAGGACGAGATCGGCGAGTACTCCGGCACCCGCAAGGACATCCGCCCCGTCACCATCGCGACGTACCAGGTCATGGCGGCGCGCAAGAAGGGCGTGCACAGCCACCTGGAGCTGTTCGAGGCCCGCGACTGGGGCCTGATCGTCTACGACGAGGTGCACCTGCTGCCGGCCCCCATCTTCCGGATGACCGCCGACCTGCAGGCCCGGCGCCGGCTGGGGCTGACCGCGACCCTGGTTCGCGAGGACGGCCGCGAAGGCGACGTCTTCTCCCTCATCGGGCCCAAGCGCTACGACGCGCCGTGGAAGGAGATGGAGAACCAGGGCTGGATCGCCCCCGCGGACTGCGTCGAGGTGCGGGTCAACCTCTCCGAGTCCGAGCGGCTGGCCTATGCCACCGCCGACCCCGAGGACCGGTACCGCTTCTGCGCCTCGTCGGCCGCCAAGACCGAGGTGGTGCGCGAGCTCGTGCGCCGGCACCACGACGAGCAGACGCTGGTCATCGGCTCCTACATCGACCAGCTCGACGAGCTGGGCGCGTCGCTGGAGGCGCCGGTGATCAAGGGCGAGACCCGGATCAAGGAGCGGGAGCGGCTGTTCGAGGCGTTCCGCTCGGGCGAACTGCGCACGCTCGTGGTCTCCAAGGTCGCCAACTTCTCCATCGACCTGCCCGAGGCCGGTGTGGCCATCCAGGTGTCGGGATCGTTCGGGTCCCGCCAGGAGGAGGCCCAGCGGCTCGGCCGTCTGCTGCGCCCCAAGTCCGACTCCCGCAGCGCCCGCTTCTACGCCGTGACCGCCCGCGACACGATCGACCAGGACTTCGCCGCCCACCGGCAGCGCTTCCTGGCCGAGCAGGGCTACGCCTACCGCATCGCCGACGCCGACGACGTCCTGGCCGGCGACGAGATCTAGACCGGTGATGGGAAATCGGTGACCGTAGCGAGGACATGACGAAGGGCGCCAAGATCAGTGTGTGAAGACAAACCTAGACGCCCTTCTCACCGCACTCTATGTCCACCTGGACGACGATGTCCTGCCCGCGCCCCGGCCGCGCCGCGGACCCGGCCGCCCTCCCGCACTCACCGACGCCGAACTGGTCTGCGTGGCCGTGGCCCAAGTCCTGCTGCGCTACAACGACGAACGCCACTGGCTGCGCGCCGCACCCGCACGCGTAGGCCACCTGTTCCCCCGGCTGATCGACCAGTCCGAGTACAACCGGCGGCTGCGCGACCTCGGACACGTCCTGTTCACCACCGCACTGCGACTGGCCCGGGCACTGCCCTCCTACGCCGACTCCCTGCGGCTGATGGACGGCACCCCGGTGCGCTGCGGAGCCTCGCGGACGACGGTGCAGCGCTCGGAGATGGGCGAGATCGCCGGCTACGGGCGCGACGTCTCCCACCACGCCTTCTACTGGGGTGCCAAGCTGATGCTGATCACCACCGCCGAGGGCGCGGTGTGCGCGTTCAGCCTGGCCAACCCCAAGGAGCTGGACGAACGCGCCCAGGCCCTGCACCTGCTCCATGCGCACCGGTGCGCGCCGGGAGACTGCCCGATCGTGTGCGACAAGGGCTTCTCCGGAGCCGCAACCGAGGCGGCCGCCGCCGAGCTGGGACACGTGCTCATCCGCCCGGCCCGCGAGGACGAGCCCCGGCCCGCGGTGACGGTGTTCCCCTCCTGGCTGCGCCAGCGCATTGAGGCCATCATCTGGACCCTGAAGAACCAACTCGGGCTGGAGCGCCATGCCGCCCGCACCACCGAAGGGCTGTGGGCCCGCACCTGCCAGCGCATCCTCGCCCTCAACACCGCGATCTGGCACAACTGGCTCATCGACGCCCCAGTCAAGCGGTCGCTCATCGCCTACGACCATTGACCAGCACACACAATTTCCCATCAACGATCTAGACCGGTGATGGGGTGGCCCGGCCCGGCATCGCGGTTCGCTTCCCAGCCGCCCGGCTCTTGGGCACCGGCGCCATGGTGTATCCGCCGAGTCCAGGACAGGCGGCACACTGCGGGGCGCGGCAGCCGCCCCCTGCACAGCAGGGGCTTGAGGTTTATCAACCTTCTGGTTGACGATCTGCGGTCGGCGGCCTAGCATCGTATTCAACCGCGACGTTGAGGAAGATCGGTGGACGACAGCACGGAACGGCTCGATCGGGCGTTCGCGGCACTGGCCGACCCGATCCGGCGTGACCTGGTGGCCCGGCTGGCCGGTGCGGACGCGACCGTGAGCGAACTGGCGGAGCCGCACGACATGAGCCTCCAGGCGATCTCCAAGCATGTGAAGGTGCTCCAGGATGCCGGACTCGTGACCCGCAGCAAGGACGCCCAGCGCCGGCCGGTCCACCTGGACTCGTCGGTCTTCGAGTTGATGACGAAGTGGATCGAGCGCTATCGCCGGCAGGCCGAGGAGCGCTATCGCCGCCTCGATGACCTCTTGGGCCGGATGGGCGACGAGGAGGTCCCGAAGCAAACCGGCGCGAAGGATGTGTCATGACCATGATCACGCACGGGACCGGGATCGTGGTGGATGAGAACATTCCGGCGATCGAGATCGTCCGGGAGTTCGACGCGGCTCCCGAGCAGGTGTTCCGCGCCCACGTCGACCCGGAACTCTACGCACAGTGGGTCGGGCCGCGCTCGGTGGCCACGAGGATCACCCGATGGGACGCCCGGACGGGTGGCGAATGGGCCTTCGCCGACGATCGTGACGGCGAGGAGATCGCCTCCTTCTTCGGCAGCTTCCACGAGGTGCGACCGCACGAGCGGATCGTGCGGACCTTCACTTGTGAAGGCGCGCCTGACGGCGTCGCGCTGGAGATCCTGACCTTCGCGGAGCTTGCGGGCGGGCGCACTCGGTTGACCGTGCTGAGCGTGGTGGAGGACTTCACGACCCGCGACGGCATCGTGTCCAGCGGCATGGACGTCGGTGTGACCGAGGGCTTTGAGAAGCTCGACGAGCTGCTTGCGAAGGAGGCCTGAGATGGCGTCTGCGCCCACGAGCCCGGCCCAGCGGCATGCCGACGACGCGGCCCGGTTCACCACGCTGGTCGAGTCCGCCTCGGCCGGGGACTGGGCGCGGCCCAGCCCGGTCGCGGAGTGGACGGCCCTGGACATCGTGAAGCACCTGGTCGAATGGTCCCGCGGCTTCCTTCAAGGGGCGGGGATCGAGCTCCCGGAGCTGCACGTCGTCGCCGATCCGGTCGCTGCCTGGAAGCGGCACGTCACCGACATCCAAGCCATCCTCGACGACCCCGCCGGGAGGGTGCTCAGCAATCCGCACACCGGCGACAAGCCCGTGGACGAGGCGATCGACGAGTTCTACACTCCCGATGTCTGGATGCACTCCTGGGACCTCGCCAAGGCGCTCGGGCGTGAGCCCGATCTTGGACAGGAGCGCGCCGGCGCCGCGCTGGCGGCAATGGAGCCGATGGATCGGCTACTGCGCGATAGCGGGCAGTTCGGTCCCGCGGTGCCCGTCGCCCCAACAGCCTCTGCGCAGGACAGGCTCATGGCCTTCATCGGACGCGACCCGTCCTGGCAGGCCTGATTCCCCGGGTGTCCGCAGCGCCGGGGTAGGACGGTGGGCGCTACAGCGGAGGCAGCGCGCCCAGCACGATGGTGAACCCGGCCAGGCACCAGGCGATCAGCGAGTAGCCGAGCGTCTGCGTGCGCAGCGTCGGGTTCCTGCGCACCGCGGGCGTGGCGAACGCGGCGACCATGAGCACCAGAGCGAGCATCGCCGGAATCAGCGACGCGACCGCGAACAGGCCCTCCTGCTCGGCGCAGGACGCGTAGCCGGAACTCTCCGGATCGCCGCAGAACACGTTTGTCTCCCGTTCCTCCGGTAATCGAACAGGCAATGCGCGGTCGAACACGCGGGGCGCCCGCCGCGGGCCGAAGGCGTGCCCCCGGACCTCCGCGGATGTACGAGGCGCCGCCGCCGGGCGCATGTCCGACCGTATCGCGGTCCGCGGCGGCCCCGCGCCACGCCTTTACACACGCGCGACCGGGGTCCAATGATGGGGGCGACCCGACTCGGAGGTGCCCCCCTATGACCGATTCCGCCGACACCGCTCCCACTCTTCCCCCCGAACAGCGCCAGGGCTTCCACTCGCTGCGTGCCAGGGGGCTCAACTGGGACTCCTTCCCGCTGCGGCTGTTCGCCAAGGGCAACGCCAAGTTCTGGAACCCCGCCGACATCGACATGAGCCGCGACGCGCAGGACTGGGCGGAGTTGTCCGAGGGCCCGCGGATGCGGATCATGCGGCTGTGCGCGCTCTTCGTCGCCGGAGAGGAGGCGGTCACCGAGGACATCCAGCCGTTCATCCGCGCGATGGCCGCCGAGGGACGACTCGGCGACGAGATGTACCTGACGCAGTTCGCCTTCGAGGAGGCCAAGCACGTCCAGGTGTTCCGGATGTGGCTGGACGCGGTCGGAATCACCGAGGACCTGCACCCCTTCGTCGAGAACAACGCCGGCTACCGCGCGCTGTTCTACTCGGAGCTGCCCGCCGCCCTGAACGCGCTGGTGGACGATCCCAGCCCGGCCAACCAGGTGCGCGCCTCGGTCACCTACAACCACATCATCGAGGGCTCGCTGGCCCTGACCGGCTACCACTCCTGGAACCACATCTGCACGGCCCGCGGGATCTTCCCCGGCATGCGCGAGATCATCAAGCGCATCGGCGACGACGAGCGGCGGCACATGGCCTGGGGCACCTTCACCTGCCGCCGCCACGTCGCCGCCGACGCCCGCACCTGGGACGTGGTCACCGAGCGCCTCAACGAACTGCTCCCGCACGTCACCGCGGTCGTCGAGCGCAGCAACGAGCCCGAGCCCGACGAAGAGGAGAAGCGGTACATGCTCTCCGACAAGGAGCTGATGGACTACGCCGCCGACCGCGCGCTGCGCCGCCTCGGCGCCATCGAGACCGCCCGCGGCATGCCGGTCGAGCGCATCGACGTCGACGCCTCGCCGGAGGCGCTCGAAGAGCGCTTCGGCGAGGAGGACCGCGCCCAGCTGGACAAGCTGGGGTAGCGGGCGGCGCCGGCGCAGCAGCGGCGCCCGGGTCCGGCCGCACAGCACGCACGCGAGCGGTCGGCCCCGCCGCGCCGTACCCGCCGGCCGCAGGTGGCGGCCGGCTAGCGCTTGCCCTCCATCAGCACCAGGTCGATGGTGATGCCCGAGGCGATGACCAGGGTCTTCAGCGGCTCGGGGAGGGTGGGGTAGCGCTGCCACAGGACGTAGGTGTCGGCGGCGGTGAAGAGTTCGCCGAAGTCGGGCAGGCGCCGGTCGACCCGCGCGACCTCGTGGTCGTTGGCGTCGGTGATCTGGAAGTCGAAGCCCATGAAGTTGCCCGAGATCGTGCCCAGGTGCCGCTTCCACGGGTCGAGCAGCCGGAACCCCGCCTTGAAGAACGTGAAGTCCTGGTCGATGTAGCCGATCGGACGGCCGTCCGGCAGCGCGACGGTCGTGGTCGCCGTGAACATCGCCCAGGACTTCTCGATGTACAGGCGCGGCCGCCGCCAGGCGTCGTCGACCATCACCTTGCGGGCGAAGCCGGCGGTGTTGCCCGCGAAAAGGCGCAGCGCCTGCATGCCGCCGTCCAGACCGATCTCGTGGACGTGGGCGATGTGGCGGCCGCGGCCGTCGTAGCAGTGGTATTCGGACTCGTCGATGAAGAAGCGCTTGGGCTGCTTCACCACGATCGGCGCTGTGTTGAACAGATCCTGCACGAACGTCTTGGACGCCTGCGCGGGACCGCGGGTTCCCGGGCCCGCGGTCTACGGCTCGGCTCCCGCATCGCCGCGGGAGCCCGTCAGCGCGCGAACGCCCCGCCCAGCTTCACCTCGCCGCCGGTAACGCCGAGTACGTCCGGACCGACGGCGCCGGTGGCGGCCGCGCCGTTGCGGGTGAAGCGCAGCGTCCACACGGCGCCCCGCCCCTCGTTCTCGCCGGGTGCGCCGACGGCCAGGTCCATCCGGTCGTCGCCGTCGAAGTCCGCCAGGCGCACCGCCCATCCGAAACCGTCGCCGTCCTCCCCCTGTCCGGGCACGCCCGCGCTGTCCTGGTCGACCATGGACGAGCCCGCCGTCGTCAGCCCGTCCGGCCCGCCCTTGAGGACGACGACGCCGCCCGGGTCGCCGATCGGTTCGCCGCCCCGGGCCTCGATGCCGGTCGCCGCAAGCACGTCGGCGAAGCCGTCGCCGTCCACGTCGCCGGCGCCGAGCTTGAACCCGAACCCGGCGCTGTCGTTGCCCTCCCCCGGCACCGAGCCGCTGTCCCTGGTGAACGCGGTGGCCTTGCCGGAAAGGCCGCCCGGGCCGCCGTAGAACACCTTGAGCGTGCCGGGGTCGCCGGGCAGGTTCTCGATGACGCCCTCGGGAACCTCGCGCATGACGAGGTCCCCGTAGCCGTCGCCGTTCATGTCGCCGATCGCCCCGGTGGTCGCCGGCGCCAGGCTCCGGTCGGCCCCATTCAGGCCGGACGGGCTCGACAGCAGCACCGCAGTGGGTTCGCCCATCTCCTCGAACGAGCTCATGACGACCAGATCGGTTCCGCCGTCGCCGTCGAGGTCCCCGGGGACCAGCTCCTGCAGGTCCAGGCTCCCCAGCGCGACGGGCTGCTTCCCGGCGACGCCTCCCTCCCGGGTGAACGGGCCTTTCAGCAGCACGGAGCCGTCGCCCGAGCGGTAGGCGACCAGGTCGCGCACGCCGTCCGCGTCGAAGTCTCCGCTCACGAGGTCCTCGACGTGGTCGGGAAGAACGGAGCCGTCCACCGCCGTCCCGCCGCTGAGCCCGGCCTCACCGCCCCACAGCACCGTGAGAGCGCCGTCCTCGGGCTTGGCGTGGTCCTCCCACGTACTCGTCACCGCGATGTCGGCGCAGCCGTCGCCGTCGAAGTCGCCGGCGGCCGCGGTGGCGCCGAACCCGTCGCGCGCGTCGGGCGTCCCCGGCACCCCCGCGGAGCCCTGGTCGATCACCTGCCGAGTGCCGGGGTCGGGGCCGCCGACGGATCCGTAGAGGACGACCACCCTTCCCGCGCCGACAGCCCCACCGGCCCCGGAGCCGGGAGCCAGGACGGCGAGGTCGGCGTAGCCGTCGCCGTTGAAGTCGTCGCGGTACTCCGCGTCCTGCGCCGGCTCGCCCGAGGGCTCGGGCCGCCCGCTGGGCGCGTCTTCCCCGGCTTCCGGTACCGGCCCGCATCCCGCGACCGCGACCGCGAGCGCCACTGCGGTGAGCGGTCGGCCCCGGGCCAGAGTACGTCGACGCACGATTCCCCCGAGACAGGCGATTGGGACATGGTTGGAGGAGGCTACACCCCGCCGTGCGAGCACGCACCGGGCTCAGCGGGACCTGTTGTGCCGCGCGACCGGGCGCCGCGGTACGCCGCACCGCACGCACCGGGCGCCCGCGTCAGGGACCGGAAGGGCCGGCTGCGCCCGGGGGCGCCCCGCTCGGCGCCCGCGGAGGGCCGCGGGGAGGACCACGCCTTGATCTTGCGGCGCGGGGCGCCGCGGCAGCCACCGGTGCCGCTCCCGCACGGCGGGGGAAGGAGCCGGGGCGGGTCTGCTGCCGACGGACGCGAACGCGGCGAGATCGGTGCCGGGGCACCGCGCAACAGGACGGCGACCCGTCCAACACGCCCTACAGTCGGATTCATGCCACCACCCGAGACGGGGGCCGTCCCGACTCCCGTGATCGACGCGCTCGCCTGGGTGCACGTCAGCGGCCGGCGGCTGCTGTGCGTACGCACGCGCGGCCGCAGCCTCTACTACCTGCCGGGCGGCAAGCGCGAGCCCGGCGAGAGCGACGGGGCCGCCGTCGCGCGGGAGGCCCGCGAGGAGGTGGGAGTGGCGCTGCGTACCGCGACCCTGGCGCCGTTCGCGGTCGTGGACGAGGCCGCCGACGGCCACCCCGAGGGCACGCGGGTGCGCCTGTCCTGCTACACCGCCGAGCACACGGGCGAACCCGCCCCTGCGGCCGAGATCGCCGACCTCGCCTGGCTCGCGCACGCCGACCGGCCCCTCTGCGCGCCGGCGGTGCGCCGCGTCCTCGACGAACTGCAGGGCCGCGGCGAGATCGACTGAGGAGCCGAGGGCGGACCGTGCGCCGCGCCTTCCGCGCACGGGCGGCGAGCGCACGCGCGCGGAAGGCGCAAGGCGGTGGAGGGGGCACGCACGGCCGAACCCCTCCGGCCACAACGGCGGGGCCGGTGCCCGGGGCGGGCCGGCGGACGCGCCTACCCGGCCGCTTCGGCCCGGTCCTCGGCGGTACGGGCCGCGCGCGGTCCGCGCCCGCCGTCGCCACCGTCCAAGGCCGAGGCCAGCACGGAGTCGACGCTGAACCTCCCCGGCCCGTGGGCCAGGATCAGCAGGCTGACGGCGGCCAGCACCATCACGTACTCGAAGCCGCCGGCGTCCAGCATGAGTCCGTTTCCGCTGTGCACGAAGACCCAGGCGCCGACCATGATCACGGTCAGAGCGGCCGCACCCGCACGGGTGGCGACGCCGAGAAGGAGCAGTGCGCCGCCGATCAGCTCACCGTAGGCCAGGAAGGCCCCGCTCAGCTCGGGCAGGGGAATCCCCAGCTCGCGGTTGCTCTGCACGATCGCGCCGACACCCTGACCGGCGACCTTGTCCCAGCCGTGGGCGATGAAGACGACGCCGACGCAGAGCCGCACCAGCAGGACCACCGCGTCGGTCAGCACCGCGTCCGAGCGGACCAGGAATTTCATCGGTTCTCCTTTGTCAGGGGACCGGTCCATTCGAACAGGCGGGCCCGCCCCGCGGGAAATACCGATTGTGAAGGATAGGCTACCCTAAAGGTATGCAGGAGTTCGACCTACGGGAATTGCGCTACTTCCTGGCGGCGGCCGAGGAGCTGAATCTCTCCCGGGCCGCCGAACGCCTGGGGATCTCCCAGCCGCCCCTTTCGCGCGCCATCCGGCAGATGGAGCGGCGCCTCGGCGCGCCCCTGTTCCATCGAAGCCACAACTCCATCCGGCTGACACCCGCGGGCGACACTCTGCTCAGCGAGGCACGCAAGGTGCTGGACGCCGCCGCCGCGGCGTCGCGGCGCACCCGGCGCGCGGGCCGGGCGGCCCCGGCGCTGACCATCACCGCGGCGCCCGGCCACGGCACGCGGCTGCTGCGGCGCATCGCCGACGCCTACGCACGCCTGCCCGGCGCCGCGCGCACCGACATCGCCGTCACCGGCTACCGCGCCCAGGAGGCGGCCCTGCGCAGCGGCGAAGCCGACCTCGCCCTGCTCAGCACGCCTTTCGACACCGAGGGCCTGCGGGTGCGCCCGCTGTGCTCGGAGGAGCGGGTGGCCGCGGTGCCCGCCGGCCACCGGCTGGCCGGATGCACTGCGCTGCGCTGCGCCGACCTCGCCGGCGAGCCGTTGCCGCGCTGGCCCGGCGACACCGAGGCGACCCGGCGGTACTGGTCGGGCCGGGACCGGGCCGCCACCGCCGCCGGCGCCGATGCGGCCCACGGCCCGCTCGTCCACGACATCTCCCAGGTCATCGAGGTGGTCGGGCTAGGGCAGGCGGTCGCCCTGGTACCGCGCCACGTCGCCGGTGCCAACCCCCGCCCGGACGTCGTGTACGTGCCGGTGGCCGACGCCAGCGCCCACCGGACCGTGCTCGCCTGGCCAGAAGGGCCGACCGGGCCGGCCGTCGACCTGTTCGTCCGCACGGCGGCCGGCCTCTTCGCGGCCGGGCCGGCGACCGGCCACGGCCCCGACTCCGACTCCGGCCCCGGCGCGGTGGCCGGACCGGTGTAGGCGCGCGCCTGTCGGTGTGCGCGTCCGGCCGGTCGGGGGTACGTACGCCCGGCTCCGGGACGGCGTCGCCCCCGCGGGCGGCGGCCACGCCCGCGAGCGGAATCGTCGTGGTGCGCGGAATCGGAATACCGCACGTCGTGCCTTTCACCAGGAAACACTGCGGCGCGTACCGCCGGTTTCCCGCGGGTCGTCCCCCTCGGTTCCGGAGTTCGAACAGGACGCCTCGCGAAAGTGACGGGAATCATATCCGTCCATTGTTGCGACCGGCACACCTGAGCGCATTCGACCGTCGATACTTAACCGGTTAAGCGTTGACCTGCGATTTTCCGCCGCCTACCTGCGGCGCGCCCGCTCAACCCGATACCGCGCGCAGACTCCCGGGAGCGCGACCCACAAGGCGCCCCAGCCCCGCGGACGCGGCCTCGTCCGCCGGCAGATAGGCGACCAGACGCAGAACGTCGGCGTCGGAGAGGTCCAGCGTCTCGTAGGCCAGCCGCAGCTCGCCGACCTCGGGGTGGGCGAACCGGCGCACCCCGGTGCGCACCGGCAGGGTCGGCGGCTCGGTCCAGCGCCGGGCGAACGCCGCTCCGCCGGTGACCGACAGCTCCTCGGCGAAGCGCGCCACCTCCGGGTCGGCGGGCATCGTGGCGAACCGGAGGTCGGCGACCAGTTCGTCGGCGACCCGCTCCCAGTCGGGAAGGGCGGCGCCCGCGCGGCCGTCGGTGAATACGAAGCGGACCAGGTTGGGCGGGTCGCCGTCGAGCAGGCCGAGGGGGCCGGCGACGCGGTCGAACCCGCTCGTAGTGGCGAGCACGTCGCAGCGGCGGTCGACCAGCACGGCGGGTTCGGGGTCGAGGCGGTCGAGCAGGGCGCGCACGGTGGGCCGCACCGACGGCGCGGGCGCCCGCTCGCCGGTGCACTGGGAGCCGCCGCCGTCCTTCGAGAGCCGGTAGAGGTGCAGCCGCTCCACGGGGGACAGCCGCAGGGCGTCGGCCAGGGCGCCGAGGACCTGCCCGGAGGGGCGGCGGTCGCGGCCCTGCTCCAACCGGGTGACGTACTCGACGCTGACACCGGCGAGCGTGGCGACCTCGGAGCGCCGCAGACCCGGTGTGCGGCGCCTGCCGCCGACCGGGAGCCCGGCCTCGCCGGGGGTGACCGCTTCGCGGCGCCGCCGCAGGAACCCGCCAAGATCGTTCTCGCCCATGGCCGAAGTGTAGGTGCCTCCTTCGCCGCCGGCGTGTCCCTGCCACTACCACTCTCAACGCGGCCTTCCTGCGCCGGCGGCGCTGTGGCCACAGTGGTGGTGCCGCCGTGCCGAGTCCGCCGGCGGCACCGCACACAGCAGGGAACAAGGAGCGCGGCCCGCCATGAGCGCATTCACTCAGACCGAGATCGAGTACCTGAACGAGCAGCCCCTCGGCCGGTTGGCCACAGTGGGCTCCGACGGCCGACCCCGGGTCAAGCCGGTCGGCGTCTTCTACGACCCGGAGAACGACGGCCTCGCCGTGGGCGGTCTCGACATGGCGCCGAGCAAGAAGTTCCGCGACGCCGCCGCCAACCCCGACGTCGCCGTCGTCGTCGACGACCTGGCCTCGGTCGACCCGTGGACCCCGCGCGGCATCGAGGTCAGCGGGCGCGCTGAGACCCGCACCGAGGGCGGCGAGGAGACCGGTGCGCGCCTGGGCGCCTCGTTCCCCTTCAGCCCCGCCTGGATCCTGATCCGCCCCCGGCGCATCGTCTGCTGGGGTGTCGGAACGGGCCCGTTCGAGTCGAGCGCGCGCACCGTCGCCTGAGCGCCTGCGCCGCCCCGCGGCCGGCGGGCCGGCGGGCACAGGCCGCCGGGCCGCCGAACGATCGGCTTGCGTCCCGCAACCGACTGCTCGGCCGAACCGGGCTCCGCGTCGCGGAGCCGCTCCTGGGCGCGACGGCCTTCACCGGCGAGGCGCGCGCCCGGACCCGCATCGCGGTGAACCCGGGCGCGGTCGGCGCAGCGCTGCCCGAGGGCCTTCCGGCGCCGTTGTGCGGCGGCGGAGTTCTCGCCCGGCCATCCCGCCGAGACGATCGAGCACTCCGAGGCGCGCCCATGGGTGTTCGGCGACGCCTTCACCGGGGTGCGCGTCCGCGGCCGACGCGGCCCGGGGAGGCCGCCGGGCGTGCGGCGCGGCGGGTCAGAGCATGGGCGGGAGCGAAGGGAGAACGGCGGCGGGCTCCTCGACGGGGGTGCCGCCGCGGTGGACCGTGAGGCGGGAGCCGTCGGCGCGGCCGGAGAGCCAGGCCAGGATCTCGCCGGCCGAACCCTGCGCGGTCACCGCCGGGCCGGCGGCGGCGCCGATGCGGTACTCGGCCCCGCTCGCGGTGTCGCGCAGCAGGACGGGCGGCAGCTCCTCGTCGGCCGCGAACCGCGTGGTGAGGCTCTCCAGCTCGGGGCCGGTGAAGAAGGCGGGCCAGTCGCCCGGCGTGTAGCCGAGGTCCAGGTCGACGTGGTGGTACTCCACCTCCGCCAACCGCATCCACACGACCCGCGCGGCCGGGAAGACGCGGCCGCTGCGGTGGCGGATCTCGAAGGTCCAGGCCTCCTCGGGCATGGTGCGCACGACCTCGGCCAACCGCTCGGCGGTGGCTTCGAGGTCGGCCGCCTGCTCCTCGGGAGCCCGCCCGGCGCCGTCCTCGATGTCGCGCTCGCGCGCCTCGGCGCTGGCGTACATGTCGGCCTGGACACCCTCGCGGGCTCCCTCCAGGATCCGGATCATCGCCTCGGCGCTGCGGGAGACGTGGGCCAGGACGTGGCCGCGCGTCCATCCCGGAAGCAGCGAGGGGTCGGTGATCCGGTCCGGGCGCGCGGCGGCGGCGGTGCGCAGCAGGCGGCCGGTGGCCTCCTCGATCGCGCCGAGCACCGCAGTGGGCTCCTCGGGCCGGACGCTTGATGCGGTCATCGTGGCCTCCTGTGCTGGTCTGCCCGCCTGCTCCGCGGCGGCGCGGCACGCTCGCGCACCGGCGTGCGGACCCGGGCGGAGCTGCGCCCGCGCACCGCGGAGGCGGGAAAGACGCTACCACCGGCCGACCGGGCCGACACGGTGCAGCGGCCGCGATGGCGCGATCGGACCGTGAACGCGAATCGGGCGGCCCCCGCAGTGGGGACCGCCCGTTCGTCGCAGGTGGCTGAGTTCGCGTACCGGACTCGCCGACCTCGGGCCGAGAGGCCTTAGAAGTCCATGCCGCCCATGCCGCCGGCGTCGGGCGCAGCGGCGCCCGCCTTCTCCGGCTTCTCGGCGATGACGGCCTCGGTCGTCAGGAACAGACCGGCGATGGACGCCGCGTTCTGCAGCGCGGAGCGGGTGACCTTGGTCGGGTCGATGACGCCGTCCTTGAACAGGTCGGTGTACTCGCCCGTGGCGGCGTTCAGCCCGACGCCGGCCTCCATGTTCTTCACCTTCTCCGCGACGACCCCGCCCTCAAGGCCGGAGTTGATCGCGATCTGCTTCAGCGGCTCCTCGATCGCCCGGCGGACGATGTCGGCGCCGATGGACTCGTCGCCCTGCAGGTCCAGCTTCTCGAAGACCGGGACGCCGGCCTGGAGCAGGGCCACACCACCGCCGGGCAGGATGCCCTCCTCGACGGCCGCCTTGGCGTTGCGCACCGCGTCCTCGATGCGGTGCTTGCGCTCCTTGAGCTCCACCTCGGTGGCGGCACCGGCCTTGATGACCGCGACACCGCCGGCCAGGCGGGCCAGGCGCTCCTGCAGCTTCTCGCGGTCGTAGTCGGAGTCGGTGCGCTCGATCTCGTTGCGGATCTCGTTGACCCGGCCGGAGATGTTGGAGGCCTCACCGGAGCCGTCCACGATGGTGGTCTCGTCCTTGGTGACCACGACCTTGCGGGCGCGGCCGAGCATGTCCAGCTCGGTGTTCTCCAGCTTCAGGCCCACCTCTTCGGTGATGACCTGGCCGCCGGTCAGGACCGCGATGTCCTCGAGCTGGGCCTTGCGGCGGTCGCCGAAGCCCGGGGCCTTGACGGCGACGGACTTGAAGTTGCCGCGGATCTTGTTGACGATCAGCGTCTGCAGCGCGCCGCCCTCAAGGTCCTCCGCGATGATCATCAGCGGACGGCCCGCCTGCAGGACCTTCTCGACGACCGGCAGGAACTCGTTGTTGTTGGAGATCTTCTGGTTGGCGATGAGGATGTAGGGGTCCTCAAGCACCGTCTCCATGCGCTCCAGGTCGGTGGCGAAGTAGGGCGAGATGTAGCCCTTGTCGAAGCGCATGCCCTCGGCGAGCTCCAGCTCCAGCCCGAAGGTCTGCCCCTCCTCGACGGTGATGACGCCTTCCTTGCCGACCTTGTCCATGGCCTCGGCGATGGCGTCGCCGATCTGGACGTCGCCGCCGGCCGAGATCGAGGCGGTGGAGGCGATCTGCTCCTTGGTCTCGACCTCCTTGGACAGGTTGGCCAGCTCCTCGCTGATGCGGGAGACGGCGGACTCGATGCCGCGCTTCAGGCCGACCGGGCTGGCGCCCGCCGCGACGTTGCGCAGGCCCTCGCGCACCATGGCCTGCGCGAGCACGGTGGCGGTGGTGGTGCCGTCACCGGCGACGTCGTCGGTCTTCTTGGCGACCTCCTTGACGAGCTCGGCGCCGATCTTCTCCCACGGGTCCTCGAGCTCGATCTCCTTGGCGATGGAGACGCCGTCGTTGGTGATGGTGGGGGCGCCCCACTTCTTCTCCAGCACGACGTTGCGGCCCTTGGGGCCGAGCGTCACCTTCACAGCGTCAGCGAGCTGGTTCATGCCGCGCTCAAGGCCGCGGCGGGCCTCCTCGTCGAACGCGATCAGTTTGGCTGCCATAGACTTCTTGTCCTCCCGAGACCGGGCTGATACGCGAAGGTACGAGCCGACGCCCGCGACGGACGGCCGCGGTGCTTCCGGCAACCCCTCTGCCGGGGACCTCGGCCTCATCGCCTCGAACCAGGGTTTAGCACTCAGCTTGTCAGAGTGCCAGCGACCCCATTATTAGCACTCCCCCTAGGCGAGTGCAAATGCCCTAACCAGACTTCGCCACGGCGTTACCCGCAGGTCAATGACGCCTCGCGGCCGGAAGCGGAAAAGCCCGCGCCCCGCCCTCGGGGGCGGCGGGGCGCGGGCTGGGCGCCCGGCCGGATCCGGCCGGGCGCGCCGGGAAGGCCCGGGGTCAGCAGCCTCCGGCCACGGCCGGGATGATCGAGACCTGGGTGCCCGATGCGGTCGGGGTGTCCAGGCCCTGGGCGAACCGCACGTCCTCGTCGCCGACGTAGACGTTGACGAAGCGGCGGATCTTCCCGGCGTCGTCGACGATGCGCGCCTTGATGCCGGGGTACTTGGCCTCCAGGTCGGACAGCACGGCCTGCACGGTCTCGCCTTCGGCGCTGACCTCGGCCTCGTCCTTGGTGTAGGTGCGCAGGATGGTCGGGACGCGGACACTGACGCTCATGACTGCGGTAACTCCTTGACTCGCTCGCCGGCCGGCGGTTGCGGGGGTTGTCCGGGCGCTCTAGAGCAGCCCGGCCTCCTTGAACACGTCCAGGGAGGGCTTGATGGTCGCGGTGACCCCGGCCTCGACGGCGTTCAGGGTCTTCAGGCCGTCGCCGGTGTTGAGCACGACGGTCTCGGCTTGGGGGTCGAGGGTGCCCTCGTCCAGCAGCTTGCGCAGCACGCCGGTGGTGACACCGCCGGCGGTCTCGGCGAACACGCCCTCGGTGCGGGCGAGCAGCGAGATGGAGTCGACCACCGCCGCGTCGTCGACGCGGGCGACCGCGCCGCCGGTGCGCCGGCAGACGTCGAGGACGTAGGGGCCGTCGGCGGGGTTGCCGATCGCCAGCGACTTGGCGATGGTGTCGGGCTTGACCGGCTGGATGACGTCGTGGCCCTGCTCGTAGGCGGCGGCCACCGGTGAGCAGCCCGTGGCCTGGGCGCCGAAGACCTTGTAGGGGCGGTCCTCGACCAGGCCAAGCTCGATCAGCTCGCGGAAGCCCTTGTCGATCTTGGTGAGCTGGGAGCCCGAGGCGATGGGGATGATGATCTGCTCGGGCAGGCGCCAGCCCAGCTGCTCGGCGATCTCGTAGGCCAGGGTCTTGGAGCCCTCGGCGTAGTAGGGCCGCAGGTTGACGTTGACGAAGCCCCAGTCCTCGCCGGCCGGGTCGCCGATCAGCTCCGAGCAGAAGCGGTTCACGTCGTCGTAGGTGCCGTCGATGGCCACGACCTTGCCGCCGTAGACGGCCGCCATGACGACCTTGCCCTCTTCCAGGCCCGCGGGGATGAACACGCAGGAGCGGAACCCGGCGCGGGCCGAGGCGGCGCCCACGGCGCCGGCCAGGTTGCCGGTGGAGGAGCAGGAGAGGGTGCGGAATCCGAAGGTGCGGGCGGCCTCGACGGCCATGGCCACCACCCGGTCCTTGAAGGAGTGGGTGGGGTTGGCGGAGTCGTCCTTGACGTGCAGTGAGCGCATCCCCAGCTCGGCGGCCAGCCGGTCGGCGCGCACCAGCGGCGTCAGTCCGGGGTTCATGTTCGGCAGCTCGGCGACGTTGCCCGGCACCGGGAGAAGGCCGGCGTAGCGCCAGACGTTGTTCGGACCGCGTGCGATGGCCTCGCGGGTGACCTCGCCGAACTCGTAGGCCACCTCAAGAGGCCCGAAACAGAACTCGCAGGCGAAGCGGGGCGCGAGGTCGTAGCGTTCGCCGCATTCGCGGCAGGACAGCGCGGCGGCGGGGCCGAAGGCGCGGGCGGAGGGCGTGTCCGTTTCCGTGGCGGTAATCGCCATGCGAGGCGTCTCCCCTCATCTTTCCTGGCTGACCGATCTGGCCCCAGGCCGGAGTTGGCACCTGCCTCGGCCGCCTCGCAGGATCGCGAGTAGCGCAAACCGAGATGGTTGCCGGGGCTTCGCAGGGCCGGTCCCTCCACCCCTCTGGATGAGCAATATGAAGTTGTCGGGATCCGCAGTTGGGCACTGGGGGCGCAGCGGAATCCGCACGCCACTGTAGCTCACGTTTCGTCCGAATTTCCATGGAGAGTGATCCGGGTAACACGCCTGACGCCGCTGCGCCGGGGTAGTGGCGCCCGTACCTGCGGCGCCGCGCCGCCGGGGCCGGATTCGGCGCGCTCTCCCCCGGGACCGCGGGGAACCGGCGGGTTTGCGCGGGGCCCGGGCAGGCGAGACCTATGACACCTTCGCGCAGCGGGCCCTGTTGTCAGCGGTACCGGTGTAGTGCAATGAGACGTCGGGCGCGATTCACGGTGACAGGTGAGAGGTGGACGATCAGGTGGACAAGGCGCAGATCCTCGTGGCTTCCAACAGGGGACCGGTGTCCTTCTCGATCGGCGAAGACGGCTCCCTCGACTACCGGCGCGGCGGGGGCGGCCTGGTGTCCGGGCTGAGCTCGGTCGCGGAGACGACCGACACGCTGTGGGTGTGCGCCGCCCTGTCCGAGGCGGACCGCACGGCCGCCGCCCGGGCTCCCGAGGCGCGGCTCGACCTGGCCGGCTTCGATTTGGGCGGCATGCGCGTGCGCATGCTCGACATCCCGCCGGACACCTTCACCGACGCCTACACCCGCGTGGCCAACTCGACGCTGTGGTTCGTGCACCACATGCTCTACGACACCCCCAACAAGCCGCGCTTCGACGCCGCGTTCCGCGCCCAGTGGGAGGGCTTCCGCTCCTACAACGCCGCCTTCGCCGAAGCGCTGCTGACCGGCTCCGCCGACAACGCCCGCGTGGCAGTGCAGGACTACCACCTGGCCCTGGTGCCCCGCATGCTCCGCCAGCGCCGCCCCGACCTGCGCATCACCCACTTCTCGCACACCCCGTGGGCGCCCCCGGAGTACTTCGGCATGCTGCCCGGCGAGGTCGGCCGCGAGCTGCTGGAGGGCATGCTCGGCGCCGACCACCTCGGCTTCCTCAGCCGCCGCTGGGCCGAGGCGTTCCTGCACTGCTGCGAGACGTTCCTGCCGATCGATGTCGACTGGGACCGGCGCACCGTGGAGTTCGGCGGGCGGGTGGTCCACGTGGGAGTGCACGCACTGGGCGCCGACGCCGACAGCCTGCGCCGGCGGGCGGCGGCGGCCGACGTCGAGGAGTGGCGGACCGCCCTGCGCGAGCGCGTCGGCGACACCAGGCTCATCGTGCGGGTCGACCGCACCGAGCTGTCCAAGAACATCGTGCGCGGCATGGAGGCCTACCGCGAGCTGCTGCGTGAGCACCCCGAATGGCAGGGCCGGGTCACCCATCTGGCCTTCGCCTACCCGAGCCGCGGCGACGTGCCGGAGTACCGCGAGTACACCGAGCAGGTGCAGCGGGTGGCCAAGGAGATCAACCAGGAGTTCGCCACCGCCGACTGGACTCCGCTCGTCCTGGAGCTCACCGACGACTTCCCGCGCTCGCTGGCCGCCTACCGCATGGCCGACGTACTGCTGATCAACCCGATCCGCGACGGGATGAACCTGGTGGCCAAGGAGGCTCCGGCGCTTTCCGACGACGGGTGCGCGCTGGTGCTCTCCACCGAGGCCGGTGCGGCCGACGAGCTCGGCGCCAACTCGTTCCTGGTCAACCCCTACGACATCAGCCAGACCGCGGGCGCGCTTCGCAAGGCGCTGGAGATGCCCGACGACGAGCGCCGCGCGCGCTGCGAGCGCCTGGTCGAGAGTGGCACAGCGCTGCCGCCCAAGCGCTGGTTCGAGGAGCAGTTGCGTGCCCTGAGGTAGCGCGCTCCCCCAGCGGGCGGGCGCACGCGGGCGCCGGAGCAGCGCGGGCCGGCGCCCCGGCCGGGCGGTGCGCCGCGGCGGTCACTCGGCGCGCGCGGCCGCCGACTCGCGGGCGCGGCCGATGATCTCCTCCACCAGGGCGGCCTTGGCGTCGGTGTAGTCGTCCAGGCTGTCCCAGGTGCGCCGCGCCAGCTCGCGCTTGGTGCGGTCGTAGCGCTCGCGGTCTCCGGCGTCGGCGCACAGGCGGTCGCGGAACAGCCGCAGCCGCTCGGCCTCTCCTGCGCCGGGCCCGTAGACGTGCACGTTGGTGTTCACGTCCGGACCGCGCAGCACGCGGTGGCCGTCCGCCTCGGGCTCGCGGTGCCACAGCGCGTAGCCCGCGGCCTCCAACGGGGCCAGGTAGGCCGCCTCGTCGCCGGGGTCGGGCACGATGAGCAGCACGTCGACGCAGGGCTTGGCGCTCAGGCCGGGCACCGCCGTGGATCCGACGTGCTCGACCTCCAGCGCGGCGGCGCCCAGCGCCCCGCGGATGCGGTCGGCCTCGCGCTGGAACAGGTAGGGCCACTTCGGGTCGGCCTCGACGACCACCACCCGGCCGTCGACGAAGTGCGGCGGCGGGGCGAGCGCGGCTGCGGCCGCCTGCGCGACGTCGCCTCCCCGCCGCGAGGGGAGGGGCGCAGGGACGCCGGGTGTGCGGGATAGGGGCGACCGGTCGGTCGACTCGTTGGGGGACATTCCGCCAGACTTCTATGCCCGGCGCCCTTCGTCAAGGCGCCCATCGGGGAAAACGCCTGTTCAGAGGCCACGTACAGCTCGCCCGCGGTCACTCAACGGCACGGCAGGGACGGCCGCGGGAGGTGCTCGGCGGCCGGGATCCCCGGCGTCGCCGGGGCTGGCGGCGGTACGCGGGTGCGCGGGGGCGCTCTGCGCCCGCCGGTCGCCGGGCGCCGGACGCCGGTCGAGTCGCCGCCCCCGGGGACGCGCTCCGCGCCGCCTGCCTGTTCTCGCGGAAGCCTGCGCACGGGAGCCGCCGGGCGCGGTCGGCACTCCCGCACCGGACCACCGCACCGGGGAGCCCGGCCGGACCCGGCCCGGAGCTGCTCGCCGCGGCGAGCAGCGGCACGGGTCTCAGCGCCGCCGGCGCCCGCCGCGGCGGCGCGCCGCCGGAGTGCGCCGCGTGCCGCCGGAGCGGGCCTCCGCGCCGACCGGCTCGCGGTCGTCGCGCTCCCCCTGGTCCTCGGCGCCTCCGCGTCCGCGCCCGGACCGGCGGGAAGGCAGGTCGTAGGGGTTCGCACCGGCGCGCCGGACCAGCAGCGCAGCGACGAGGGCCACGAGCACGGCCAGCAGCGCGCCGACCGTCCACAGCGCCCAGACCGGCAGCCCGGACTCCTCCGCGCGGGGCTGGTCGGCCAAGCCCTCGTCGAACAGCGGCTCGCCCTCGGCGGAGGAGGCGGCCCGCTCCATGGCGGCGGGGGCGTCGAGCACGCCCGCGCCGTAGCCGGGGGCCTGTGCGCCCGCCGCGCCGTCGCGGGTGCCCGAGGTGAGCGCGTCGGCGACCTCGCCGGGCCGCAGCTGGGGGTACTCGGCGCGCACCAGCACGGCGGCGCCGGCGACGAACGCTGCGGCCGCAGCGGTGCCCTCGGCGGTCGTGTAGCCGCCGCCCGCCTTTGGAGCGCGGACCCCGGCGCCGGGGGCCACCAGGTCGACGCCGGATGCGGGCGAGTCGCCGGTGAGCGCGAGGTCCTCGCCGACGGCGCCGACGGCCATCGCGCCCTCGTAGGCGCCGGGGTAGGCGGAGCCGCCCTCGCCGGCGGGTGCCACGACGAAGGCGCCGTTGCGGTTGGCGTAGCCGACAGCGGCGGCCACCGCCTCGTCCGGCTCGGCGCTCGCGGGCTCCGACGGCAGCAGGACCACCTGGGCCCCTTCGTCGACGGCGTAGCGGATGCCCTGGTTGAGCGCGTCGGACGCGTCCTCGCCGCCCTCGGCCACGCGCACGGACAGCAGGTCCGCGCCGGGGGCCACGCCGACGACGCCGCCGGTGTACTCCCGGCCGTGCCCGCGTCCAGCGATGATCCCGGCCAGGGGTGTCGCGCCGCCCCCCGATCCCGGGCCGGCGGCGAAGGCGTCCCCCTCGGTGAAGCCGTCGCCGAGGTCGGGGTGGGAGGCGTCGACTCCGCCGCCCAGCAGGGCCACGAGCACGCCGCCGCCGTCGTTGCGGTCAGCCGCATCGGCGGCGCCGACGGCGTCCATCCCCCACTGCTCGGGCCGCAGCTCGCCGCCGGTGTCGGCGCTCGCGGCGACCGGAGGCGCCGGCGGGGCCAGCAGCGCGACCGCGCACGCGACCGCCCCGGCCATACGCGCGGCGGCGCGGTTGCGGCAGATCACAGATACGCCGGTAACGCCCAACACTCAACCCCCAGCCCCGACTCACGTGGCCCGTCCTCGGCGGGTATCCGGGTCATTGTTCCACGTACGCGCAGTTTGGCGGTCCGGCGGCCGGCACGGCGGCCGGACCCGGGACGCCGCGCCCGACCGCGGGGCTCCGAGGACAGGGAACACTTACCCCGCGGCCCCATCATGATTGTTCGCCTCCTCACCCCCCACGGGAAGTCGCTACCATGAGTCGCGCCAATCCGGACGAGGAGGCGCCCAATGTCAGATCCAGGGCTATTCGATCAGCAACCCTCCGCCCATCCCAGCGAAGCGGAGACGCCCGCGGCTTCCTCCAGCGAGGAGCGCGAGCTCGACGAGAGGGAACAACGCATCCTGGCCTTCGAACGCCAGTGGTGGAAGCTGGAGGGCTCCAAGGAACAGGCCATCCGCGAGGAGTTCGGGTTCTCTCCCACGCGCTACTACCAGCTCCTCAACGGGCTGGTCGACCGCCCCGAGGCCCTCGCCTTCGACCCCATGACCGTCAAGCGGCTCCGCCGGCTGCGCGCCAACCGCCGCCGCCGGCGCACGGCCCGCCAACTGGGTATCCAGCTGTAGCGGCGCACGTTCAGCGACGCACGGCGGCGCACGACGACCGCCGCGCAATCCGAGGGCATACTCCAGATGAGGGGCGTGTCAGGGCGCGACCCGCACGACACAGCCCACTCCCTTCGCCCGCAACCCCGAACGGGAACGAGACGACCGCTCATGCCTCTGCCCACACCCGGTTCCGAGCAGGGTGCGGCCGCGCTGGACCGGATCGTCCAGCGTCCCGCCGACGCCGTGCTGTCGTTCGACTTCGACGGCACGCTGGCACCGATCGTCTCCGATCCCGCCGACGCACGCGCCTATCCGGGCGTGACCGCCGAGCTCTCCCGCCTCGCGCCGCTGGTCGGCCGCCTGGTGATCATCACCGGGCGGCCGGCCGCGGTGGCGGTCGAGTACGGCGGCCTCGCGGACGTCGACGGCGTCCTGGTGCTGGGCCACTACGGCCTTGAGCGCTGGGAGGACGGCCGCGTCACCGCACCCGAGCCGCCCGCCGGTGTCGCTCTGGTCCGCGAGGAGCTTCCCGAGCTGCTGCGCAAGACCGGAGCCCACGAGGGCACCGCGATCGAGGACAAGGGCCGTTCGCTGGCGGTGCACACCCGCCGGGCCGCCGACCCCGACGCGGCCCTGGAGACCCTGCGCATTCCGCTGGCCGCACTGGCCCAGCGCGCCGGGCTCACCGTCGAGCCCGGCCGCCGCGTGATCGAGCTGCGGCCCGCCGGAATGGACAAGGGCGCCGCACTGGCCGGCGTCGCGGCCGACGCCGGCGACGGCGCCGCCGTTCTCTACGCCGGTGACGACCTCGGCGACCTGGCCGCTTTCGAGGCCGTGGAGCGCCTGCGCGAGAAAGGCCTCCCGGGCATCACCGTGTGCAGCGGCTCCGACGAGGTCGCCGAGCTTGCCGCACGAGCCGACCTGGTCGTCGACGGCCCGCCGGGCATCGCCGACCTGCTCGCCGCGCTGCGCGAGGCGATCGAGGACCGGTGACCGGGCCCGGGCCTCCGTTCGCGGTCCGGGGCGGAGTGGTCCGGTCGGTCGGTCGGCCGGACACCATGCTCGCCCTGGTGTCCGCTGTATCCGCGGCGCAGGAACGGAGGAGTCTCGGCCCGGCACCGGGTCGGCCCCGGCACCGGTCGGCCGTCCCCATGGTGTCGGCGCGCAGGGTCACGCCCCTTCGGCGCCGCGAGCGGGCGGCGGGACCGGGGTCTGCTGGTAGAGGGCGAGGCGCCACGTGCCGTCACGGCGCGTGTAGGCGCTGGACATCAGCGCGGTGAACTCGGACCCGGGGTCCTCGCGGTAGGCGGTAGCCCGGTATACCAGTGCTGCGCTGCCGGGTCCCAGGCCGACCAGGCGCTCGTCGGTGATCTCGTAGCCGGACCACGGAGGCGCGTGCCGCAGCGAGGCGACGACGGTCGGGCGGTCGAACACCTCGCCGTGGGCGAGGACCATCACCCCGTCTTCGGTCATGAGCGAGCCGTAGACCTCGGAGCCGGTGCCGTCGCACAGGGAGCGCCAACCCCGGTGCTCCAGCTCCAGGAGTTCGGCTTTCAGGGATCCGGGGTCGGAAGCCGCATCGGAATCCGGATCGGGAGTCGGATCGGAGGTCGGGTCCGTGGACCCGTGTTCGGGGTTCGCGGCGTGGTGCCCGGACGTCATGCCTGCCTCCAAGGTTCAGCGCGGGTGTGTCGGCCGTACTGCGTCGACCGTGTCCCTGCGGTCATTCTCGCCGCCGAGTGCGGTCCCGGGAACAAGTTCGATGCTCACGGCGGCGTTTCGCCTCCCCCGTCCGGGGGCGCGGGGCGAAGGGCGAGCACGAAGGCGCGGACACGCGCGGCCCGGGGACGGGCGCGCCCCCGCGGCCGGGTCGTGTGCGGGGGCGCGGACGGGCGCGCGGGCGCGGGCGCCCTGCCGCGCTCTGGAGCGGGCGGCAGGTGGTGCGGCAGGTGGTGCGGCAGGTCGTGCGGCAGCGGGGGCAGGGACAGGTTGGCCTCCCAGGGGTTGCCGCAGTAGTTGCAGGCGTCGCCACTGCTGGGACGGCTGCACAGCCGGCAGTCCCACCGTCGGTGGGCGGGCCCGGGCGTACCGGATTCCTCGGTCACCGTCGCCACCCCTGTTTCAGGGGAGGGACCGGCCGAGAGCAGCGCAGCGAGCCGTCGCGGGAGCGGACGCCGCCGCCGGGCGGGATGTCGTGCGGCGTGCGCGGGACGAGAGGCGCGGCGGTCACGGCTCGAACCTCGCGAACCGCGGAGGAGCGGCGTGCAGCCCGCGCGAGGGCCGCACGAGCCGGAGGAAGAGACCGAACGGGACGGATAGGATCGCCATGTCGTCAGCTCCGTTTTAGCTGGGGACCGTGCCCCGGGGGTGTCTCCGCACCCGCCGGGGTCCTGCTTGTCACCAGCGTCCGGGAACCTGCGTGCGATGCTCCACAGATTGACCTCGGCCGTCGCAGATTTGTCCAAAGCAGTACCGCAGTGAATTCCTTTGGTACAGACTTGGGCCATGGCAGAGCGACAGCATTCGGACTGGGTCGCATTCGGACGAGAGATTCGACGTATCCGCACGTCAAAAGGAATGTCACTGCATGATGCAGCAATCCTGCTCTCCATCACCCCCGGAATGCTCTCGAAGCTTGAACGAGCTACGCGAGTACCAAAAAGGGACACTGTAGGAGAATTGGACCAGGCATTCAGTACCAACGGCTCCCTGCTCCGCCGCTGGTCGGATGTCACGCGCAGGTCGGCAGATCCAGACTGGTACAGGCGCGTCGAGGATGCCGAGGCTGCTGCGGTGGAGCTCCGGATCCATCATCCATCGCTGATACCGGGATCACTGCAGACGAGCGCCTACGCGCGTACCGTCCTCTCATACGGCCGCCCCTTGGATCAGCCCGGCGAGATCGATTCGATCTTGGCCCTCAAGACCAAGCGTGCCGAGCGCCTTCTGCAAGCGGGGGACCCAGCGCTCTCGGCTGTTGTCCCGGAGGCGGTGATCCGGGGCTGCCTCGGCGACTCCGAGACAGTGGCCGAGCAGCTCTGCCACCTGGTCCACCTGACAGAATCAGGGCAGTTGCGTATATATGTCGTTCCCGACGGCGTGCCGACCCACATCGCCCAGGCATCAGGAGCCTTCACGTTGATCTCCTTCGCCGACCGGCTACCACTTGCGTTCACTGAAAGCGCCAGCGGCGGTGGTCTGGTCGACAACCCCCGGGAAGTGCAGCGGTTCTCCACCCTTTTCGGCATCCTGCAAGGCTGGGCGCTCTCCCCAGCAGACTCGGTCGACCTGATAAGGAAGGCTCAACACGCATGATCAACGGCGAATGGAGCAAGTCCGGCTACTCCAACGCAGGCAGTGAGTGCCTCGAATGCCGTACCGAACAGAGCGCCGTCCGCGTCCGCGACACCCAGCACAGAGACCTCACCACCCTCACCTTTCCCCCCGACGCCTGGCACGAGTTCATCTCAGGCGTGAAGAGCGGCGACCTCTGAGGTCGCACCACGAGTTGCTTGGAGCGCGCCCCTCTCAACCGAAGCTGCGGCGGTAGGTGTGCGGGCTGACACCCGTCGTCCGCTTGAAGCGGTCGCGGAAGGCCGTAGGGGAGCCGAAGCCGACCTGGCCGCCGATGCGCTCGACGGAGTGCTGCGTGGTCTCCAGCAGGTGCTGCGCCCGGCGGATGCGGGCGCGGTGCAGCCACTGCAGCGGGGTGGTGCCGGTCTGGTCGCGGAAGCGGCGGATCAGGGTCCGGGTGCTGGTTCCGGCGCGGGCGGCGATGTCGGCCAGGGTCAGATCGGTGGCCAGGTTGTCCTGCAGCCAGGCGAGCAGCGGTTCGAGGAGCGACCCCTGGGGCGCGGGCGCGTGATCGTGCGCGATGAACTGCGCCTGCCCTCCCTCGCGCTCCAGAGGCATGACGGACAGCCGCGCGGCGTCGGCCGCGACGGCCGAGCCGTAGTCGCGGCGGATCATGTGCAGGCACAGGTCGAGACCGGCCGCGGCGCCGGCCGAGGTGAGGATCTGCCCGTTGTCGACGTAGAGGACACCGGGGTCGACGTCGACGGCAGGATGCGCGGCGGCCAGGGCGTCGGCCGCCGCCCAGTGGGTGGTGGCGCGCAGGCCGTCGAGGAGCCCGCTGGCCGCCAAGGGGAAGGTGCCCGAGCAGATGGAGGCGATGCGCGTACCGTCCGCGGCCGACGCCCGCAGCGCGTCGCGCACTGCAGGCGGCAGCGGGGCGGCGGGTGCGGCGGTCCCGGGCACGATGACCGTGTCGGCGCCGTCGAGCCCGTCCAGCCCCCAGTGCGCGTGCAGGGTGAAGGCGCCCGCGTCGACCTCCGCTCGCTCGGCGCACACGCGGATCTGGTAGCCGGGCCGCCCGTCGGGGAGCCGCGTGCGGGTGAACACCTCGATCGGCGTGGACAGGTCGAACGGGATCACCCGGTCCAGCGCGAGGACGGCGACAGTGTGCATGGCCAGAAGATACCCCTCCGCCGGAGGTAGCGCCCAGCCGCGGCGACCGTAGTGCGACTCTCGTCCCAGCTCACGGGCCGGTCATTGGATCTGTCGGTTTTCCGTTGCAAGGTGTCACTCGCGCCACTGGGCGGCGGAGTCGCCGCCCGCTAGCGTCGGTTGCGACATCGGCTCAGGCCGCATCCGCAGCGTGCAAAGGACCCTGTTCATGCACACCCAGATCGTCCTCTTCGACGGCTTCGACCCCCTCGACGTCATCGCCCCCTTCGAGGTGTTCCACGCCGGCGGCTCGGCATCGGGCGGCCGGGTGAGCGTCGAGCTGGTCTCCGCCGAAGGGCCGCGCGAGGTGGTCAGCGGCTCCGGCGGTCTGGCCCTGCGCGCCGCGGCGGCGCTCGACCCCACGCGCCCCGGACTGGTGCTGGTGCCGGGAGCCGCCGGGCGGATCGGCGACGAGCACCAGGACGAGCACATACCGACGCTGCTGGCCCGCACGCTGACCACGGAGCTGCCCGCGCTGCTGGCCGAGGCGCTGCGGGACCCGCGGGTGACCGTCTGCGGAGTGTGCGGCGGCTCCCTCATCCCGGCGATGGCCGGGCTGCTGGAAGGGCGCCACGCCACCACCCACCACCTGGGCCTGGATATGCTCGACGCCACGGGCGTCAGCGCGGTGCGGGCCCGCGTCGTGGACGACGGCGACCTCGTGACCGGCGGCGGCGTCACCTCCGGCCTCGACCTGGCCCTGTACATGCTGGAGCGCGAGGTCGGTCCGCGAGTCGCGCACGCCGTCGAGGACCTCTTCGAGCACGAGCGCCGCGGCACCGTGTGGCGGGACCGGGGCCTGTCCCCCGCCGCCTTCTGATCCCGCGCGGGCTCCGCGTCTTCGGACCCGCGTGCCCCCCACGGGCGTGCCCTTCCGCCTCCGCGCTCCCCCACCTCCGCGCCCTCGCAGCCCCACCCGCCCGCCGCTACGCGCGGGACGCCCGCCGCCCCGCATCGCGCCGCACCCGCGGCTCCGTCAGAAAGAGCAGCAGCATGCCCGTCGAAGGCACCTGGGACCTGTCCGTCTCCACTCCCGTCGGCACGATCAGCGCCGTACTCGAACTCCGGCGCGAGGACGGCGTCCTGACCGGCTCCGCCCACGGGGCGGGAGAGGAGGTCCCGCTGACCGGCCTCGTCCTGGACGGCGACCGGCTCACCTGGAAGCAGGCCGTCACCAAGCCCATACGGCTCAACCTGGCCTTCGCGGCGGAGGTCGACGGCGACACGCTGACCGGCACCGCCGCTGCCGGCCGCCTCCCCGCCTCCAAGGTCGCCGGGCACCGCCGCGCCGAGCGCACCGACCCCGCCGCCGCGGAGCTCTGACCGCCATGACGAAGCTCTTCCTTTCCCTGCATGTCGTGGCCGCCGTCCTGGCGGTCGGACCGGTCGCCGTCGCCGCGAGCATGTTCCCCGCCGCCCTGCGCCGCGCCTACAGCGCACCGGGCGACGGCGCCGCGGTCACGGGCCTGCGGATCCTGCACCGCATCTGCCGCGTCTACGCGGCGGTCGGGATCGCGGTGCCCGTCTTCGGCTTCGCCACAGCGAGCAGCCTCGGCGTGCTCACGAGCCCGTGGCTGGTCGCCTCGATCGTGCTGACGGCGGCGGCCGCCGCCGTCCTGGCCCTGCGGATCCTGCCCGACCAGGGTGCGGCGCTCGCCCCCGCGCAGGCCCCGGACCCCGCCGCCGCTGCCCGGACACCGGCCCGCCTGGCCATGCTCACCGGCGTGTTCAACCTGCTGTGGGTGGTCGTCACCGTGCTGATGATCGTCCGCCCCGGCTCGACCACGAGCGCCTGACCATGCGCCTGCTCCATCTGCGCATCGCGGCGCACGCCGAGCTCGCCACGCTGGCCCTCATGCTGGCCAACCTGGCGACCGTCCACCTCGAAGCGGTGTCCTCGGTGCTGGGCCCCTCCCACGGCTGCGCCTACCTGTTCGTCGTCGTCGCGGTCTGGCGCGAGCAGCGCGCCGGCGCCGCGGCCCGGTGCACGGCGCTCGTGCCCGGAGTCGGCGGCCTGCTCGCCTGGCGGCGGCTCCACCGCGCTCCCGATGCGGCGCCGCCTGGGCACCCGGGCGGCGCGCACCGGCCCTGACCCCGTCCCGGTCCCGCTCGGCACCGGCCCGCCCCGGCGCCTCGGCGCATCAGTCGGCGAAGGAGGCCCGCACCGCCGCCCTCAGGTCGAACAGGCCGGTCCGCCGGCGGCCGTGGTGGACGGCGTTGGTGAGCAGGCCGACGTAGCGGCCGGTAGCGGGGTGCAGGAACAGGCTGACCCCCGTGTAGCCGTGGTGGTACACCAGCCCGTCGTCGGTGACCAGCCAGGCCAGGCCGCGGGAGAAGTGCTCGTCCGCCGGCACCTGCGGGCGCCAGCTCTGGCGGAGGTACTCGGAGAACGCGTCCCGCCGCCCCCGCGAGCGGTCGTGCACCCGGAGCAGGTCGCGGGCGAACACGCCCAGGTCGATGGCCGTGGTGAAGACCCCGGCGTGGCCGGCGACGCCGCCCATCAGCGCGGCCGCCTCGTCGTGGACGACGCCCCAGGTGGGAGCCGTGCCGGGGATGCGGCGCTCGGTGGGCGCCACCGCCGGCGAACGCGACAGCGGGCCGTAGGTGGTCGAGGGCATGCCGGCCACCGACCACAGCTCGCCCGCCAACCGGTCCAGCGGGTCGCCCAGCAGCCGCTCCAGCAGCAGTCCCAGCAGGATGAACCCGCGGTCGATGTAGCGGTAGCCCTCCTCGTCCAGCGGCTCGGCGAGGATCGCCTCGGCGAGGTCCTGCTCGGTGCCGACGTAGCGCTCCAGCCAGGTGACCGGGTTCAGCCGCGACGTGTGGGTGAGGATCTGGCGCGCCGTGACCTGCCCTCCCGGGAAGGGGCCGCCGGAGAAGTAGGAGCCCAGCGGGGCGTCGAGCCCGACGAGCCCCTCGGCCACCACGCGCCCCATCAGCGGCCAGGTGGCCATGACCTTGGTCAGGCTCGCGACGTCGTAGCGGACGTCGGGCGCCGCGGGGTGGTCGCCGACGGTCTCGCCGATCCCTCCGACGGACACGAACTCCCACATGCTGTCGGTTCCGACTACGGCGGTCCCGCCCGGAAGCCACCCGGCGTCCACCATCACCTTCAGGACGCCGCGGATCTCCGCCCCGGTCTCTGCGAGCCAATCGCCGTCCAGCACGCGCCCCTCCCCTCCGAGCCCTGCCACTCGCCGGATACCCGGCGGATACCCAAAGGAGAGCCGATAGTCCCGCCGCGGGTCCAGTGTCCCAACCCGAATGGCGCGGCACGTCGTGACCGAAATTCGTGCCCCGTGACCTGCTCGGAAGCCGATCGGTGGCGGAACGTACGCCCGGAACCCCATCCCCCGGCCCCGCGGCGCTGTTCGGGCTCCGATTGCGGTGCCGCGAACCCGAAGAGGGGTGCGGGCCGATATTGCCGGGGCTGCAGGGACGGCGGGGAACGACGATAAGTGTGCGGCCACATCCGGGGGCCGCGGCCTGATGCGGCCAATCGGCCGGCGCCCCAAAGCCCGTCGCGCCACGTGCCTTTCCTGCGCCTCTCGCCTACGGGGCGCCCCGTCGACGGTTCCGGCGGGTCGTTTCCCGTTCTCGCGGGCGGTCCGGGACGGCGGCCCGCTACGCCTCCCGGTCGCCGCCCGCGCTCCGCCCGCCGCGGGCGCTCTTGCTCCTGCGGCGCAGCAGGCCGGTCTCCCGCAGGACCGCCTTCACCTGTGCACGCGCCCGCCGCGGCCGCGGGTCCACGGCCGCCAGCTCTCCCGCGCGCCACAGGTACACCCGCCGCGAGCACGGCTCCTCCGCCTTCTCGTGCAGTGCGGCGGCCTCCGCGGCGAACGCGGGCAAAGCCTTCAGCGCCGCCCGCGAGGCCAGCGGGTACGCCATCAGCGTGTCGAAGCGCGGCACCGCCACCAGCGCGGCGTCGCCGTCCTCCTCGGCGAGCAGCTCGTCCAGCTCGCTGAGCAGCACCGTCACATAGGCGCTGCCCGGCTTGGTGACCACCCGCACCTCGCCCCCGGCGGCCAGCGGGCGCGTGAAGTCGACGACGTCGGCCAGCTCGCGCTCGCGCGTCTGGCGCAGCGCGTAGCCCAGCCGCCGCAGCTGCAGCAGCCCGGCCCGGTGCCGGGTCAGCGGTGCGCCGTACTCGGGGTGCTCCACCACCACCAGAGCGTCGAAGTGCGCGCCGGCCGGGGTCCACACCAGCTCGCGGCGCCGCTCCTCGGACATGGCCGGTACCAGGCGGATGCGCAGCAGCTCGCGCACGTCGCCCAGCAGCTCGATCTCGGCGACGGCCATCGCGGCCCGGTCGGCGGTCTCGCGCAGCCAGGAGTCGACCACTCCCGGCCACTCGGCCCGCTCGGCCGCCGCGCAGCGCTCCAGCAGCCCCCAGGTGGACGCGCTCAGCTCGGTCCAGCCGAACCCGAGGACCACCGCCGAGGCCTCCCGGTCGAAGCCGGCGCCGGGCAGGGAGACCGGCAGCAGGCCTTCGAGCAGCGCGTGGACGTCGCCGGCGATCTCCAGCTCGTGCACGGACCGTCCCCTCCCTCCTGCTCTGACGCGCGGCGCGCCTGCGCGGCTCCCTCCGCGTCCGCCACCGGCGGATCGCGGCCCGCGCCGCCCGGACCGCTCGCGATTACGGTAGGGGAGGAACCCGTCGCGCCGAATAGGATCGTCCCCGTCCAGGCGGAAAGGAGCGCTGGTGACCACCCGCGTAGTGCATCGGCCGGCACGCACCGTCCACCCCTCGCCCCAGCGCGAGCCCTACGACGTGGAGGCGCCGCCGACCCTGCCCGACGGCAATGCGCAGGGCAACCAGCTCATGTCCATTCTGCCGATGATCGCCATGATGGGCTCGCTCACCGTCATGATGGTCCTGCGCAACCCCGCGTTCATGGCGCTCGGCGCCCTGGTGCTGGTGATCGCGCTGTGCGCCGCACTGGGCATGCTGCTCTCCCGCCGGGGCCAGGCCGCGCGCCAGCGCCGCAACCAGCGCGAGCTCTACCTGGAGTACCTGGAGGAGCTGCGCGAGGACCTCAGCGGCCGCGAGGACGCGGCGCGCGAGTACGCACAGCTGCTCGACCCTCCGCCGGCGGCGCTCTACGACGTCGTGCGCGACCCCACGCGGCTGTGGGAGCGCCGCCGCAGGGACCGCGACTTCCTGCGGGTGCGTCTGGGCACGGGGTCGATGCCGGGCCAGCCGCTGCGGCTGGGCGAGCGCGGGTCGGCGCTCACCCCCACCGACCCGTTCATGCTGTCGGAGGCCCAGGCCGCGATCCGGCGCTTCGAGCACGTGCCCGAGATGCCGCTGACCCTGCCGCTGGACATGACCGGCAACATCAGCGTCATCGGCGAGCGCGCCGACGTGCTGCGGGCGATGCGCTCCCTGCTCGCGCAGTTCGCCGTGTTCCACGCGCCCGAGGACGTCTCCCTCGCGGTGGCCCACCCCTCGTCGGCGGCGGCCGACTGGGAGTGGGTGAAGTGGCTGCCGCAGGCGCTCGACCACGAGCGCCGCGAGCACGGCGCCTACGCCCGGCTGATCGCGCCCACCCCCGCCAAGCTCGGCACGCTGCTCGCCGACGACCTGCGCGCCCGCACCGACTTCGCGGCCGAGCTGCGGCGCGGCATGGGCAAGCGCGAGGCCTACCAGACGATGCGGCGCCTGCTGGTCGTGCACGACACCCACGGCTCGGTCGCCCAGGAGCTGGTGCGCCCCGACGACGCGGTTCCGCCCGCGGCGCTGGGCGCTACCGTCGTGCACCTCGCCGCCGCGCAGATCCACGAGCCCGGCGACGTGAGCGTGCGCATCACCGTCGAGGGCGACCGGGTCCGGATCGAGGACCTGCGCAGGGACGACCCCGCGGGCGCGGCGGCCGTCGGCACCGTCGACGGCGTCGGGATCGGCGACATCACCGGCCTGGCGCGCATGCTGGCGCCGCTGCGCCTCTCGCGCGAGTCCGTCGAGGAGGCCGCCGCGGAGGGCGGCAGCTCCGACTTCACCGCGATGCTGGGCGTGGAGGACCCCGGTGACATGGACGTGGCCCGGCTGTGGGCGCCGCGCAGCGAGCGCGGCTTCTTGCGGGTGCCCATCGGCGCCGACGACCTGGGCCAGCCGATCATCCTGGACCTCAAGGAGTCCGCGCAGCTGGGCATGGGACCGCACGGGCTGTGTGTGGGCGCCACCGGCTCCGGCAAGAGCGAGATGCTGCGGACCCTGGTCATCGCCCTGGCCGCCTCCCACCCGCCCGAGCGGGTCAGCATGGTGCTGGTCGACTACAAGGGCGGCGCGACCTTCGCCCCCTTCGAGGAGATGCCGCACGTCGCAGGGGTCATCACCAACCTGGAGGACGACGCCGCGCTGATCGAGCGCGCCTACTCCAGCCTCTCCGGCGAGGTGCAGCGGCGGCAGCAGGTGCTGCGCGACGCGGGCAACGTCGCCAACATCGGCGACTACCACTACAAGCGCGCCCACGACCCCAGCCTGCCGCCGCTGCCCCACCTGCTGGTCATCATCGACGAGTTCGGCGAGCTGCTGACCGCGCGCCCCGACTTCATCCAGCTCTTCTTGTCGATCGGCCGCATCGGACGCAGCATCGGCGTCCACCTGCTGCTGTCCAGCCAGCGCATCGAGAGCGGCAAGCTGCGCGGCCTGGAGACCTACCTGTCCTACCGGCTGGGCCTGCGCACGTTCTCCGAGGAGGAGAGCCGCACGGTCCTGGACACCCCCGACGCCTTCCACCTGCCGGCGCTGCCGGGCTTCGGCTACCTCAAGGTCGACACCAGCGTCTACCAGCGGTTCAAGGCGGGCTACGTGTCGGGCGCCTACCGCGGCCAGGTGGCCGCCGAGGAGGCCGACGAGCGGGAGGGGCCGCCGCCGGTGTACCCCTACACGGCCTACAACGGCGCCGGGGCCGCCCACCAGGGCGCCCAGGCCGACTCCTCCGAGGACGAGGAGTCGGCGCTGCCCGACCGCACCGTGGGCCCCACCCTGCTGGACGTGATGGTCGACCAGCTGACCCGGGTCGGCGAGCCCACCCGCAGCGTGTGGCTGCCGCCGCTGCCGTCGGCGACCACGCTGGACGCGGTGACCGGCCCGGTGCGCATCGCCGACGAGGCCATGCGGCTGCCCCAGCCGCCCGGGCCGATGCAGGTCCCGGTCGGGCTGCTGGACGACGCCGCCCGCCAGTGGCAGGGCACCTGGAGCATCGACCTGTCGGCCTCGGGCGGGCACTTCGCGATCATCGGCGGCCCGCAGACCGGGAAGACCACGCTGCTGCGCACCATGGTGCTTTCACTGGCGCTGACGCACACCCCCGACCAGGTCTCCTGCTACGCGCTCGACCTGGTCGGCGGCGGGCTGCAGGCCCTGGCCGACCTGCCGCACGTCGGCGGGGTGGCCGCGCGCACCGACGCCGAGCGCGTGCGCCGCACCGTCGAGGAGGTGCGCGCGATGCTGGAGCGGCGCCAGGAGGTGTTCCGCGACCGCGGCATCGACTCCATCCAGCAGCTGCGCCGCATGCACGCGCGCGGCGAGGTGCCCGATCTGCCCAGCGCCGACGTCGTCCTGCTCATCGACGGCTACGGCGCGATCCGCAGCGACTTCGAGGAGATCGACGACACGGTCAAGGACCTGCTCCAGCGCGGCGGCGGCTACGGCATCCACGTCGTGGCGGCCATGCTGCGCTGGAACGACGTCCGCATCGCCATGCAGTCCAACTTCGGGCAGAAGTTGGAGCTGCACCTCAACGACCCCTCCGACTCCTCGGTGGACCGCAAGCTCGCCGAGACCCTGGGCGCCGACACGCCGGGCCGGGCGCTCACCGACCAGAAGCTGTTCGGCCAGGTCGCGCTGCCGCGTGTGGACTCGCTGGCCGAGGACGACAACCTCGGCGAGGTCGTGGAGAAGACGTGCCGCGCCATCGGCACCGCGTGGAAGGGGACGACGGCTCCGCCCGTACGGATCCTGCCGCACCTGCTGCCCGCGGCGACGCTGCCCGGCCCCGAGACCGAGCCCACCCAGGTGCCGATCGGCGTCGACGAGCAGGGTCTTGAACCCGTGCTGCTCGACCTGTTCGACCGCGATCAGAACCTGCTGGTGCTGGGCGACGGTGAATGCGGCAAGACCAACCTCCTGCGGCTGGTGGCCGAGGGGCTCATCGCCCGCTACCCCTCCGACCAGGTCGTGTTCGCGGTCATGGACCCGCGCCGCACGCTGCGCAACGTCATCCCCGAGGCGTATCTGGGCGGCTACGCCAGCAACGCGCGGGTGTGCCAGGGGCTGGCCGGGGGCGTGGCCAAGGAGCTGGAAGGGCGCATGCCCGATGACGCCGACCCCGATTCGGCCGATACCGGGACGCTCGGCGGGCCGCGCATCGTCGTCCTGGTCGACGACTACGACCTGCTCACCACCGCCGGCCAGAAGCCGCTGACCCCGTTCGTGCCGTTCGTGTCCAACGGGCGCGACATCGGCCTGCACTTCGTTCTCGGCCGCCGCGTGGCGGGCGCCGGGCGCGGGCTGTACGACCCGCTCGTGCAGGCCATGCGCGAGACCGGCGCCAGCTCCCTGCTGATGTCGGGCGACCGCAGCGAGGGGCAGCTCTTCCCCAAGATCTACGCCAACTACCAGCCGCCCGGTCGAGGACGGTGGATCCGCCGCGGCCGGTCCCCGCGTCTCATGCAGACGGCGATTCTGGACGCGGATACCGGGACGGGAGATGAGAGCCGGTGACATACGACGTCGTCGCGCTGGTGCGGCGCGCGCCCGACGTGCGGGCGCTGGTGGACGCCATGGTCGACGCGGGGCCCGATCTGAAGGTCGTGGGCGCGGGCGAGGGCGCCGTCCTCCGGCTCACCGACGATTCCGGACGCTCGCTGCTGGCGATCGAGGCGGCCCAGAAAGTCGAGGTGCCCGACGAGGTCGCCCGGCTGCTCGGCGCCCGGGCGGCCGCGGACATGCCCGACCCGTGCTGGTGGGTGGAGGCCCGCGCGCCGGGGGCGGGCGACGACGCGGCCGCGTTGGCCCACCGGTTCGCCGACGCCCTGGCGGGACGGCTGGGCGGTGCGGTCTGGCCGCAGCGCGCGTCCGCGCCGCCGGCACCGGGAGCGGCCGGCGCCGACGCGGCGGCGGACGCCGGCGGCGCGGACGGGGGGAGGAGGTGACCGTGGTCGCCGACCACCCCGCTGTCGACACCGCCACCGAGCAGGCCGCCGTCGTGGTGCAGGACCGCGACGTGGTGCCGCTGTCGTCGTGGCTGACCGACGCGCTGTCCGCCTGCGGCGCCGACGACAGGTCGCTGCAGGTGCTCACCTCCCCCGATACGCGTCTCACGCTGCCGCTGCGCAGCGTCCTGCAGAACCCGAAGGCGCGGTGGGTCGTCGAGGAGTCCGACGGCAGCGGCTACTTCGACGGGTTCTCCGGCGTGCCGCTGGCCTGGGACCGGCGGGCCGGGTTCGTGGTGGGCAAGAGCCACCGGGTGCAGCACGGCCCCACGCCCACGTTCATGCGCCCCGTCCGGGAACCCGGCAGCCAGCTCTGGATCGACCTGCGGCTGCGGCACAAGGCCCGCGAGGGCCTGGTCCTGGGTACGGGGATCGAACTGCTGGCCCAGGCGTTCGGCGGCGCGGACCCGGCCGGCTGGGGCACCAGCGAGCCGGCGCTGTCGCACTGGGACACCGCGCGTCTGACGGCGCTGTGCCGGCGCCGGTCGCCGCAGTCGACGTGGACGGTCTTCACCGGGCCCGGGACCGCGCAGCGCCCGTTCATCGGCACCCACCGGTCGACGCGCGTCGTCGAAGGGGTCAAGGAGGTCGTCACCTTCGCCGTGGGCTACCCGGAGGGGGTGGATCCCGCGCTGGAGCGGCTGCGCGGCGTGTGCCGGGGGTTCGCCGACCGCGGGGCGCTGACGAGCATGACCGTCCAGCGGTTCGCCGGCCGGGCGGACCTGACCTACCCGCCGGTGTGGTCGGGCGTGCCCGTGCCGGTGGGGATGGCGATCGGGGCGGAGACGGTCGCCGAGATCGGGATCGCCCACGCCGAAGGCGCCCCCGCTCCGGGGGAGCGTGTGGGACCCGCACGCGCTCCGGCGATGTGGTATCCGCTCGGCGACGGTACCGATCCCGAGGCCTGGAACGCGTTCCGCACGCTGATGGCCCATCTCCAGCCGGAGGGCGCCGGGCGGGCGGGCTGAGCCCGCTGCGCCCGCGCCGGTCCGGTCCCGCCGCACCCCGGCCCGAACCCCCGAGGAAGGATCTGCGTGAGCGACACCCACCCCGCACGAGAGCAGGAGCAGGAGCGGCTCGACCGGTCGGCGGGCGTGCTGCTCGGCGCGGCCTGCGGCGATGCGCTGGGCGTACCCTACGAGTTCGCGGCGCGCCTGGGGCCCGACACGCGCCCCGAGATGGCCGGCGGCGGGCTGGGCCCCTACCGTCCCGGCGAGTACAGCGACGACACGCAGATGGCGGCCTGCATCGCCCGCGCGTTCGCGGGCGCGCCCTACGCGGGCGCCGCGGAAGGCGCGGGCGACGGCGGCCGCGCGGGCGCCGTCGGCGGCGGGGCGCTCGATGCCGTCGCCGAGAACTTCCTGACCTGGATGTTCGAGGGAGCCAGCGACATCGGCAACCAGACCCGAGCGGTCCTGGGCGCGGCGGCGTCGAAGCGCGGATCGCCCGGTGTGGCCGAAGCGATGCTCGCGGCGGCGCGCGAGCGCTACGACGCGGGTGTGCCCAGCGCCGGCAACGGGTCGCTGATGCGCACCGGGCCGATCGGGCTGTGCTTCCCGGACGACCCGCAACGCACCGCAGCCGCGGCGCGCCTGGTCAGCAGGCTCACCCACGCCGACCCGCTCGCCGAGGAGGCGTGCGTCCTGTGGTGCGAGGGCGTCCGCCGCGCGGTCGGCGGCGGCGGCTTCGCGGGCGTGCGCGCCGGCCTGGACCTGCTCCCGGCCGGGCGCCGCGACCCCTGGGCGGCCCGGCTGGACGAGGCGGAGCAGGCGCCGCCGCACGCGTTCTCCCCGAACGGATTCGTGGTACCGGCGCTGCAGGCCGCCTGGTCGGCGGTCGCCACGACACAGGGCGAGGGCGGGGACCACCTCGCGGCCGCCCTGGAGAACGCCGTACGGGCGGGCGACGACACCGACACCGTCGCCGCTATCGCCGGCGCCCTCCTCGGCGCCCGCTGGGGTGCCTCGGCGGTTCCGCCCCGCTGGCGCGCGTCGGTCCACGGCTGGCCCGGCCTGTCGGCGGACGACCTGGAGGATGTGGGCCGGACCCTCGCCTCGCTCCCGGACTCGGCACTCGACAGCTGACAGGCAGACCGAGGCCCTCGCCCCGGGTGTCCCGCCCACAGGCTCTCGATGCGGGACACGACCTCGAAGGGGTCCCACGGGCCGTCGTGGCAAGCGCCCTCTTCGTTGAGGCGCTCGGCGATGGTCTGCGGATCGGCCATCGTCGCGGCACTCGTTTCGGCGAGCCGCCGGATGTGCGGCGGTACGCCTCCTGGCGCTCGTCCCGCTTTCGCTTCGCCTCCCGCTGCTCCGGGCTTCCGGCGTAGGGCGGGACATCGGGGTCACCGCGAATTCGTCGCACCATGGCAGCAGATTCTGGCGGATCGCCACCGGGCGCACCAGGGGCACACGGGATGGGGGGCCGACAGGCCCGGGCGGGCCGGGACGGCCTCGGGCGGAGTGGGCGGCACCGGCCTGATCGCGATCGACGGCCGGAGTACCAAGACGCCGCAATGCCCGTGAACCCTCCGGGCCGGCGCGGTACGAGGTCTACCTGGGAGAACCTGTTGCCCGACTATTCGAACTTGAACGCTGTAATGGCCTCGTCCAGTTCTTCTTCAGACGGCTCGGTCCGCGGTGACCGGGCCTCGATCCGTGCCCGGAGCTGAGCTTCGGCGAGCGCCTCGTCGTAGCCGCCATCTCCCGGCTGCAGGCGTTCGACGCCGTCCCACAGGGTGCCGTTGGGCAGCTCACCGCAGGTGGGCACCAGCACGGTCACCCCGTCACTGTCCAAGCGAGCCATTACGGACCTCTCATTGTGCGCGTGGATCTTCCGCCCCGTCTGCGGAGCCGTCGTTGTCCGCTGCGGGTTCGAGCCCGCGGCGTTCTCCGCGGCGGAGAACCACAGGTAGCCCAGGACGGACTCGCCGCGATCCCGTGCCACGGTCCGATGCCGCACCGGGCCCGAGCAGGTCGACGCGTAGCCGCGCCGGCGGCCCACCGGCTGGAGGCGCACGTCCTCGGTCAGCCTCGGGCTGAGCCACGTCTCCGCGTCCATGTCCCCGCATTCCGCCGCCAGTCGCGCCCGGGCGGCTCAGTCTCGCGCGCGGCGCTTCAGCTCCCCCAGGTTCGGCGCCCGCTGCTCCTCGGCGTCCGCGGGGATGCTGCCGGCATTGGGGTCCTCCTCGGCGCCGACCCAGCTGCGCAGCATCCCGAACGGGCTTAGCCCGTTGCTCTCGGCCTCCTTCATCCGCGAGATCCACCGACTCTCGGCACGGTGGCCGTCGACGCGCGCCTTGACGCGGGGGACAAAGCCGGCCGCGTCGTCGGATTCGGCCACCCAGAGGTACCCGAGGAGAAGGTCGCCGCGATAGGCGGGCACGTAGCGCACCGCCGAATCGGTAGCCATGGTGTAGCCGGGGCTGTCGGTCCGGAACGGGCTCAGCGGCCCCCAGCCCTTCGACCGGTCGACCGGTGTGCCGTCCGGGAAGTACTCGGGCTCGGGCGGAGCCGGAGGCACCGGCGCCTCGGTGTGGCCCGGGTTGGCCAGCCGCCGCAGCTCCTCGTAGCCGCCGAGTTCGGTGAACTCCGCACCGGCCGGGACCGCGCCCGCGACGGGATGCTCCTCCGCGCCGATCCACCGCCGCAGCGCCTCTTCGGCGGGCAGCCGCTCCGCGTAGGCCTGCTCCAGCCGTTCGGTCCACACCTTGGCGGCGTTGAACCCCTCCTTGACGCCTTGGGCGCTGAGCCGGCGGAGGAAGGACGCCCCGCTGGTGCGCACCCCCGCGTAGAGGTAGCCGATCACCGCACCGCCCAGTTCCACAGGGAGGTAGCGCACCGGCCCCGAGACCTGCGCCGAGTAGCCGACGCCGGGCGTCCTCGCCCCCGAGGGCGTACCAGCCGAAGCGGCCGCTCCATTCTCGCTGCTCACACCCCTCACCCCTTGTTCTCGTCGGGAAGCAGGACGTCGGCGTCCACCTTAATACTGCCGTCCGGGAGCCGCTCCACACCGGTGATCTTGTACTCCGTGCCGCGGGGCAGGATCAGCTCCCTCTGGTCGGGGTAGATACTGCTCTTGCCCATCCAGACGCCGTGGGCGCCCTCGGGCACGTTGAGGTGGAACTTGTACTCGAACGGGTTGTTGTCGACGACGGTGGGGTTCCTGCCGACCGACGTCGACATGTAGGCGTCCTCGGTCTGGGTCTCGCCGACCATCTTCTTCAGCGCCTCGTAGGCGTTGGGGCTGCTGGGGTCGAAGCCCTTCATGAAGCTGAAGTCGTGGAGGCCGCGGATCACCTCGACGTCCTCGGGAAGCTCGACGCTGCGCATGCCGGCGTCGATGTCGTCGATGCGGTTGCGGACGTCCTCCGGCGTAGGGAACCCGTCGAACGACTGGATCATCCGGCCGCGGCCGCCGGCGCTGTTGATCCACTGTTCGAGCCGCGCGTCCGGGTTCTCCGACGCCATGATGTCGTCGACGATCTGCCGCTGCTCGCCGGTGAGGTTCTCCGGATGGTCGTAGGCGTGCTCGACGTCGTCCATGGTGACACGCCCGTCGACCATGTCCATGAGGTGCATGCCGGGCCCGACGTTGTCCCATTTCCGTTGGAGAATGGACTCGATCGACGCCTGCTTCCGCAGGATCGGGTTGAGCCAGGACTGGCGGGTGTAGTCCTCCAGCCCTTCGCGCTGCGAGTCGGTCAGCCTGTCGTAGGTCTCCGGGCGGAGGACCTCCTCGCCGTACTGCTCGCCCGCCTCGTCGGTGTCGAAGCGGCGGACGCCGTCCTCGTCGACGTGGCCGGGGTACTCGCTCGGGTCGGTGCCGGAGTCGCCGTCCGGAGTCGTGTCGCCGTCCCCGTCGGGGTCGGCGGAGTCGCCGTCCGCACCGTCGCCGTCGATGTCGTCTACCTGATCGGTGTCCGCCGGGTCGCCGGGAGCGTCGTCGCCCTCGGGCGTGGTGTCGCCTTCCGGAACGCTGTCGCCGTCGGGGGTGCCGTCCCCGTCCGGAACCGTGTCACCCTCCGGGACCGTGTCGCCTTCCGGAACGCTGTCGCCGTCGGGAGTGCCGTCCCCGTCCGGAACCGTGTCACCCTCCGGAACGCTGTCGCCCTCGGGCGTGGTGTCGCCCTCCGGGACCGTGTCGCCGTCCGGCGTCGTGTCGCCGTCCGGAGCGTCGTTGTCGACGCCGTCCACCGGGTCCGTGTCCACCGGGTCGAGCGGGGTGTTGTCGCCGTCCGGTGCGGAGTTCCCGCCGGAGCCGCCGTCTCCCCCCGGGCGGTTCCCGCCGGCGTCGACGGGGTCGCCGCCGCCGACGGGGGTCGGCTGGGTGTCGAAGCCCTCGGCCTCGTCCAGCGAGTTCTGGATACCGTCGAGCTGCTGCTGGTCGATGTCGAGGTCGTCCAGCTGGTTCTGCAGGTCCTGAGTGCTCTGCTGCCCCGGCCGGTTGCCGACCGACTGCAGCTCCTGGGTGTTGACCTGCTGCTGGTCGGAACCGTCGCCGTTGGAGTCGCCGCCGGAGTCGTGCGAGCCGTCGCCCCCGACCTTGCGCGCCCCCTTGGCCAGCGCCTTGACCACGCCGGCGCCGCCCACGAACATGCTGCCGACGTTGAGAACGCTCTGCGTGATGACATACCCCGGCCGGTCGCCCCACTCGCGCCAGGGCACGATCGCGTGGGCGAACTCCTTCCAGCCGTTGCCGAGGTTGCTGCCCCACTCGCCCCAGGAGCTGACGCCCCAGCCGTCCTCGCCGTAGAGCCCGACCAGGCTGCCCAGGCCGGCGAGGGTGTCGCCCCAGTTGTTCTTGAGGTTGGTGCCCCACTCGCTCCACGAGCTGACGCCCCAGCCGTTCTCGCCGTACAGGCCGACCAGGCTGCCCAGGTCCTCGGCGATGCCGACGCCGAAGTCCTTCACGCCGTCCCACGCGTCCTCGTACCAGGGGGCGTCGTACTCCTGCGGCTTGGCCCAGGGGGTCTCGACGTCCTTCAGCGCCTCGGACGTGCCGTAGGCCTCCTCGTCGGGCCCCAGGTCGCCGCCGCCTCCCGGGTCCTGCGCGACGAACGTGGTGCCGCCGAACAGCGCCGTGATCGTGTTGGCGCAGTCGCGCTCGGCGCGCTGGTACTCGTACAGGGCCTGGAGGATGTCGTTGTTCAGGTCGTTGTGCTCGTTGACCTTGTCCTCGTCCTCGCGCCAGTCGTCGTCGCCCTCGATGTCGGAGACGAACGACTCCGCGTCGGCCTTCAGGGTCTTGAGCCGCGCCTTGATCGGCCGGACCTCGCCGGCGAACGTGATCAGCGCGGTGCCGACCTTGGTGACCGCCTCGTCGAAGTCGTCGCCCTTCGAGGCCACGGGGTCGATCGCGGCGAACAGCGTCTCCGCCTCCGGGGCGGCGTAGATCCCTTCGAGTCCCTTCCAGGAGGACTTGATGTCCTGCCCCGCCTGGGAGACGTCGGTGCCGTCGCCCTTGAGGTTCTCCCCCGCTGTCTCGACCGCGTCGCAGTCGACCTGGGGGACGGGCACCTCTTCTGGATTGATCACGCCGCTCAAAGCCGCACCGCCGGAACTCGCCGATTCTCGTCACTCACGCGCGCACGACCACAGGGCAGGGGGTCGTCGTCAGGAGACCATTCGCTCCGGGTCTCCCGGTACCGGCCGTCCGATTCCGGCCAGCGCGTACCGTCGTTCGCGGTCTGCCGATTCCCACGTCGCACGCACCTCGAAAGGGAACCGGCGCGCGGCCGACGATCCGTCGGCCCGGGGGCGCACCGGGTCGTCCACCGCGCTACCGCAGACACCGTCATTCTCCGTTCCATTCGCGCAATGCCACCGCTCGCCTGCGGAGGCACACCACTTGGGGAAAGCCGCGAATCGCCTGCTCCACGCATATCAGGCTTCCTCCGCCGCCACGTCTGCCTCACCTTGCGCAATCGCGAATCAGCACCCCCGCATGCGACCGAACGCCACCAATAAGATCCGGAAGGTGAAATAGCACCAGCAGGTCGACGAGAGTAGGTACGCGGATGGACGCGTTCACACTGCCCGACTTCTACCTGTCGCACCCGGCCCGGATCAATCAGCACGTCGAACGGTCCCGCCGGCACACGATGGAGTGGGCGCGGCGGATGGGCATGCTCGACACCCCGGCGCCCCGAGGCGGACTGGTGTGGGACGAGCACGACCTCGCCGTCATGGACTACGCGCTGCTGTGCGCCTACACGCATCCCGACTGCGACGGACCCACCCTCGACCTGATCACCGACTGGTACGTGTGGGTGTTCTTCTTCGACGACCACTTCCTGGAGATGTTCAAGTACACCGGCGACCTCGCCGGCGGCCAGGACTACGTCGACGGCCTCGAACGCTTCATGACCGCCGACGGCGAGGACCCGCCCGAGCCCGCCAACGCCGCAGAGGCGGGGCTGCGCGACCTCTGGCGGCGCACCGTGCCGCACATGTCCGACGACTGGCGGCGGCGCTTCATCCTCAGCACGCACAACCTGATGGTCGAGTCCATGTGGGAGCTCGACAACATCAAGCGCAACCGCGTGGCCAACCCGATCGAGTACATCCAGATGCGCCGCCGGGTCGGCGGAGCGCCCTGGTCGGCCAACCTGGTCGAGGTCGCCGCGGGCGCCGAGGTCCCGCCGGAGCTTGCGGGCTCGCGGCCGGTATCCGTGCTCGTCGACACCTTCGCCGACGCCGTGCACCTGCGCAACGACCTGTTCTCCTACCAGCGCGAGGTCCGCGAGGAGGGCGAGAACTCCAACGCCGTGCTCGTCCTGGAGCGGTTCTTCGACTGCTCCACGCAGGAGGCCGCCGTGCTGGTCAACGACCTGCTCACCTCGCGGATGCTGCAGTTCGAGGACACCGCCCTGGTCGAGACCCCCGCGCTGATGGCCGAGCGCGGACTGCCGCCCGGCCGGCAGGCGGCCGTCGCCGCGTTCGCCAAGGGCCTGCAGGACTGGCAGGCCGGCGGGCACGAATGGCACGCCCGCTCCAGCCGGTACATGAACGACGGCGCCGCCGCGCGCTCGGGCGGCCTCGGCGGACCGACCGGCCTGGGCACCTCGGCCGCGCGCCCGGCCCTGTCCTCGGTCGAGCCGGGCCTGCGCCGCAGGTCGCGCCAGCACGCCCAGCCGCTGCTCCCGCAGGTCGGCGAGCTGGAGTGCGAGCCGATGTACATGCCGTTCCCCCTCGTCCGCAGCCCTCACCTGGACGACGCCCGCGTCTACGCGGTCGGCTGGGCGCGCGACATGGGCATGCTGGAGCACGTACCCGGCACCGGCACCGGCGCGGTCTGGAACGAGCAGGACTTCCTCGACCTCGACCTCGCCTACTGCGCGTCGATGATCCACGCCGACGCCGAGCGGGAGCAGCTCCACCTCTCCAGCGACTGGCTGGCCTGGGGCACCTACGGCGACGACGCCTATCCCCGGTGGTTCGGCGCCACCCGGAACCTCGAAGCCGCCAAGCTCCAGACCGAGCGGCTGCCGATGTTCATGCCGCTGGACACCGAGGAGGACGACGCCCCCGAGCCCGCCAATCCACTCGAACGGGGCCTGGCCGACCTGTGGCTGCGCACCGCGGGCCCGATGAGGCCCGAGGCGCGCCGCAGCTTCCGCACCGCGGTGCAGGTCATGGTCGAAAGCTGGCTGTGGGAGCTGCACAACCAGGCACTGAACCGCGTGCCCGATCCCGTCGACTACATCGAGATGCGCCGGCGCACCTTCGGCTCGGACATGACCATCGGACTCTCGCGCCTCGCGCACGACGAGGAGATCCCCGAGGGGATCTATGAGACTCGTACGCTGCGCGAACTCGAAACCGCCGCGCAGGACTACGCGTGCTTCCTGAATGATCTGTACTCCTACCAGAAGGAGATCGAGTTCGAGGGCGAGGTCCACAACATGGTCCTGGTCACGGAGAACTTCCTCGACGTCGGCCGCGAGACCGCGCGCGACATCGTCGTCGACCTCGCGCGCGCCCGCATGGAGCAGTTCGAGCACATCCTGGCCACCGGGCTCCCTGACCTCCTCGACGCCTGGGAGCTCGACGACCGCGCCCGGGCGGTCATCACCGGCCATGCCGAAGGGCTCAAGTACTGGATGTCGGGGATCTTGGAGTGGCACCGCGCGTGCCTCCGCTACAAGGGCGACTACCTGCGGCGCAAGCACGCCCCGGATCCGAGGGCGGGGTTCTCGTGGGGGCCGACCGGGTTGGGCACCTCGGCGGCCCGTCTCGGGCGGTCGCCGTCGACCGCCGCGGGGGGTGTTCGCAGCTGACCCGGCGCGCGGCGGGGCCCGGCCCCGCCGCCCTTGCGGGCGGCCGCCCGCAGCCCTACAGGTCGAGTTCCTCGATGCTGCCGGCGTTGCCCTGGGCGTCGGAGGCCATCTGCAGGTTGCCGTCGAGGTAGGCGGAGGTGGCGTCGACGCAGCCCTTGATGCAGCTGCCGCTCTTGAGCACCATCTCCTCCAGCGAGGGACCGTACTCGCCGACGAACTCCTCCAGCGCGGTGCCGATGGGACCGCTGGCGGCGGCCGTCCCGGCATCGCCGACGTGCCCGCCGAACGTCTCGATCTTGGCGACCAGGCCGCCTTCGCCGTCGCCGCCGTTGACATGCCCGCCGACGGTCTGCATGACGCCGTTCACCTCGGGGGCCTGGATATCCCAGCCGCTCATGAGCCTGTTCCCTCCCGTCCTCTCAACGCCGGTCTCGGATGCTTGGGCGCTCACTGTCTGCGTTCGGTTCCACCGTTCCGCCGCCCGCGCTTCGGCCGGGCTCGGCCGACACCGGCCGCGCGGCCGTCCCCGAGCTGTCGGCGCCCGCACGGCTCCCGTTCCGACCTGCGGCGAAGCGGTCCGCGCGGAAGATGGAGGGGGGCCTCCCCGGTCGTTGGCCGCTTTCGGCCATCTGGAGCTCCGCGACCCGGTGCGACAGCTTGGTGAGACTGTCGTCGATCTGCGCCGCACCCAGCTTCACCTGGGCCGACAGCCTTCTGGTCGACGCCTTCAGGCGCGCCTGCGGGTCCCGGTCGGCCTCTCGGCCGGCCTCGGCCTCGTCGTCGGGGCCGGTGCCCTCGTCGTGCTCCGCCGCCTCGGGCGCAGCGTCGGCGACGGGCTCGGGCGGCTCTCCACCCGGGCGGCCGTGGGCGCCGATAGCGTCCTCAGCGGGCGGTTCGGCCGGATCGAGGTGTTCGAACTTCATGCGGTCGCTCCCCAGAAACGGTGCTTCACCCACCGGCGGCAGCCGACTGCCGATCGTCATTATGACCCATATAATTATGCGGCGGTTCCTCCCTCTTTACCGTCTGCGCCTAATCGCCGGAACCGGCGACCCGGCGGAGGCGTCCAACCGCGGAAGACAGCAGGTAACCGAGGAGCAGGTGAACAGATGTCACGTTGGGACTTCGGCGATCAGACGCTGACCACCCTGACCCGCAACACCTCGGGCACGGGCGACGAGCTCAGCAGCCTGATCACCCAGCTGATCGACGCCGCCGAGCCCCTGGCCAACCGGTTCAACGGCGCCGGCAAGGCCGCGTTCGACTCCTTCAAGAGCCGCGCCGACACGATCACGGCCGAGCTCAACGCCGGTCTGACCAACATCAACCAGGGCCAGGGCGGCATGCAGCAGGCCTTCATGTCCGGTAACCAGACCATGGCCGACGACGCCAACCAGAACATGGGCGCGGCGAACTTCGACGCCGCCAAGTTCCGCACGGCCTGACCCGGCAGCGGCTGAGGAGGACCCCACATGAGCATGGGACGCAACAGCTACGACCTGGGCGCCTCGGGCGAGGCGCAGACCAACATCCAAACGGTCATGACCCGCCTGGAGAGCCTGATCGGCGAGCACCAGGGCGACGTGACCTCCGCGATGGCGGACTTCATCGCCGACGGCGTCGACGAGGAGTACAGCGCCAAGGAGCAGAAGTGGCACGACGCCGCCGAGGAGGTCCGTGAGATCATCCGGCTCGTGCGCACGACCCTGGAGAACAACGACGAGACCGCCCAGACCTCGCTGTCCAGGGCGAGCACGGCCGTGCAGAGCATCTGACCTGCAGGTCCGACCGCGCAGGCGCCCCCGCCTGCCCATCGGCGATCGCCGCGGCGCGTCGGCGCAGCCTCCTCCGGCCCCTGCCCCTGCGGCCTTCCGGGGCGCTCGGCGCGCCGAGCGCCGCGCCCATCCTTCTCCGGCACCGTGCCGACCGACGGCCGCCGGAGCCTTCGGGCGCGGTACGGCACCGCCTCAGCCGCGCGCACCCGCCGCAGGGGCGCGCGGCCCGGTATGCGCCCCCGCCCCGTACTCTTGCGGGTGCCCTCTTCGTACGCCCTGCGGCCGCCACGCGGGCCCCTCCCGCGAGCACGGACCGTATCCACAGCCCGCTCCGCAAAGGAGGCTTGATGGCCCGCGACTACGACAGCCAGTTGCTGGAGTCTGTCGCCGTGCGCCGCAAGCGGCTCCGGGAGGCGGTCCTGTTCGGTCCGCAGCGCACCCGCCGAAGGCTCGACGAGAACGTCGCCAAGATCATCGCCGGGCTGGTCATCTCCGCCGTGGTCTGCGCGGGCAGCGTGGGCTGGTCGTTCCTGCAGAGTCAGCTCAGCAGCCAGGAGGACGCCGCCCAGGCCCAGGAGCAGGCCCAGTCGCCGCCTCCGCCCGCACCATCGGCACCCGTGCCGGCCGACTGGGTGGGCGCCGAGGTCACCATGGACATGCTCGCCGCCCAGCTCGGCAGCGCCGGAGTGCCGCCCGAGCTGTACGTGCTGCCCGACGAGCCGCGGCCCGCGACGGGCACCGCCACCAGCTACTACCTCATCACCGAGAACGAGCGGGGCTTCTCGGCGGGCATCGTCGAATACGAGCAGGGCCGCACCGGCGCGGACTTCCCCACCGAGGACGAGGCCGCCCGATGGCTCTACGGCGAGCTCGTCCTCGTCGACGCCGATCCCCGGCCCCTCAGCACCTCCGAGGAGAGCAAGGCCGCGAAGCAGACCGCCACGCTCGTCGACGACGTCGGCGCGCAGATCCGCCAGGGCAGCGGCGACGGCGTCAAGGCCACGCTGAAGCCGGGCATGCTCGTGGACACCTTCGGTCAGGAGAGCGGCTCGCTGCTCTTCCCCGACGGCCAGCCGTTCGGTGAGCGCGGCCTGCCCGAGATCGCCCGCCCTTCGGCGCCGTCCGACACCAGCCCCGCACCCGACGCCACGCCCTCCGGCACACCCGCGCCGACGGCGTCCGCACCCTCGGAGAGCGCGGACGCCGGCGCCGAAGCGGACGCGGACGGGGGCTCCGGCGGGTACCACCGATACCGTGTGACGCACCCCTTCAAGGTCGACGCTTCGCTGTCCCCCAGCGAGGGCGCCAACCCGGGCGGAGGCGTCAGGTTCACCGTCGAGGCCGGCGGTTTCATCCAGCCTCCGGCGCTGGTGAGTATCCGCTGGCTGCTGGGCAACGGCTACCTCGAACGGGTCGAGGCGAGCGAGGTGCCCGCCTGAACCACCGCCGCGACCGCGGCGCCGCACCCCCAAGCCTCCGCGCCGGACGCGGGGCACCGCAGCGAAGTAGTGATGGGAAAGGGCTCGATGACGTCTTGGAGCCGCGTGACACTCGTCGGTGAGAACCGCCGTGTCGACGCCGTCCTCCCGGCTCAGGAGCCGATCGGCGCGCTGATGCCCGAGGTGCTCAAGCTGCTGGGCGACCAGGGGCGCAACCCCGCCCTGCCCATGCACCTGGCCACGGCCTCCGGTGTGCACCTCGACGGCGACTCCACGCTGGCCGAGCGCCGCGTCTCCGACGGCGACGTGCTGCGGCTCGTACGCGTCGACGAGCCGGTCCCGGCCCCCGTCGTCCACGAGGTTCCGGACGCGGTCGGGGACGTCCTGGACGGCGACCTGGGCCGGTGGAATTACGCGGCGCGGCGGTGGAGCGCGACGTTCGCCGTTGCCGCGCTCGTCCTCGCCGCGGGCTCCCTGCTGTGGACGGGCACCGGCGGCACGGCGGGCGCCCTGGCGCTGGGCGGCGGCGCGGCGGTGCTGATGGCGCTGGGCTGGACCCTGGCCGCGACCTGGCGCGAGCCGGTGGGCACCGCGCTGGCGATCGCGGGCGGCGCGCTGGCCGGCGAGGCGGTGTGGCTGGCCGCGGCGGGCTTCGGCTGGCCCGGCTGGGTGCTGTGGTGCGGACTGGCGGGCATCGTCGGAACCGCGGTCATCGGCCTGGGCGTGACGACCCCGCTGGGGCGCGGCGGAATCATCGGCGGCGCCGTCACGCTGGCGCTGACCGCGATGTGGGCCGGCGGTTCGGCCTTCGGGTTGCAGCTGTCGCAGGTGGGCGCCGTCATGGCGATGGTGTGCGTGGTGGTCCTCAGCCTCATCCTGCGCTTCGCCATGGGGATGTCGGGGCTGACGGCGCTGGACGACCGGCGCGGCTCGGGTTCGGCCGTGGCGCGCACCGACGTCATGACCGCGCTGGCGAGTGCGCACCGCACGATGACCATCGCCACCGTCGCGGCGGCGGTCTCGGCCGGGGTGGCCGGGATGGGGCTCGCCGCCGACCTGAACGGGTGGACGGCGGCGCTGGCGGGCCTGCTCGCGATCGTCGTGGGCAGCCGGTCGCGGCTGTTCCCGCTCATCCTGCAGAAGGCGCCGCTGATGGCGGCGGCGCTGGCGATCGTCGTCGCCCTGGCGGACGCCTGGGTCGACCGGTCGGCGTGGGCGCTGTGGCCCGCGATCGGGGTCCTGGTGGCGGTGCTGCTCATCCCGGCCGTCGTGCTGGCCTTCGACCAGCCCGAGCACACACGGGCACGGCTGCGGAGGATCGCCAACCGGTTCGAGGCCGTCGCCGTCGTCGTGCTGATCCCGGTGGCGATCGGCTCCTTCGGCACCTTCGAGCGCCTGATCAACACGTTCTGACCCTTGCGACCCAGCGTCGGCACACTCTCCCGGAGGCCAGACGATGCACGACAGCGCGGAACCGTCCGCCGGCAGGGCCGCGCCCCGCGCCGCCAGGCACGGTGACTCGCTGCTGCGCCGCGTCGGCCGGGGCGCGGCGCGGCCGTTCCGGCCGCCCGAGGACGTCCTGGCGCCCGTCCGGCTGGGGCGGGAGCTGCAGCGCTCGGTGATCACCGGCCGCCGCGTCGTGGTGAGCCGGCCGCACGGCTGGGCGGCCGAGAGCACGGTGACCGCGCTGCTCGCGCTGGCCTTCGCGCACTACCGCTACGACCGCGTGCTGGCACTGGACCTGGGGCCGGGAAACAGCGGGCTGGGTCCGCGGCTGGGTGCGGCCGAACCGGGGGCGCCCGGGCTGGCGGGCGCCACGATCGAGTCGGACTCCTTCAACGAGGTCGCCCAGAGCCTGGAGCGGGTCGGCGAAGGGCTGTGGCTGCTGCCCAGGCTGCAGGAGGAGATCGCGCAAGGGGCGCTGGACGCCAACCGCTACCAGACCGCCGTGCTGCCGCTGACGCGTTTCTTCGGCCTGACCGTGATCGACCGCGCCGCCGACGTGTCGGACGGGCTCAACCGCGCCGCGCAGGCGAGCGCGCACGCGCACGTGCTGGTCGTGCCCTCGACCCGGGAGGGTGCGGCGAGCATCGGGCGCGCCTTCGACTGGATGACCGCCAACGGTGCCGAGTCGTTGCCGCGCCGGATCGTCGTGGTGTTCACCGAGCAGACGCGCGGGGAGGACCGCGCGTTCGACTTCCGGGGCTCGGCGGCGATCCTGCGCGAGAGCGGGGCGGAGGTGTTCCGGCTCGGCTTCGACCGCCACCTCGCGGAGGGCACGCGCATCGACCCTTCGCGCATTTCCGCCGCGACGCACGCGACGGCGACCCGGATCGCCGCGGAGTGCCTGCGTCGGTCGCTGTGAGGCGGGTGCGTCGGGTGCGGCGGGGAGGAGCCCGACCGGCCCGATCCGTGTGACGATGTCCGACGGGGAGCGTTGACGGCGCCGCCCCGAACCGACGCCCGGGGGTGCCCGACCATGCCCGACCGATCGCCGAACCGAGAGAACCCGCAGTACGGCGAGAACGAGGAGCCGCAGGAGCGGTCCCCGGCTCCGAGCGCGCCCGAGGAGCCGGACGGCGGCGCCTCCCCGTATGCGGACTTCGACGCGCCTCCGCCGCCGTATGCCCGTTACCAGGGGCCGCAGGGCCCATACGGCGGTGGCCGCCCGCAGCCGGGGGCGCGGCCGCCGACACACGCGGACGACGTGTCCGCCCCGGTCCGCGGCCGGCCCGCGGCGCACCGGGACGCGGGAGGCGCCGACCCGTACCGGCGGCCGGGCGGCGCTCCGGGGAGCGGCGGCGGTGCGGCGGGAGCCGGACCGGCGGGCACCGGCGCGGGCACCGGCGCCGCGGTCACTCCCGCGGGCGGCGCGCGACCGGGCGGCCCGTGGGCGGCAGAAAGCGCCGGAGGGCCCGGCGGTTCCGCAGAGGCCAAGCCGGAGGACCAGACCCACCCGCTGCAGCGCCGCACCAACCCCGCGGGCTCCGCCCCCGCCCGCCCGGCGACGGGTACGCAAGACCCGCACGGCTCCTACGGCCCCAACCCCGGCCCCACACCTCCCGCGACAGGCCCCGAGCCCCCCGCCGGAGCCGGCGGCACCGGCTCTGGTCCCGGCAGCACGGCCGCCGGACCGCAGAACCCCGGCAACGCCCATCCCGCAACCGGCCCCCACCACACCGGCGCGGCCAGCGGCGCGGCGCACCCGCCCGCGGGCCCACAGAACCAGGGCAGCACCGGGGGCGCGGGCCCTGCGCGCCCGGCGACGGGCCATCAAGCGCCCTACACCGCCCACGACACCGGCCCTGGACCCGCCACCGGCGCCGGCGCCGGCCCCGCGCATCCGACCACCGGGCCGCAAAACCCAGGCAACGCCTATCCCGCAACCGGACCGCAGCCGGCGACCGGTGCCCACGGCCCCGGGGCGGGGCATCCCGCATCGCCGCAGGACCCGTCGGGCGGCTCCCCTGCCTACGGCGGGCCCCGTCCCGAGGACCAGACGGTCCAGCTGCGGCGCCCCGGCTCGGAAGGCGCGGCGAGCGGGGGCTCCGACGATCCCGCGGGGCAGACCCAGCCGCCTTCCCTGCGCCCGTCCGCCGCGCGACGGCAGCAGGGCGGCTCGGCGGCAGTCGGCCACAGCCCTCCGGGATCGCCCTACGGGACGGGCCGCGAGGGACCGAGCGGGCCGCAGCAACCGCAGTCGGCGTACCCGGCGACCGGTGACCGGCCCTCCGCCGACCCGCGGCAGGGCGGCGACGTCCAGGGCGCCCGCGAGGGCGCGCCCCGCTACGGGCAGAGCATGCGCGAGACCGGTGAGCCGCAGTCCGCGTATCCGGCGACCGGCCGCGGGCAGGCCGGTGGCGCTCCGCAAGGCGGCGCCGACCGCCCCGCTCCCGCCCCGGCGCCGGACAGCGGTTCTCCCTCCCCGGCCGCCGGCCGCACCGGGGCGCCGTACCGGCCGGGCACCCACGCGCCGGGAGGCCGCCGGGACACTCCACCCACCGCCCCGTCCAGTGCGGCGGCGGGTACGCCGCAGGCCGCCGGCACCGAGGCGGCGAAGCCCGAGGACCAGACGCACCCGCTGCAGCGCCGCGGCGCGTCCGGTCCGGCCGACGGCTCCCAGACCTCCTCCGGAACCGCCCAGGCGCCGGCCGAACCCCCGACGACCGGCTCTCAGCACCCGAGCGGTCCGCCGTCATCCGATCCGGCCGCCCGTCCCGGCCATCAGCAGCCAAGCGGACCGCACGGAACATACGCGACGCAAGCCGGGGCCGGTTCCCACCAGCCCGGCGGCCCTGTGGCGACCGGCCGCGACCAGGGCACCCCGCCCTACCACCCCCAACCTCAACAGCAGCCCCAGCCACAACCCCAGCAGCCGAGCGGACCGCAGCAGCCCCACTCCGGCACCGCATCCCAGCGGCAGCAGGACTCCACGCGGACCCCCGCCAGGCGCCCGAACCCGGCCACCAACCGGCCCGGCGGCGTCCCGCCGACGGCCGAACCGGGCAGCGGCGGCACCGGACCCGGCTACCGAGCGGGTGGGCAGCCGCACGACCCGAACACCACACAGGAGCCGCGCCCCGCGGCGGCCGACCCCAGGGAGGCCGGCGCGCCCGCCGCATCGCAGGCCCGTCCCGGAACGGGAGCAGAGGTTCCGGCCCGTCCGGCCGCAGCCCCTCACCAGCCCGGCGGCCCTGCGGCGACCGGCCGCGACCAGGGCACCCCGCCCTACCACCCCCAACCCCAACAGCAGCCCCAGCCACAACCCCAGCAGCCGAGCGGACCGCAGCAGCCCCACTCCGGCACCGCGTCCCCGTTGCCCGACCGCGCCGGTGGAACGAAGGAGCCGCGGCCGGAGGAGCAGACCATCCGGCTCCGGCCCGTCGACGACTCGGGCCCGGACGATCCGGGCGGTCCCGCGAGTGGGCCTCCGCGGCTCGCGGATTCGGCCCGGCGGAACACTGGTCGGCCCCAGGACGCGGAATCGGCCCACGGCCCCGCATCCGCGCGGCAACCCGAGCCGGATGGCCGCAGCGGTGCGCAGCAGGCGGGCAGCGCGGGCGGGCCGCAGCCGCAGACCCCGCACGGCGGGTGGGGGCAGACCCGCGGCGACCGGCCGGCGAGCGGACCGCAGCCGTCCCGGGCGGCCTGGCAGCCGGACCCGCGCCCGCACCAGGCGGGCGGGGAGCCATACAGCGCTGCCCCGCCGAGCGGACCGGCCGGCACTGCGGCGTATCGCGGGACCGGGGCGCAGACCGCCGGGACCGCGGGCCGGGAACCGGCCTCCGGTCCGCAGCAGGCGTTCCGGCACCCGGCACCGTCCGCCGGTGCTCCGTCCGCACAGCAGCAGTGGACGCCGACGTCGGCACCTTCGGGGGGATACGCCGTCTCCGGCGGCGCGCCGGCCACGTCGGCATCGGGCGCGGCGGCGGCGCGGGCGCCCGCGCCGCCGCCCGTCCCGGCGGAGCATCCGTCGGGCCCGCAGGCAGGACACGCCGACAGCGCGTCGGTCTCGGCGATTCCCGGCTCCGCAGAGGCCAGGGCCTTCATCGAGGGGTCCGGGCAGGCGCCGCCGTCCGCGCCTACGGCGGCTCCGCGCGCGGCCACCCGGGGCGGCTCCTATGAGCGCCGCCTGCGCGATCTGCCCGGCGTTCCGGCCTCATTGCTGCCGAGGGCCCTCTACAAGGCCACCGGCGGCAGGGTGCGCCTGGGCTCGCGCGAGGGCGCCGGGTAGGCCGCCCGCCCCGGAAGCCGGTCGGGGCGGACCGCCCGGGGCCGCGTACAACACGGCGTCGGGCCCGCCCAGATCCGGGAGCGGCCACAACCGGCCCGCGGCGGCGCGGGCGGCGACCTCCGTCCCCGGCGCGGCGGCTCCGGTCGGCCGTCCCGGCTCCGATCGCCTCCGCTGTGCTGCGGCATCGGCCCCGCCTGGCTCCCGTCGCAATGCCCGTCGGCTGCCACGCACCGGCGGCGGCCCGCCGCCCGCTGTGACGAGCGCCACCGCGCCCGCGGCCCCGACGCTACAGAAAGCGCTTGCCAACCCGGCGATGTGATGCACAATGTGCACCCCCACGACCGATTCGTCCCCCAGGAGACGGACCTCGATGAGCACCGATTCCAGCGCTGAAGGGGGCCACGGCGTCCCGACCGTAGCGAGCGCGGCCCGCCTCTACGACTACTACGTCGGCGGCAAGAACAACTTCGCCGTGGACCGCGAGCTCGGCGAGCGGATCGAGCAGCAGATACCCGAGATAAGGAAGATGGCGAGCGCGAACCGGCGGTTCCTCGGCCGGGCGGTGGACTTCATGGCACGGCAGGGGATCGACCAGTTCCTGGACATCGGGTCCGGCCTTCCGGCGGAGAACCCGGTGCACGAGGTCGTGCGCCGACGCATTCCCGAGGCCCGGGTGGTCTACGTCGACAACGACCCGGTCGTCCGGGTGCACGCCGAGGCGCTGCTGGCCGACCGCGCGGAGATCACCGGCGTCGTCGAGGCCGACATGCGCGATCCCGAGAGCATCCTCGGCCGCCCCGAGCTGACCGGCCGCCTCGACTTGAACCGCCCGGTCGGGCTGCTGCTCGTCGCGATGCTGCACTTCCTGCAGGACCACCAGGACCCCTACGGTCTGCTGCGGCGCTACGTGGAGCGGCTGCCCGCCGGCTCCTATGTGGCCATCAGCCACGTCGAGAACGAGACCGCCCCCGAGCGCGCGGCCGCCCTGGAGCGGTTCTACGCGAACACCAGTTCGCCCGGCCGGGCCCGTTCCAGCGCGGAGATCGCGCGCTTCTTCGCCGGCCTGGAACTGGTCGACCCGCCCGGCCTGATCCATTGCGACGACTGGACCACCGAGCCCTCGCCCGTGGTCGACGCCGCCGACTACATCCCTCCGGAACAGGCCTGGGGACTGGCGGGGGTCGCACGCATCCCCGGCTGACGCCGGTGCCGATGCCGGGTCCCTCCGGGGAGCCGGCGGGCGCGCGGCAGTCGCCGCGTCCGGCGTCCGGCGTCCGGCGTCCGGCGTCCGGAACGGTGTAGGGCTGCCCTCAGCCCATCTCGTCCAGGACGCGTCCGAGCTCGTCGAGGCACGCGATCCACCCGGTCTCGGTCTGCGCGGCCCACGTGTCGTCGGCGAACGTGTGGGTGAAGACCATGCGGCACCCCTCACCATCGGGCTCCAGTTCCAGACGCAGCCCGTGGGTGCCGGTCTCCTCGTCGTACTCCCGCAGGGCGAAGACCCGGGACGGCTGAAACTCGGTGATCTCGGCCCGCGGCCCCGGAGCCCCGTCCTCGCCCTCGAACACGATGGCCCCGCCGACGCGAGGGGCGAGTTCCGCGGGGGTGAGCGGGTACCACCGGCCGAGGTGCTCCGGTTCGGTGATCGCCCGCCACACCCTCTCCGGCGGATGCGCGAAGCGCCGCTCGAAGCGCAGAGCCCACTGGTCCCCCACGCGGCGCAGTGCGTCGCTCATGCTTCCTCCGTACGTTGTCATGCGGCCCGCAAGGGCCGGGTATGGCTGATGCGTCTCTGTCTTCAGCGGCTTCGGAAAAGTGGAGTCGCTGCTTACAGAAGTGACGACGGGTGTTCCCCGGGCCGACGCCAAGACGGCGAGCGCCCGGAGGACCGGATGGAGCACCCCGCCCCACCGGTCCCGCTGGCCGCTTGCCGACTTCGTCGGCGGGGTCCCCTTCGCGGTGGGCGATCGTCCGGAACGGGGCCCACTCTCTGTCCGGTGTTGTTACGTGCCAGAGAATATAGCCGTTCGAGAATATAATACGGTGCCGACCCGCCGCATCCGCGAACGAGGGTCGACCGCGCCCGGTCGGGGACCGCATACTTGCGGAGTAGACACGACGGCGATGTCACCAACGCCGCCTGTGTGCCGGGACCGGCCTGGCGGCGACCGCGCCGGTCCCGGCACACGGGCGCGGACAAGGCGAGGCGGCACTATGGCGCAGCAGGGCGACGGGGCCGGGGCCGGAACGATGGCCATGGCCGTATGCGAACGCGTCGAGTTCGCGGAGCTGCTCGACTCCCTGTCGCCGGAGCAGTGGGACGCCACGACTTTGTGCGAGCGCTGGAGCGTGCGCGACGTGGTCGCCCACGCGATCAGCTACGAGGAGCTGGGGTGGGGCGGTCTCGCCGCCCGGCTGGCCCGGGCGGGGTTCAACGTGGACAAGGCCAACGCCATCGGCGTCGCGGAGTACTCCCCCCGCCCAACGGCCGAACTGGTGCGCATCTTGAGGAAGTATCAGCGCCCTCACGGGCTGACCGCTCTGCGTGGAGGCATGATCGCCCTGGTCGACGGCATGATCCACCAGCAGGACATCCGCCGCCCGCTCGGACTGCCCCGCGAGATCCCGCACGACCGCCTTCGCACCGCCCTCCGCTTGGCGCTGCAGGCCCCGCCCATCGGCGCGGCCAAGCGTGCCCGCGGCCTGACGCTCGTCGCGAGCGATCTGGACTGGACCCATGGCGACGGCCCCGAGGTGCGCGGCCGCGGCGAATCCGTGCTGATGGCGATCGCGGGACGCGGCGAGGCGGTGGACGAACTCTCCGGCCCGGGCCGCCCGCTGCTCGCGGAACGGACCTGACCCGCACGCCCGGAGCCCGGGTATAGCGTTCACACGGCGGACGTCCGCAGCCCGCCCCGAGAACTCCCGGCTGCTTCGCCTCAGGGCTCTGACCTGCCGGTTCGGGCATGAAGAGAGCCGACGAGGGGACTTGAACCCCTAACCCCTCGCTTACAAGGCGAGCGCTCTGCCAATTGAGCTACGTCGGCCTGTGCGCACCGCAGCGCTGCCTGGGGCGCACAGTCGCATCGTACCGGTTTCGCGTCAGTGCCCGGGCTGCGTGGACGCCGATCGGCGGCGGGTGATCTCGTAGAGGGCGACTCCCGCGGCTACCGAGGCGTTGAGGGACTCGGCGCCGCTGATCGGGATGCGGGCGATCTGGTCGCAGGTCTCGCGGACGAGGCGGGAGAGGCCCTTGCCCTCCGAGCCCGCCACGATGACCAGCGGGCCGGCGGCCACGTCCAGGGCCGCCAGTTCGGTCTCGCCGCCGCCGTCGAGGCCGGCGACGAAGACGCCCTCGCTCTTGTAGCCGTTGAGCGTGCGGGTGAGGTTGGTGGCCTGGGCGACGGGGAGGCGGGCCAGCGTGCCCGCGGAGGTCTTCCAGGCGGCGATGCCCACCCCCGCGGCACGGCGCTCGGGGATCAGCAGGCCGTGCGCGCCGAACGCCGCCGCGGAGCGGGCCACGGCGCCGAGGTTGTGGGGATCGGTGACACCGTCCAGCGCCACGATGAGCGGCGGGACGCCGGTCTCCTCCGCCGTGGACCGGGCCGCGTCGAGCAGGTCCTCGGGGTTCCAATAGCGGTACGGCCGCGTTTGCAGGGCGAGACCCTGGTGGGCGGCGCCGGGCTGGCCCTGGCTGTCGCAGCGCCGGTCCAGCTCCGTCCGGGATACCTCGCGCACCTCGAGACCGGCGTCGCCCGCGAGCCGCGCCGCCTCGGTGATGCGCTGGTCCTGGTCCAGGCTGTTGGCCAGGAACAGCCGCTTTGCGGGCAGCCCCGCGCGCAGCGCCTCCAGCACCGGGTTGCGCCCGACCAGCAGATCGGGCGTACCACCGCGGGCGCCCGGCTCAGCGGCCGCAGCTCGCGGCGGCGCCGTCGGAGCGCCCGGCTTCGCCGCGCCCGTGGGCGCCTGCTTGGCCGAACTCTTAGCGGGGTTCTTCGCGGGGCTCTTGGCCGCGTTCTTGGTGGAGCGGCGCGACTTCTCGGAGTACCAGTGGCGCTCCTCGGCCGGAAGCGTCCCCTTCTTGCCCTCCAGGGAGCGCTTCCCCTTGCCGCCGCTGCCCTTGGTGGGGCCCTTCTTGCTCTTCTTCGCCGGCATGGCCTGCTGTCCTCACCCTTCGGTTACCGCTGGTGTCGGCGCGCCGCTGCCCCGGTCGGGGGGCCGCTGCGGGCGCGAAAGCTCTGCTGTTCCGGCGGCCGCCGACGGCGGTGCCGTCCGCGGCGCCGGCCGGGCCGCGCCCGTTCCGCCGGGCCGGCCCTCCGGTCTGTGATGTGCCGCCGGCCGCCGGTTCGCGGCCCGCACCCGCGGGAGGCGCCGACGCTCTCCGACGTCCGGCCGCATTGATGCGGCACCCCTCCATGGTCGCCGATGGCAGCGGGTGGCCGCGCCATCGGCGGCTCGCGCCGGGGGCGCCGCCGGACCGACGCGCCGGTGCGGGCGCACCCCGCCCACCGCATACCGCCGACCGAGCGGCACAGCGTCCGCACCGCGGCGGTGCCGGCCACCCCGGTGCGTCGGCCGCTCAGTCCCGCCGGAGCTCCCAGCGCGGGCCGCGCGGGGTGTCCTCGACCACGATGCCGGCGGCGAGCAGCTGCTCGCGGATGGCGTCGGCGGCCGCGTAGTCCTTGCGCAGGCGCGCGGCCTGGCGCTGGTCGAGGGCGACCGCAACGAGCGAGTCGACGACGTCACGCAGCCCGGACCCGGTACCGCTCGCCGACCAGGTCTCGGAGAACGGGTCGAGCCCGAGTACGTCCAGCATGGCGCGCACCCGGCCGCCGAGCTCGGCGAGGCGCTCCTTGGCCCCCTCGGCGATCGCGGTGTTCCCCTCGCGGACCAGGCCGTGCACGACCGCCAGCGCCTGGGACGCGCCGAGGTCGTCGTCGAGGGCGTCGGCGAACGCCTCGGGCACCTCCGCGGCCCGCTCGACGGTGCCCGCGACCTCGCTCGCGCGGGTCAGGAACCCCTCGATCCGCTGGTAGGCGGCGGCGGCCTCGTACAGCGCGTCGTCGGAGTAGTCGATGGCCGAGCGGTAGTGGGCCTGCGCCAGGTAGTAGCGCAGTTCGACCGGGCGGACCTTGCGGACCATCTGCGGGATGAGCAGGGAGTTGCCCAGCGACTTGCTCATCTTCTCGCCGCTCATGGTGAGCAGCCCGTTGTGCAGCCAGTAGCGGGCGAAGCCGTCGCCGGCGGCCTTGGACTGGGCGGTCTCGTTCTCGTGGTGCGGGAAGACGAGGTCGAGCCCGCCGCCGTGGATGTCGAACGCGCTGCCCAGGTACTTGGTCGACATGGCCGAGCACTCCAGGTGCCAGCCCGGGCGGCCGCGGCCCCACGGGGTGTCCCAACTGGGTTCGCCCGGCCGGGCGCCCTTCCAGAGGGCGAAGTCGCGCGGGTCGCGCTTGCCGCCGTCGTCGGCGGTGTCGCAGGCGCCGCGCATCTGCTCGATCCGCTGGTTGGACAGCTCGCCGTAGCCGGGGAAGGAGCGCACGTCGAAGTAGACGTCGCCGGACCCGTCGCCGGCCGGATAGGCGTGGCCGCGGTCGATGAGCCGGTACATCAGCTCGATCATCTCGGGGACGTGGCCGGTGGCGCGCGGCTCGACCGTGGGCGGCAGGCAGCCCAGGATGTCGTAGGCGGAGGTGAAGGCGCGCTGGTTGCGCTCGGCGACCTCCCACCACTCGACGCCCTCGGCGGCGGCGACGTTGATGATCTTGTCGTCGATGTCGGTGACGTTGCGGCACAGGACGACCCGGTAGCCGCGGTACTCCAGCCAGCGGCGCAGGATGTCGAAGTTCACGCCCGAGCGGATGTGGCCGATGTGCGGCGGCGCCTGCACCGTGGCACCACACAGGTACAGCGAGGCGCACCCCTCGCGCAGGGGTGTGAAGTCGCGGACCTGGCGGGCACTGGTGTCATAGAAGCGCAGACTCACACCGCCCAGGGTAGCGGTTCGGCGGTTTACCACGGGCCCGCTCTCCACAGCCGACCGGCCCCGCACCGGGCCGGCGGCGTGACCTCCGCAGTCGCCGGCCGGCGACTGCGGGAAGGGCTCTTCACCCCTCCGGTTCCGGAGCCCGCTCCGAGGGCCCCGGGAGAACAGCGGCTCCCGGCGAGGGGCGGGTCGGTCGGCGGGAAGCCGTGAAACGGGCGTCCGCAATTCGGCGGAATCCGTCCCGAAATCCCGCGCACACGGCCCCGCGACCGCCGCCGGTCCATGACCCGCTCTTCCTCCATCAGCCCCCGACCGGGAGGAACGCAGCCGCGCCGCGCCGCGCGGCGCGCCGGTCCCGGATACGGCCGGTTTCGGGCGATACGCAAACTCGTGTTCGCCGCGTTCGCTGGGCTACGCTTCTGCGCACGATGGCCGTTAAAAGCTCCTCCAAACCCGCAGGTACGCGTCCTGCGCCCGAGCCGCAGCACTCCGGATCGCCGGTGGCCGCGATGCTGTTCACCGCGTTGGGCGTGCTGGTGATCGCCGGGTGCGCGGTTCTGCTCTCCTACAACGGCGTGTACCAGATCGCCGTGCAGGGCAACGTCGGCGCGCGCTACGCCCATCTGTATCCGGCGGTCTTCACGCTGCTCGTCCTCATGGCGCTGTGGACGAGCTACGTGCTGCGCACCGCCCCGCGCTCACGGCGGCTGTGGGCTGACGGGCTCATCGTCCTGCTGGTCGCCGTCGCCGCGGGCGCGAGCGCCCTGGAGGCAGGCGGCCTCGTGCTGGTGCCCGGCGTCGCGATGGTCGTCGCCGCGGTCGCCCCCTGGCTGGCGCTGCTGGTCGCCTTCCGACTCTTCCTGTCGGTGGTCATGCACCTGCGCGGCGAGGTCCCCGGCACCGGCCCCCGCCGCCCGCGCGAACGGCGGCGCGGAAGGAACCGCGCCGAGCCCGAGGACGAGCCTGAGCCCCCGCGCGCGCCCGCGCCCGCCGAGGCCGAGGAGGACACCCGCCCGCTGGACGAACTGCTGGACGAGGAGCCCCGGCCGCAGGCCGCCGCGACCGAGGCGCCGCCGCTGCAGCACAGCCCCGGGCCGCCGCCCCGTCCGCGCGCCCCCGAACCCGCGGACTTTCGCGACCCCGGCCCGCACCCCCAGCGCCCGGAGCCCGCCGACCGCCCCAGCCGCCCCGAGCGCGCCGAGCGGCCCGAACCGCCGGAGGAGCCCGCTCCGCCGCGCCGGCGCAAGCGCCCCGGCCTCTTCTCCCGCCGACCCGCTGATACCGGCGCCGGGACTGAGGAGCCCGACGAGCCCGGCCCGCACGACTCCCGGGAGCCGCAGCAGCCCGCCGACGCGCTCGGGGAAGTCGACTCCGGCTCCGCCGTCGGGTCCGCCCCGCTGTGGCCCGCCGCTGCCGCTCCCGTCCCCGCGGACCGTCCGGTCGACGACGGCGACGCACGGCCGACCGCCGGCGCGCCGGGCGCGCATACACGCGAATCCGAGGACTCCGACGAGTGGGCGTGGGCCGACGCCGAGGAGGACTCCGACCGCGCGCCGATCGCCCCCGCGTCCGGGGCAGAGGCGGCCGAGGCCGAATCGGGCCGCCCCGCGGAGGCCGAGGAGGCAGCCGACGCAGCCGCAGACGCAGCCGGCCCCGCGGCCTTGGACGCGGTCCCCGACACCGCTGCCGATCAGGAACCGGCCGCGGACACCGCGGCCGCCGCGGCGGCCGACTCGGGCCCGCTCCCTGCCGGCGCCGAGCCCGCTGGGGACGCCGCCGACACGGCACAGGACGCGTTCGAACTGCCAAAGCGCGAGCCCGGTGCCGCCGAGAACCCGATCAAGCGGGCCGCCGACGCCCCGCCGACTCCCGAGCCCCTCGGCGCCCCGGACCGGGACGGCGGGCAGACCGCGTCCGCGGCCGCCCCGGCGCACCCGGGAGAGGACGCCGACGGCTTCGTGCACGACCTGCCTTTGGGCGACCCGACCAATGACGAGGCCGAGCCCGGCACGGACGCGGCCTCCCCCGCGGACGAACCGGCCGCCGAGGGGACCGGGGGCGGGGGGCACAGCGGCGCCCCCGGCGCCGATCGGCCCGATCCCCACCGTGGCGACGCCTACCCCGCGGCGCCCCCGATCGAGAAGCGCCCGATGGTCCTCAAGCCCCGCCGGACACCGCCTCGCGTGGCGCCGCCACGCGAGGCGCCGTCCCCGTTCCCGGCCGACCCGCCGTCCAACCGGGTCCGCAGCGAGCCCAAGCCGCCCGAGGAGTAGCCGCCGCCGCGCGGCGGCTTGGCCGGTGAAGGACCCGCCGCCTCGGCGGCCGGGACGGCGGCGCGGCAAGCCGGAGGAACCGCGGATTCGCGCGGGCCCTCTCGCCGACGGGGAGCGGACCGCCGGGCGCCCGCCCCGGCCGCGCGCGGCCCGCCGGCAGGCGCCCGGCGGTCCCGCATGCCTCGCCCGGCTGTGCAAGGCGCGGCCCCTGCGTTCCGCAGGTGGCACAGCGCGCCTTCCGCCCGGCCTCGGCCGACCGCCCTGAGTGCCTCCGAAGCCGGCGTCCGGAATGGACCCGGCCGTATTTCGGTCGGCCGTCTCCGCGGCGCGGAATCGCCCTCCACAGGCCGAACTGGCCGTGGATTTGTCCGTAATGTGAGACAGCTTCGCCGAAACTACGGCGCGCGGTTGATTTCCGATCCGCGCCTTCTCACATCGCGGAATTGCGCCGGCGCTTCAGGCCGCTCCGGAGCCGTGTCCGCGCCCGTCCTCCGGCACGCACAGCGCCGTCGCGATCGCCGCCACACCCTCGCCGCGGCCGGTCAGGCCCAGCCCGTCCGTGGTGGTCGCAGACACCGTGACAGCGGCGCCCACCGCCGCCGACAGCACGCCCTCGGCCTCGGCGCGGCGCGGGGCGAACTTGGGGCGGTTGCCGATGATCTGGACCGCGACGTTGCCGACCTCGAAGCCGGCCACCCGTACCCGCGCCGCGGTCTCGGTGAGCAGGTCGACGCCCGAAGCGCCCTTCCACCGCGGATCGTCGGTGCCGAACTGGCTGCCCAGGTCGCCCAGCCCGCACGCGGAGAACAGGGCGTCGCAGGCGGCGTGTGCGGCGACGTCGCCGTCGGAATGGCCGCTGACACCCGTTTCACCCGGCCATTCCAGGCCCGCGAGGAACAGAATTCTTCCGGACATAAAAGGGTGGACGTCGGTACCGACGCCCACCCTCGGAATTCTTGACATGAATGCAGTCGATTTTCGGTGCTATGTCAGTTCGTGAGGACTTCGTCGAGCAGCGCCTCGGCCTTGTCCTCGTTGGTCTTCTCCGCGAGTGCGAGTTCGCTCACGAGTATCTGCCGCGCCTTGGCGAGCATCCGCTTCTCACCCGCGGAGAGCCCGCGCTCCTTGTCGCGCCGCCACAGGTCGCGGACGACCTCTGCGACCTTGTTCACGTCGCCGGAGGCGAGCTTCTCCAGGTTCGCCTTGTAGCGCCGCGACCAGTTCGTGGGCTCCTCGGTGTGCGGTGCGCGCAGAACCTCGAACACCCGGTCGAGGCCGTCCTGCCCGACCACGTCGCGCACCCCGACGTCCTGGGCGTTCTCCGCCGGTACGCGTACTGTGAGATCACCCTTGTCAACCCGGAGAACGAGGTAGGACCTATCCTCGCCCTTAATGGTGCGAGTCTCGATCGCCTCAATACGAGCAGCCCCATGATGGGGGTAGACAACGGTGTCGCCGACCTTGAAAGTCATGTGACAAGTACCCCTTCCGCTACCACCAGGATACCACGAATCTGTGACTTAACGTACCTATTGGTTTTACGTACGCGCAGGTCAGTGCCGCATTCGGGGTCTTGACAAAGCCCGTGCCAGGTGCTTCCGGGTCGACCGGAATGGGTACCCGACAGGGGCCGGAGCCGTGGCCACCGCGTGACCGCACGCCCCTCTGGTCGGCACGCAGGGATGCCCGAAGGAGCCCTTCCCTCCTCCATGGTCTCACTTCGGTCACAGGTGTGCGCAACGGGCGGGCAAAGAGGCGGCGGGCCCCCGCGCGCCCTGCTCACACGGGCCTGGAGCGGCCCGTCCCAAGCCGCGGGCACCCCGCGAAGGGGAGGGGCCGGCCGCCCGGCGCGCGGCCGGGGCGGCCGGCCCCTCCCCGAAGCCGGGCGCTCGGGTCAGGCCTCCGACTCGTAGTCCTTGGGCCGCTCCCCCGTCACCATGTAGACGAGGTTGTCGGCGACGTGCACCGCGTGGTCGCCGAAGCGCTCGTAGAAGCGGCCGGCCAGGGTGACGTCCATCGTGGCCTCGACCCCGTGCTGCCAGCCCGGGTCGAGGATGCGGGTGAGCAGCCGGCGGCGGAGCCGGTCCATGCGGTCGTCGTCGGAGTCGAGTTCGAGTGCGGTCTCGGCGTCGCGCTGGCTGACGACCTCGCCCGCCTTGATGACCAGAAGCTCGGCCTGGTGGCCCATCTCCAGCACGATGGAGCGCAGCTCCGCGGGGATGGCGGAGTCGGGGTGGCGCCGCCGGGCGATCTTTGCGATGTGCACCGCGTGGTCGCCCATCCGCTCCAGGTCGCCGGCCATGTGCAGTGACGTGATGATGATGCGCAGGTCGCGTGCCACCGGCTGCTGCCGGGCCATCAGGTCGAACGCCGTGGCCTCGATGTCCTCGTCCAGCCGGTTGAGCTCCTCGTCACCCGAGATGACCTCCTGCGCCGCGTTGAGATCGGCGTCGAGCAGGGCGGTGGTCGCGCGGGCGACCGCGTGCCGGGCAAGCCGCGTCATCTCGACGAGGCGCTCGCTGAGGGAGTCAAGCTCCTCATGATACGTATCGCGCATGGTTCACATCGTCCCAGTTCGTAGCTTAATCATTGCGAAAGCATCGGTGAATAGTCGCAGAACCTCGGTTGTAAGCCGTGGTCAGCAGGGTAAGGCAGCGGCTTTGCGGCTTACGATCGAAGCGTGCAAGGAGAACTGCTCGCCGCGCTAGCGGGACTGGTGGGCCTCGTGACAGGCGTCGCGGCGGGTCTGGCGTTCCGCATCAGCGAATCGGGCGGTACGCGCGCCAAGGAGGAGCCCCGCCAGGCCGAGCTCCCGGCCGGGATCGCCGAGGTGCTGGCGGCGCTGCCGTCCTCGGCGGTGGTGCTCGACCCCGCCGACCGCGTGCTGCGCGCCAGCTCCGCGGCGCGCGCCTACGGGATCGTCCGCGGCGAGGAGCTGGTCATCAGCGACCTGCTCGCCCTGGCGCGGCAGGTACGCCGCGACGGCGTCATCCGCGAGACCGAGATCGAGGTGGCCGTGCGCAAGTTCGGCCCCGACTCCACCTCGTTCGCCGTGCGGGTGGCGCCCCTGGGCGGCACCGGCCTGGTGCTCGTCCTGGCCGAGGACCAGACCGAGCGGCGCCGCGTCGAGGCGGTGCGCCGCGACTTCGTCGCCAACATCAGCCATGAGCTGAAGACGCCGGTCGGCGCCCTGTCCCTGCTCGCCGAGACCATCGCCGACGCCAGCGACGACCCCGAGGCGGTCCGCCGCTTCACCGGGCGCATGCAGCAGGAGTCCGCCCGGCTGACCAGCGTGATCCAGGACCTGATCACGCTCTCCCGGATCCAGGGCGCCGAGCCGATGGCCGAGCCCGACCGGGTCCCGGTCGAGGTCGTGGTCGACGAGGCGATGGACGCCGTACGGACCGCCGCCGAGACCAAGGAGATCGAGCTCGTCGCCAGCGGCACCGAGGGCGCTGTCGTGCTCGGCGACGAGGGCCTGCTGGTGACCGCCATGCGCAACCTGGTGGCCAACGCCGTCGCCTACAGCCCCGAACGCACCAGGGTGTCGGTCTCGATCGAGGCCGAGAGCGACATGGTCGAGATCAGCGTCGCCGATCAGGGGATCGGAATCCCCCCGCAGGACCTGGAGCGCATCTTCGAGCGCTTCTACCGTGTCGACGCGGCCCGCAGCCGGGCGACCGGAGGCACCGGCCTGGGGCTGGCGATCGTGAAGCACATCATGACCCACCACCGCGGTGAAGTCACCGTGTGGAGCAAGGAGGGCTCGGGGTCGACGTTCACGCTGCGTCTGCCCAACGCCCAGACCCGGGAGCGTCCCAGCCCCGGCGAAAGATCAAATCAGGAGGCAGCACAGTGACGCGTGTACTCGTCGTTGAGGACGAGGAATCCTACAGCGATGCCCTCTCGTACATGCTGCGCAAGGAAGGGTTCGAGGTCGCGGTCGCACCGACCGGAACGGTGGCGTTGGAGGCTTTCGACCGGACCGGGGCCGACCTGGTACTGCTCGATCTGATGCTGCCCGGCCTGCCTGGCACCGAGGTGTGCAGGACGCTGCGGCAGAAGTCCAATGTCCCGGTCATCATGCTGACGGCCAAGGACAGCGAGATCGACAAGGTCGTCGGCCTGGAGCTGGGCGCGGACGACTACGTGACCAAGCCGTTCTCCTCCCGCGAGCTGGTCGCGCGCATCCGGGCCGTGCTGCGCAGGCGCGGCGAGGACGAGGCCCTGCTGCCCACGGCGCTGGAGGCCGGTCCGGTCCGCATGGACGTGGAGCGGCACGTGGTGACGGTGCGCGGCGAGCACATCCAGCTCCCGCTCAAGGAGTTCGAACTGCTGGAGGTGCTCCTGCGCAACGCCGGCCGGGTTCTGACCCGGATGCAGCTGATCGACCGCGTCTGGGGTGCCGACTACGTGGGCGACACCAAGACCCTGGACGTGCACGTCAAGCGGCTCCGGGCGAAGATCGAGAGCGACCCCGGCACCCCCGAGTTCATCGTGACCGTGCGCGGCCTGGGCTACAAGTTCGAGCCGGTGGGCGAGGAGTAGCCCGGCGCCGGGGGGTGAGCCGGCGGCGGCCCTGCCCACGCCGCCGGAACCGGTCGGAGGTCAGAGACGGGCTGTTCACACCTCGACGACGACGGTGAACGGCCCCTCGTTGGTCAGCGAGACCGACATCTGCGCCCCGAACACCCCCGTCTGGACGTGTGCGCCGAGGTCGCGCAGCTCCTTGACGACGGCGTCGACGAGCGGCTCGGCCACCGTCCCGGGCGCCGCCGCCTGCCAGGTCGGCCGGCGGCCCTTGCGCGCGTCGCCGTAGAGGGTGAACTGGCTGACGACCAGCAGCGGCGCGCCGATATCGGAGCACGACGCCTCGCCGTCGAGGATGCGCAGGCCCCACATCTTGGCGGCCAGCCGCTTGGCCTCGGCGGCGGTGTCGGTATGGGTGACACCGACCAGGGCGAGCAGCCCCGGCCCGGTGATCTCACCGGTGACCTCGCCCTCGACGGTCACCGAGGCGTGTGCGACCCGTTGCAGGACCGCCCGCATGGGCTTCCTCCTCGTCGTTTCGGGCCCCTCGTGCCGGACGCGCGGGGTCCGGCCCGTGCCGCCGCACCCGCGGGCGGGCCGGCTCAGTTGAGGGTGCGGAACTGCCGCGTGTTGGAGATTACCCCGGTCAGCGTCAGCGCGAAGGACTTGATGGAGTCGGCGAAGTCCTGCAGCCGCCAGTCGTCGGGGCCGATGTACCAGGGCAGGCCGTCGGCCGCGTCCTCGCTGCCGGCCGCGGCCAGGACGGCCGCCCACCGGTCCACGTTGTCGAAGATGATCGCGTAGGGCAGGTAGCGGGAGAACACGCTCACGCGGTGCTCGGGCGGCACGTCCTCGGCGTCGGCGCTGAGCAGGTAGGACCGGAAGCCCAGGGTGTGCGCGAAGACCACGCTGCCCTGCCGGGTCTTCGCGGGCATGAACTGGGCCCCCACGGTCACGGCGGCGCCGGCGATGATGACGGCCAGCCCCGTGAAGGCCGCCTTGGTGAACACGGCCAGCACGACGGTCAGCACCAGGCCGAGCACGGTGATGGCGATCCCGGCGCTGGCCCAGCGGTTGCGCTCCAGGTTGGGCCGGTTGGCGAACCACTTCAGCCGCACCATGTCGCGGTACAGCTCCTCGCGCACCCGGGCCAGCCGCGCGGGGAACCCGCTGCGACCCAGCTCGGAGAGCTTGACCTGGTGCGCGTCGTGGAAGAGGGCGTCGAGCAGCATGCTCTCGTAGCCCAGCAGGGCGTCGTCGGGCGGAGGGCATTTGTCCAGCCGCCAGTCGGTGGCCGAGAACTGCGCGTGCGGCAGCTCGCGGATGGTCAGGTGGCCGCGCACCGCCAGGTCGACGACGGTGGCGGTGATGTCGACCACGTCGGCCTGCTCGTCGATGAGCGTGCCGATCTGCCCGGGGTGCACGTCGTCGGGCGGGCGGAAGCGGACTCCGCCGCCGGCGCCGGGGTCCGAGGCGTCCACCGGGGTGCTGTCGCCCGCGGCGGCCTCCGTGCGCAGGGCGCGCTCGTCGCGCCCGCGGATGCGGATCAGCGCGATCAGCACGCCGACCGGCACCAGCAGCAGGACGCCGAAGACCGCGGCGGTGCCCGGGGTGATCGCGAAGGCCGACTGCAGGGACCAGTCGCGGTCGACGATCGCCTCACCGCTGATCGCGCCCGCCGGGTAGCCCACGACCACGTGCAGGGTCTCGCCGGGGTCCATATCGGTCTGCAGGAAGCGGGCGCGGACGGCCTCGTGGCCGCCCATGTCGGAGGAGGTGCAGTAGATGGAGCTGCGCGCCCGGCCCGCTGTGCAGGACAGCGCCCTCGGCGGCACGGCGGCGTCGACGACGACCGTGGTCTCGGCGACGGTGCGGCTGTAGCCGCCGACCGCGGTCCACTCCATCTCGGTGCCGCCGCCCACGGGGTCGACGGCGCCGCGGACCGTGTAGCGCAGCACCGCTTCGAAACGCCCCGAGGTGTCCATCCGCACATCCAGGGTGTCGCCGCGGTCGTCGGTCGTGACGGTGATCTCACGCCCGGCGCCGTCGACGGCCGAGATTCCCGTCACCTCGTAGATGCGGCTGTGGTCGGTGTCGTAGGGCTCGCGCACGGAGAACGTGCGGACGAACTCCTCGGGCGGGTCCTGGCCGAAGGAGAGCGACTCCTCGGCGTGCAGCACGCCGTTGTCGCCGAGGTCCAGCCGGATGTCGTTGGTGATCTGCCGTTTCGCGTCGTCGGGCAGGGACGCGGGCAGCGACTCCGCGGCCGAAGGGGGTGCGCCCTCCTGCGCCGAGGCGGCGCCCGGGGCGCACAGCACGAGCAGCGCCCCGACCGCTGCCGCCGCCCGTGCGATTCCAACCCGCCACATGAGGTGAGAGCCTATCGTTCGGCGTCGTCCCGAGCGTAGACACGCGGTCCGATGCGCATCCCCCCGCGGCCGGTATCGGCCCGGACCTGCGCATCCCACCACGAGCCGTCATAATCGTGATCGGCGCGGGTGCAGGCGCATCCGGGCGGCACAGCGCATCCCAGGGGGAGGTGGCACAGCGGGTGGCCCTACGCACCGGGGCGGCAGGCCCGAACACGCTCCGCGGGCGGCAGGCGGCCGGCGGCGACTACGCACTCCCCGAGTATGCGCGGCGGACGCGCCAGCGGTTCAGCCTGAGCGTCACGCTGGTGCTGTTCACCGGGCTGACCGCGATCGGGTTCGCCACGTTCATCAGCGTCTCCGCGCTGTTCGGCCCCTCCGCCCACGCCGCTCCGGCGGTACCCGGCACCGGAGCGGCGCCGGTATCCAACGGGCAGCCGAACGGCCCCGGCGCCCGCGCGGACGCCCTCACGGACAACCCCCTCTACTCCAGCGGAAGCATGACGCAGGTCACCTGCCCGGCGCCCGCGCTCGACCCGGACGACCCGGAGTCGATGGAGGACTTCCTGCACGAGATCACCGACTGCCTGGACACCGCCTGGCGCGAGCAGTTCGCCCGGACCGGCACCGAGTTCGACGCCCCCAGCCGCATCTACTGGTACACCTCCGGCCAGAGCCCGTGCGGCAGTTATCCCACGGTGGGCACGGCCGCGTTCTACTGCCAGGCGAATGAAGGGCTGTATCTGGGTATCCAGGACATTGTGGAGAACTCGGCCGAGACCAAGAACCCCGAGGCCTATACGTTCCTGCTCAGCCACGAGTACGCACACCACGTGCAGGGTGAGGCGGGGATCCTGGGACGCTTCCACGGCGTGCGCGCCGACCGGGACTCCGGTGCGGTCCAGGACCGGCTCACCCGGCGAAACGAGCTGCAGGCCAACTGCCTGGGCGGGCTGTTCCTGGGCGCGGTCGAGGACAGCTACCCCATCGGTGCGCAGGAGTACGCCGGCATCCTCGACGACGCCGGGCGGCGCGGCGACTTCGACCCCGGCGAACGCACCCACGGCACACCGGCCAACGGGCGGATGTGGACCGCCCACGGCATGGACCGGGGCGACCCCGCGGCATGCAACACCTGGGAGGCACGGGAGGACCTGGTCGAGTGAGCATCCACACGAGCGCCTGTCCCGCGGCCCGTGCCGCCGGACGGCGGTTGCGCTGAACCGGCCCGGCGGATTGCGTATGCGGGCGTACTCACGGCCCTCCGGCGGGCGGGGCGGCGGCACGGCCGGCCGCCGGACCGCGCTCTATGCGGCGCTCGCCGCGCTGCTGCTGGGGCTCGCGCTGCTCACCGTCGTCGCAACCGACGGCGGCGACCGGTTCGACGCGGAGTCCGCCGCCTCGTCGGGCCGGGCCGATCCCGACCTGTCCCAAACCCCGGCGCCGACCGCCGACACCCAACGGCCCACCGGGCAGGCGGCCCTGGTCGACAACCCGCTGTACTCGACAGGTGAGCTCATGCCGCTGCCGTGCCCCGCGCCGCGGCTGGACGTCCACGCCCCGGCCTCCGTCGAGGACTTCCTCAACACCGTCACCGACTGCCTGGACGACGCCTGGGCCCGCCAGTTCGAGGAGGCCGGCATCCCCTTCGAGCCGCCGAAGCGGGTCTTCTGGAGCGAGGGCGGCTCCAGCCCGTGCCGCGAGTACCCCTCGTCTGCCGGCGCGTTCTACTGCCGGACGGTGAAAAGCATCTACATCGGCACCAGCGACGTGGTCGAGAAGTGGGGCGGCAACGAGCAGAGCGCGGTCTACGCCTCGCTCCTGGCCCACGAGTACGGCCACCACGTCCAGGGCGAGGCCGGGCTGCTGGAGTACTACCACGACCAGCGCGGGAAGGAGTCCTCGCAACTCCTGCGCAACGAGTGGACCCGCAAGAGCGAGCTGCAGGCCAACTGCCTGGCCGGGGTCTTCCTGGGCGCCGTCGAGGTCAGCTACCCGCTGACGAAGGACGACATCGACGCCGTCCTCGACGACGCCGCCGCCACGGCCGACCGGGCGGGCGCTCCCGCGGCGGAGCGCACCCACGGCTCCGCCGAGAACAGCGTGCTCTGGCTGGAGCACGGCCTCGAACAGGAGGCGCCGGGCGCCTGCAACACCTGGTCGGTCGAGGACGAGTCGGTGGTGCAGTAGGCGCCGTGCCGCCGGCGGGCCGCGCCCACCGCCGCACGCTCCGGCCGGTGGCCGGACCCGGCCGGTGACCGGGGATGTCTGCGGAGCGGCTCCCCGTACCGCGCGCGGGCCGCGTGCGAGAATCGGCGGCATGCCGGAGACACGGGCGGCCGAACTTCGGGTGCACGGAGTGAGCGGCGGACAGGCCGAGGAGCTGCTGGACGTCGAGCCCGCCGTGCGGGTCTGCGGCGACCCCCTCGCCGGGTTCTTCCGGTGGCGGCGCCGGCCGGACACCGAGACCGTGCCCGGCCTCCACCGCGAGATCTTCGCCTGGGGCAAGCTGACCTCGGGGCGCTCCTCACGCGCGCTGTGGCTGCTGCTCCTGCCGTTCATGCTGGTCAACGTCGCCTACTGGATGCGGCCCGCCCGCAGTAGCCAGGCGCCCTCGCGGGGGATGGCCGCGGCCGAGCACGTCTACGGGGCGGCCGCACGCCTGCTGGCGCTGAGCCTGACGGCGCTGCTGGTGCTGGCGGCCGCGGGCGTCGGCATGGACCTCGTCGGCTGGCAGTGCGCCGGCTACGGCCGGCGATGCGCCGAGCTGCGCCCGCTGCTCGGCCTGCTCGCCGCGCCCCAGGCGCCCTTGGCCGAGCCGGCGCGCGCCCTGGCCGCGGGTGCGCTGCTGCCGCTGGCGGTGATCGCGGTGCTGTGGCTGCTGTCGCGGCGCAGCGGGGCGCACACCGTGGCCGCCGCGCTGCCCGACCCCGTGCCCCGGCCCGAGGCCCCGCTGAGCGAGCCGGGCTTCTGGCAGGCCGACGCCACCACGGCACGGCTGCGCTCGGCCCACATCGCGGTGGCGGTCTCGGTCGTCGCCTTCCTGCTGGCCGCTCCGGCACTGCACCATGACGGTGCCTCGGCGCGGGGTCTGGCGGCGGGGCTGCCGATCGCGGGGCTGCTGGCGGCGACCACCGCGCTCAGCGCGGCCGGCGCCGTGGTGCCGGGCTCGACCGCGGCGGCGCACCGCCGCGCCGACACCGCGTGCCGCCTGGTCCGCAACGGCGCCCTGGTGCTGCTCGCGGCCGCCCTGGTCTATGCCCTGTGGCCGCGCCCGGCGTGGACGGCCGAAGGGACGCTGCCCTGGTACTCGACCGTGCTGAACACGCTGCTCGCCGCGCAGTGCGTCCTGGGCGCGCTGCTGCTGGCCGCCGCGGTCGTCCTGCACCGCGGCGCGGGCGCACCCGCCCGGGTGCCGCTTGCGGGGACGGCGGGACCGGCGGCGGCCGTTCTGGGTGCCCTGCTCGGCGGCGCCCTGTCGGCCGCGGTGGTCTACCAGGCGGCTGGATGGCTCGGCGGCTGCTACTACCCGGGAGCCCAGGCGGACGGCTGCATCGTGCTGCGTCCCGCCGCCGCGTACTCCTGGCTGCAGCTCGCGTTCACCCTGGAGGCCGCGATCGCGCTGGTGTGCGCAGGCGCGGCGCTGGTCCGGCTGCGGCTGCGCGCGCGGCGCGAGGCCGAAACCGCGGCCGCGATGTACGGGCGTCCGGCCGATGCGGACCGCACCCGCGACATCGCACGGGCGCGGGCCTTCGGCGGCGTCACCGAGTACCTTCCGCCGTCGCTGGCGGCCCTGGCGCTGCCGGTCGCGGCGCTGATCGGCCTGGCGCTGTTCTCGGCCGCCACCGGGCAGCTGACAGCCGCGCCCGGGCAGGCCGGCGGCGCGACCACGCCATCCCAGGCGGTGCTGACGGTGCTGGTGGCGGTCGGCTCGTTCCTCGGAGGCGGCTTCCTGGCGGCGCTGATGCTGGTCGGCGGCAGCGCCTACCGCGACGAGCCCACCCGGCAGGCGGTGGGGGTGCTCTGGGACGTCGGCACCTTCTGGCCGCGGCTGGGCCACCCGCTGGCGCCGCCCAGCTACGGCGAGCGCGCGGTCCCGCAGCTGGCGGCGCGGGTGACCGACATGACCGACCGGGGAACCGGAGTGGTGCTGTCCGGGCACTCCCAGGGGTCCGTGCTGGCGGCGGCGACGCTGTGGCAGGTGCCCGCTCGGGTACGCGGGCGCGTCGTGCTGATCACCCACGGCTCCCCGCTGTCGCGGCTGTACGCGCGCTACTTCCCCGCCTACTTCGGTCCGGTGGCGCTGGGCGACCTGCGTGAGCGCGCGTCGCGGTGGCGCAACCTGTGGCGCGCCACCGACCCGATCGGCGGCCCGGTGCTCGCCTTCGACGACGGGCGGGCCCGAGCGGTGGGCTACGCCGAGCCGATGCCGGACCCCCGGCACTACGGAGTCCGTCCGGGCGAGGCGCTGTACCCGCCGATCCTGGGCCACTCCTACTACACCCGCGACCCGATGTACGCGGAGTCGGTGCGCCACGCCCGGGACCTGCTGGCGGATGCGGCCGACGGGGCCGACGCGCCCGCGGTGCCCGCCGCGCGCAGCGGGACCGGCGCGGCGCCCGGGCGGCGCCCACCGCAGGAGGCCGGGGGCGGCACGGCACAGCCGCGGGAACCGGGGCTACCAGCGGCCGCGGGGCCCCTCGTTCCGTCCGATGCTGCGCACGGCGGGGCGGACGTCGAGCAGGTAGATCAGGGTGGCGATCAGCGCGATGAACACGAAGAAGCGGATTGAGCTGAACACCGCGCTGAACGCGACGAAGGTCCCCACAGCGAGCAGGCCGACCCACAGCTTCTTGGTCTGCTTGTCCATGGCGGGGAAGGCCTGCGCGGGCGTGCGGGAGGCGTCCACCAGGGCGAACAGGCTGGTGACGAAGATCGCTACGTAGATGAGCCACCAAAGCATATCCAGGATGCCGAGCACAGAACGCTCCGAACCTCGTGGCGGATGGTCTGCCGGCGGCGGTGCCCCCGGCCTCTCCCAGACTAAACGCGCGGGCCCGGGGGATCGTGCCCGGACGCCGAACGCTCGGCCGCCGCTCCGGCGGCGCCGGAGCGGCCTCTCGACGGGTGGCTCGGCGGGTGGAGGGGGTGGGAAGGGCGCGCCTACAGGGGCAGGCTCCACAGCACCGTGATGGTGCCCAGCAGCGCGACGGCGGCGCTGAGCACAGCGGTGGTCTGGCGGCGGGTGAGCTGCTGGACCGGGTTCAGCAGCCGGGAGACGCGGGTGAGGACCTCGGGCTCGTCGGAGGTCACCGCCAGGGCCCCCGCGGGCACCGGCGAGGTCCCCGAGGCGCCGAAGCGCAGCAGCGCCATGGCCAGCTCCTTGGGTGAGCGCTCGCGCCGGGCCTGGTCGTCGGCGCACATCTCGATCAGCAGCGCGACGGCGCGGTAGTAGACCTCGACCATGCGCACGTGCGGGAACGCGCGCTTGAGCGAGGAGAACGGGAGCAGCACCAGGTCGTGGCGCTGGCGCAGGTGGGCGTGCTCGTGTGCGATGACGGCCGCGAGCTCGCTGCGGTCGAGCACCTCCAGCGCGCCCGCGCTGATGACGACCTCCGAGCGCAGCACCCCGGGCAGGCAGTAGGCGGCGGCCGCGGGGTGGTCCAGGATGCGGGCGCCGGGAACCTCGGGGTCGTCGTGGGCGACCAGTCCGAGCAGGTCGTGGTGGCGGCGCCGCACGCGCAGCACCTGCACGAAGGAGGCCGTCAGACCGGTGAACAGCAGAAGCGTGAGGCTGACGGCCAGGATGACCGCTCCGACCTGGGTCGCGCCCAGGGTGGTTCCGGCGATCTCGGAGAGGTAGAGGTTGTGGGTGCCCGCGTCCTCAGCGAGCGCGAGCAGCCCGCCCACGACGCCGCGGCCGTAGGGCGCGAGCCCGAAGGCGAGCAGCGCCCCGATGGTGGAGAATCCCCAGGCCAGACCGAGCACCTGCCAGACGATGACAGCCACATAGGGCCCCCGGCGAGGCCACGAGGCCCGACGGAGCCGTGCCGCCGCGGCGAAGCAGCTGACTGCGATGGCGCTGAGCAGTGCGGCACTCACCATTCGGCTACGTCCTCGGCTCGTCGTTTTCCTCTAGAGCGCGCCGGAGCGCCTCGGCCTCACTGCCGTTCATGGACCTCACGAACGCCGCAAGGGCGGCGTCGCGGTCGCCGGTCTCGCCGAGGGCGTCGATCATGAGTTCCGAGACGTAGTTCTCGCGACTGGCGGCGGGACGGTAGCGCCATGCGCGCCCTTCGCGGTCCCGCGCCACGACGCCCTTCTTCGCGAGCCGGTCGAGCACGGTCATGACGGTGGTGTGAGCGAGGTCGCGGTCGGCCAGAGCACGGCCCACATCGCGGACCGTCAAAGGCTCGTTCCGCTGCCACAGTACATCCATCACCGCGCGTTCGAGATCGCCGAGCCGATTCATGACTCTGAGTCTACTCCCGGTAGTACTACACGCCGTCGCGACCCGCCTTCCGGCCCGCTGCGCCCAGTTTTACCCGGATTCGGCGATGGGGATACCCCCTTCACGACGCAGCCGTTCCCGCACCGCACGAGCTTCCGCACCACCGCACGCAGGAGCGGATCAACTCCACAGGGTCACACTCACGACCACGATCTCCCGCCGATGCTCGACGGGCATGAAGGTGAAGAATCCGCGGCCGCCGGCGAGCGGGAGGTCGCGCAGCACTCGGCCGCGCGCGGTCGGAACTCCGGCTGCGGCCGCCTCGCCTCCCATGGAAGCGAGCTCGTCCGCAAGCCGTTCGATCTCGGCCAGGACGCCCGCAGGCAGGTGGTCTCCCCGGTCAGGCGGCTCGAAACCCCACGTCCATTCGCTCACCGGCCCAGTGCCGCATCGACGTCGCTCAGGATGCGGCTGATCTCCTTCACCGCGCTGTCCGTGTCGGGGTGGCCGGTGTCGACGATGTGCTCCAACTCGGCCAGACGGCGGGCCGTGGCCGGACGACGCTCTATCTCGACGAAGCGGACCCACCTGTAGCAGAAGACGTGCAGCGGCCCGAGCTGCTGCTGCTCCTGCGCCTCGGTGCTGGCTTCCACGAGCTGGCGGTCGAACTCCTTCACCCGGGACGGCGTGATCCTGGAGACCGCTCTGCGCAATACCTCGGGCGTGGCGGCGGGACGGGGAATGAGGGCCGCGTCCGGGTCCTCGCTGTACTGCTCCGTCATGACTCCCCCTGGGCCGAGTGGTCGTTGGGGAGAGGGTATCCCTCCGGGACGGGGATGGGCAGGAGTTCCGGCGCGGTCTGATGTGCGGCGGGCGCCGCAGCGGGGAAGCAGGGAAGGGAGGCAGGGCCGCACGAGGCGACGGGAGAACGGAGTCGGGATGGACATCACGCTGGTCCAGGGCGACATCACCGAGCAGCGGGTGGACGCGGTCGTGAACGCGGCGAACTCCTCGCTGATGGGCGGGGGCGGGGTCGACGGGGCGATCCACCGCGCGGGCGGGCCCGAGATCCTCCGGGAGTGCCGGCGGCTGCGTGACACGTCTCATCCCGACGGCCTGCCGGCGGGCGACGCTGTGGCGACCACCGCGGGCAGAATGCCCGCCACGTGGGTGATCCACACCGTCGGGCCGGTCTACAGCGCGTCGGAGGACCGCTCCAGCACCCTCGCGTCCTGCTACCGCCGCAGCCTGGAGGTCGCGGAGGAGCTGAACGCCGCCGTGGTCGCGTTTCCCGCCGTCTCCGCCGGCGTCTACGGCTGGCCCATGGACAGCGCCGCCGACATCGCCGTGCGGTCGACCCTCGCATTCTCGCCTGCATCGTCGAATACATTGAGTGAGGTCCGGTTCGTCCTCTTCAGTCGGGACGCGTACGAGGCCTTCGCCCGAGCGCTCGAACCGACTTCCGGACCTGCCTCTTGACCTCGCCCTTTAGGATCTCGGTGTGTTCACGACCCTTTCCCGCCGGACCGCGGTTCTCGTCGCGTCCTCACTCGTCGTAGCCACGGCGGGCACGCTCGCGGCGGTCCGGGACGAGATGCCCCAGCCCGGCGGTGCGGCCGCCCAGGCCGCCGGAGCCGCGATGCTGCCGGGCGCCGACTCGGCGGTGCACCCGCGCCCCGGCGAGGTCGCGTCCTGCGACAAGGCCGGCACGAACGAGATCATCAAGGTCCCCGACAAGGGCGCCCCCGACGGCAAGCGCCCCATCTGGGTGCGGCGGCCGCCGGGCCCCGACAGCGACGACCTGCCCGTGCTGTACCTGCTGCACGGCTCCACCACCACCCACCTCGACGTCCGCGACGCCGGGGTCGGCGAGGCGCTGGACGAGCAGATGTGCCGCACCGGCGTGGAGTTCGTCGTCGCGGCGCCCTTCGGCCAGGAGGTCGGGGGCAGTGACACCGAGTGGGGCGACGCCGCCGACGGCGACTTCGCGATCGAGACGTTCGTCACCGAAAAGGCGATCAAGGCGGTCGAGGGCGAAAACACCCGCCCGCGCCGGCTGCGCGCGCTCGGCGGTTTCTCGATGGGCGGCTACGGCGCGGCCGCGCTGCCGCTGCGCCACCCCGACACCTACGCCCAGGCCGTCAGCTGGGCCGGCTACTTCAAGGTCGACGACCCCAGCGACACCTTCGGCGACAACCCCGGCGCCCACGCGCCCGACCGGCTCCTCGACGAGCCCGGGGTCGAGGACATCCGGTTCATGCTCGTCGAGGGCAAGGACGACCACACCCCCCTGCAGACCGGCAGCATCCACGGAGAGGCCGAGCGCTTCGCCAAGCTGCTGCGCAAGAACGACATGAGCGTGCAGACCATGCACCCCGAGGGCGGCCACAGCTGGGAGACCTGGGTGCCGACCTTCCCGCGGGCCGTGGACTTCCTGGTCGAGGGCTGGACCGCCTCCGCCGCGAAAGGCGGCTGAGCCCGCGCGGCGTTCGCGCCGGCCGCTCCGCGGCGCCCGCGGGCGGCCCGCCACCCAGCGGCCCCGCGGACCCGCGTCCACGCGCGCGCCGCGCGCCGCGCGCCGGCGCAGCGAGGCGCGCCTCGCTGCGCCGGCGGTGCGAAAGTCCACCCCGGGTGCCGGAGCGCCGACCCTGCGCGGCCATGATGGAACACTGTGCGCCCGCCCCCTGTTGAGTGGAGGAGATGTGCGGCCGTGAACGGCGTACGCGCCGGACACGGGCCGACCCGTTCCACCGGGCCCACGGGCAGGCCAACGGACAGCACCGGAAGGGACGAAGCAGTGGTGGCGGACAGCCCTGACGCGCTTGAGAAAGGACCCGCACAGCGCTTCCCGGCTCCCGGTCCCCCGGACCGCGGGCGGGTCGGCGGCGGCCCGCTGCCACGCAGAATCGCGTCGATCAGCCTGCACACCTCACCCTTGGAGCAGCCCGGCAGCGGCGACGCCGGCGGCCTGAACGTCTACACCGTCGAGGTCGCCAAGCGCCTGGCCGCCCGCGGCGTCGCCACCGACGTCTTCACCCGGGCCACCCGCCCCGACCAGCCCCCGGTCGTGGAGATGCTGCCCGGCGTCACGGTCCGGCACATCCCGGCCGGCCCCTACGGCGCGCTGGACAAGTCGGCCCTGGCGCACTACCTGTGCCCCTTCATCTTCGGCGTGCTGCAGGCCGAGGCCGACAACGAGCCGGACCACTACGGACTCGTGCACGGCCATTACTGGCTCTCGGGCCGCGCGGGCCTGGCCGCCGCGCAGCGCTGGGGCGTGCCGCTGGTGCAATCGATGCACACCCTGGCCAAGGTGAAGAACCTCGCCCTGGCCAAGGGCGACGCCGCAGAGCCGGAGTACCGGGTACGCGGCGAGGAGCACCTGGTGCGCAACGCCGACCACCTGGTGGCCAACACCGCCGTCGAGGCCGGCCAGCTCGTCGAGCACTACGGAGCCGACCCCTTCCGGGTGAGCACCGTGCCGCCCGGCGTCGACCTGGACGTGTTCAGCCCCGGCTCCCGGCGGGACGCCCTGCGCGAGATCGGGCTCGCCGAGGACACCGAGATGCTGCTGTTCGTGGGCCGGGTGCAGCGGCTCAAGGCGCCCGACGTGCTGCTGCGCTCGGCCGCCGCGCTGCTGGAACGCGACCCGTCGCTGCGCGGGCGGCTGGTGGTGGCCGTCGTCGGCGGGCTGTCGGGGTCCGACTACGCCCAGCCGCGCCGCCTGGCGGAGCTGGCGCGGTCGCTGGGCATCGCCGACATCGTGCGCTGGGAGCCGCCGCGCTCGCGGGCCGAGCTGGTGTCCTTCTACCGTGCGGCCACCGCCACGGTGGTGCCGTCCTACTCCGAGTCCTTCGGCCTCGTCGCCGTGGAGTCCGAGGCCTGCGGCACCCCCGTCGTCGCGGCGCGCGTGGGCGGGCTGCCCACGGCGGTGCGCGACGACGTCTCCGGCGTGCTCGTCGACGGCCACGACCCGGCCGAGTACGCGCGCGTACTGGAGCGGCTGATCCGCGAGCCCGCCCGGCGCGACGCGCTGGGCGCGGCCGCCGTGACCCACGCCGCCGGACTCGGCTGGGAGGCGACGGTGGACGGGCTGCTGGACGTCTACCGTGGGACCCTGGTCGAGGAGCGGCTGCCGGTGGCCTCGGGCCAGTAGCGCCGCGGGGCGCCGGGCCCGCCGCGACCGCCGGAGTCCCGGCCGCCGCGGCCGGAGCGCGGGGCACGCGGCACGCGCATCACGACCGAGCGGCACCAGGGAGGGAAGGTCACCCCGACATGTCAAGCCGAGCCAGAGCCGACGCCGTCGCCGCCGTGGAGACCGCGCTTCAGGAGTCCGGGCTCGACGCCGAGCGCCCGGACGCGGAGTCGTTCGTCGTCGCCCTGCCCGGGCAGCGCAAGCTCAAGACGGTGGTGTGGCTGAGCGTGGGCGAGCACAGCCTGCTGGTGAAGACGTTCTTCTGCCGCCACCCGGACGAGAACCAGGGCGGGTTCTACCGCTGGCTGCTGCAGAAGAACGACGGCATGTACGGGATGGCGTTCTCCGCCGACGAGGCCGGCGACGTCTACATCGTGGGCCGGCTGCCGCTCGCCGGGGTCACCCCGGAGGAGGTGGACCGGCTGCTGGGGTGCGTGCTGACCTACTCCGACGAGAACTTCAACGCCGCGCTGGAGCGCGGCTTCGCCTCCTCCATCCGCAAGGAGTGGGAGTGGCGCTACCGGCGCGGCTACAGCATGCGCAACCTCCAGGCCTTCCGCCACCTGGTGGAGGAGGACGGCAGCCCCGCGGGCTGACCCGAATTCCCCGCCGATTGGTCTGGACCACTGCCTTCCCGAGGGCGCGTCCGCAGAGGCGGAGTCGCTAGGCTGGCTGCCATGGCGACTCTGGTTCTACTGCGACACGGCGAAAGCGTCTGGAACGCCGAAGGGCTGTTCACCGGTTGGGTGGACGTCGACCTCTCGGCCACCGGCGAACAGGAGGCGCGCAGGGGCGGCGCGCTGCTGCGCGACGCCGACCTGCGCCCCGGCATCGTGCACACCTCGGTCCTCAAGCGCGCCGTCCGCACGGCCAACCTCGCGCTCGACGAGGCCGATCTCACCTGGCTTCCGGTGCGGCGCTCCTGGCGGCTCAACGAGCGCCACTACGGCGCGCTGCAGGGCAAGAACAAGGCTCAGACCCGGGAGAAGTACGGCGAGGAGCAGTTCGCGATCTGGCGCCGCTCCTACGACACCCCGCCGCCGCCGATCGCGGACGACGACGAGTACTCGCAGGTCGGCGACCGCCGCTACGGCCGGCTTCCGTCCGAGCTGATGCCGCGCACCGAGTGCCTCGCCGACGTCGTGGACCGGATGCTGCCCTACTGGTACGACACGATCGTCCCCGACCTGGCCGACGACCGCACCGTGCTCGTCGCCGCACACGGCAACTCGCTGCGCGCGCTGGTCAAGCACCTGGACGGCATCGACGCCGAGACGATCGCCGGGCTGAACATCCCCACCGGCATCCCGCTGGTCTACGAGCTCAACGACGACTTCACGCCGCGCAAGCAGGGCGGCGAGTACCTCGACCCCGAGGCCGCCAAGGAGGCCATCGAGGCCGTGAAGAACCAGGGCAGGAAGTAGCTCCGCCGTTCGGCGCCTGACACCGGCCCCCTTCGCGCACCGCGCCGCGGAGGGGGCCGCGTGCGTGCCGGGGCGCGGCACGGTGCCGGCGGGAAGGCGCCTTAAGCGTGGTTGCCGGGTCCGTCCGCAGCGGGCAGGCGCACGCGGGTGCGCCCCCGCCCAGGCGCGAAGCGCCGTTCTTCCGGCGCGGGCGCTGCGATAGGGAGCCGGTGCCGCTCCCGCACGGCCGGGGAAGGAGTCGGGGCGGGTCCCGCGCCGACTGGCGAGAACGCGGCGGGAGCGGTGCCGGGGCGCGGCGCCGGGCCGGTGCCGGTGCCGGTGCCGGTGCCGGTGCCGGCGGGGAGCGGACCGCTAGTAGACCAGCGCCTGCGCGCCCTCCCGGAGGGCCTCCTCGACGAAGGCGGGGGCGCCGGCGATGCGGACGCCCTCGATCAGGTCGCCCTCGGCGAGGTCGCGCCGGGCCGCGCACTGGGTGCAGACCGTGACCCGGCCCGCGGCCAGCACGCCCTGGAGCAGGTCCGACAGCGGCGCGGCGTGCGGCAGCGAGAAGGACTCGGCGCGGCCGGGAACCGCGTACCAGGCGGCCTCGCCGGTGAGCCAGAGCGAGACCTCGACGCCGCTGGCCGCGGCGGCCGCGGCGACGGTGAACGCCTGGTTGCAGCGTTCGGGTGCATCCTCCCCGGAGGTGGCCTTGATCACCAATGTGCGGTTCATGCGGCCAGCGTAGCGGCCGCGAACGGCCCTGCCGCCCGGGCTCCGGTGCCGCGTTCCCCGCCTCAGGCGGCCCAGGCGAGCATCAGCAGCAGACCCGCGCAGGCCGAGACCACGGTGCCGCCGCCGAGCAGCAGCGCACCGGCGCCGGCGGGCCGCTCGGGGCCATCTCCGGCGGGGCCGCCGCCGTGCTCGATGCGCAGCCGCCCGTCGGGCGGCGCGGTGATGCACGGGCGGCCGTCACGCAGCTCCACGTAGCCGTGCACGGTGATGGGGTCGCCCGGGCGCAGGATCCACTCGCGGTACTCGAACTCGATGGTCTCGCCGCGGAACAGGCCGGAGATGCGGCCTTTCACACGCGGCAGCAGATCGTCGGCGGGCGCCGGCACACCGCGCTGAGGGCGGCCCACCACCCGCTTCAGGCACAGGTCGGCGCCGGAGAGCGCCGCGTCCTCGGGGTCGACCAGCACCGGCTGCCGGCCGCGGCCGGCGCCGGCGCTCCCGGCGATGCCGAAGACGTCGGAGGCGCCGTAGTCGGCGATGGAGTCGCATGCGCGCACCCGCACCCGCTCACCGGTGGCGGAGTCCTCGGTCAGCGACCAGTAGTGGCGCAGCACCTCGTGGCCGTGCCAGACGCAGTCCTTGCGGGCCAGCCGGGACTCGACGGCGCCCGCGGGGCCGGGCACCGCCACACCCGTGACGCTCACTTCGCCGCCGGCCCTGGCGGCCAGCGCGCGCGGGCGGACGTCGTCGTCGGCGCGCCGGGCGAGCCAGCGGCGCAGCGCGCGGACGGCCAGCGGCGCGAGGACCGCCGCGCCGAGAAGGAGGGCCACCCCGATGACCAGCATTCCAGGCCGCCTCTCTTCGCTAAGTCGGTGGGATCGGCCGCGTGGCTGCCGCCTCGTGCGGCGCCGCGGCGCTGGCATCTTCTCTACCAGGTTCGGCGGTAGGAGCGGACACGCCCGATCGCCGCAGCGACGGGCGTAACCGCACTCTCCACTCTCGTGCGAGCGACGTGAACTCCGTGATACCCGACCGGAGAGGCCGCGCCGTGAATAACAGCTGGATTACGGGCCATCCGCGGCGAACACGCGGTGTCACCCGGCGGGCCGCACAGGTGCGTCGCGGCCGCCGCGAGCGGCTACGCTCGGAGACCATGCAGTCAGAGGTGCACCGGGATCTTGAGAAGCTGTCCTTCCTGATCGGCCGCTGGGAGGGCGTGGGCGTCACGGGCTACGCCGACATGGACGAGTTCCAGTTCGGCCAGGAGGTCGAGTTCAGCCACGACGGCGGGCCCTTCCTCGGCTACCGCAGCCGTGTGTGGCGGCTCACCGCCGACGGCTCGCTGGACGAGCTGTGGACCTCGGAGACCGGGTACTGGCGCTGCCGCCCCGGCCCCGCCGAGGAGCCCGCCCCGGACACGCCCTCGATCCACGTCGAGGCGCTCATCACCCACCCGGAGGGCTACACCGAGATGTACCTCGGCACGGTCTTCGCCAGCAGGGTGGAGCTGACCACCGACGCGGTGCTGAGCACGGAGACCGGCGAGCGGGTGACCGCGGGCAAGCGGCTCTACGGCCTCTTCGGCGAGCAGCGCGAAACCCTGGGCTACGCGTGGGACATGGCGGCGCGCGGGCACGACCTGCGCTCGTTCATGTCCGCGCAGCTCAAGCAGGTGAGCTAGGCGGTGTGCCGGGGGGATTCGGGTGAAGGCCGGAGCGCCGCCCGCACGTCGCCGCGGACTGCCGACCAGGCGGAACCAGGGCGGTAGTTCCTACGGTTCCCGCCGAACACTCCGTCCTGCGGTAGCCGACCCGCGCACATCAGTCTGAGCACGCTCGTTTACGACACGCGGGCCGCGCCCGGGCCTCCCAGCGGTCCCCTACCGCCCCCGCTGCCGCGGCTCCTCTTCGCCAGCCCGATGGTCGCGGCTTCCCCCGGCGGTCGCGGTCGTTCGTCCCTCGCTGCGCTCGGGGGCTCCACCCTGACCACCGGACCAGCGCAACCCGGGTCGGCCCCTGCCGAAGAAGGGGCCGGGTTGTCCGGCAGCGGAATCCCCGGAGACGGCGATCCCCATTCGTCACCGCCGGCCACCGCTGCTCACTTGGCAGGAAGGCCCTACATAGCAGGCGTGATGTCCCGGCACGTCGGTGACAGCCGACACGCCTGCAGCAGCGGTTGAGCAAGAAGAGGGCCTTGTGGTCCCGGTGTGGACTGCGACATCTGCGCCAACCCCCAGGAGGCGGCAAACGGGCCCGCCGCCACCGAAGCCGGGGTCGTGCAACCGCGCCGCAACCACCGCATGAGCCCGCTCCGGTCGGCTGCGCGCACCGGGGGGCTGGTTCGCCGCACGGGCGACGCGGGCCGGGCGGGAAGGGCGCTCGTTCGGGTGCGGTGCGCACCGCGCGCTCGGCGATCCGCCGCCGCGGCCTCCGACGCTGCGGGCCGCGGGTGCCCGCGGGTGCCCACCGGTGTCCCGACAGGGCGGATCCCCGGGGTGGCCTCCGCCGCGAGGGCGGGGCCGCGCCGACTGGACAAGGTCCGGCGACCCGGGGATCTGGGTGTCCACCGTGGATTCGCTAGGGCGATTCGATCCTTGTCACGCCCTAGCGGGCGGACACCTCGCAAGTCCCAAACGTCTTCACTGTTCGGACCACCTCCTTTCCTGCGTGCCTTCGACACTACGGCGCACGGGAAGAAGGGGGCAAACGGTTTTTTCTGCGCCGTATGGGTCCCGTGCCCGGTTCCCGGGCGGTCTCCGCCGGAGCCCGCACGGCCCTCCGCTCTCCCCCTGCGGTACCCGATCCCGCTCGCCGATCGGCCCTTTCGCTCCGGCGCCGCCCTGCGGGGCGGCGGTGCGGGCGCATACCATCGGAGGTATGACTTCGCCGCTGCTGACGCGTCCCGGTGCCGTCGCCGCCGCCTCGCCCGACTCCGATGTCGCCGCCCACTACGGCGAGCCGGTCCAGGAAGGCCGGGCGCTGGACCGCAGCGCCGCCTGGGTCGACCGCGGGAACCGCGACGTCGTCCGGGTGAGCGGTCCCGACCGGCTGAGCTGGCTGAACGACCTCACCAGCCAGCACCTCACCGGCGCCGCCCCCGGAACGGCCACCGAGGCGCTGGTGCTCGACACCAAGGGCCACATCCGCTTCCACCTGTCCGTACTCGAAGACGGCGCGTCCGTGTGGATGCACACCGAACCGGGCGCCGGCGCCGACCTCGCCGCGTTCCTCGACTCGATGCGGTTCATGCTCCGGGTGGAGGTCGAGGACCTCAGCGACCAGCGGGCCGTGCTGACCCTGGGCGGCCCGGACCGCGAGGCCGCGCTCTCCCTGGTGCCCGATCTCGGCGAGGAGGTCCCCGTCCGGCGCACCGGCTCCGGCGCCGACCTCTTCCTGCCCGCCGAGTCCCTGGAGCGGGCCGCGGCCGCGCTCGCCGACGCGGGGGTGCGCGCGGCCGGCATGCAGGCGCACGAGGCCGCGCGGATCGCCGACCACCGCCCGCGGCTGGGACTCGACACCGACCACCGCGCCATCCCGCACGAGATGGGCTGGGTCGGCCCTGCGGTCCACCTGGAGAAGGGGTGCTACCCCGGCCAGGAGACCGTCGCGCGCGTGCACAACCTCGGCCGGCCGCCGCGGCGCCTGGTGCTGCTGCACCTGGACGGCACCGCCGAGCGCCTGCCCGAGCGGGGCTCCGCCGTCGAGCTGGACGGCCGGTCGGTGGGCGCGGTCGGCTCCTCGGCGCGCCACCACGAGCTGGGCCCCATCGCGCTCGGTCTGGTCAAGCGGACCGTCCCGGTCGACGCCCAGTTCACCGTCGACGGCATCGCCGCGGCCCAGGAGGTGGTCGTGCCGCCCGACACCGGCGCCAACGCCGACATCGGGCTGCGCCGCCGCCCGGCCTGAACGCCCGGCACCGGCGCTCCGCCGGTGGCACGGGGCCGACCGCCCCGCCGCCGCGGGCGAGCCCCCGGCATGCGTCCCGTGGGCGGGGCGCCGCCCCGATCCATTAGTCTGCTGCTGCGGATTCCCAGCGGAAGCCCCGCGGCGCACCGCCGCGCGGGCCCACCCGGGGGCGGGCATGGTGCCGACGGGCGGCCGACCGAGCGCCGACGGCGCCCATCCGGTGCGCGGCGCCCTCGGCCGTCGGTGATCCGGCCTCTCCTTCACCACCGACGCGTATCGGACACCCAATGGACGACTTGGCAGTAACCCTCCAACTGGTCGCGCTGATCCTGGTCGGCGTCGGCGGCTACCTGTGGTGGCGCGCCATGCGGGCCCGTGCGCACCGCCGCAGGCTGGAGACCACGCCCAACTACCCGCTGGGCCGGCTGGCGGAGATCGACCCGCTCCCGGAGCGGGCCGAGGTGCTGGCCGAGGCCGCGGCCGGCCCGGAAGGGCTGCTCGTCTCGCCGTACTCGCAGACCGAGTGCGTCTGGTTCCGGGTCGAGGTGGTCCACCACCACTACGCCGACGAGACCGGCGACCGGCTGGAGCTGACCCCGGTCTTCGACCTGCACTCGCACCAGCCGTTCACGCTCAACGACGTGACCGGCTCGGCGCTGTGCCGCCCGCACTGGATCGAGGTGGAGCACGCCGACCTGGTGCACGACCGCTTCGACGAGGGCGCCGTACCGCCCACCGACGCGCTGTCGCCGCCGCACCTCGACACCGAGGAGCGGGGCGTGTGCACCGCCAGCACCAAGGTGGCCGGACCCGCCGCCCTGACGCCCGGCTGCACGTTCCGCGAGTGGGTGGTCCGCCCCGGCGAACGGGTCTTCGTACGCGCGTCCCCGCACCGCAAGGACGGCGGCGTCGTGCTGGTGGGCGGCGAGGACGACCCGATGATCGTCTCCACCCACAACGAGCAGGAGCTGATCCGCGAGGACCGCAGCAAGGAGGTCGTGGGCTACACGGTGCTGCCGGTCGCGCTGGTGCTGCTGGCCTTCGCTCTGCTGCTGGGCTAAGGCGTGCTTGGCGGGCCCGTCCGCAGCGAGCGGCGCACGCGGGTCCCCGCGCCCCAGGCGCTGAGCGCCGCTTCTCCGGCGCGGAGCGCCGCGACAGTGACCGGTGGCGCTCCCGCACGGCCGAGGAGTGAGTCGGGGCGGGCCCCCGGTCGACGGACGCGATCGCAGCGGGAGGGGTGCCGGGGCGCCGCGCAGCAGCACAGCGGCCCACCGAACACGCCCGAGGCCCCGGCCCGCCCGGCCCTCCGCGTCCGCGGAGCGGAGGCGGAGGGCCGGGGACGCCCGCGTGCTACAGCGCAGCCGCCAGGCGCTCCTCGTGCAGGGTCTCGCCCCAGGAGGGCGGCAGCGGGGCCAGTTCGCCCACGCGCAGGCGCAGCAGGAGGTCGGCCAACTGCGGGTTGCGCGGCAGGGCGGGACCGTGCAGGTAGGTGCCCAGCACCTGGCCCTGGTAGGCGCCCTCGGTCTGGCCGTCGTTTCCGATGCCGGTCAGGGTGCGCGACAGCGGGGTGGCGCCGCGCCCCAGCCGGGTGCGGCCCTGGTGGTTCTCGAAGCCGGTGATGCGGCCGCCGCCCAGCTCGGGGGCGACGTCGGCGACGATCTCGCCGACCGCGCGAGACTCGCCGCGCCCGCTGCGGATGTCCAGGATGCCCACGCCGGGCAGCGGGTTGTCGTCGTCGTCCCCGTAGGTCTCGCCGATGATCTGGTAGCCCGCGCAGACCGCCAGCACCGCCGCGCCGCGCTCGGCGGCGCGCTTGAGCCCGCCGTCGGCGCGCAGCCGGTTCGCCGCGAGGATCTGGGGGCGGTCCTCGCCTCCGCCGAGCAGGTAGACGTCGCCTTCGGCCGGGACTGGGTCGCTGGAGTGCACGTGGACGATCTCGGTCCGGATGCCGCGCTGCTCGGCGCGCCGGCGCAGGATCAGGGCGTTGCCCTGGTCGCCGTAGGTGCTGAGCAGGTCGGGGTAGATCCACACGATGCGTAGGACGCTGCTGGTGTCGCTCATCAGATGCCCTTCTCGCTCCTACTGGACGCGGCCGTAGTCGGCGCGGATCTGCTGGAAGGCGGTGTAGTTGGCGATGACGTCGATCTTGGTGATGTCGGGGGACTCGGCCTTGACCTTGGCCACGACGTCGCTGACACGGTCGGCGACCTCGAAGGGGACCTCGTCGGTCTCCAGGCGCAGCGCCAGGTCGGTGCGCCGCTCGCCCATCACGAACACCCGGCGGCCGCGCAGCACCGAGTAGTCGACGTCCCACAGCCAGGAGGTGTCCTTGCCGTCGGGAATCTGCGCGTTGACCGAGAGGATCACCGGCACCCGCGGCGGGTCCAGGACCGCGAAGGACTCCAGCCAGCCGGCGGGGTTCTTGGCCAGCAGCAGGCGGACCTCGACGCCGTCGGTCACCACGGACGTGTAGCGTCCGGCGACCGAGCGGATCTCCTGCAGGCGCGGCAGGGACTGGGCGGGCTGCAGCCCGTAGGCCGCGGCGGTGGCCATCGCGATCGCCGCGTTGGCGCGGTTGGCGTCGCCCGGCAGGCTCAGCCGCAGCGGCCAGGTCTGCCCGGCCGGGTCGACCACGGTGTCGGCGTCGTTGTCGACGGACCAGGTGGCTTCGGGGCGGCGCATGCCGCACTCCGGGCACTCCCAGTGCGGGTCGGGGTCGCGCTTGAGGTGGCCGCCGCACTCGGGGCAGCACCAGGAGTCCTCTTTCCAGCGCTGGCCGGCCGAGACCCAGGTGGCGTAGTCGGCCCCGAGGCCGGCCCAGGCGACGAGCGGGTCGTCGGCGTTGGCGACGACGTGGGCCTGGCTGCGGCCCAGCGCCTCGCGCCACTTCTTGGCCAGCAGGTTGATCTCCGACGCGCGGTCCATCTGGTCGCGGCTGAGGTTCATCAGCACGACCACCGCCGGGTTGGCGGCCTTCAGCACCTGCGGCAGGTACTTCTCGTCGACCTCCAGCACGGCCTCGCGCGCGTCGGGACTGTTCGCCAGCGCGGTGATGTGCCCGGTGGGCATGTTCGCGCCGTGCTCGTTGGTCGCGACGGGGCCGAGCTCCCGCAGCGCCGACGCGATCAGCCGCGTCGTCGTGGTCTTGCCGTTGGTCGCGCTGACCAGCGCGAGGCGGCGGCCGCGCGAGAGCTGGGCGAGCAGGTCCGGCTCCACCTTGAGCGCGATCTTGCCGCCGATGACGGAGCCGTCGCCGCGCCCGGTGGCCCGGGACAGCGAGGCCGCGCCCTTGCCCAGGACCGAGGCCAGTTGGGCACGCAAGGGAAGTTCGCTCATGATCCCCACAACGTTCGGAAAAGAGAGAGTGAGTGCGATGCGCCTGGGCGCCAGGCGGTGCGTCCCAGACTATTGCCCTTGCCCCACCGCACGGATACGCCGGAGTCCGCGGCCGGACCGGGCGCGAGGCGGCCAGGCTACCGGAGCGCCGGCCCCGTGCCGGGCACGGCCCGAGCCGGGCGGGGCGGGGCGGGGCGGGCGGTCCCGCCGGGCGGTCCGCGGAGGCTACCGCCGCGCCTGCGCGCACCCGGCCCTCAGACCGCGCGCCAGTCCAGCCGCTCGGGCGGCGGCCCCAGGTTGGGCGGGGGGTCGTCCTCGGCCGGGGTGCCGCCGTCGTCCGGGACGGCCTCGGCCGCGGCCGGCGGGGCCTTGGGGGCTTCGGCGACAGTGTTGAGAGTGGCGTCGGGCAGGGTGAGGATGCCCGGGTTTGCGTCGGCGAGCACGGGGCCGCCGGGTCCGGGCAGCACCACGGCCGTCGGCGGCAGGGTGCGCAGCCCGTGCACGTCGGCGCGGTGCTCGCCGACCGCGTCGGCCGCGCCGCCCCGCTCGTCCGGCGCCTCGCCGCCGATCCCGGCGGCCTGGGCCGTGGTGCGCCCCCACGTGGTGGCCGCGCGGACATGGCGGGCGAGGTCCAGCGGCGCCAGCGACGCGGCCGCGTTGCGCATGGAGACCGGAGCGGTGACGTCCTCCGCGGTGTCGCCGACGTAGCCGTCGGCCACCGAGCCCAGCAGCGCCTCGCCGATGACCTCGGTCAACCGGTGGACCCGCAGTGCCGGAGCCCGCTGCTCCGGCCCCGTTCCGGCACCGGCCGGCGGCGTGCCGCCGGACTCCAGCAGCGCGGGCAGCACCCGCGCGGCAGCGGCGGCGCTGGGCTGGCGCATCGCGACCGGGAAGCGGCCGCCGCCGGACAGCCAGTGCTCCGCGTCCTCGGCGACCTCGCGGAACAGCAGCACCAGCCCCGCACCGGCGCCGGACGCGGTCTCGCCCAGCCGCTCCAGGTCGTGGGCCGGCAGCGACTCCGCGCCGGCGACCACCACCGTGTGCTGCCAGGGGCGGGCGGGCGCCTGGTCGGCCGGGGCGCGGGTGGCGCGCAGCTCCAGCAGCTCGCTCAGTGCGGCCACCGTGTAGGTGCCGTAGGCGCGCGCGGAGACGTCGCCCAGCGTGCGGTCGGTGGCGATGACCTTCACCTGGGCGTAGGGCTCCTCCTCCGCGCGGCGGCCGACGCCCTCGAACGGTGCCAGGTGCTGTTCCAGCCCCCAGGCGCGCTCGCGCACCGCCCGGTCGTCGCCGCAGCGGTCGCGCAGCTCGGTGCGCCGGTCCGCGGGGAGCGGCCCGAGGACGGGGTCGGAGTCGGCCCCGGGGTCGTCGGAGGGGGTGCTCAGCGCCCGCAGCCCGCCGATGAGCTCGGCGACGCTGATCTGCGGGCCCAGTACCTCGAACAGCCGCAGCAGCAGCGTCTCGTCGGCGTCGATGTCGGCCTTCGCGTCGGCGGCGCAGGCCAGCGAGGCGAGGATGCGGGCCCGCTGCCCGGCCCCCAGGTTGGTGCCCAGGTTCATCCGCTGCAGGTCGGCCGGGAGCACCCACACCCGCGGGATGACGGCGGAGCGCTTGACCAGCGAGCACAGCTCGGCGGCGGTGCCGCGCCCCGAGAGGTCGACGACGGTGAGGTCGCCCCCGACGCGCAGCAGTGAGGCACCGACGGTGGTGAGCAGCGCCGACCAGCCGGTGTGGTCGCCCCCGGCCACGACGACGGTGTGCGTGCCGTCCGGCGGGCGGACCCCGTACCAGCGGGGCTGGGACTCGTAGACGCGCTTGCGGCTCTGCCACTCGGCGTAGGCGCGGGCGTGCTCCTCCTGGCGCTCGCGCAGGTCGCGTTCGCGTACGGCGCGCTCGGCCTCCAGGCGGCTCTTCTCGGCGCGCAGCCGCTCGCTCGTGACGCGGCGGCCCTGCAGCAGGGCGACGGCGATGGGAAGCGCCACGGCCGCGCACGCCAGGCAGGCGACGAGGACGAACAGGCCCGGCAGCACGCGCAGCGGCCACAGCGGCAGGCACAGCAGGGCGACGGCTCCCAGGACGGCCAGGGCCGCGTACAGCGGGCGGTGGGTGCGTGCCTCGGCACGGCGCTGGGCCGACACCCACTCCGCGCTGAGGGCGACGCGGTCGCCGGGTGAGGGGCGCTGCGGCGGCGGGCCGGGGGCGGGCGCCGGCACCTCGTAGCGCCAACCGAGGTAGGTCGGAGTCGGATGGGGTCCCGATGCGGGATCGGCCACCTCGAAGCACCTCCTGCCCGGCATCGGGGCGGCCGGGTCGGCATCGCAGGATATGCGGAGATCGTGCGGAGACTACCGCAGATGTTGGCAGGAGGTCTCCGGGTTGTCACGACCCGGCCGCGAATCGCGGCCGGCGGGCCGCGCCGGAGCGCGCGGAGGCTGCGCCCCCGGCGCGCGGGCGCGGCCGGTCGGGCGCCGGCCGCCGCCGAGACCGGCCGCCCCGCCGACGATCCGGCGGACACGAGGCGGACGCGCGGACGCCACCACCCGTCACCGGCCGGCGGGCCGCCTCTCGCCGACTCTCGCCGCCTCTTCGGGCGAGCCGACGGTGCGCGAAAGCAGCGGACGCCGGTGCCGGCGGGGATGCACCCCGCCCGCACCGGCGTCCGCGCGTCGTCCGGCCGCGGCCGTGCTCAGGCGTCGACCTGGAGGTCGACCACCTTCCCGGTCTCCGCGTCGACCTCGTACTCGCCGGTGAAGCCCTTCGAGGCCAGCACGCGCACCTTCCACGCGCCGTCGGCGGCGAAGAAGCGGAACGTGCCCTCCTCGCCGGTGGCCACCTCGCCGACGAAGTCGTCGGAGCTGTTCAGCAGGCGCGCGTAGGCGCCGCTGAGCGGCACGCCGTCACGGCGCACCACGCCCTGGATGACCGCCTGGTCGCCCGCGTCGGCGTCGGCCAGGGCCACTCCCCCGACCGGCGCTCCGCATCCGTTGTCGCTCACTGCGTCTCCTCCTAGGTCGTTGCCGGTCCGGTGCTCGTTCGGCGCCCGGGCCGGTGCCCTGCGCCCGCCGCGCGGACCGGCCGGCGGGCCGTGGCGGCCGCTACTCGGCTACTTGGCCTCGCCCAGCTCCACGGGCACGCCCACCAGCGAGCCGTACTCGGTCCAGGAGCCGTCGTAGTTCTTCACGTTGTCCAGTCCGAGCAGCTCGTGCAGCGCGAACCAGGTGTGCGAGGAGCGCTCGCCGATCCGGCAGTAGGCGATGATGTCCTTGTTCAGGTCGACGCCGGCCTCGGTGTAGAGCTTGCGCAGTTCCTCGTCGCTCTTGAAGGTGCCGTCGTCGTTGGCGGTCTTGGCCCAGGGGATGTTGCGCGCGGTCGGGATGTGGCCCGGCCGCTGCGCGCTCTCCTGCGGCAGGTGCGCCGGCGCCAGCAGCTTGCCGGCGAACTCGTCGGGCGAGCGCACGTCGACCAGGTCCTTGCTGCCGATGGCGTCGACGACCTCTTCGCGGAACGCGCGGATCGAGGTGTCCTGCTCCTTGGCGGTGTAGGCCGTCTTGGAACGCTGCGGGACCTCCTCGACCAGCTCGCGGGAGTCCAGTTCCCACTTCTTGCGGCCGCCGTCGAGCAGCTTGGTGTTCTGGTGGCCGTAGAGGCGGAAGTACCAGTAGGCGTAGGCCGCGAACCAGTTGTTGTTGCCGCCGTAGAGCACCACGGTGTCGTCGTTGGAGATGCCCTTTTCGGAGAGGAGCTTCTCGAAGCCGGTGCGGTCCACGAAGTCGCGGCGGACGGGGTCCTGGAGCTCGGTCTTCCAGTCGATCTTGACGGCGTTGCGGATGTGGCCCTTGTCGTAGGCCGACGTGTCCTCGTCCACCTCAACGAGGACGACGCTCGGCTCGTCGAGGCGGGCCTCCACCCAGTCGGCGTCCACGAGGACGTCGGAGCGGCTCATGGGGAACCTCCTTCAATCGTCGGTTGGTCGTTCGTTTCGCCGCGGGGGCGGTCGTGCGGTGCCGGACGCCTCACGGGGTACGGCCCGCCGGGGTCAGCCGGCGCATCAGCAGGAACATCTCGCAGCCCAGGCACAGGCCGAAGGCGGCGTTGAGGAAAGCGGCCAGAAGGGCGAGCGCGGTCGCGGCGATGCCCACCCAGGCGCCGACGGCGAGGTAGCCGACCAGTCCGACCAGCGCGAACACCAGTCCGACCGCCTGGGCGAAGCGCGGCGGAGCCGAGTCCTCGGTCTCCGGCGGCGGGCCCAGCCGGGGGCGGATCAGCCAGGCGTAGAGCAGGCCGTAGGGCGAGCGCCGCACACCGGCGGCGACGGCGGCGGCGAATACCAGCGCCTGGGCCGCGAGCAGCCACACACTTCCGGTGACCAGCACGATCGCCAGTACTGCGGTGGTGATGGCGGCGGTGAAGCGCTGACCTCGCGGGTCGACCTGCATCGTGGACTTACCACCCGGGTGAGTGCTGCTGCTTGCGGAGTCGAGGGGCGGCCGGCGGCCGGACGTGCGCGGCGGGCCGAATCAGGCCCGGGGGCGATCGGCTCTAGCGGACAGCACGACAGAGTGCGGTGGCGACGTGGCAGAAGTCCACGGCGCGCCGCTTGGTCAGAAACGGCTCTGTCGGAGAACTCACGCCCCTGATGGTACGTGGTGCGCACACGGATGTCACGGGTGGGTCGACTCACAGACCCCCGTCCGGCCTGGGCATCCGCGCCACCGCCGGCGGCCGGCCGTCGCGGCCGGGCCGCGGCCCCTCGGAGGGAGCGGCGCAGGGCTAGGGGATCGCCTCGCCCAGGGCCGCGATCACGTCGGGCTTGCGGGGCTGCCCGGCCGCCCGCTGGGTGATGCGGCCTCCGGCGTCGAGTACGAGCACGGTCGGCGTGCGCATGATGTCCAGCCGGCGGACCAGGTCCAGGTGCGACTCGGCGTCGACCTCGACGTGGGCCACACCCTCGACCATGGAGCTGACCTCGGCGAGCACGCGCCGGGTCGCGCGGCAGGGCTGGCAGAAGGCGGTGGAGAACTGCACCAGGGTCGCGCGCTTGCCGAGCCCGGCGCCCAGGTCGACCTCGGTCAGCTCCTGCGCCGCTCCGCCTCCGGCTGCGGGGTGTCCGCTCGCCGCCCGTGCGTCCATGCCGGATACCTCCCCGGATGCCGACTGCGCCGCCGCCTGCCGGAGGCGCGCCCGGCGGGCGCCGCCGAAGGCGCGGAAGCGCCCGTCGAACCGGCGCCGCAGCAGGCCGAAGGCGGTGCCCAGCACGAGGACCGCCGCCAGGGCGGCGGCTCCGGCCAGGGTCTCGGCGCCCGGTGCGCCCGCGTCCACGAGGCTACCCGGCGGCGGGCGAGGTGCCGACGAGCTCCACGTCGCGCGCCTCCGCCATGACCTCGACGCCGTTGGGCAGGGCCTCGATGCTCTGCACCTCGAGTCCGAACGGCATCTCGGGGACGGGCACCTGGAGCGACAGCATCTGCTCGACGAGGTCCATGCCGCCCAGCCCGGTCTGGCCGACCTCGATGTTGGAGGGGGTGACCATGATGGAGTCGTCCTCGACCGAGACCTGCAGGTCCGCCGAGACCGGCGTGCTGTACTGGCCCAGCGCGAGGTCGCCCGACATGCGCGGCTTTCCGTTCTCGTTCTCGATCACGATGCCCTCGGGCAGGCGCTTCTGTAGCTCGCTGTAGGGCAGCGTCACCTTCGCCTCGGCGGTGCCCGCCACCACGCTGGGCTGGGTCATCAGGTCCGACAGCGGTGCCGTGACGTCGCGCGCCGTGACGTTGACGCGCTCCAGCTGGACGCTGTCGACGACGATCGCCCCGGTGACGATCCTGATCTCGTCGTACTCGCCGCTGACAGCCTGCGTGAGGAAGGGGAAGCCGCCGATGGTGACCTCGGGTTCGGAGGCCATCTCGTACTGCTGCTCGACACGCGAGGCGATCTCGCTCTCCGCCGCGTAGTGCAGGCCGCGGTCGGCGACGGCCACCACGATCAGCACGAAGATCACAAAGACGAGGAACTTTCGCATCGGGCTACCAGCACGCTCCTGTTGGGTCCGGCGCCCCGCCCGGCTCCGACATCCGGCCGGCGGGCACGCCACGGCGGCGTCGGAGGGCGCCCAAAGCTCGGTACTTGATCGAAGGGTACTTCACGCGTATCGCCGCTCCGGGCCCGAGGGGGATATCCCAGCGAATTCTGACGAAGCACCCAGGCGCCCGGCCCGGTCCTGTCGGCAGGGCCGAGGGGCGGCACCGGCCGAACGACGACGAGGTTAGCGCGGCATGAGCATGCTGGCTAGGTTGTCGGTCGCGGAGGCGCCCGCGAGCGAGAGCTCGATCACGTTGGTGGCGACCACCGCCGCCGTGCTCCGCCTGCCGAACTCCAGCACGTGCGGCTGCTGCTCGTGCTCCTCCATCGCGAGCTCGTCGCGGTAGATCGCGTAGACGATCCGCTGCAGCGGCGCGCTGGGCACCGTGTGGCAGGCGAAGAGGAGGGTGTCCGGCTCATTGCGGGCGACCTGGTCGACGACCTCGTCCGCGGCCTCGTCGAACGCGTCGGCGCGGCCGTCGGCCAGCGTGTAGATGGTGATGACGCCGAGGATGCGCTGCTGCCGCGACGAAGCCGGGGCCTGCCGGCCCGCCGGGGCGCCGCGGGCGTCCCGGTCGTCATAGGGCTCGTCGTCGTAGCCGTCATAGCCGTCGTAGTCGTCGTCGTACTCGTCGCGGCCGCGCCGCCGGCGCCTACCCCACACACCGTCCTCCTCATCGTCGGCGGCGTCGTCGCCGCGTTCGTCGCCGCGGCCGCGGCCCGATCGGGAGCGGCCGCGGGCCCTGCGGTTGGGACGCTCTCGCGGGGGATCGACGGCCCGCAGGAAGCCCACCCACAGGGCCGCAAGAGCACCGAGCATCAGCAGCTGCCCGAGGATACCGAGGCCGAAGCGGCTGACGACGACCTCCAGCAGCACCGCGAGCCCCATCAGTGCGAGCACCGACAGCTCGTGCCGGGAGAGCCGGGGCTGGTCGCGGAGCCTCCGGGCCACCACGATCGCGCAGGCCACCAGCGCCACCGCGGCGAACACGTGCACCAGGGCCAGCGCCAGCGCCGGGATGGTGTCGTAGTGCTCGCGCATGACCGGGTAGTCGTTGTCGAACCGGCCGCGAAGCCGGTCCATGGTGAGCACCACCAGCGGCACGACGCCCAGGGTGGTCACCACCAGGCGGGTGCCGAAGCGCGCCCGCGCCGATCCCACCGCGTACTCCACGGCCCCCCAGCCGATCAGCAGCGGACCCAGGTGCCCGATGCCGATCTGCAGGATGCGGAACGTGGCTTCGTTGAAGCCGAGCAGCGCACCAGGGAAGGCCGCGCTCAGCGCGATTCCGAGCACGACCGCTGAGGCGCCCCAGGCCGCAGCGAAGAGCCGCGGCCTTCGGGCGCCGCGGGCGATCAGCGCCGCGCTGGCGCTCCAAGCCACAAGGGCGCAGACGAATGCCAGTCCAACCTCGACCATTCCGCTAATGATGGTGCACTCGCGGCCCCTGCCGTGAATCCGCGGGCATATTCTTCCGCCCGATTTGCCCTACTCACCAGTATTTGAACTGAATCAGCGGTTTGACATGTGAGTTACCTCACCGGACACAGAGCGGTATCCGCCGGGTTGTCCGGCCGTGCGCGGAGGGGTCTTAGGCTCGGAGGCATGTGGCGTTATCTCCGTCGGGCCGACCGCGGCCGTGCCGTCCTGGCCGGCGAGGCCTCGGCGGCCGCCGCCGAGGCCCGCAGCGGCGCGGCGCGGAGCCTCCCGGCGCCGGCGGATCCGGCTGCCGGCGCCGACCGCACCGGCGCGCCCATCGCCTTCTTCGACGTCGACAACACCCTGATGCGGGGCGCGTCGATCTACCACTTCGCCCGCGGCTTGGCCGCACGCGACCTCTTCACGACCCGCGACCTCCTGCGCTTCGCGTGGGGGCAGATGCTCTTCCGGGCCAGCGGAACCGAGCAGCCCCAGCAGATCAACGCCGCACGCGAGGCCGCGCTGGCCTTCGTCGCCGGCCACGACGTCGACGACCTCGTGGGACTGTGCGAGGAGATCTACGACGACACGATGGCCGGCCGCATCTGGGAGGGCACCCGCCGCCTCGTCCACCGCCACCTCGCTCGCGGCGAGCGCGTGTGGCTGGTCACCGCCACGCCGGTGGAGCTGGCCGACATCATCAAGCGCAGGCTCGGACTGGACGGCGCATTGGGCACGGTGGCCGAGACCGTCGACGGGGTCTACACCGGCCGACTGGTCGGCGACCTGCTGCACGGCCCGGCCAAAGCGGCCGCCGCTGAGGCGCTCGCCCGCCGCGAGGGCGTCGACCTGGACGACTGCACGGCCTACAGCGACTCCAGCAACGACCTCCCGCTGCTGGCTGCAGTGGGCCGCCCCAACGCGGTCAACCCCGACGACGCGCTGCGCGACCACGCGCTCGGGGCGGGCTGGCCGGTGCACGAGTTCCGCACGCACCGCGCCGCCCTGCGCGTAGGCGTGCCCGCGGCGCTCACCGGGGCGGTGGCCGGAGGCGTCGCAGTGACCGTTCTGCGCCGCCGCACACGCCGCTGACGGCGGCGCCGCGCCGCAGCGCGCGAGAGCGGTACGGGTGTGCGCCCGGCCGAGCGTGCGCGGCGCTCAGGCCCCCAGCGCCGGACGGGTCCGGTGCGGGCGGCGCGGAGGAGCCGCCCCGTGCCGGCGCGGGCCCCCGCCGCGCTCGCTCAGGTAGGCGTCGAACGCCTCGCTGGAGGTGTAGGCGGGGGACCAGCCCAGCTCGCGCTCCAGCTTGCCCGCATCCACCACGCGGCCGGAGCACAGCAGCCGGAGCTGGTCGGGCGAGTAGTCGAACTCGCCGCGCCGCGCCAGCCCGCCGAGCATGCGCAGACCGCGCTCGGGCATGGCGAAGCGCCGCCGCCCCACCCGCCGCAGGCACTGCGACAGCGGCAGGGATCCCGACCCCGCCACGTTGAACACGCCGGCGTTGGCGCTCAGCGCCATCCGGTGCACCGCCTCGACGCCGTCGTCCTCGTGGATGAACTGCATGCGCGGGTCGTAGCCGCGGACCGTCGGCACCAGCCGCAGCCCGAAGTAGCGGGTCAGGGGGGTGTCCACGGACGGGCCGATGAAGCTGGCGAAGCGCAGCACCGCCACCGAAAGCTCGGGGCGGCGCCGGGCGAGGGCGCCCGTGTGCTCCTCGACCTCGGCGGCGTTGTGCGCGTAGGCGGAGCGCGGCATGCTGCGCGCCTCGCCCTCCTCGGTGCACAGCAGCGTGTCGTGGCCGGACTGGCCGTAGACGGCGGCGCTGGAACGCACGACCAGGCGGGCGACCGACTCCGAGCGCTGGCAGCCGGCCAGCAGCTGCATGGTGCCCAGGATGTTGCCGTTGCCGGTGGCCGATCCTCCACCCGGAGCGCTCCCGGCGGGAGTCAGCCCCAGGTGGAGCACCGTGTCGGCACCGGAGTCGACGACGGTCTGCGCGATGCTGCCGCCGTGCAGGTCGGCTGAGACGTGCTCGACCCCGCCCAGCGGATGGCGCGGAGGCGCCGCGTCCACACCGACGACCCGGTCGACGCCGGGGTCGGCGGCCACGGCCTCGGCCACTCGGGCTCCCAGATGGCGGGAGACTCCTGTTACCAGTACGATGCGGCCCATTGGACGCGCCTCCACGATCGACTTCGTCCACACGGCTGAAGCCGGTGGACTCCGGTCGGCGCCGGTACCGACCGGTGCGGTACTGCCTCGGGGGTTCCCGCTGGTTCCTGCTTCCACCGTCGCGGTCTCGGCAGGCCGGCACGGCGTTCTCCGCCGCATGGGCCGCCGCGCGGCCCCGGAAAGCGGCCGACCCGGCACCGGAGCCGGGACCGCGCCGCCGGAAGACCGGTCAGGGGTTCTGACGGGGGCTTCCGAGGGGACTTCACTCCGGGAGAAGGAGGTCTCCGCGGCGACCGCGCCGCCGCAGCGCCCGGTGCCCGCGGAGAGACCGACCTCTGGTTGACGTCCCGGCTACTTCTTGTTGCGGCGCGCGACCCGGGTCCTCTTCAGCAGCTTGCGGTGCTTCTTCTTCGCCATGCGCTTGCGGCGCTTCTTGATGACGGAACCCATACGGCTCACCTCTCGCCAGCGGACCAGATGACACGACGGCCCGCCCCGCCCGCTGCACATGAGGCAGCGCGCGTGCGGAACCGGCGGAAGAATGCGGCGGGATCCGTCGCAGTGACGGGCGCGCGGGACCGCGCTCCGATGAAGGACGCCGCACCCGAGAGACCAGCCTACCGCTTGGCACAACGCGGTCGGCGCACCGGCCGCCCTCGTCGGCCGTTCCCCCGGCCCGAAACACGGATGCGGGGCGCCGAATTCCCCGCCGCCGCCCCTGATGCCGGCACCGCGCGCAGGCGTAGCCGCGCCGAGCCGCGCGCCGCCCCAAGCGGCGCCGACGCGGGCTCAGGCGCCCGGGACCAGGGGGCCGCTGCGGCGGTAGAGGTCGGCGGCCGGCTCGGCGTAGCCCACGCTGACCAGCTTCTGGTCCTCGAAGGTCAGCGACGTCACGCTGGCCAGGTTGCACTGCCGGCGGTCGGGGCGGTGCCAGAGCCGCTTCTTCTCGGCCGCCCGCCGCGCCATCCAGATCGGAAGCTGGTGGCTGACGCAGACCGCCTCGCGCCCCCACGCCTCCTTGCGCACCACCTTGATGACGTCGACCATGCGGGCCACGATGCCCGCGTAGGGCTCGCCCCACGAGGGCCGGAAGGGGTTGTAGAGCCGGCGCAGCACCTGCACGTCGCGGACCGAGCGCGACGACAGTGTCATGCCCTGGAAGGTGTTGCCGGCCTCTATCAGGCGCTCGTCGAGCCGGACGCCCACCCCGAACTCGTCGGCGACCGGCCGGGCGGTCTCCTTGGCGCGGTCGAGCGGCGAGGTGTACAGCGCGGCGATGTCGCGCCCGGTGAACCACTCGGCCGCCAGTGCGGCCATGTCCGTGCCGTTCTCGCTCAGGTGGAACTCCGGCAGCCGGCCGTAGAGGATCCCGTCCGGGTTGTGCACTTCGCCGTGCCTGAGGAGATGGACAACGGTGGTCGTACTCATGTGCGGGGGACCGATTCCCTTCCGATCGTCGTGGGACTGCGCCGGGCGGCGCGCGGCTCGCCCGGGACGCGGACCGCCCGCCGGGCGGCTACGGAGCGGCGGCGTGCCGAGTGCCGACGGCACGCGCGTCGCCGACCTCGACGGCGGCGCCGGCGCCGCACTACCAATCTATCGAGCGCGAACGGGCCGGCGCCCACCGCGCCCGGCCCCGCGGGTCGCCGCCCGGCGCGGCGGCGGGCGGGCGCCGCTTCGGCGCTCGGGCGCGCCGCGAGCCCGGGGCGCCGGACCCGCGGCCCGGTTCCGTCGAGGGCCGGTCGCTGCGCCGCTCAGACCTCGGCGGCGGCCCGCGCCGCCCGGGGCAGCGCGCCGACGATGCGCTCGACGGCGGTCTCGTCGTGCGCGGCCGAGAGGAACCAGGCCTCGAACGCGGCCGGCGGCAGGTGGACGCCCTGGTCGAGCATCGCGTGGAAGAAGGCGGCGAACCTGTCGAGGTGCTGGGCGCGGGCGCCGTCGAAGTCGGTGACCTCCTCGCCGGTGAAGAAGACGGTGAACAGGCTGCCGCCGCGCTGGACGCGGTGCTCGACCCCGGCCGCGCTCAGCTCGCGCTCCACGGCGGAGGCGACCTGGTCGGCGGCGGCGTCGATGCGCGCGTACACGTCGTCGGTGGCGTTGCGCAGCGTCGCCAGGCCGGCCGCGGTGGCCAGCGGGTTCCCCGACAGCGTGCCCGCCTGGTAGACGGGTCCGGACGGGGCGAGCAGCTCCATCAGCTCGGCGCGGCCGCCGAAGGCCGCCGCGGGAAGGCCGCCGCCCATGACCTTGCCGTAGGTGACCAGGTCGGGGGCCACGCCCTCCAGGCCGTACCAGCCGGACCGGCTGACGCGGAACCCGGTCAGCACCTCGTCCAGCACCAGCAGCGCGCCGTTGGCCGCGGCGATCTCCTTCAGCCGCGCGTTGAAGCCGTCGCGGGGCGGGACGACGCCCATGTTGGCGGGGCAGGCTTCGGCGATCACGCAGGCGATGTCCTCACCCTGCTCGGCGAACACCCGTTCGACGGCGGCGATGTCGTTGTAGGGCAGCACGACGGTGTCGGCCGCACTGGCGCCGGTGACACCGGGCGAGTCCGGCAGGGCGAAGGTGGCCACGCCCGAGCCGGCGGAGGCCAGGAGGGCGTCGACGTGCCCGTGGTAGTTGCCGGCGAACTTGACGACCTTGCCGCGGCCGGTGGCGGCGCGGGCCAGGCGGATCGCCGACATGGTCGCCTCGGTGCCGGAGTTGACCAGCCGGACCTGCTCGACCGGGGTGCGGGCGGCGATCTCCTCGGCCAGCTCGACCTCGCCCGCGGTGGGGGCGCCGTAGGAGGTCCCCTTGGCCGCGGCCTCGGTCAGCGCCTCGACGACGGCGGGGTGCGCATGCCCCAGGATCAGCGGACCCCAGGAGCAGACGAGGTCGACGTAGGTGTTGCCGTCGACGTCGGTGAGGTAGGGGCCCGCGCCCGACGCCATGAACGGCGGCGTGCCCCCCACCGCCCCGAACGCGCGGACGGGCGAGTTCACCGCACCGGGGACGACGGCGCCGGCTCGCTGGAACAGCTCAACAGAAGTCTCTCGTGTACCCACGTCCCCAAGTGTGGCAGGAGGCGCCCGCCGGTTCGCCCGCGTCCCGGCGCCGCCCGGACCGGTGCGCCGCGCTCCCGCCCGGCGCGTGCGCACGGGCGGGAGCGCCTCCGCTCCGCGGCCTACTTCAGGCCGGTCGTCGCGATGCCCCGGACCAGGTACCGCTGACCGAACAGGAAGATCACGAAGATCGGGACCAGCGAGACCACCGACATCGCCATCAGCGAGCCCCACGAGCTGTCGGAGGTGGAGTCGACGAACGTCCGCAGGGCCACGGGCACCGTGTACATCTCCGGGTCGGTGAGGAAGATGAGCTGACTGAAGAAGTCGTTCCAGGTCCAGATGAAGGTGAAGATCGCCGTGGTGGCCAGGGCGGGGGTGGACAGCGGCAGCATGACCTGCAGGAAGATCCGGGCGTGGCCGGCGCCGTCGATGTGGGCCGCCTCGGTCAGGTCGCGCGGGACCCCGCGGAAGAACTGCACCATCAGGAAGATGAAGAACGCGTCGGTGGCCAGCAGCTTCGGCACGACCAGCGGCAGGTAGGTGTTGATCCAGTCCAGAGAGGAGAACAGGACGTACTGCGGCACGATCACCACGTGGATCGGCAGCATGATCGACATCAGCATGACGGCGAACCACAGCTTGCGGCCCCGGAAGTTCAGCCGGGCGAACGCGTAGCCCGCCATCGAGCACGAGACCAGGTTGCCCAGCACGGCTCCGGCCACCACCACCAGCGAGTTCAGCAGGTAGTGGGTGAAGGGGTGGGCCAGCGCCGTCCATCCGAGGGTGTAGTTGCTCAGGTCGACCTCGCTGGGGATCAGCGAGGGGTCGCGGAAGATCAGGGCGTCGGGTTTGAGGGAGCTCGCGGCCATCCACAGCAGCGGGTAGATCATCACGAGCCCGACGGTGGTCAGCAGCGCGTGCTTGCCCGTGCGCCGCACCACCCCGGGCCAGTCGGCGCGGCGGAGTGCGGCCCGCGGCCTCGGCACCCCGCCGGAGGAGGGGCCGTTCGCGCCGGGCGCCGGAGCCCGGCCGCGGCGCTCGGCCCGGCTGTCGGTGGCGAGCAGGTCGTGTTCAGTCATCGTAGAAGACCCAGTACTTCGAGACGAGGAAGTTGACCGCGGTGAGCCCCGCGACGATCACCAGCAGCAGCCAGGCCATCGCCGACGCGTACCCCATGTGCAGGTTGGCGAAGCCTTCCTCGTAGAGGTACAGCGTGTAGAACAGCGTCGAGTCGATGGGCCCGCCGGTGCCTCCGCTGACGACGAAGGCCTGTGTGAACGCCTGGAAGGCGAAGATGGTCTGCAGGACCAGGTTGAAGAAGATGATGGGCGTCAGCAGCGGGACCGTGACGCTGCGGAACCGGCGCAGCTTCCCGGCGCCGTCGATGGCCGACGCCTCGTAGAGGTGCCGCGGGATCTGGCGCAGCCCGGCGAGGAAGATCACCATCGGCGAGCCGAAGGTCCACACGTTGAACACGATGAGGGTGCCCAGCGCGTAGTCGGGGTGGGCGATCCACCCGGGGCCGTCGATCCCGAACAGCGCCAGGAGCTGGTTGATCAGCCCGGTGTTGCCGAAGATCCGCCGCCACAGGATCGCGACGGCCACGCTGGCGCCCAGCAGCGAGGGCAGGTAGAACACCGAGCGGTAGATCGGCAGGCCGCGCAGCCCGCGGTCGAGGAACAGGGCGAGCCCCAGCGCAGCGGCCAGTTGCAGCGGCACGGAGACGAAGACGTAGGTGAAGGTCACCCGCAGCGACGTGAACAGCCGCGGGTCCTCGGCCATCGCCCGGTAGTTCTCCAGCCCGGTCCACTCGGGCGCGTCCAACAGGCTGTAGTCGGTGAACGACAGGTACAGCGACGCCGTGATCGGTCCGACGGTGATCAGCGCCAGGCCGACGAACCACGGGGCGAGGAACACCAGCGCCGCCCGGTTGTCGCCGCGCTCGGCCGGGCTGGTCCCGGCGCGGCCCGCTTTGGTGCGCCGCAGGGCGGCGAGCTCACCGATCGCCGACATGGTGCCTCCCCGACGCCTGCCCCCACGGGCCGCCGGAGGCCTCGGCCGGCTCGGGCAGCCCGAGCTCGGCGATGCGGACCGGCAGTCCCGACTCCATCGAGGCGTTGGCCGCCAAGCCGACGGCGACGGAGGAGAGCCCGTCGCCGAGCCCGGCCCGCCGCCCCAGCGGGTCGGGCGCGGCGACGCCGAACACGTCCTCCAGCAGCAGGGCGTCGCCGCCGCCGTGGCCGCCGTCGCCGTCGTCGGCGATGGGCACCGGCTGCGCCTTCTCCCAGTGCCGCTGCACGGTCAGCCACGCCCCCCGGCGGCGGGCCTCGCCGTCGGCGGTGTCGGCGACCGAGCTGGCGTCGAGCACGTACCGGCCGTCGGCGCCGGGCAGCACGGCGCTGCGTTCGACCACGTCGAGCTCGGCGCGCCCGGCCGTGCCGTTGACGCAGACGCGGTAGCCCTCCCACGGGCTGTGCGCGTTGAGCGAGTAGGTCAGCAGGGCGCCGCCGCGGTAGCCGGCCAGCACGGACACGTTGTCCTCGATCGTGATGCCGGGCGAGAACACGTCGCGGTCGCGCAGGTAGCCGTCGTGGGACTCGGCCTCCCAGTACAGGGAGCGCAGGACCGGGTCGGCGCGCAGGTCGAGGGCGAAGGGGTCGGTGCTGGGCGGGTCGGTCGTCCCGCGCTCGGGGCGCTCGCCCAGCCCGCGTGCGCGGGCGTTGGCGTCGCCGTAGAAGCGCAGGCCGCCGCCCGCGAAGACCCACTCGGGCGCGTCGGCCAGCCACCAGTTCACCAGGTCGAAGTGGTGGGCGGCCTTGTGCACGGAGAGCCCGGCCGAGCGCGCCTTCTCCCGGTGCCAGCGGCGGAAGTAGTCGGCGCCGTGCATGGTGTCCAGCGCCCACTCGAAGTGGACCGAGGTCACCTCGCCGATGCGCCCCGAGGAGAGGACCTCCTTCAGCGCGGCGTTGCGCGGCGAGTAGCGGTAGTTGAACGTCAGCACCAGGGAGCGGCCCGTCTCGGCCGCCGCCTCGGCGATCGCGCGGCAGCCCGCGACCGAGGTGGTCAGCGGCTTCTCCAGCACGACGTCGGCGCCGGCCCGCATGGCGCGGGCGGCGTTCTCGGCGTGGGTCCAGTCGGGGCTGGTCACCACGACGGTGTCGATCCGCCGGTCTGCGACCATGCGCTCCAGCTCCGAGGGCGCGTACCGGGCGGGCGCCGGCGCGTCCGGCCGGTGCTCGGCGACGAGGGCGTCGGCGGCGTCCATCCGCGCCGGGTTGGGTTCGCACCAGGCGGCCGTTTCGGCGGAGCCGGCGTAGGTGCCGGCCAGCGCGGCGATGAAGAACCGGGCGCGCGCCCCCGTGCCGACCACGGCGTACCGGCGGATCTCGGTCATGTGTCTCCTTCGCGTCGGGTGTCGCGTCGTGTGCGTCCGGGTGCCGGGCGCGGGTGTGCCGGGGGCGCCGTTGTCAGGGCGATCGCACGAAGCCCTCCCGGCGCACCGCCCAGGTCCCGTCGCGCGGGAAGCCGGGGGCGTGTACGCCGCCGTCGCCGTCGAACCCGCCGGCCATCAGCGCCACGGCGGCCAGCAGCCCGCCGTTTCCGGGCAGGTAGAGCGGCAGGCTCGCGGTCTGGCGGTTGTGGCCGTTGGGCAGGTAGCGGTTCTTCGGGGTGTCGCGCAGCAGCGCGTCGACGGCCGTGTGCGGCTCGCCCAGCCGGGTCGCCGTCATGGCCAGCGCCGGGTAGTCCCAGCCCCAGGTGCTCTCCCAGTCCCAGTCCGAAAGCACGTCGTGCAGCGTGGCCCGTACGGTCTCGGGATCGACGACGCCGGACGGGGGCACGACGCCGAGCGCGTAGACCATGGACGGATGGTCGGCGCGCACCGTGAACGGCTCGACGGCGATCGCGGCGTAGCGGCCGCCGCGCACCAGCGGGCGGCGCATCCGCGTGCGCACCTCGTCCCAGTAGGGCTCGGGCGCCGCCCCGGCCGACGTCCGCCACCGCTGGGCCGCCCCCAGCGCCCAGGCCCAGTAGGCCAGCTCGAAGGGCGGGTCGTGGGCGCGGTCGCGGATGCCGGCGTAGGACTCCTGGGCCGGGACCAGCGGCGGGCCCAGGGAGAACCCGTCGGCGGCGGGCTCGGCGACGTCGGCCATGAAGCGCGCGGTCTGCTCGACCACGTCGGCCAGCTCGGCCTGCTCACCGGGCTCGGCGCCGCCCGCCCGCCGCAGCAGTTCGGCGAAGTGGATGACGTGCGGCTGCTGCCAGAGCAGGAACGGGCCGATCCCGCTGGGGCTCTCGCGGCCGTCGGGGCCGACCTGCTTGGGCCAGCGCGCGCCCCGGTAGCCCTGCGCGGCGGCCGTGCGCTGCGCCGCCGGCAGGATGCTGCGGTAGAAGCCCATACTGCGGTTCAGCAGGTCGGGCCTGCCCCACAGCGCGAAGTGCGCCGCGTGCCACCAGTGCATCTCCAGATGGAACCTGCCGCGCCAGCTGTTGCAGGTCAGCCCGGTCTCCTGCGGAGGGAGGGAGCCCGCGCACTGGATCGCCGCGAGGTACTGCGAGAGGACGGTCCGGCGCTCCAGCTCGGCGGCGCGCGGATCGGTGCTGCCCGCCAGGTCGAGCGCCGCGCCGCGGCTCCAGAACCGGGGCCAGTGCTCCCGGCTCGCCGCGAACACCTCCGCGGCCGCCGCGCCCTGCGGGTCGCCGCCGTCGCCGCCGACCAGGGTCACCGCCACGTCGAGCGCGTCGGCCGCGGTCGACACCACCGCCTCGTGCTCGCCGGTAGCGGTGACCTCGGCCCCCGGCGAGGTCCGCACGCGCACGCGGTAGAGGGCCTCGCCCCGCCCGTCGAAGCGCCGCCGCACCAGGGCTCCGCCGGGCAGCGGCTCGACGTCGCTGGTGTGGGCATCGGGGCGCGACCAGTCGGCGGCGGCGCTCCAGGACTGCGACCCGTAGGGGAAGGCGATGCGGACGCCGATCCCGGGCGGGCCCGCGGTGCGCTCGATGCGCACGGCGACGGTGTCCTCGCTGGGATGGCAGGCGGTGCGTACGCGCAGCGACCGGTCGCCGGCGGAGAACGAGCTGGCGACCACGCCGGTCCACAGGTCCAGGACCTGGCGGCATCCGGCCAGCTCCGCGGCCCGCGGGGCCCGGTGGCCGCCGCCGTCGGCCAGCACCAGCCCGATGCGTGCCAGGTCCAGGCGGTGGGGGTTGGCGCGCAGCCACCGGGCGCCCTCGTCGAGCGCGGAGTCGTCGGAGCCGTCGATCGGCCCCGAGTCGACGTAGCCGACCTCTCCTCGCGGGGTGCGGTAAGGGCGCACCGTCCGGGCGAGATCGGCGCCTTCGGGAGGCGGCGCGCTGTGCCAGCCCCATTGGGACTGGGTGCCCAGCAGCGTGCCCGGAGCGCCGCCGGCCGGATCGGCGACCGGGTAGTGCTCGGGGAACGTCTGCAGGCCCGTGGCGTCGACCGTCATGCACAGCTCGCCGTTGCCGACCGACAGCGCGCAGTCGGGATCGATTCCCGCCGTCTCGACCCGGTGGCGCGCCACGAGGGAGTGCCGGTCGATCCGGTCGGCGGCGTCCGCGGGCGGGCCGCCGACCGGATCCCCGGCCGCGTCACGAGACCGCATCGCTGAGCTCGGTGACGAACTGCTTCGCGCCCTGGGACGGCGACTGCCGGCCGAAGAGCACCGCCTCGTGGGTGCGCTGGAGCAGGTCGACCGACTCGGTCGAGCCCGTGGGGCCGATGACGAAGTCGCCGTCGACCAGCCCGCTCATCCGGTCGACGAACGCGAACTCGACCTTCTGGCTCTCGCTCAGGTCGCCTTCCAGGTGCTCCCGGATCTCGGGGTTGGCCGGAATGCCGCGGTCGGACTTGATGAAGTCGGCCGCGCGCGGGTCGTTGACGAGGAAGTCGACGAGCGCGGCCGCCTCCTCGGGGTGCTCGCTGCGCTTGCTGATCGTGTAGAGCTGCGAGGCCTGCAGCCACATCCCGGTGCCCTCGGCGGAGGTGGTCTCGCCGGGTGCGCGCAGCAGCACGAGGTCGTCGCCGGAGGCCTCGCGGAAGGCGGCGAGCTGGTTGGACCAGGCGAGCTTCATGCCCGCCTTGCCCCGGCCCATCAGGGTCTGCTCGGGCGCCGCCTGGGCGGCGAGCTCGGCGGTCATGCTGGCCGATGGTGTGGCGCCCGCCTCCTCCAGCGCGGTGGTCAGCTCGAACCAGTCGTTCACCGTGCCCCGCTCGACGGCGACCCCGCCCCCGGGGGCGTAGAGGCCCAGACCGGTGCGCTGGTTGGCGTAGAGGTCCAGGGTGTCTGGCTGGGTCGGGTCCTCGGAGCCGTAGACGTCGCCGGGGGTGCCCTCGGACACCTCGCCGGCGATCTCGGCGTAGTCCTCCCAGCCCCATGCGTCGTCGTCGGGGAGCTCGACCCCGGCCTCCTCGAACACCGCCGGGTTGGCGACCACCGCGAACGTGTTCACGCCCGTCGGCACGCCGTAGGCGCTTCCGTCGAACTCGCCGTTGGACAGCGCTTTCTCGTCGAGCGCGCCGAGGTCCAGCTGCTCGGAGACCTCGGCGAGGTCGAGCAGGACGCCGCGCTCGGCGTACTCGCGCGGATAGGCGCCGCCCATGGTGATCACGTCGGGCTCGTCGCCCGCCGCGACCGAGGTGGACAGCCGGTCGAAGTAGGACTCGAAGTCGATCGACTCCGTCTCGACCGTGATGTCCGGGTTCGCCTTCTCGAAGGCGTCGACCGCCTTGTTGGTGATCTGCGCCCGTTCCTCGCTGCCCCACCACGAGAACCGCAGGGTCACCCGTCCGTCCGTCTCCGAGCCGCCCCCGCAGGCCGTGGCGAGCATGGCGGTGCCCGTCAGGGCCGCCGCCAGGCTGAAGGTCGTCCGGCGGCGGGTGGCCCGCCCGCCGGTGGCTGATGATTGCCGCATGAGCTGTACTCCCTCGTCAGGCCGTTGCGGTCGCCGAGAGTGCGAGGCGCGTCCCGCACCGCGCCCCCGCCCGCCGCAGGCGGCGGCCGGCGCACTGTGGTGTGGAACACACATTTACACCGGTGAAAATTGGAGCACGGAGACAGCCCGAGGTCAATCCCCCGATCCGTCCCTTCTCGGAAGGCTCAGGCCGGCTCGCCGACGCCGCCGGTCGACTCGCGCACGACCAGTTCGGGTGCGACGACCAGCTCGCGGCCGCCCGGCCCCGCGGGCGCGCCGCGGGCGATGCGGTCCACCAGCAGCCATACGGCGGTACGCGCGATCTCGGGCCGCCCGGGCTGCACCGTCGTCAGGCTCGGGCAGGAGAAACCGCCCTCCTCGATGTCGTCGAACCCGGCGACCGCGACGTCCTCGGGCACCCGCAGCCCCCGCTCGTACAGCACCCGCATCGCGCCCAGCGCGAGGACGTCGTTGAGCCCGTAGACGGCGTCCACCCCGACGCCCCGGTCGAGCACGCGGCGCATGGCCTCGGCCCCCGTGGTGCGCGTCCACTCCAGTGCCTCGCCGGTGCGCCGCGGATCGTGCTCGATCCCGGCGTCGGCGAGCGCCCGCGTGAACCCCTGCGTCCGCAGGGACCCGGCACCGGCGCCGCGCGTGTCGTAGGAGCCCACGACGGCGATGCGCCGGCGCCCGCGCTCCAGCAGGTGCTCGGCGACCGCCCGCGCGCCGGCGACGTTGCCCATCGCCACGTGGTGCACGCTGCCGTGCAGCGCCCGCTCGCCCAGCAGCACCAGCGGGTAGTCCACCTCCAGCCGGTGTGCGTCGGAGGGGCGCAGGCCCAGCGGCGAGAAGATCAGCCCGTCGGTCATCCGGCGGCGGTCGCTGGTCAGCGCCTCCAGCTCGCGCTCGCGCACTCCGCCGGTGCGTTCGACCAGCACCGTGTAGCCGCGCTCGGCCGCCGCGACGATCACCTCGTCGGAGAGCTCGGAGAAGTAGGGCAGCCGCAGTTCCGGCACCGCGAGAGTGATCATCCCGGTCCGGCCCAGGCTCAGGTTCCGCGCCGAGAAGTTCATGCGGTAGCCCAGCACGGAGATCGAGGCCAGCACCCGCTCCCTCGTCGACGGGCTCACGTGCGGGAAGTCGTTGACCACGTTCGAGACGGTCTTGACCGACACCCCGGCGTGCCGGGCAACGTCGCGCATCGTCACAGGCACCGCGTGCCACCTCCGGGATAGGTCGGTCTCGGCCGTCTCCGCGCCGCTTCCTCTCCCACAACCGTGGACGAAAGCGCGGTGCGCGGCCTACGTTAGGGTAACCGGTTACCGACGGGAGGACGGTATGGCGACACTGCCCTGGCTGCGGGTCGACGGGTCCCGCTTCGCCGACCCGCAGGGCTCGACGGTGACGCTGCACGGCGTCGGCATCGGCGGCTGGCTGAACATGGAGAACTTCATCGCCGGCTATCCCGGAACCGAGCAGCACCTGCGCGCCGCTCTGCGCTCCGCGCTGGGCGAGGAGGGCTGCACGCGCTTCCTCGACGAGTTCCTCGACGGGTTCTTCACCGAGTCCGACGCGGCCCACCTGGCCTCGCTCGGGTTCGACTCGGCGCGCATCCCGGTGAACTACCGGCACTTCGAGGACGATCTGCACCCCTTCGAGCTGAAGGAGGAGGGCTTCGCCCGCCTCGACCGGGCGGTCGACGCGCTGGCCCGGCACGGCCTGTGGTCGATCATCGACCTGCACGCGCTGCCCGGATGCCAGAACCAGCACTGGCACAGCGACAACCCGACCCACGTCGCGGCGTTCTGGCAGCACCGCCACTTCCAGGACCGCGCGGTGCACCTGTGGGAGGCGATCGCCGAGCGCTACCGCGACCGCCCCGAGGTCGCCGGATACAACCCCGCGAACGAGCCCGCCGACCCCACCGGCGAGCTGATCGCGCCCTTCTACGCCCGCGTGGAGCGCGCGATCCGGGCCGTCGACCCCCGGCACATCCTGTTCCTGGACGGCAACCGCTACGCGACCGACTTCAGCGCCTTCGCCGAGCCGCTGCCCAACGCCGTCTACTCCACGCACGACTACGCCCTGCCCGGCATCGCGAGCGGGACCGGCTACCCCGGAGTCACGCGCGGGGAGTACGTCGACCGCTCGGTGCTGGAGCGCACCTTCCTGCGCCGCACCGAGTACATGCGGCGCACCGGCACCCCCGTCTGGATCGGCGAGTTCGGCCCGGTCTACCCGGTCGAGAGGCCCCTGGAGGAGTGGCGGCTCGCGCTGCTGGCCGACCAGCTCGACATCTACCGCGAGCACGGCGCGAGCTGGTCGCTGTGGACCTACAAGGACATCGGGCTGCAGGGCCTGGTCCACGCCCGCGCCGACAGCCCCTACCTGCGCCGCATCGGCGACGTCCTGGAGGCCAAGCACAGGCTGGGCACCGACTCCTGGGGCGGCTCCGACGCCGGGGTGCGCTCGGTCCTGGACCCGATCGACGACCTGTTCGACCGGGAGTTCCCCGGCTTCGAGCCCTACCCGTGGGGGCGCAGGCAGTACATCGCCGGGCTCGTCCGGCACATCCTGCTGGCGGAGCCGCTGGTCGAGCGGTTCGGCCGCGCCTTCGCCGGCGTCTCGCCGGACGAGGCCCGCGCCCTCGCGGCGTCGTTCCGGTTCGAGGCGTGCGCCGAGCGCACCGAGCTGTCGGAGGTGCTGCGCGCCCACCTGCTGTAGTCGCCGCACCCGCGGGTCGCGGACACGCGGGGGCCGACGCCGGTCGCGCCCCGCGTTTCCGGCCCTCGGCGCGGTATCAGTAGGTTGTGACGGCACGGCACACCGACTGCGAAGGAAGCGCCCTATGACCGAGGTCTTCGCCACCGCCGACCTGATCGACGCGCACGGCGACGCGCTGGCCAGCTGCGAGACGCAGTTCCGCCAGTTCGGTGCTCGCAGCGCCTTCCACGGGCCGATCGCCACGATCAAGTGCCACGAGGACAACGCGCTGGTCAAGGAGCAGCTCGGCCAGCCCGGCGAGGGCTGGGTGCTGGTGGTCGACGGCGGCGGCTCGCTGCGTGCGGCGCTGATGGGCGACCTCATCGCCAAGTCCGCGCAGGAGAACGGCTGGGCGGGCGTCGTGATCAACGGGGCCGTGCGCGACGTCGCCGAACTGGGCCGCCTGGAGCTGGGGATCAAGGCGCTGGGCTCCAACCCGCGCAAGTCCGCCAAGACCGGGGCCGGGGCGCTCGACTCCCCCGTCGCCTTCGGCAACGTCGTCTTCGCGCCGGAGACCTGGCTCTACAGCGACGACGACGGCATCGTGATCAGTGAGGAGAAGCTCGACGTGCCGGCGTAGCGGCACACGCGGAGGGCGGCCGGGCCACGGCAGCGGGCGAGGGGGACGGTGGAAGCGCACAGGCGGCGATCGGTCGGGGCGGGCGGCGCGGAGCGCCCGCCGGTCCTGGGCGTCGACATCGGCGGGGTGGTCATCCACCGGACCGCCGACGACCACGACACCTCGTTCTTCGGCGAGACGCCCATGCTCACCCCGGCCGTCCCCGGCGTGTTCGACGCGCTCGCCGGACTGGCGCGGGGCGCGTTCCGCGACCGCGTCTACCTGGTGTCCAAGGCCAAGCCCGCCACCGCCGACCGCACCCGGCGCTGGCTGGACCTGCACGGCTTCACCGAGCGCACCGGCATCACCGGCGACCGCCTGCACTTCGTCCCCGAGCGCGCGGACAAGGCGCCCGTGTGCGAGCGGCTGGGCATCACGCACTTCGTCGACGACCGGATCGACGTGCTGCGCCACCTGGGGAACGTGCCCTACCGCTACCTGTTCACCGGCGGAGGCGGCACGGAGGACCCCCGCGCGATCCCGGACTGGGCCCGGCAGGCGGCCACCTGGGCCGAACTGGCCGCGGAGCTCCGCCGCTCCGTGCGCGCGGCGCGCGGCGGGTGATTGCGCAGGACCGCCGGGCCGCTCTCGTGCGGCCCGGCGGCACCGACGGCGGACCGGGCGGCCCCTGTGCACCCCGGCCGCCGGCCTGCAGCACCGGCACCGGCGCCGACGGTCTCGGCGCTCCCCGATGGGCGACGGGCCCGGGTCAGGTCCACCGCAGCGACTGGCGGCGCACCACCCCCCACGGGCTGCGCAGCAGGCCGGGGTCGGCGAAGGGGTCGCCGTCCACGAGGACCAGGTCGGCCGGGGAGCCCGGACGCACGCGGCCGGCGCCGGGCATCCCGAGCGCGTCGGCCGCCGCCGACGTCGCCGCCTTCAGCGCCTGCAGCGGGCTCAGGCCGTAGTCCCGCAGCGTCGTGATCTCGTCGACGAGACTCGGGTGGGCCATGCCCGGCGCGCCGGCGTCGGTCCCGGCGATGACCGCAACGCCCGCCTCGATCGCGAGGGCGACGCTGCGCCGGTGCGCCTCGACCACCTCGCGCGCCTTGCGCACCGCATAGCCGGGCGCCCGGCCGTCGGCCATCCGCCGGTACACCTCCGCGGTCGGGCACAGCACCGTGCCCCGGCGCACCATCTCCTCGACCACGTCCTCGGCCAGGAAGACGCCGTGCTCGACGGTGTCGATCCCCGCCCGGACCGCGTTGCGCACCCCGTCCTCGCCGAGCGCGTGGGCGGCCACCCGGCGCCCGCGGCGGTGCGCCTCCCCGGCCAGGGCGGCCAACTCCTCGTAGGTCAGCTCGCTGGCGCCGACCTCCTCGCCGTGGGACCGGCCGTAGACGCCGCCGGTGGCCGCGGTCTTGATCACCCCGGCGCCCTTGGCGACCTGGCCGCGGACGCCGCGGACCACGGCGTCCGGACCGTCGCAGGGGATTCCCCAGAACGGGTCGTGGCCGCCGGTCATGATCACCGTCTGGCCGGCGGCCACGATCGCGGGCCCGTCGAGGTGGCCCCGGTCCACGGCCGCGGCGAGCGTGATCGCGATGTCCCAGTCGCCGCCGAGGTCGCGGACGGTGGTGATCCCGGCGGGCAGGTAGGCGCGGGCGTGCTCGGCCGCCCGGACGGCGGTGAGCTGCTCGCCGTCCTGGGCGACGTGCGCGACCGGGTCGGTGCTGCCGTCCCACACCAGGTGCACGTGGGAGTCGACCAGGCCGGGCAGCACCGTGGCGCCCGCCAGGTCCACGCTGATGTCGTCGGCACCGGCCCGCGCCGTGCCCGGTTCGGCGACCTCGCGCACCAGGCCGTCTGCGCACACCACGTCGGCGGGGCGCGCCTCGGCCGAGACGCCGTCCCACACCCGGCCGTCGCGGAGCACCAGAGCGGGCGCCATCTCAGGGACGCCCCGCGACGACCGCGCCGCCCTGCAGTACGGCGCGCAGGTGGCGCTCGGGCTCGGCCAGGACCGCCACGTCGGCCAGCGGGTCGCCGTCCACGAGCAGGATGTCGGCGACGGCGCCCGGCGCGATCGTGCCCAGCTCGCCCTCGCGGCCCAGCAGCTCGGCGGCGGTCACCGTCGCCGAACGCAGCACCTCGTGGGCGGGCTGGACCCGGCCGCGGATGCTGAACTCCTCGCTCTGGTGGGAGTGCATGCTGCCCAGCAGGTCCGTGCCGAAGACCAGGCGGACGCCGCCCCTCCAGGCCAGCTCCAGGGCGTGCAGTCCGGCGTCGAGCACGTCGCCCACCTTGGCCTGGCCGGCGGGCGGCAGGCCCGCGGCCGCGCCCTCGCGGTGCAGGTACTCGTAGGTCACCAGCGTGGGCACCAGGAAGGCGCCGTGCTCGACGAAGCCGCGCACGCTGGAGTCGTCGATGAGGTTGCCGTGTTCGATGCAGCGGACGCCGAGCTCCAGGGCGCGGTTCACCGCGCCGGCCGTGTAGGCGTGCCCGGTGACGTAGCGGTTGGCGTTGCCCGCCTCCTCGACGGCGGCCCGGACCTCCTCCGCCGAGAACTGCAGCGAGTCCACCCGGTCGGTGGGCGAGGCGACGCCGCCGGAGAGCATGAGCTTGATGTGGTGGGCCCCGGTGCGCAGCTGGTGCCGGGCGCCGCGGCGCACCTCGGAGACTCCGTCGCAGACCAGGCCCACGGTCGGGCAGCAGGCGTGGTCGTCCAGCACCTGCCGGCCGGCGCTGCGCAGGTCGGCGTGTCCGCCGGTCGGCGACAGGGCCTTGCCGCCGAAGATCACCCGCGGCCCGGCCCAGAGGCCTTCGGCGACGGCCGCGGCCACACCGTGGTCGGCGCCGCCGACGTCGCGCACGGTCGTGAACCCGCGGTCCAGCATCCGGCGCAGGATACGGCTCGTGTGGGCCGCGACGTAGTATGGGGACTGCTCTGCGACTCCCCCGAGGTCGGCGCTTGCGGCGGTGGTGTGCACGTGGGCGTCGACGAGGCCGGGGACCAGGTGCCGCCCGGCGGCGTCGATCTCGTCGGCCGAATCCGGCGCCCGGAGCGCGCTCCCCACTTCCCGGACGCGGCCCTCGTGCACCAGCACGTCGGCTCCGCGCGCCTCGCCTGTGGCGGCGTCGCACACCACGCCGCCACGGATGATGAGAGTGTTCGAAGTCATGAGCTCCCTTCCCGCAGCCCTGCCGGGCTCCCGGCTGTCCGCATCCTGCCAAGAGCCGCCCGGCAATGCAATAGTTGTTGCATCATGGTGGAAATGAGTAGCGGGGAGAACGGGGCGGGAGGGCCCCGCCGGCAGGCGCTGCCCGCCTGGCTGACGTCGCGCCTGGAAGGCAGGCGGCCCGCCGCCGGCGCCCGGCGGGTGCTCGCGGCGATCGCCACCCAGCCCCGGCAGATGTCCTATGCCAGCACCTCGGCTGCGGCCGACGCGGCCGAGGTCAACGTCGCGACGGTGGTGCGCACCGCTCAGCAGCTGGGCTTCAGCGGCTGGCCGGCGCTGCGGTCGGAGATCCGGTCGCGCTACCTCTCGGGCCTGTCGGCCTCGGAGGTCCTCAGCGAGCACAACCAGGACGCCGGGCAGGGGCCGGCGTGGTCGACGCTGCGGCGGGACCTGCACAACCTGCAGGACCTCGCGCGGCTGCTGGACGAGGAGCAGATCGAGCGGGTGGCCCGGCTCATCCACCGAGCGGGCACGACGCTGGTCCTGGGCTCGGGCAGCTTCGGCGCGCCCGGCCTGCAGCTCTCCCACCTCGCGCAGACCATCGGCCACGACGTCCGGCTGCACCGGATCGGTGGCACCGCCCTGTTCAACGCGGTCTCCCTGCTGCGGCGGGGCGACTGCCTCGTGGTCTTCCAGCTCTGGCGCACTCCGCACGAGCTGCTGCAGGCCATGCAGGTGGCGGCCGAAGCGGGGGTCTCGGTCGTCCTGGTCAGCGACCAGGTCCGCGAGGACCTGACCGAACTCGCCGACGAGCTGGTGGCGATGCCCAGCGAAGGCGCCAGCATGTTCCCCTCGCTCGTGGCCGCCACCACGGTCGTGCAGTCGGTCGTCGCCGCCCTTGTGGCCTGCGATCCGGCGGCCGCCGCGGACTGGAGCGACGGGGTGGAGCGGCTCTGGTCGCGCTACGGCCTCTTCCCCGATACCGAAGATCGTCTGCAATAACTATTGCGTTCTGGTGGTCAGAGCGGGTTTCATAGCCCCACCCCGACGACGGGTTCCCCCTGGCCACCCGGGTCCCGCGCCCGCCGGCCGTCCATCGACCGCCCCGGAGGCGTCCATGCAGACGACCCATGTGCTCGTTCTCGTGCTCTACCTGCTCCTGATGGTGGGCATCGGCGCCTGGTTCACCCGTTCCAAAGAGGTCTCCACCGGCGACGACTTCGTCTTCGCCGGCCGGAACCTGCCGCGGCCGGTCATGATCGGCACGCTGCTGGCCACCTGGGTGGGCTCGGGCACGATCATCGGCGGCGCGAGCTTCGCCTACAGCTATGGCCCTCTCGCCTCGATCTTCTTCCTCGCGGGCACGCCGGTGGGGATCGCGGTGCTCTACGGCCTTGCGCGCCGTATCCGCCAAGGCGCGACCTACACCGTCCCCGAACTGCTGGAACGCCGCTACGGCGTAGCGGTCCGGATGATCGCGGCCGTCATCACCGTACTCGCCTACACCGGCATCACCGCCTACCAGTTCACCGGCGGCGGCCAGATCATCAGCGTGATCACGCCGCTATCGCCCGAGCAGGGCGCCGTCGTCGTGGCGCTGCTGGTGACCTTCCTGGCGGTGGGCGGCGGCCTGAAATCGGTCGCCTGGAGCGACTTCCTGTCCGCACTGGTCATCGTGGCGTGCCTGCTCGCCGCACTGCCGCTGGTGCTGGGCACGGACCTCGGCGGGGTCGGCGAGTACTGGCGGAACCTGCCCGACGGCTACCGGACCTTCAGCGGGGGGCTGAGCGCGCTGCAGCTGCTCGGCTACTTCCTGCCGCTGTTCCTGCTGATCCTCGCCGACCAGAACATGTACCAGCGGCTCGGCGCCGCCCGCGACGGCGCCGAGGCGCGCAGGTCGACCGGCGGGTTCTTCCTGTCCAGCTTCCTGGTGACGGTGCCGGTCGCGCTGCTGGGTTCGGCGGCGTTCGTCCTGATGCCCGACATCGAGCCGGACTCCGCGGTGCTGTCGCTCGCCGGCGAGGGGTACCTGCCCGTCGTCATGGGCGGCCTGCTGCTGGCCGGCGCGCTGGCCTTCATCATCACCACCGGGTCCTCGTTCCTGCTCTCCGGCGCCGGAAACGTGGTCTACGACGTGACCCGGCGGCTGTTCGGCGTGGAGATGGACGACCGGCGGCGGCTGATGGTCCACCGCCTGGCCGTGCTGGGCATCGGGGCCGTGGCCTATGTGCTCGGCCGGTTCTTCCCGACGGTGCTGGAGCTGCAGATGTACTCCTACACCGTCTACGGCGTCGCCCTCGCCCCGCCCGTCCTGGCGATCTTCCTGTGGCGGCGCGCCAGCAAGTGGGGCGCGCTGACCGCCATGCTGCTCAGCACCGGCGTCACCATCGTCTGGGAGCAGCTGGGACAGCCCTACAACGTGAACTCGGTGCTCGTCTCCCTGCCCGTTTCGCTGGCCACGCTGGTCGCGGTCAGCCTCGCCGTGCCCGACCGCGGCGCCCCTCGGACCGAGGAGGCCGCCGCCGCCGAATCCGCCGACCCGAAGGAATGAGATGACCCTCGACCTGACCGCGTTCCGCGTCCTGAGCTTCGACTGCTACGGCACCCTCATCGACTGGGAGCAGGGCATCGGCGCCGTCCTGGCGGACTGGGCCCGCGAGCAGGGGCTGGACCACAGCGGTGAGGCGCTGCTGGAGACCTACGCCGGCCACGAGGCGGCGGTGATGCGCGAGCACCCGGCGTGGCTCTACCCCGACGTGCTCGCCGAGGCGTTCGTGCGTACGGGCTCCTCCGCGGGCGCCGAGGTGGGCCGCGACTGGGCCCGTCGGCTCGGCGGCTCCGTCGGCGACTGGCCCGCCTTCCCCGATTCGGCCGAGGCGCTGGCGCGGCTGCGCCGCCACTACGACCTGGTGATCGTGAGCAACGTGCACCGCGACGGGTTCGCCGGCAGCGACGCGCACCTGCGGGGCGGCTTCACCCGGATCGTCACGGCCGAGGACGTGGGCGCCTACAAGCCCGCCGACCCCCACTTCGAGGCGCTGGACGCGGTGCTGGACGAGCTCGGCTGCGGGCGCGACCGGCTCCTGCACGTGGCGCAGAGCCTCTTCCACGACCACGTGCCGGCCCGCCGCCGGGGGCTGGCGTCGGTGTGGATCAACCGGCGCCACGGCCGTCCCGGTTGGGGAGCCACACCGGAGCCCACCGACGAGTGGCGCTACGACGCCGAGTTCCCGTCCATGGCGGCGTTCGCCGACGAGGTCGACCGCCGGCACGGCGACTGACGGCCGAGCGGCCGCAGCGGCGCGCCCTCCGGCCGCTCGGCCCCGTCGCCGCACCGGGGGCCGCGCGTGGGCGCCGCGTCCCGCCGGTCTCCGGCGCCGCCTGCACTCCGCCCGCCGTGCGGCAGCGAGCCGTCCGGGCGACCGGGTGCCTGGTGCTGTATTCCTGGAGTGAGCACGCCGCACACCCCGGAAGGGCGGTCACCATGGGACGCATCAAGGTCGGCAGCGAGAACAGCGCGGACATCGAACTGCACTACGAGGACAAGGGGTCCGGTCGGCCGGTGGTGCTGATCCACGGCTTCCCGCTGGACGGCAACTCCTGGGAGGGGCAGGTACCGGCCCTGCTGGACGCCGGGTACCGGGTCCTCACCTATGACCGGCGCGGCTTCGGCAGGTCCGGCCAACCCTCGACCGGCTACGACTACGACACCTTCGCGGCCGACCTGAACACGATCATGGAGACCCTCGACCTGCGCGGCGCGGTCCTGGTCGGCTTCTCGATGGGGACCGGAGAGGTCGCCCGCTACCTGTCCTCCTACGGCTCCGCACGCGTCGCCAAGGCCGCCTTCCTGGCCTCTCTCGAACCGTTCCTGGCGATCACCGAGGACAACCCCGACGGCGCGGCACCCATGTCCTTCTTCGAGGGCGTCTCCGCCTCGGTCAAGGAGGACCGCTACGCCTTCTTCACCGGCTTCTACCAGGACTTCTTCAACCTCGACGAGAACCTCGGCACCCGGGTCAGCGAAGAGGCCGTCCGCAACGCGTGGAACGTCGCGGCCGGCTCCGGGCCCATCGCCTCGGCCGCCGCTCCCCTCAGCTGGCCCACCGACTTCCGCGCCGACATCCCGCGCATCGACGTGCCCGCCCTGATCGTCCACGGCACGGCCGACCGCACCCTGCCCATCGACGCCACCGGGCGCCGCTTCGCCCGGGCGCTGCCCCACGCGCGCTACGTCGAGATCGAGGGCGCCCCGCACGGGCTGCTGACCACGCACACCGCCGAGGTCAACGACGCGCTGCTGGGGTTCCTCGACGCGTGACCGTCCGGGGCCCGGTAGGGGGCCGCACCTGCGCCCCGGCCCGCCTAGGACGGCACGAACTCCTCGCAGGCGTCGGAGAGGACGTCCAGCACGACGATGGGGTCGGGAAGGGCCGGTGCGCCGGAGGCCTCCCCGGTCTCCGGGGCGCGGATCCAGGCGACGGGGTTGCCCGAGGGGAGCAGCGAGGGGGCGCCCAGCACGTAGCTGTCGCGGCAGTGCCAGCGCAGCCCGGGGGTCTCCTCGATGCTCTCCGGTACGCAGTCCAGGTGGCAGGACCACCACTCGTCCTCGTCGGCAGGCGAGCGCGTGGCCACGAAGAACAGGTAGCGCTGGGCGTCGACGGCGGCCACCGGCCCCGCCTGCACCCCCGCGCGCCCCATCCGGGCCAGCGCCATGACGCCCGCGCCCGCCGGCACGTCGAACACGTCGAAGACCCGGCCGGTGGGCAGGATGACGTTGGCGCCGCTCGCGGCGCTCCACCACCGGGTGATGACCTCGGGATCGGTGGTGGCCTCCAGGCCCCACGTCGCCGAGACCGGGTGCGCTCCGGGGTCCGGGCAGCCCACGCGGTCGCAGCCGCAGGCGCGCCCGCCCGCCCCCGAGGGCGCCGCGCCGCGGCACACCGGCCATCCCAGGGCCGCGTAGCTCAGCGCCGCGCTGAGCATGCCGTCCGACGAGCGCCGGCGTCTACGCCGCTGCAGGACCTCCGCCACGATTGCTCCCCGTTCGCCTGATCGCCGGTCGATTCCAGTGGTGCCTCCCGCATCCCCGGCCTCGACCGCGATCCGGGGGAAACGGTGTGTCCCCCGCTCAGCGGAGCAATCGTGCGGCCTCGGTCGCCCAGTAGGTCAGGATCTGCCCGGCGCCTGCGCGGCGATAGGAGAGCAGCGTCTCCAGGATCACCCGCTCGCGGTCCAGCCAGCCCTTCTCGACGGCCGCCTCGATCATCGCGTACTCGCCGCTGACCTGGTAGGCCGACACCGGTACGTCCACCCGCCCGGCCACCGCGGCGACGATGTCCAGGTAGGCCAGCCCGGGTTTGACCATGACCATGTCGGCGCCTTCCGCGATGTCCAGCTCCACCTCGCGCAGCGCCTCGCGGGCGTTGGCGGGGTCCTGCTGGTAGGCGTTGCGGTCGCCGAACCGCGGCGCGCCCTCGGCCGCCTCGCGGAACGGTCCGTAGAACGCCGAGGCGTACTTGGCGGCGTAGGCGAGGATCGCGACGTCGGTGTAGCCGGCGCCGTCCAGCGCCGCGCGGATGGCGGCCACCTGGCCGTCCATCATCCCGCTGGGGCCCACGACGTCCACGCCGGCGGCGGCCTGCGCCACCGCGACGGCGGCGTAGCGCTCCAGGGTGGCGTCGTTGTCGACCTCGCCGGAGGGGGTGAGCAGCCCGCAGTGCCCGTGCGAGGTGTACTCGTCCAGGCACAGGTCCGCCATGACGACGACGTCGCCGCCGAGGTCGGAGGAGAGGTCGCGCAGCGACCGCTGCACCACGCCCCCGGGGTCGTCGGCGGCCGAGCCGCGCTCGTCCTTGAACTCGGGGATGCCGAACAGGATGATTCCGCCGACGCCGGCCTCGGCGGCCTCACGCGCCGCCTTGCGCGCGCTGTCGCGGGTGTGCTGCACGACGCCCGGCATGGACGAGACGGGGTTGGGCTCGCTGATGCCCTCCTTGACGAACATCGGCAGGATGAGTTCCTCGGGCCGCACGCGGGTCTCGGCGACCAGCCGGCGCAGGGCCGGGGTGCGGCGCAGGCGGCGCGGGCGCGCCGCCGGGTACTGGGCGTTCATCCTGGGCTCCCTGGTCACACGGTCTTGCGGCGCCGACCGCGGCGCTTCTGGCTGGGCTTGAGAGCGGGCTTACCCGCCGCGACGGCTTCGGCTCGCTGTGCCGCACCGTACTCCGCCAGCGCCTCCGCGAGGGCCGAAACCGAGGCTTTCGGCGCCGTGACGTCCACGCGCAGCCCGAACTCGCGGGCGGTCTTGGCGGTCTCGGGGCCGATGACGGCGATCACCGTGGTGTTGTGCGGCTTGCCGGCGATGCCGACGAGGTTGCGAACGGTCGATGAGGACGTGAACAGCACCGCGTCGAAGCCGCCGCCCTTGATCGCCTCGCGGACCGGGGCGGGCGGTGGCGCGGCGCGCACGGTCCGGTAGGCGGTGACGTCGTCGACCTCCCAGCCGAGGCCGCTCAGCCCCGACGACAGGGTCTCGGTGGCGATGTCGGCGCGCGGCAGCAGCACCCGCTCGATCGGGTCGAGCTCGGCGTCGTAGGGCGGCCACACCTCGACCAGTCCGGCGCCGGACTGGCTATCCGGCGGCGGCGTGAGGTCGGGCTGGATGCCGAACTCGCGCAGCGCCGCCGCGGTCTGCTCGCCGACGGCGGCGACCTTGACCCCGGCGAAGGCGCGGGCGTCGAGGCCGTACTCCTCGAAGCGCTCCTTGATGGCCTTGACGGCGTTGACCGAGGTGAACGCCACCCACTGGTAGCGGCCGGTGACCAGACCGCGCACCGCGCGCTCCATCTGCTGGGGCGTGCGCGGCGGCTCCACCGAGATGGTGGGCACCGACTCGGGAACCGCGCCGAAACCGCGCAGCTGGTCCGCCAGCCCGGAGGCCTGCTCCCTGGTGCGCGGCACCAGCACCCGCCAGCCGAAGAGCGGGCGGCCCTCGAACCAGGAGGGCTCCTTGTCGCCGGTCACGCCCTTGCCCATCAGGAACAGCGCGGGGGCGGTGACGTTGTGGCCCTTGGCGTCGGCGGCCTTGAGGTCGGCGGTCAGCCGCTGCAGCGTCGAGGAGACGGTGGTCTGCTCCGTCGTGGAGCCCATGCGCACGACCGCGGCCGGGGTGCTCGCGGGCTTGCCTGCGGCGATGAGCGTCTTGCACAGCCGCTCGATCCCGGGCCCGCTGTGGCGCGCATCGGCTCCGTCGGGCGCGTCGGGGAACATCACGACGAGGCTGGCGTCGCCGTGGGCGAGGCGCTCCCAGTCGAGGTCGCTGTCGCGCCCGTCGACGATGCGGGCCTCGCTGACGTCCTCGGGCAGCAGCGGGACGCCGGCGAAGGCGGGCACGGCGGTGGCGGCGGAGAGCCCCGGAACGATCTCGTACTCGATCCCGGCCTGGCGGCAGGCGGCCGCGAGGTCCGCGCCGCGGCAGCCCAGCAGCGGGTCCCCGCTGTAGAGCCGCACCACCCGCTTGCCCTCGCGTGCGTGCCCCACAGCCACGGCGTCCATCTCGCCGCCGCACTCGGCCGGGTCGATCACGGAGACGTCCTCGGGGCAGTGCCGCAGCAGCGCCTCGCGGTGCTTGGCCAGCTCGGGGCCGGGCTCGCGCAGGTTGACGACGACGTCGGCCTTGGCGAGCGCCGCCGCGCCCCGCAGAGTCAGCAGCTCGGCGTCGCCCGGACCCGCGCCCACCAGGGCCACATGCCCGCGCTGGGTCGGGCCCGATCCGTTCGGCGGCGGCTCCTGGTTACCACTCTGCGGATTCACTGTGCGATCGCTCCTTGCTCTTGCCCTCGGGCGCCCGCCTGGAGCGCCGCGCCGCAGGGCCGCCCCGACGCCGGGGCCGGTCGGGCGGTGCCGTCCGCCGCGCTGCGGCGGCACGGCCCGCGCGGTGCCCTGCGGACTCCTGCTTTCGTCCTCTCGTTCCTTCGGTCGCTATTCCTCCGCCGCGTCGGCGACGATCCGGTCGGCCCCTTCGCCGATCATCTCGCGGGCGAGCTCGCGCCCCAGTGAGGACGCGGCCGCGGCCGCGTCGCCGCCGGTGCCGACCGAGCGCTCGCGCCGCACCGCCTCGCTGCCGTCGGGGGCCACCACGGCGGCGCGCAGGCGCAGCCTGCCGTCGTGGACCTCGGCGTAGGCGCCCACAGGGGCGGCGCAGCCCGCCTCCAGCTCGGCCAGCACCGTGCGTTCGGCGGTGACGGCCGCGCGGGTGGCGGCGTGGTCGACGGCGGCGAGGTAGGCGAGGTCGCCGTCCGCGCGGGACGCCAGGCACTCGACCGCGAGCGCCCCCTGGCCGGGGGCCGGAAGCATCTGCTCGGGTTCGAAGACGTCGGTGACGTCGTCGAGGCGCCCCACCCGCGCGAGACCGGCGTAGGCCAGCACGACGGCGTCGACCTCGCCCTCGGCGATCCGGCCCAGGCGGGTCCCGGCGTTGCCGCGGATGGGCACGTAGGTCAGGTCCGGGCGCAGCGCCGCGAGCTGGGCCACGCGGCGCGGCGAGCCGGTACCGACGACCGCGCCGGGGGGCAGGTCGGAGAACTTGCGTCCGTCGCGGGCGCAGAGCGCGTCGCGGGGGTCGTCGCGGTCGGTGATGGCGGCGATCGCGAGCCCGTCGGCCGGGGCGGTGGGCAGGTCCTTGAGGGAGTGCACCGCGAAGTCGATACCGCCCGAGAGCAGCTGTTCGCGCAGGCTGTTGACGAAGACGCCGGTACCCCCGAGCTGCGTGAGGTGGGCCTGGGTGACGTCGCCGTAGCTGGTGATCAGCTCCAGCTCCACCCGCGTGCCCGTGCGGTCGGTGATGGCGTCGGCCACGGCCTGCGACTGGGAGGTGGCCATGGGACTGCGGCGGGTGCCGAGCCTGGCCGGGCGGTCGCTCACGGTCACCCCTCTCGCGCCTGCTCGCCGGGCGTGCGCTCGACGCGGCTGACGGCGTCGGCCGTGGCGGGGTCGAGGTCGAACAGCTCGCGCAGCGCGGCCTCGTAGGAGTGGCCGTCGGGGCCGGCGGCCAGCTCCTTCACGCGCACGGTGGGCTGGTGCAGCAGCTTTTCGACGACGCGGCGCATGGCGTAGGTGACCTCGCCGCGGGTCTTGTCGTCGAGTTCGGGCAGGCGCCCCTCGAGGCGGCTCAGCTCCGACTCCATGACCGTGCGGGCCTTGTCGCGCAGGGCCACGACCGTGGGCGCGACGAGCTCGGCGCGGCGCCCGCTCCGGTACTCGTCCACCTCCTCGTCGACGATTCCGCGCACCAGTGAGATGGCGCCGGCGCGCTCGGCCGACTCGTCGCCGCGTTCGGCGACCGCCCGGCGCAGGTCCTCGATGTCGACGAGGTCGACGCCCGGCAGCTCGCGCACGCCGGGGTCGATGTCGTGGGGCAGCGCGAGGTCGAGGAACACCAGCGGGCGCGCGGTCGAGCGGGCCCGCTCGACCCCGTCGCGGTCGAGCACGAGTCCCTGCGCGCCGGTGCAGGAGATCACCAGGTCGACCTCGGACAGGACCTCGGCCGCGGAGTCGAAGGGCACGGCGCGGCTGCGGATGGGCTCGTAGGCCTCGGTCAGGCACTCGGCCAGGCGCTCGGCGCGCTCGTGCGTCCGGTTGGCCACGGTCACCTGTCCGGCGCCCTGGCGGGCCACGGTGTTCGCGGCGAGCGCGCTCATCGACCCGGCGCCCAGGACGAGCACACGCAGGCCGGTCAGCGGCCGGGGGTCCGGCAGCGCGGCGCCGACCTCGTCGGCGGGGTCGCCGGACTCGGCCATGCCCGCGACGGGGCAGCCGGCGGCCGTGTCGGCCGAGGGCTCGGAGGCGTGGGCCGCCTCGGGGACGGGCGCGCCGATCCGGCGCAGCGCGACGTCCAGGCCGAGGCCGACCATGTCGGCGCCGGCGTGGTCGAGGTGGGTGTCGGTGTGGGCGCGCTTGCCCACGCGCAGCGCCCGCTGGCCGAGGTCGTTGAGGACGCGGTCGAGGGTGCCCGCCTGCTGGGCGTCCTTGATCGCGTTGCGCACCTGGCCGAGGATCTGGCCCTCGCCCACGACCATGGAGTCCAGCCCGCAGGCGACGGAGAAGAGGTGCTGGACGGCGCGCTCCTCGTAGTGGACATAGGCGTGGCGGGTCAGCTCGCTGAGGGGGACGCCGGTGTGCCAGGAGAGGAGTTCGGTGACGGCGGCCATGGCCGGGTGGAACTTCTCGACGTCGGCGTAGATCTCGGTGCGGTTGCACGTCGAGACCATCAGCACCTCGTTGACCGAGGGCGCCGAGGCCATCTCGGACATGACCTTCAGCCGCGCCTGCCCCTCCAAGGCGACGCGCTCCAGTAGCGCCACGGGCGAGCTGCGGTGGCTCACTCCTACGGCGAGGACACTCATCTGCACTCCAATGCGGGCTGCATCGCGCTGCTCCGTACCTGCGGCGCCTCCCGCACGAGCGGGCGCGCCCTCTGCTGTGGCCCTGCTGCCCCCGGATCGGCCGCGTTCACGACGGTCCCCTCCCGAACGGGTCGAGGCCGGCGTATCCGTCGGCCTTGCGTTGTTCGTGGAAGGCCAGGATCTGCAGCTCGATCGACAAGTCGACCTTACGCACATCGACGCCCGGAGGCACATTGAGTACCACCGGCGCGAAATTGAGCACACTGGTCACCCCGGCCTGAACGAAGCGGTCGCAGACCTCCTGGGCGGCCCCGGCAGGCGTCGCGATCACCCCGATCGAGACGTTCTCCCTGCCGACAACGTCCTCCAGGGTGTCGATATGCCCGACCGACAGCCCCGCCACGGTGTCTCCGAGCACGCCGGTGTCGGCGTCGAGCAGGGCCGCGATGCGGAATCCCCGGGTGCCGAACCCCCCGTAGTTGGCCAGCGCGCGGCCCAGGTTGCCGACTCCGACGATGGCCACCGACCAGTCCTGGGTGAGACCAAGCTCACGCGATATCTGGTAGATGAGGTACTCGACCTCGTAGCCGACGCCGCGGGTTCCGTAGGAGCCCAGGTGCGAGAGGTCCTTGCGCAGCTTGGCCGAGTTCACGCCGGTGGTCTCGGCCAGGTGCTCGGAGGAGACCGTGAGGATGCCGCGGTCGTCGAGCGCCTGGAGCGCGCGCAGGTACACGGGCAGGCGCGCGACGGTCGCCTCCGGGATTCCCCGATCGCGGGGCCGTGGTTCAGGGGGGGTCACTGGCGTGCGCTCCTGGACGGCGATCGTCGCTGCCGGATCGAACGGCCCGGCCGCAATGGGCCGCGGCGGCCCCGCGGGCTCGGTCGCCATCCCCGGCCGGACTGGACTTGCGCCTTCAGATTACGCCCTTGTGAATACGCGCACAAAGTGGGGTGCCGCGCGGGAAGCGCCGCGCCGGACCCGATCCCCGGGGGCGCCGGCGGGCGGGAACGCCGCGCCGGCAGGGCCGCCGCGCTGTGCGGACGTGCCGGGCAAGGGCCCGCCCGGAACGCGGCCGGAGCCGGTCACCGCGCGCGGGTCAGCGCCTTGCGTAGCCGGCGCTCATCCACCCGCCAGAAGTCGTGCTGGGCGCCGTCGACGAAGGTCACCGGGATCTTGTCCCAGTAGTCGTCGCGCTCGGCCTGCGGCGCCGAGTCGAGGTCGCGCACCTCCACCGAGGCGCCCACCTCGGCGCAGACGCGCTCGATGACCCCCAGCGCCTCGTCGCACAGATGGCAGCCGGACCTGCCCAGCATGGTCACGGTGCGCCCGGCGGCCGCACCGCCCGCGCCATCGGCCATTCCGCTTCCCTTCTCGCTCCCCGCTCGCTCACCCGCGATCCGCGCGCCGGCGCTCAGCCGCCGGCGAAGGGCGGCAGAACCTCGATGACATATCCCTCGTTCAGCAGCACTCCGGCGTGTGGACGCGCACCCACGGGGTATTCGTCGACCACGAAAGACGAGCGGTCGAGCACCCGCAGCAGCCGGTCGTCCTCGCTATAGGCGGCACGCACCGACTCCAGCACCTCGGCCAGGGTCGACCCGGTCACCGGCTCCTCGGACTTGCCTGCGGCTTCCTTGGCCGCGGCCCAGTACCGGATGGTTCCGTTCACCATCGGTTGATTATCCTTGTTGGTCTCGGAGGCAGTCACTTCATTATTTCTCCGCCGGGGGCAATGAGGCCTTCGACCACCGCCGCGCGCGGGTTGACGGGAAGAGACGCATGAGTCATCTGCTCCTACTCACGAACTCCAACGAACCGTCGGATCATGTCCTGCCCGCCCTCGGCCTCCTGCTGCACTCGGTCCGGGTCTCGCCGGCCGAGGCGGGGGCGCTGCTCGCCACCGGTCCCGACCGCTCCTCGAACCAGCCCGTCGACGCCATTCTCGTCGACGCCCGCAGCGATCTCGCATCGGCGCGCAACCTCTGCCGCCTGCTCGACACCACGGGGCTCGACTGCCCGCTGATCGCGGTCCTCACCGAGGGCGGCGTCGCCGCCCTCACCTCGGACTGGCAGGTACGCGACTTCCTGCTGACCACGGCCGGGCCCGCCGAGGTCGAGGCCCGGCTGCGGCTGGCCGTCGGCCAGGCCGACGCCGGCTCCGACGACCCCGACGAGATCCGCCGCGGCGACCTCGTCATCGACGAGGCCACCTACATCGCCCGCCTGCGCGGCCGCATCCTCGACCTCACGTTCAAGGAGTTCGAGCTGCTGAAGTTCCTCGCCCAGCACCCGGGCCGGGTCTTCACCCGCGCGCAGCTGCTCCAGGAGGTGTGGGGCTACGACTACTTCGGCGGCACACGCACGATCGACGTGCACGTGCGGCGGCTGCGCGCCAAGCTGGGCAGTGAGTACGAGTCGCTGATCGGCACCGTGCGCAACGTCGGCTACCGCTTCGTGCCCGACACCCCGCCCCGGCCGGCTGGGGCGGAGACCGCGGCACGTGCGGAGGGGGACGCCTCCGCGGCGGCCGCGCCCACCCAGGCCTGACCGGACGGCGGCGTGTGCCCGGTGCCGCCGCCCGGCGGGCGGCGGCACGGGGGCGCGGGCGGCGCGGATCGGCGCCGAAAGACCATGGCCGGTGCGCCCGGCCCGTGCCTGGGAACATGGGAATGGGCCGGGAAACGTCGCGTCACCGGTCTCGTCCCGAAGCTCCCGATTGTTTAGGATGCGGGGGCAGTCGGCGTGCGGTGACCGCTCCCGTGCTCCCCGTGGTCGCCGAGCCGTCCTCCGCCACCGCGGCGTCCCGAACAAGGAGGCCAACGCCCATGCCCAGCGGAAAGCGGCTCCCTCCCGCCCGCTACGCCCTGCCGTTGCGCCTGGCCGCCGCGATCCCCCTCGGCTCGCTCTTCGTCGGCTCCGGGCTGGTGGGCCTGCCCGGCCCGGCCGCGGCCGCCTCCGACCCCGCTGCGCCGGTGCTCTCCTTCGACCCCGCGTCGGCCGCGGTCGAACCCGGCGAGACCGCCGAGACCGTGCTGCGCATCGAGCCGGGGGACACCGAGGGCACGGTCTGCCTGTACGACCTGGTCCTCAGCCACGCCGGCTTCACGGCTTCGGGCCCCCACAAGGCGACGCCCCCGACCACCGCCGGCATCAGCGGGCGGCCCGAGAAGTCGGCCGAGGTCCGCGCCTCGGTCGCCTACACCGAGGTCGAGGAGGGCGCGCCCTGCCCGGAGGAGCCGAGCGAGCTGCTGAAGTCCAGTACGCAGGACGCGTTCGCGGTGACCGTCGCGTCGGAGTCGCCCGACCCCTCACCCACGGGCTCTCCGGACCCCTCGCCGACGGGCTCGCCCGACCCCTCACCCACCGGATCCCCCGATCCCTCACCCACGGGCTCGCCCGACCCCTCACCCACCGGATCCCCCGATCCCTCACCCACGGGCTCGCCCGACCCCTCACCCACCGGATCCCCGGACCCCTCGCCGACCGGCTCCTCCGACCCCTCGCCGAGCCCCCCGGGTTCAAGCCCCACCTCCAGCTCGACGGGCGGGAGCGGGAACCCGGGCGGTGACGGCGGCCCGGAGTCGGACTCCGACGGCGAGAGCGACGGCGGCGGCCCCTCCAACGGCGGATCCGGAGGCTCCGGCGGCGGATCCGGAGGACGCGGCGACCCCACCGCCCCGCCGCACAGCCCGGTGACCACCGGCGACGGATCCGACTACGGCGCGGGCGGCGGGGCCGACCTGCCGGATCTGCCCACGGGCGTCCCCGATCTGCCGGGGCTCGACTCCCCCTCCCAGGACGGCCCTCTGGCCGACCTGCCCTCGGTCGAACCCGGTGAGCGCGACTCCTCGGGAACCACCGAGGTCGCCGCGCGCGAGCAGGCCGCCACCTCGATGGTCACGCCCGCCGTGCTCGTGCTGTTCCTCGTCCTGCTGCTGCTGTTCTCCACGCCGCTGGCCCCCTCCCGGCGGGTGCGCATCGGCCCCAGCACCTACAAGGGCCGACGCCGCAAGCACTGACCGCCGCGGGCCGCCGGTCCGGTCGCCCGCTCGGCTGACGCACCGGACCGGCGCCCCCGCCGCCGAGGCGGGCCGCGCGCTCGGGCACCCCGGGGCTAGGCTCGGGCCATGACCCACGTGCGCACCACCGAGTCCCTCTCGCCCGACGAGGCTGCGGCCGTCGTCGCGCTGGCCGAGGCGGCCGGCGCCCACGACGGCGTCGCGCCGCTGTCCGAGCAGACCCTGCTGCGGATCCGGCACGGCGCATCCGCGGGGACCGCGCGCTTTCATCTGGCCGCCGAGGCGCCCTCCACCGCCGACCCGGCGGCCGGCGGCGCCGGCCCCGCCGGCGAACTCGTGGGCTTCGCCTTCGCCGCGCGCGCCGACGGCGAGCCCGACTCCGCGGAGTTCGTGGTCGCGCCCGAAGCGCGGCGCCGCGGGCACGGCGCCGCGCTGCTGCGCTCGCTGGCCGACGACGCGCCCCGCGAGGGGCTGCGCGTGTGGGCGCACGGCCGCACGGAGGGCGCCGTGGCGCTGGCCCGCACGGCGGGCTGGACCCAGGTGCGCGGGCTGTTGAAGATGCGGATGCGGCTGCGCGCCGACGAGCGGGGCGTTCCCGCCGAGGCGCAGCAGCACGGCGGTGGCGCGGCGCTGCCGGAACCGGTGCTGCCCGAGGCCGTCGGCCGGCAGGTGGTGATCCGCCCGTTCCGGGCCGGCGACGACGAGCACGAGTGGCTGAGGGCCAACGCCGCCGCGTTCGCCGATCACCCCGAGCAGGGCGGGATGACCCTCGCGGACCTGCGCGAGCGGGAGCAGGAGGACTGGTTCGACCCCGCGGGCTTCTTCCTCGCCGAGGAGACCGCCACGGGGGCCCTGGCCGGGTTCCACTGGACCAAGGTGCACGCCGACGGCGCCGGGCTGGCCGACGAGCCGGTGGGCGAAATCTACGCGGTCGGGGTCGACCCGGCCTGGCAGCGCACCGGACTGGGGCGCGCGCTGACGCTCGTGGGCCTGCGCCACCTGCACGAGCGCGGGCTGCCGTGGGTCCTGCTCTACGTCGACGAGGAGAACCGGGCCGCCGTCCGGCTCTACGAGTCGCTGGGGTTCTCGGTGTGGGACGCCGATGTGATGTACGCCGCACGATGACCCGAGCGCGCCGCGGTCACCGCTTCTACCTGCGAGATCACGAACACAGCGTGATATCCCGCCCATCGGCGGTGACGTCTCCTGGTCACACTCGGCGTGTCGGCGTGACATCGGCGTGACCTGAACGCGGTTCACCGCACAGCCATCAGTGAGCCGCCGCTCCTTCCCGCAGTCTCACGCCCCAGTTCACCCTGCGTTCACCCTGCTTGGGACCTCTGGTCACTTCGCGTGCCTACCTTCGCATTTGGCGAGGTCATCGACCGGGCTCGCCCAAAGGTGACGAAGTCCAAAGGAAGGACATCGGGGCTGTGAAGCTCTCCAAGTACAGCCAGTTCGCGGGGATTGCCCTCGCCGGCGCTCTTGCACTCACCGCCTGCGGCAGCGACCAGGCGGTCGACCCCCAGAACCAGCAGGCCGCCGGTGACGTGAACTGCGTCGACGGCGGCGGCACCCTCTCCGGCGCGGGCGCCAGCTCCCAGGAGAACGCGATGGCGGCGTGGAAGGCCGCATGGGAGGGCGCCTGCGCGGACTCGATCGTGCAGTACGACTCCGTAGGCTCCGGCGCCGGCCGCGAGCAGTTCATCAGCGGCGGCGTCTCCTTCGCCGGCTCCGACGCCGCGCTGGACGAGACCGAGACCAAGGACGCCACTGAGCGCTGCAACGGCTCCGAGGTCGTCAACCTGCCGGCGTACATCGCCCCCATCGCGGTGGCGTTCAACCTCGACGGCGTCGACTCGCTGAAAATGAGCCCCGAGGTCATCGCCAAGATCTTCGACCAGAAGATCACCAAGTGGAACGACGAGGAGATCGCCGAGCTCAACCCCGACGCCGACCTGCCCGACCAGGAGATCGTCCCGGTCAACCGCGCCGACGAGTCGGGCACCACCGAGAACTTCGTCGCCTACCTCTCCGAGGCCGCCGGCGACGCCTGGCCGCACGAGGTGAGCGGCAACTGGCCGATCGAGCCGGTCGAGGCCGCCCAGGGCTCCAGCGGCGTCACTCAGGCCGTCGAGGGCGGCCAGGGCACCATCACCTACGTCGACGCATCGCACGTCGGCGAGCTGGGCACCGTGAGCGTCGGCGTCGGTGATGAGTACGTCGAGTACAGCCCCGAGGCCGCCGCCGCCATCGTGGACGCCTCCGACCCCCGCGAGGAGAACACGGAGAACGACCACGCGGTCGAGCTCGACTACACCACCAAGGAGTCCGGCGTCTACCCGATCGTGCTGATCTCCTACCACATCGCCTGCATGGAGTACCAGGAGCAGAAGGACGCCGACCTGGTCAAGAGCTTCCTGAGCTACGTGGTCAGCGAGGAGGGCCAGCAGGCCGCGGCCGAGGAGGCCGGCTCCGCGCCGATCAGCCAGGACACCCGGGACACCCTGGTGGGCACCATCGAGAAGATCTCCGCGGGCTCCTGATCACCCGATCGCAGATCTCCTCCGCCGGGGCGGGGTTCGCACCAGGTGCGAGCCCCGCCGTCGGCGGTTTCGGCATGTCCGGGGCGCGCATACTCCCACGGCGGACTACACCGCACCGTGTGCCGGACCACCCCGCGACGACCAGCACAATGACTTCCGGCGGCGCGCACCGGCACGGCCGGCGTGCGCACCATTCGCCCGGTGGCGATCCATGACCGAATTCGACCGGAGCCTTACATGACAACCACGGACTCGTCTCAGACGGCCGACGCCCCCAGGGGCAAACGCCGACTCGGCGACCTCGTCTTCGCCAATTCCGCTCGCGGGGCGGGGCTGCTGATCCTGGCGATCCTGGCGGGTGTCGCCGTCTTCCTGATCGTGCAGTCCCTCAGCTCCCTCACGGCCAACGAGGCCAACTTCTTCACCAGCACCGAATGGAGCCCCGAGTCCGCCCCGGGCGACACGGTGCGGTTCGGTGTCGCCTCACTCGCCTTCGGCACCGTCCTCGCGGCGCTCATCGCCCTGGTGCTGGCCACCCCGATCGCCATCGGGATCGCGCTGTTCATCGTCTACTACGCCCCCCGGCGCCTCGCCGCGCTGCTGGGCTACGTGGTGGACCTGCTGGCGGCCATCCCCAGCGTCGTCTACGGCCTGTGGGGCCTGATCTACCTCACCCAGGAACTCCAGCCCTTCTACCGGTTCCTGGCCGAGTACCTGGGCTGGATCCCGCTGTTCGCCGGCCCGGTCTCCTCCACCGGCCGGACCATGCTCAGCGCGGGCATGGTCCTCGCGGTGATGATCCTGCCGATCATCACCGCGATGTCGCGCGACGTGTTCGCCCAGGTCCCCCAGGCCCACCGCGAGGCCGCCCTGGCACTGGGGGCCACGCGCTGGGAGATGATCCGCGTCGCGGTCCTGCCCTTCGGCCGGCCCGGCGTCATCGGCGGCGCCATGCTCGGCATGGGCCGGGCGCTGGGCGAGACGATGGCCGTCGCGATGATCCTCTCCCCGTCGCTGGTCATCTCCCCCTACCTGCTGCGGAGCGGCAACCAGACCATCGCCGCGCACATCGCCCTGCAGTACCCGGAGGCGACGGGCACCGGCGTCTCCGCCCTGATCGCCGCCGGCCTGGTCCTCTTCGCGATCACCCTGGCCGTGAACATGGCCGCCCGCTTCGTCGTCTCGCGGCGCAAGGAGTTCACCGAATGACCACCACGGAAAAGCAGACCGCCGCAGGCAGCCCCGGCGACGGGCCGAACCTGAAGGCGGAGGGCCTCTACACCCGGACCCTGCCGACGTACTTCCCGCTCGCCCTGCTCGCGGGCTGTCTGATCGTCGTCGCGGGCGCCTTCTACCTGCTGGGCGCCTTCCACCCGGTCCCGGTCGCGGTGGTCGCGGGAATCGTCTACCTGGCGGCGGTCACGACCGTCTCGGCGACGGTGGAGAACGGGCGCCGGGCGGCGGACCGGTTCGTCACCGGCATCGTCTACTGCTGCTTCATCGTCGCCATGGTGCCGCTGGTCTCGCTGCTGGCGACCGTGGTGGTCTTCGGCATGGAGCGGTTCGACCTGTACTTCCTCAGCGTCTCCATGAACGGCGTCATCCCCAGCATGGATGCCGGCGGCGTCTACCACGCCATCGTGGGCACACTGGTGATCACCGGCCTGGCGACCGTGATCTCGGTGCCGATCGGCCTGATGACGGCCGTTTACGTGGTCGAGTACGGGCGCGGCCGCCTCAAGCAGGCCATCACCTTCTTCGTCGACGTCATGACCGGCATCCCCTCCATCGTCGCGGGCCTCTTCGTGGTCGCCCTGTGGATCCTGCTCTTCGGTCCGGGCAACACCAACGGCCTGGCCGGCGCGATCGCGCTGTCGGTGCTGATGATCCCCGTCGTGGTGCGCTCCAGCGAGGAGATGCTCCGGCTGGTGCCCAACGAGCTGCGCGAGGCCTCCTACGCGCTCGGCGTGCCCAAGTGGCTGACGATCGTGAAGGTGGTGCTGCCCACCGCCGTGGCCGGGCTGACCACGGGAATCATCCTCGCGCTGGCCCGCGTTATCGGGGAGACGGCGCCGTTGATCCTCACCGCGGGCATGGCGTCGACACGGATCCAGGCCAACCCTCTCGACGGCGACATGATGAGTCTGCCGGTCTACATCTACAAGGCGGTCCGCGACATGGGCCTCTCCGGCGAGGCCGGAGTCTATGCCGAGCAGCGTGCGTGGGCTGCGGCGCTGACCCTGATCCTGGTGGTCATGCTGCTGTTCCTCGCGGCCCGCCTGGTGTCGCGCTTCCTGTCCCCCCGATCCCGGTGACGCCGCACCCGACACGACCAGCACGTTCAACCTGACTCACCTGAGGATTCTCCAGTGGCCAAGCGAATCGACGTCTCCGACCTGAACGTCTACTACGGCGACTTCAAGGCGGTCGAGGACGTGACCATGACCGTCGAGCCCCGCTCGGTGACCGCCTTCATCGGCTCGTCGGGCTGCGGCAAGTCGACCTTCCTGCGCACCCTCAACCGGATGCACGAGGTCACCCCCGGTGCCCGCGTCCAAGGCAAGGTGATGCTGGACAACCTGGACGTCTACGACCCGTCCGTCGACCCCGTCGCCGTGCGGCGCGAGATCGGCATGGTGTTCCAGCGCGCCAACCCGTTCCCGACGATGTCCATCTACGACAACGTGATCGCCGGCGCGAAGCTGAACAACCAGCGGATGAACAAGCGCCGCGCCGACGAGATCGTCGAGCGGTCGCTGCGCGACGCCAACCTCTGGGAGGAGGTCAAGGACCGGCTGAACAAGCCGGGAGCGGGCCTCTCCGGCGGTCAGCAGCAGCGGCTGTGCATCGCCCGCGCCACCGCGGTGGAGCCGACGGTGCTGCTCATGGACGAGCCGTGCTCGGCGCTGGACCCGATCTCCACGCTGGCGATCGAGGACCTGATCGCCAAGCTCAAGGAGAACTACACGATCGTGATCGTCACGCACAACATGCAGCAGGCCGCGCGCGTCAGCGACCGCACGGCCTTCTTCAACCTGGCGGGCACCGGCCAGCCGGGCCGGCTGATCGAGATGGGCGACACCAACAAGATCTTCACCAAGCCGGACAAGAAGGAGACCGAGAACTACATCACCGGCCGGTTCGGGTAGCCGCAGCCGGGATCGCCGCCGGCGGAGCCGGAGCTCCGCCGGCGCGCATCCGCCTTCGGCGGCCGGGCGTGCGGCGGCCGGCCCGCCCGGCGCCGCGGGCCCGGTCAGATCGGCAGTGCGGTGCTGAGCAGCACGTAGGCCGCGGCGGCCACCACGGCCGCGCCGGGCACCGTGGCCAGCCAGACGACCACGATGTTGCCCGCCATGCCCCAGCGCACCGCCGACAGGCGCCGCGTGGCGCCCACGCCCACGATCGCCGAGGTGATCAGGTGGGTGTTGGAGACGGGCACCTGCCAGATGAACGAGGTCGCGTAGGAGACGGCGGCCACGGTGCTCTCGGCGGCGAAGCCGCGGGGCGCGTCGAGCTGGATCACCCGCCGGCCCAGGGTCCGCATGATGCGCCAGCCGCCGGTCAGCGTACCCAGCGCCATGGCACCCGCCGCGGCGCACACCGTCCACAGCGGTACGTCGTACGAGTTCTGGTAGCCGGTGGTGACCAGGGCCAGGACCACCACGCCCATGGTCTTCTGCGCGTCCTGCAACCCGTGGCCCAGCGCCATGGCGGCCGCGGAGGCGCTCTGCGCGATCTTGAAGTTGCGGGTGATGCGCCGCACGTTGGTCCTGCGGAACAGCCACAGGATCGCCAGCATCGCGCCGTAGCCGAGCAGCCCGCCGATCAGCGGCGAGACGACCATCGGCAGGGCGAAGTCCGACGCCACGCCGCGCCACTCCACCGTGGTCGCCGAGGCCAGCGCCGCGCCGATCATCCCGCCCACCAAAGCGTGGGAGGACGACGAGGGCATGCCCTTGGACCAGGTGGCCACGTTCCAGGCGATCGCGCCGATCAGCGCCGCCAGCAGCACGGCCGCCCCGCCGGTGCCCTCCGGCGGGTGGATGATGTCGCGGCTGATGGTGCGGGCGACCCCCTCGCCGAGAAAGGCGCCGATCACGTTCATGACCGCCGCCATGATCACGGCGGCGCGCGGGCCCAGCGTCCGCGTCGAGACGGCGGTCGCCAGGGAGTTGGGGGCGTCGTGGAAGCCGTTGGTGTAGGCGAAGACGAGCGCGGCGAGCACAACCGCGCCCAGCGTCACGGAGTCGAGTGGCACGTCAGAGCCAAGCGTTCGGTCGGGGCTGTGGCGGGGGGAGTCAGGATTCCTTCACCGCGATGCTCTCGACCGTGTTGGCGACGTGTTCGAATGCATCGGCGGCGGTCTCCAGCTCCTCGATGACGTCCTTCAGCTTGAGCACGGTGAGGGCGTCGTACTCCCCGCTGAACAGCTTGGCCAGCAGGCGGCGGTAGATCTGGTCGGCCTGGTTCTCCAGCTGGTTGATCTCGATCCAGTAGCGGGTGAGGTCCTTCATCGAGCGCAGCCGCGGCATCGCCTCGGCGGTCAGCTCGGCCGCGCGCTCCAGCACCTCGATCTGGTCGATGATGCCCTTGGGCAGGCGGTCGAGGCCGTAGAGCCCGACCAGGTCGACGGCGGCGTCCATGGAGTCCATCACGTCGTCCAGAGACGACGCCAGCCGGTAGATGTCCTCGCGGTCGAAGGGGGTCACGAAGCTCTCGTTGAGTCTCCGCATGATCGCGTGGGTGCGGTCGTCGCCGGCGTGCTCGCAGGCGCGCATCTTCTCGGCGATGGCATCGCGGTCAGCGCCCTCGCTGATGAGCTCCACCAGCAGGCGTGCTGCGATGACGAGGTTGTTCGCGGCGTCGGCGAACATCTCGAAGTAGCTGTCATCACGCGGGGTCAGGCGCAGACGCACATCAATCTCCCGAAGTGCGGTGATCGTCCTCAGGGATGTTATGGGCACTCGTCCGGCCGGGGGCCGCGGCTGCACCGCGGACGCGACCGCGCGGCGCCCCCGTACCGCGACCCGGGGGCGGCTGGTATCCCTTGTTCAGTTGGACCGCGTCAGCGGCTGCGAAAGCCGACGTAGTGGAGCATTCATCCTATCTTCGCCTCCCCGGCGCACCGCTGAGCGCCGCAGGCGGCCCCGGTCTCGGACACCTCGGGAGAGAACTCCGCGGAAGCGACGCGAATCACATGCGGGCGGACGCGGTGCCCGCCGCCCGGTCCGCCGCGTCACCGCCGCGGAACGGTGTGTTCATGTCCTGGTCCACGTGTTGTCCCTCGACCGACAGTTTCCCTGGGTCCGGGAGATTCGGCAACCTTTCGTGACCAATGCCGCCGCACTTCCGGGACGGGCCGCAACCCGGCCCACCGCGCCGGTTCCCGCGGCCCTCGCGCGGGCGGCCCCGCTCGCACTCCGGCGGTCGCGGCGGCTGACGGGGCGCGCGTGTTCCGCGCTGCCTATCCTCGGGTGCATGCCCGCCAAGCCCACCGCCGCCCAGCGGCGCCACGCCGCACTGCGCGCGGGCCTGGACGCCCAGCTCGCCGCGCTCGGCGAGGCGCCCTACTCCGGCAGCGACCGCCCCGCGCTCGTGCTCAGCGCCTGCGCCGAGGCCGTTCTGCGCGCCCGCGACGCCGGAGCCGCCCCCGAGCGGCCCGCCGTCAAGGCCGCGGTGCGCGGCACGCTGGCCGAGCTCGCCGAGCGCGCGCCCGGCCACAGCCTGGAGGTGCGGGTGCCGCCCTACGGGGCCGTGCAGGTCGTCGAAGGGCCCCGGCACACCCGCGGCACTCCTCCCGGCGTCGTCGAGACCGACCCGCTGACCTGGCTCGCGCTGGCGGTCGGCGCGACCGCATGGCAGGAGGCCGTAGACGCCGGCGCTGTCAGCGCCAGCGGCGTCCGGGCGGACCTCTCGCCGCTGCTCCCGCTGTGGCCTCCCCGCGCCCCGGTGGACGCAGCTCCGGCGGCCGGCGACTAAGCTGGACACCGTGGCGCAACCCGACGGCCGGCTCACCACGGATCTCGACCCGCACGAACGCGCCCCGCAGGACGCATGCGGGGTCTTCGGGGTCTGGGCGCCCGGCGAAGAAGTCAGCAAGCTCACCTATTTCGGCCTCTACGCATTGCAGCACCGCGGGCAGGAGTCCGCGGGCATCGCGCTCAGCGACGGCGAGCGCATCGTCGTCTACAAGGACATGGGCCTGGTGTCCCAGGTCTTCAACGAGGCCACGCTCGACTCCCTGCAGGGCCACCTCGCGATCGGCCACTGCCGCTACTCCACCACCGGGTCGCCGGTGTGGGAGAACGCGCAGCCGACCTTCTACACCGCGCGTGAAGGCGGCCTGGCCCTCGGCCACAACGGCAACCTCATCAACACCCCCGAGCTCGCCGCGATGCTGCCCGACGAGCGCCGCGGCGCCACCACCGACACCGAGGTGCTCACCGGCCTGCTGGCCGACAACCCCGACCGCAGCACCGAGGAGGCGGCCCTGGAGCTGCTGCCCCAGGTGCAGGGCGCGTTCTCGCTGGCGTTCATGGACGAGAGCACCCTCTACGCCGCCCGCGACCCGCAGGGCATCCGCCCGTTCGTGCTGGGCCGGCTGGAGAGCGGCTGGGCCGTGGCCAGCGAGACCGCCGCGCTGGACATCGTCGGCGCCACCTACGAGCGCGAGATCGAGCCCGGCGAGCTGCTGACGATCGACGAGCGGGGCGTGCGCTCCCAGCGCTTCGCGCCCGCCGCCCCCAAGGGCTGCCTGTTCGAGTACGTCTACCTCGCCCGGCCCGACACCACCATCGCCGGGCGCAACGTCAACTCCAGCCGCGTCGAGGTGGGCCGGCGCCTGGCCAAGCAGCACCCGGCCGAGGCCGACCTGGTGATCCCGGTGCCGGAGTCCGGCACGCCCGCAGCGGTGGGCTACGCCGACGGCAGCGGCATCCCCTTCGCCCAGGGCCTGGTGAAGAACTCCTACGTGGGCCGCACGTTCATCGAGCCCAGCCAGACGCTGCGCCAGCTCGGCATCCGGCTCAAGCTGAACCCGTTGCGCGAGGTGATCGAGGGCCGGCGGCTGGTCGTGGTCGACGACTCCATCGTCCGCGGCAACACCCAGCGGGCGCTGGTGCGCATGCTGCGCGAGGCCGGCGCCGCCGAGGTGCACGTCCGCATCTCCAGCCCGCCCGTGATGTGGCCCTGCTACTACGGGGTCGACTTCGCCACCAAGGCCGAGCTGGTCGCCGGAAACCTCTCCACCGAGGAGATCCGCGCCTCGATCGGTGCCGACACGCTGGCCTTCGTCGAGCTGGACGAGCTCGTCGAGGCCACCGAGGTGCCCAAGCACCGGCTCTGCCGCGCCTGCTTCGACGGCGTCTACCCGATCGAGGTCGACGAAGGCGCCCGCGGCAAGTACCTGCTGGAGAAGTCCTGCGGCAACGCCACCGAGCGGCCGCTGGCGAGCGGTCGGCGCTGATCCGGGTCCCCGGCCCGCAGCCGTGCGGGCGCACCGGCCCGCACGGGCCGGGAGGGGACCGCCGACCGGACCACCGCAACGAGTTGAGAGGTTTCGCGTGGCAGAGGGTGCCAACAGCACGCCGGCGTACGCGTCCGCCGGTGTCGACATCGCGGCCGGCGACCGCGCGGTCGCGCTGATGAAGGAGCACGTCGGGCGCGCCCGCCGCCCCGAGCAGGTCGCCGACCCCAGCGGGTTCGCCGGACTCTTCCGGCTCGACGCCTCCCGGTACCGCTCACCGCTGCTGGCGACCTCGACCGACGGCGTGGGCACCAAGGTGATGATCGCCCAGCGGTGCGACCGGCACGACACCGTCGGCCTCGACCTGGTCGGCATGGTCGTCGACGACCTGGTCGTCTGCGGCGCCGAGCCGCTGTTCATGACCGACTACATCGCCTGCGGCAGAGTCGTGCCCGAGCGCGTCGCCGAGCTGGTCAAGGGCATCGCCGAAGGCTGCCGCCAGGCCGGGTGCGCGCTCTCCGGCGGCGAGACCGCCGAGCACCCCGACGCCATGCGCCCGGACGAGTACGACCTCGCAGGGGCCGGCACGGGCATCGTGGAGGAGGACGCGGTCCTGGGCCCGCAGCGCGTGCGCGAGGGCGACGCCGTGATCGCGATGGCCTCGTCGGGGCTGCACTCCAACGGGTACTCGCTGGTGCGCCGCGTGGTCGACGAGGCCGCGCTGCGGCTGGACGCTCGCGTGCCCGAGCTCGGCACCGAGCTGGGCGAGGAGCTGCTCAAGCCCACCCGGATCTACGCGCAGGACTGCCTGGCGCTGGCCGGGGCGGTCGAGGTGCACGCATTCGCCCACATCACCGGCGGCGGGCTGGCGGCCAACCTGGCGCGGTCGCTGCCCGAGGGGCTCGATGCAGTGGTGGATCGCGCGACCTGGTCGCCGCCGGCGGTGTTCCCGTTCGTCGCCGAGCGCGGCGCCGTGGGGCCGGCCGACATGGAGGCGACGTTTAACATGGGCGTGGGCATGGCCGCCCTGGTGCCGTCCGCATCGGCGCAGCGGGCTCTCGCGCTGCTGGAGGAGCGGGGAGTGCCCGCCTGGCACGCGGGCTCGGTGGTCGCCGGAAGCGGGAAGGCGCGGCTGGAAGGCGCCTATGCGTAGAGCCGCGGAGCGGGTCAGTCCCGAACACAGCCGGTTCGCGCCACCGCGGCGGCGCGAACCGGCTGTGTTTCAGAGCATATTGTGCGTGTCAGCGGGCTCAGACCCGGTCATGCGGACGTCACCGGCTCCGGAAGCGACTGATCAGCGGAGGCTGTCGGAGCGGTCGGACTCCTCTTCGACCGACTTCCCGCCGCTCGGATCCTCTGCGAGATCCGCATAACGGTCGACCAGGTCGTCGTAAGGGTCTTCGTGAGGCTGGTCCGGCGAATCCGGCGCTGCCCCGTCATCCTCAGCGACACCCAGCTCTGCCCGCAGCTGATCGAGGTCGGTGTGGCCGGAGTTGTACTTCAGCCTCCGAGCGACCTTCTGCTGCTTGGCCTTGGCTCGGCCGCGCCCCATGGCTCGACCCCCTCAACGATTGGGTTCGGACAAACCCCAGATCACTAGCAAAACCGCAATGCCGGGCTGACGGCCGTCACCGCACTGACGACAGGCGCCAGCTTACGTACGGATACAACCGTACCCGGTTTGGGCCCTACCTGCCTACGCCGCCCATGCCTAACAGGCGGCCAGGGGCGGGCACACGAGGCGGACCGTGCGGCCCGGGCGTGTCGGTGCATCCCCGGCGGCGGGTGCCGCGGAGAGCCGCGGATCCGACCCTCCCGGTACCGCGGGCTCCTTGTCCGGTCAACGACGCGGCGCACCGCGGTTGTTCCCCGTATCGCGGGGCACGTCGGCGTATCGGCGGGCAGGTCCGCGCATGCCGGACGCGGCGATCTGTGCCACGATTCCCCGCGTGCTGCCCAACCTGCCCTACGCCGCCTACCTCCGCGTCTATCAGCCGCTCATCGCGTTCTCCAACCGCGAGAAGGCCTATTGGCGGGCCTACGCCGCGTCGTCGCGGCGGCCCCGCCGCAGCGACGCGGTCGCGACCGAGCACGCCGAGAGCCTGCGCCGCCTGGTGTCCGCCCCGCCCGTCCCGGTCCCCGAGCGCGAGAGCGGCGACGCCTACGTCCGGCGCCTGGGCGGCGAGGTGTACGTCTGCCCATGGCAGACCCGGTTGCGGTCCTGGCTGGGCCTGCGCGACTTCCGTACCGAAACCCCGGCGCGGCTGAGCGCGGCCTTCATACCCGAGCCGGTCGCCGAGGCGGCCGAAGCACGCTTCGAGCAGTGGCGCGAGCGCGGCGAGCCGATGCGCACGCAGATCCTGACCAGCACCTGGACGGTGCCGCTCGCCTGGTTCTCGCCCTTCGACGCCGAGGAGCGCTGCCTGGTGCTGGGCGGCGAGGAGCAGCAGCCGGCCGACGCGGCCGACCCCGACACCGCCGAGCACGGCCTGCGCGGCGAGCGGGCCCGCCATCCGGCCGGAGGCGCGCGCCCCGCGCCGCGGACGCTGCTGTACGTGGCCAGGATGGCCGAGGCCCGCCGGCGCCTGGAGCGGGCGATCGCCCTGCTGCGCGAGCACGTCGGCGACAGCTCAGCGCTGTCGGAGGCCGCGGGGCTGCAGGACTGGCTGCTGGGGGTCGCCCACCCCCGCGCCCTACTGGAGCTGGACTACGGCGGCCTGGTGCACCTCGTCGACGACGAGGGCCTGCGCCAGGACCAGTCGGTGGCCGAGGTGGGCGCCGCGCTGACGGGCCTGGAGACCGGCGAGCAGGAGCTCGCGACGGCGATGTACCAGCGGGTCTCGCGGCGGTGGAAGGAGATGGAGGCCCTCAAGCACGCCAACTGAGGGTCACGGCTTCACCACGTGACCGCAGCGGCCGCTCGGCTTTGCCGCCACGCCGAAGCCCAACCTGGCGGCCAGGTTTCTCACCCAACGCGGTCAGCCAAGCGCGTTCTGACAGGCGGATATGTCTGGACGAGCTTCACAGTTGGCATCAACGCCGTCGAAACTGGGCATATTACTCCATACAGATCGACATAGACTGTATCGAACCGGTCACCGACTGCACTCTGCGTAACCGGAAAGCCGGGGCACACCGGGGATGTACGTGACACGGGAGAGGTGTCGATGGGAGAAGACACATACCCCGTTCACACTGCCCGCGCCGATGAAAGGCCAGGCCAGAACCTGAGCGCCGCCACCCGCCGCGTGCGGCGCCCCGGGTTTCAGTCGGGCCGTCTCTAGCACTTCCGGTTCACCGGATCGAGAAAAACAGGGCCGGAGAACGAAGTTTTGACCGAATACGCCACATGCCACTAAACGTGTCGCTAGAATCACTCAGCGTGACGCGACTCATGGGCGACTTTGCGACCTCCCATCCGACAAAGTCGCGTTAAGTGGTCGCGTAATCACCTCGGGTGATGCCAATATAGACCTACGAGGGCAATATTGGACATCCGGGCCAAGTGCCAGGATAAGGCTCAGGATCGGCACACAGATCCAGGAGGAGAGGCCGTACACATGTCAACTCGCACGCCCGAGGCGGAGCCCCTGTTGACCCCTGCCGAGGTCGCCACCATGTTCCGCGTGGACCCCAAGACCGTCACACGCTGGGCGAAAGCGGGCAAGCTGACCTCGATTCGGACCCTTGGCGGCCACCGCCGCTACCGCGAGACCGAGGTCCGCGCTCTGCTGGCCGGTATCCCCAGCCAGCGCTCGGAGTGATCTCCCCCGGCTTGTGCCGTATCCGGGGGGATCGAGTGGGGAGCGCGCGTCGACTCCCCGACCGCTGAGGGCGGGCCGCACGGCGGCCCGCCCTCCCGCCTGCCGGGGGCCGTCCGCGCCTGTCGTGCCTGCTGCACGGGGTGGGGCCTTTGCCGCCGAGTCGCGGCTGTCGGTATCTTCACGATGGAGCCGCGCAGCGTCTCGACCCCGCGCCACCGCACCGCGCGCGGACGCCGAACAGAAGACGAAGGCGGGAGGGGAGGCCACATGCGGGACATGCGTGTCGGCCCCACCGGCTTCCACGACGTCCGCGAGACCAACCTGGGCGTTGTACTGCGGGCCGTACGCACGCTGGCCCCCTGCTCCCGCGCCGCGGTGGCCGCCGCGACCGGGCTGAACAAGACGACGGTCTCCAGCCTGGTCGCCGACCTCATCGCGCGCAGCCTGCTCCGCGAGACCGGCGAGTCCGCCGAGCGCCGGGTCGGCCGGCCGGGCGTGATGCTCGCGCTCGACGACCGGACCATCGCCGCCATCGGCGTCGAGGTGAACGTCGACTACCTCTCCGTGGTCGCCGTCGACCTGCTGGAGCGCGACCTCGTCACCCGGCACATCCCCTTCGACGCCCGCTCCGCGGGCCCCGACGCCTGCGCGCATCGCATCGTCTCCGCGGTCTCCGAGGTGGCGGCGGCTCCTGCACTGCGCCGCCGCTCCGTGATCGGGCTGAGCGTGGCGGTGCCCGGCCTGGTCGACTCCCCCAACGGCGTCGTCACCCGCGCGCCCAACCTCGCCTGGCTCGGGACCCCGCTGCGCAGCCGGATCGAGGAGCTGATGGACCGCGCGGGCGCAGCGCCCGTCCCGGTCCTGGTCGACAACGACGCCAACCTGGGCGCCGTCGCCGAGTACCGCGGCGGCCACCTCGCGCACACCGCGGACCTCGTCTACATCACCGGCGAGGTCGGCATCGGGGCCGGTGTGCTGATGAACGGCGAGCTGATGCGCGGCTCCGCCGGCTTCGCCGGCGAGATCGGGCACGTGCGCATGGTCGAGGACGGTCCCGAGTGCGGTTGCGGTCGGCGCGGCTGCCTGGAGGCGCTGGCCGGAATCGAGGCCATCCTGCGCGCAGCGCTGCCCGACCGCTTTCCTGGGGGCGCGCTCAGCCGGGCCGACCTGGCCGACCTGGTCGAAACCGCCGTCGAGCGCGCCGCCGCGGAGGACACCGTCGCCGTCGAGGCCCTGGACACCGCCGGCGCCTGGCTGGGACGGGGCGCCGCGATGCTGGTCAACCTGGTCAACCCCGGTGCGGTGGTGCTCGGCGGGTACTTCGTCCCGCTTGCGCCGTGGCTGCTGCCCGCGTGCCGCGCGGCGGTGCGCGAGCTGGCGTTCGCGCCCGGCGCGGGCGGATGTGCCGTGGAGACCTCCGAGCTGGGACTGACCGCGGCCGCGCGCGGCGGTGCGGTGGCGATGGTCGACGCCATGGAGAGCGGGCGGCTGCCGCTGCCCGCTCCGCCGAAGGACGGCGGCGCGGCGGCGGCCGACGAAGGCGCCTCGTGACGTCCCCGCGGGCGCCGCGCCGCCCGCGTGCACGGTGAGCGGCACGCGGACGGCGCGGACGCCGGCCCGGGCGGCGGAGCGTCACTCGCCCCAGCCGCCCTCCCAGTACTCGCCGTCGCCTTCCTGCCACCAGCCCGCCTCGCCGCCCTGCCAGTGCGAGGTCCCCGCGGCGTCGCCGTAGACGATGCCCCGGCCGTTGGTGCCGACGTAGACCCGGCCGTAGACGTCGGGGTCGCCGGTGATGGCGGCGCCGGTCCAGCCGTACTGGTGCTCGTCGTCGTTGATCCGCGTCCAGTGGGAGCCGCCGTCGTCGGAGCGGTAGATCCCGCGCCGGCCGTCGATCTTCGCGCTGGTGTAGACGGCGGGGTAGTCCGAACCGGGCCGGGCCTTGCCGAAACCGACGGTGTCGGCCTGCTCCACGCCGGACACGCGCTCGAACGCCGCGCCGGAGTCGGTGGAGTGCCACAGTCCGTAGGCGCCGTCCTCGGATCCGCCGGCGAGCCACACGTCGCCCTTGCCGCCCGGCACGGCGGCGAAGCGGACGCTGCTCTGCGGCAGCCCCTGGGCGGCGGACTCCCGGAAGGTGGCGCCGCCGTCGGTGCTCACGTAGAACGAGCCGCCGGCGTAGGCGTAGAAGACGTCCGGGTCGACCCTGTCGGCCTGCACCCGCGCGCCTTCGGGGACGCCCGAGGACGCCGACCACGAGGCACCGGAGTCGGTGGAGCGGTGCACCCCGGCGCCGTCGGCGCTCCACACGACGGCCGAGCCGTCGGCGGCCATGGCGGCGGTGCCCGGACCCGTGACACCGGAGGGCTCCTGGCCGGGCTCCCATGTGGCACCGCCGTCGGCGGAGACGGCGATGGAGGGGACGGAGTCGTCGTCGCCGCTGCCGACCCGCACGAAGTGCTCGGGCGCCAGCTCCGCGAAGTCCAGCGACGTCACATTGCCGTGGAAGGGGCCGGTGTGCATGAGGTCGGGCACCCGGTCCAGGTCGTCGTGGCGGAACCCGCCGATGTCGCCCAGCGCCGACACCAGCGGGACGTCGCCGGGCGGTGCGGCCAGGTCGTTGACCGCGGTCTCCTCGATACCGCGGGCGCTGGGCTCGATGGTGACGGTCTCGCCGCCGTCCCAGTCGGTGAGGTCGCGCGTGCCGTAGAGGGTGGCGCCGGTGCCGTAGAGCATGTGGTCGGAGTCGAACGGGTCGATCTCCATGGCCTGGGTCATCCAGCCGAGCTTGGGCGCGGTCTCGGGCGGATCGGGGTTTTTGCCGAACGTCAGCCACGGCGAGGCCGAGACGTCCATCTCGTAGCGGTTGATCCGCTCCGGGTAGGCCCCGTAGCGCCAGGCCTGGGTCCAGCTCTGTCCGCCGTCGGTGGTGCGGTAGATCTGGATGTCGGGCCACCAGGAGATCTGCGTGCTGACCATGAGGGTCCCGGGGTTCTGCCGGTCGATGGTCAGGCCGCCGTAGCCGAAGTAGTTGTCCTCGGAGCCCGACGGCACCGGGCTGACGTTGCTCCACTCACCGGTGGCGAGGTCGAACTTCCACACGTCGCCGCTGCCGCCGGTGTAGGGACCGCCCGTGTCGCTGGTGGAGATGTAGAGCAGGCCGTTCTCGTGGTCGACCACGCCCTCGATGGCCAGGTGGCCCTCGGGCTGGCCCGGCACCCGCTCCCAGGTCCGGCCGCCGTCGGTGCTGCGGTAGACGGTGTTCTCCTTGTCCATCACGCCTACGTAGACGTCCTGCGTGCGGCGTCCGGGCGAGCCGCTGCCCTTGTCGAAGGCGATCCAGCCGACGCCCTGGTTGTCGCTGGACAGGCCCGATGAGTCGCCGGGGTCCTGCACGTAGTCGCCGGGGTTGGGGAACGCGGCCACCTCGGACCACGTCTCGCCGTAGTCGGTGCTGCGCCACAGTCCGTTGCCGCCGGGTGCGCCCAGGTAGAGCACGCTGTTGTCGTTGGGGTCGATCGAGAGCCGCTCGACGCCGCGGCCGGGCATGTTCCCGCCCAGCTTGAACGGGAGCTCGGTGGCCTCCCAGGTCTCGCCGCGGTCGCGGGAGCGCAGGATCGCGCCGTTGTCCGGGTCCCAGTCGTTGGTGTAGGTGCCTACAGCGGCGTAGACGTTGTCGGGTTCGACGGGGTCGGTGGCCAGCCCGGCGACGCCGGTCCGGCCCCACTCGTCCCAGCCCACCCAGTCGAGCAGCGGCCTCCAGCGCCCTGCGCCGCCGTCCCAGCGGTAGGCGCCGCCGATGTCGGTGCGGGCGTAGGCCAGGCCCGGCTCGGACTGGTTGAACACGACGCCGGGGATGAAGCCGCCGCCTTCGATCTGCGCGTTGCGCCACCGGTAGTCGGGCGCGGCCAGCGCGGGGGCCGCCGATCCGGTCGCGGTGAGGGCGGCCGCGGCGAACACCGCCGCCGCTGCGGCCGCGCCCGGGCGCGCGAGGCGCGGCGCGAGGCGGCGCCCGAGGGATGCGCGGCCGTCGGCCTCCGACGGCCGTGGCGGGATGGGGAAGGGAGGAAATGCCGAGGACACGTCAGGCTCCTTGCAGTGGGGGATGGCCCGCGCTCGGCTCCGGCTGCGCCGCTGGGGCGGCGGCGTTTCGAACCGGTTCGACTATGACGGCTCACGTAAGGGGGATCGAGGGGAGGAGGGTGGTTCCGGGTGAGCGCGGACGGAGCTTCGCGGTCAGTTTGCGGAGAAACCCGGCGACGCGTCAACGGGCGGAAAGCGAACGGATTCGCAGCGTGATCGCCGCGGAGGGCGTTCGGCGACGTCAGGCGGGCCGCCGGACGACCGGAAAATCGGCGAAGCGCTTCGACGCGGCGGCGATCACCGAAGCGCCCGGCCCGACGGCTCGGGCCGGGCGCCTTCAGCGGTACGGGGCGGCTCAGCCGACGACGTGCCCCTGCACGTACTCGTCGCGCCGCTCCCACTCCAGGTAGCGCTCGGACTCGCCCATCAGGCTGGTGGCGAGCCAGACGGCGACGCCGACGTCGTCGGCCAGGCCCAGCACCGGAACGAACAGCTCGGGTACCAGGTCGATCGGCGAGGCGACGTAGACGAGCCCCAGGACGAACATCAGCAGTCGGGTAACGCTGAGGCCGTCGTATCGACCGCGCAGGCGCGACTTCAGCATGCGCGGCAGCGCTGCGGCGCGCTCCCCCAGGCCGGGTGCGCCCGGCCGGGCGTTGTGCCGCACGGCCTGCCATGCCGCGGCCCCGGCGGCGGCGCGGTTGCTCTTGCGCATCGACTCCACCTCGACTTCGTGTGGCCCGGGGGTGCGGCCGGAACGGCCGACCTCCGCACTACTCACGATATGACGCGTGCACGGAAGCGAAAGTTCCGTATACCGGCTAGGTTGGTCCCCGCTCCCCCTACCCCCACTCTCCCCGACGCAAGGACGCCGTAGACCATCATGCGTACGAAACCCGCCGCGCCGGGGGCGATCCCGCTGATCGCGCCGTTCATGGCGGCGGCCGTCCTCGCCCTGCCCGCCTGCTCGGCGTCGAACGGAGACGGCACGCCCGACCCGTCCGCGGCGCCCCCGCCCTCCTCCGGCGGCTCGCGGTCCGCGCCTGCCGACGACCGGGGCTCCGGCAACGGCGAGGGCTCGGCCTCCCCCCAGGGCCCGCTGGCGGGCACGACGGTCGTCGTGGACCCCGGCCACAACGGCGGCAACGCCGACGCCGCCGAGGAGATCGCGGAGCCCGTCGACGCCGGGCACGGAAGCAAGGCCTGCGACACCGTCGGCGCCGAGACCGACGACGGCTACACCGAGCACGCCTTCAACTGGGACGTGGCCAAGCGGCTGCGGGGCGTCCTGGAGGAGGACGGCGCCGAGGTGGTGTTCACCCGCGACGACGACGAGGGGGTCGGCCCCTGCATCACGGAGCGCGCCGAGATCGGCAACGAGGCGAACGCGGACGCGGCGATCTCCATCCACGCCGACGGCGGCCCCGCTAGCGGTCAGGGCTTCCATGTCATCGCCCCGGGCGACCTGGAGGGCTACACCGACGACATCGCCGAGCGCTCGCAGCGGCTGGCCGTGGACGTGCGCGCGGAGTTCGAGGAGGGCACCGGGCAGCAGCGCGCCGACTACATCGCCGAGGACGGCCTCGACCACCGCACCGACCTGGGCGGCCTGAACCTCTCCGACGTACCGAAGGTGTTCCTGGAAGCCGGGAACATGAGCAACCCCGAGGACGCCGCCGACCTCTCCGACCCCCAGTGGCGCGGCAAGGCCGCGAAGGCGGTCGCGGCGGGCATCAGCCGCTACCTGCAGGACGAGCAGAGCGGCGAGGGCGAGTAGGCCGCCCGGCGCGCGCTTCGACCTATCGCCGGCCCCGAGCGCGAACCGGCCGACCGATTGCGGACTCGGGCGGCCGGCCTGCGGAAACGTTCGGCGGGCGCGGATGCGGCCGGAAGCGGAAGCGCGGGCGGGTGTCGCAGGCGCCACGCCTTACCCGATAATCGCGTAATGACCGATTCATCCCCCGAATTCCGACCATCGGCACCGTCGAAACCGGCGGCGGACGTGCCCCTGGAGTTCGACGTCGTGCTGCGCGGCTACGACCGCCGGCAGGTCCTGACCCTGTTGGAGACACTGCAGCGGAGCGTCGACGACCCCGCGGCCCCCGGGACCGTGACGCCCCGGGAGGCGCGCGACCGCGCCGCGTTCGACCTGGTCCTGCGCGGTTTCGACCGCGCGCAGGTGGACGCCGCCTTCGAGCGGCTGATGGAGTCGCTGACCGCCGTCCGCGGCGAGGAGACGGGGGCCGCTCCGGAGGGCGAGGGGCGTGCCGAGCTACCGGTGGTCGAGTTCGACCGGGTCCTGCGCGGCTACGACCCCATCGCGACTGCGGAGCTGGTCGACGCGGGCGCCGAGGCGCTGCGGGCGCTGCGCGGCGGCGAGAGCGACGCCGCCGCCGCGCGTGCGGCGGCCGCCGCCCTCCGCGACCGGCGCGACGCGCTGCCCCGGACCCTGCGCGGCTCCGACCGGCAGCAGGTGGACGGCGCCGTCGACGCGATCTGCGCGGAGTTGGAGAGCGGCCCGGACGGCCCGGACGGCACGCGCGGCTCCGGCGCCTGATGGGACGTGCCGAGTCGGAAAGACTCGGTGCCGCAGCCGCCGGCAGGTGAGCGCTTCCGACACCGGAAGCCTTCGGCTTCTGTTCTACGACCGTGCCCCTGCCGGCCGGCCGGGAGGCCAGACCGCTGATGGGCGGCGTGCCCGCCCGAAGGGCGTGAGCGCTGGATCCGTCGGGCCGCGCGCCGTGTCTTCCGCAGGCTGCATGAAGGCGTCTGAGAGGCCCGGAGCGGCGGCGCCCGCGCGGATCGGCAGCCGCGCCCGCGAGCGGGGACCGGACGGCGCCTCCGGAGCCGGCCCCGCGCCGACCCCGCGCGGCCGGTTTCGGCAGCGCCGAGCGGAGTGGTCTTCGCCCACGTTCGGCCGAGGAATCGGCACAATGTAGCCATGCCTCTGACACCGGCTGACATCCGCAGCAAGCAGTTCAACACGGTGCGCTTGCGCCCGGGATACAACGAGGAGGACGTCGACGCCTTCCTCGATCGGGTGGAAGCCACGCTCGCGGGCCTTCACGGAGGTCCGCGCAACGCGCCGCCCATGACCGCAGAGGAGGTGGACGGCGCGAAGTTCCGGACCACGCGGCTGAGCCCCGGCTACGACGAGGACGAGGTGGACGCCTTCCTCGACGTCATCTCGGCCGAGCTTCGGAGGCACGGCCTCGTTCGCGCCTCCGAGGCGGCGTGGCCCGGGCCCGCGGGGCCGTACGGACAGGGGCCGCAGCAGGGCCCCTACCCGCCGCACGGGCCGGGCCGGCACGGCCCCGGACCCCAGCACGGCGCGGGGCCCGGGGGCGGCCCCGTTCCGCCGCCTCCGGGCCCCGATCCGATGGCGCCTCCGCCCCCTCCGCCCGGCGGCGCGCCGCCCACCGGACCGCCTCCCTCGGCGCAGGGCGGACGGCCGCCGATACGTCCGGAGGACATCCGCAACCAGCAGTTCTCCACAACCCGGCTCACCACCGGCTACAACGAGGAGGAGGTCGACGCCTTCCTGGACAGCGCCGAGGCGACGCTGGAGGCCCTGATGCACGGCCGCCGCGAACGTGCACCGCTGACCGCCGCGCAGGTGGACCGCGTCAAGTTCTCCACCACACGCGCCCGACCCGGTTACGATCCCGCCCAGGTCGACGCGTTCCTGGACTTCCTCGCCCAGGAGTTCCGCCACTACGAGGGCACTCAGTAGCCCGGGCGAGGGCGCGCGGCACCGGCTCCCGGCCGTGCCCGCGCCGCTCCGTGCGCCCTGCGCCCCGCGCGGATCCGCTCCGCCGAAAAACCTCGCTCTCCGGACACGCTCGAATTGCCGAGCCTTCCATCCGATACAGAAAGTAATATGCGATAACTTGACGCACACGCGCGTGTCGCGACCGGCACGGCGATCCGGAGGAGGGCAGCACCATGACGCAAACGGCGGCCTCCGGCGACGGTCAGCGCCGCCTCCCACCGCGGCGCTCCGCCGCTCGTACCCGCGCGCCGCGCGCGGCCGCCGCCCGCGCTCCCGCGCAGCTCGTCCGGCGGGACCCGCAGCTGCGGCCGGCGCGGGCGGGCGCGGGGGCCGGGCACGCGCCCGCACACACGCCGGTGCGGCCCGCTCCGGTGCCGGCCGGTTTCGGTCCCCGTGCCGGTGATGCGGCGCCGAACGAGCCGCTGGCCGTCTCCCGGCACCCCTGGGAGGTACCGCTGACGCTCGCGGCCGTCCTGGTCACCTGCTGCGTGATCGGCGCTGCCGTCCACACGCTGTGGACGGGTGAAGGCGCGGCCCTCTGGGCGGCCGGGCTCGTGCTCGCGGGCATCCCCGGCGGCTGCTGGGCGGCGGCCGGCCTGCGGCACGCGCGCCGCCGGGCGCAGTCGGTCCGCATCTCGCCCACCCAGTTCCCCGACGCCGACCACGCCATCCGCCGGCTGAGCGCCGGCATGGGGCTGGCCGGCGCGCCCGACGCCTACGTCTACCCGGCCGCGAGCGCCGGTTCGCGGGCCTGGGGCATCGGACACGGCAGGCGCGGCTACATCGTGGTGCCCGGCGACCTGTTCGACTCCGACGGCCGGTTGCGCGACCCCGACGCCCTGCGCTTCGTCGCCGCCCACCAACTGGGCCACATCGCCGCCGGCCACGCGTCGTTCCACCTGCGGGCCGTGACGGCGCCCGCCCGGCTGGTGCCCGTGCTCGGCGCCGCGCTGTCGCGCGCCATGGAGTACACGGCGGACAACCACGCGCACGCGTACTGCCCCGAGGGAGTGCACGCGGTCCGGCTGCCGGCGGGGGGAGCCCGCCTGTACACGCAGGTGAACATGAGCGAGATGGCCGAGCGCGCGCGCACCGACCGGGGACCGTTCGTGTTCCTCTACAACCTGCTCTCCAGCCGGCCCGCCAACACCAAGCGGATGGCCGCCCTGCGCGACCGCTCCCGCCCGGGGCGCCTCTTCTTCTGACGGTCCACGCCCCGGTGGCCGGGGGTCGCGGCCGTCCACGGGGGCGGGGTACCTCCGGACCGGGGGCGCGCCTGCCCGTTCAGGCGCCCGAGCCGGGCCCGGCCGGGCGGAGCTCGGCCAGAAGGAGCTCGGCGAAGTAGGCGCCGACCTCCGAGCCGGTCAGCTCGCCACCTGCGCGGTACCAGGTGCTGAGGTGGTGCACGGCGCCGAAGTACTGGGTGACGGCGATGTCGGCGGGCACGTCGGTGCGGAACACGCCTTCGCGCTGGCCCTCTTCGATCATGCCGCGGAAGCACTCGTGGTACCGGCGCCGCTCCTTGCGCACGGCCGTCAGCCGGTCGTCGGAGAGCATGTGCAGCGACCGGAAGAAGATCCGGGTGTCGTCGAGGCTGTCCACAGTGGTGTGCACGACGTCGGCCGCGGCCTTGCGCAGGCGCTCGCTGACCGGGCCCTCGGCGCCGGCGAACCTGGTGAGCCGCTCCGTCTGCATGGAGAGCACGCGCTGGTAGATCGCGTAGAGCAGGTCCTCCTTGGACGCGAAGTAGTGGTACATCGCCCCCTTGGTCACTCCGGCGGCCGACACCAGCTCCTGCACGGAGGTGCGCTCGAAGCCCTGATCGGCGAAGAGCCGGGTGGCCACCGAGAGCAGCCGCTCGGGAACCGCGCGGCCGCGGTCGGGTGCGGTCGCCGACCGCTCGGAGCCGTCCGTGTTGTGCATGCGCCTTCCCGTCTGCCGAGTCCTGCGCACCGTGGCGCACGTTCCAGCATAGGCATACCATCCGGTCGGTCTCTGGACGCCCGGCCGACCGCCCCGCGAGGAGCGGTCGGGCCGCAACCGCTTCCGCGACACGGCAGGGGGCACGCCCTCGCCGCCGCCCGGGAGCCCTCCGCGGCCCCTCGCGGACCGCCGGCGACCCTCGGCCCGCGGCGCGACACGCCGAAGCGCGGGCGCCGACCGGCCACCCAAGCGACGGTGTATCAGCCGGTCGCCGGGGGTCGTGCGCATCACCGAACCGGCGGTCGACAGCGCGCCGCCCGGCGGCGGACCCCGATGCGGTCCTAAGGTAGTGGCCCGCCGCGACACGCCTCCGGCGACTGTCGACTCGAACGCATGTTCGATACACTGGCCGGGTGAGTCTTTACAACGAACGGATCGACGTCAGATCGACCACCGGCGGTCACCCGGCGTTCTTCGCCTGGCGCGACCGCACCTACCGTGTCCGGCGCGTCATCGGCGCCTGGGGATCGCCGGACGAACGCGCCGCTCGCAGCGCCAAGGCCGCGGCCGCCGACATGCGGCTGGTGCGCGTCGCCGCCGAGTCCCCTGACGGCGAGCTGAGCATCGCCGACATCAGCTGCGACAACACCACCGGCGACTGGACGATGCGCCGCCTGTGGGGCTGATCGGCCACGCGCCCGGCCGCCTCGCGTACAGCGGCCGGGCGGCACGGCCGCGGGCGGCCGCGCTCGGACGGCCCGCGTCACACCTCCAGTTCGGTCTGTCCCCGGCCCGCCCGGGTGGAGCGGCGCCCGCCGGCCCGCCTGAGGCAGCGGCGGCAGGTCACCGGGCTCTCGGTCGGCCGCAGGCGCAACGGGTCGGCGGCGGCGCGGCACACGACCGCCGGGACCCGCACGCCCACCCACGTCGTCTCCTCGACCGCGTGGACCACCGAGGAGGCGCCGATCGTCGCCCTGCCGCCCGACAGCTCGCGCCTGCGCCGGGCCAGGACCGCGGCGAGATGCTCGACGTCCGCCCCGGAGGTCCCGGGATCGTCCTTCGCCGGTCCGCTCATGGCACCAGCATCGCGCACCGCGCCGACAGCCGGAGCGCGTCCCGCCGCGCGGGTCCGCACCGCCGACCGGCGCGGGCCGCTGCGGCAGGGACCGGTACCGCCCTCGCACGGCCGGGGAAGGAGTCGGGGCGACTCCCTGCCGGCGGACGAGAAGCAGCAAGAGTGGTGCCGGGGCGCCGCGCAGGAGGGCAGCGACCGGGCGAACACACACCGCGCTTGTTTCCACCCTGGTCGGACGTGGTGCTCCCGCAGACCGACGGCGCGTTCGACGGTCCTTCCCACGTCACGGCGCGGTGCCCGGCCCCGGTTCGTCGATCCCCGTGGAGGCCCGGCGACCGCAACCGGGGTCGGGGCGCACCGGCGGGACAGGCCGCCCTCGCGCGGACGCTGCGAAACCCCTGCCGCACCCGCGCCGGACTCGACCGCCCCGGCTGCCCGGGGCCGCCCCCAGGGGCGGCGCGGGTCCTCGGCTGCGGGGCGGGCCGAGCGAAGCCGGGTGTGCAGGCTAAGGCGCGGTGTAGTACGCGGGTCCCTCTTCGCGGGCGTGGGCGATGCGGCGCATGATCCGCTCGTTCATCGGGGGCAGCCGGTCGGGGGCGAACCAGCCGACCTCCAGCGACTCCTCCTCGTCGGGGCGCGCGCTCCCGCCCACCGGGCGGCACCGGAAGGTGACGTCCATGAACTGCACCCGGTCGCCGTTTCCGTAGGTGAACGGCGGCTCGGTGACGACGCTGGCGATCCGCTCGCAGACCACGTCGACGCCGGTCTCCTCGGCAACCTCGCGCACGAGGGCGGCGGCCGGCTGCTCGCCGGGCTCCAGGATGCCGCCGGGCGTGCTCCAGGCCCCGTCGTCGGCGCGCCGGTGCAGCAGGATCTCCCCCGACTCCGCGATGACCACGGCGGTCACGCCCGTCAGCCAGAGCAGCTCGTGTCCCACGTGCTTGCGCAGGCGGAGGATGAAATCGGGTGTGGGCATGGCATCGAGGCTACCCAGCGGCGGCGCCGGCCGGCGCCGTGCTCACCCGGCGAGCGGGCGCCGGTAGACGAGCGAGTAGCGCCAGAAGAGCAGGCGCCGCACGCGGGCTCCGGGCAAGTGGCGCCGGGCCGCGAGGCGGACCCCGCGCAGGCTCATCCGGGGCTCGCGCATCGGAACGGGCGCCTCGGCCGCAGGGCTGGGGACACCGGTGAGGGTGCGGGCGGCGAACAGGCCGGCGCCGATCGCCCACTGCGGAGCCAGGGCGGCGGCCCCGGCGGCGTGGTCGGCCGCGGTCTCCTCGCGGTAGAGCCCGAGGACGGCGAGCACGCCGCCCGGCGCGAGCCCGTGGGCCATCGCCCGCACCGACTCGGCGAAGTCCATGTGGTGGAGGCTGGCGACGGCGGAGACGAAGTCGTAGGCGCCGGCCGCGATGCCGTAGTCCGCCAGGGCCGTGTTGGTGTGCTGCACGCCGAGCCGCCGCGGTGTGCGCTCACGGGCCTCGGCGATCATGGCCGGGTCGGGATCGACGGCCTCGACGCGGGCGCACCGGGCGGTGAGGCGGCGGGCGAAGCGCCCCGTCCCGCAGCCGACGTCGAGCGCGCGCACGCAGTGGCCGGGCACCTGGCGCAGCAGATACTCGTGGTAGTGGACGTTGTGGTCCCACGGGAAGGGCAAGGAGACTCCGAGTACGGCGCGGGCCCGTCGGCCGCACGGCACGGCGGCGGCCCCGGAGTCCCGGGGCGCCGCGCGCCGCGGCGCGGTCGTCCATGGGGTGCGGGGGGTTCAGCCCGCCTGCTGCTTGCTCTCCAGCAGCTCCATGGCGTTGACGGCCGCCGAAACGGAGTTGTGGACCGGAACCTGCCGGTGCAGGCCGACGAGGCGGACGACCTTGGTCACCCGTTCGTTCGGCGCGGCCAGCGCAAGGCTGCCACCGTGCTCCTTCACAGCCCGGTAGGCGTTGATGACGACGTTCAGGCCGCTGGAGTCCATGAACTCCAGCCCCGTCAGGTCGAGGATCAACCACGGACCGTGCTTGTCGATCGCGGACAGGACATGTTCGTGGAGGTCGTCGGCGGTCGCGATGTCGAGGTCGCCCTCGACGCTCACGATCACGCTGTGGTTGTCGACCCGGGTGCTCAGCCCAAGCCTGTGCACGTTCACTCCTCCCAGCCCCACGTGTCGATGAGGGGTCCCCTTGCTCACCCTACGGAAAACAGCGGATTTCGGTAGGGGTCCATCCGCGTTCTGTTGCGGCGGCGGCCTTGAGCGGGAGGGTTCGCGACCCGGCCGACGCCGATGAACAGGACCGCCGGAGAACGGCCCCTGCTCCCGTAAACCTTCGACCACATACGGTATTAGGCCTACCGCCCTGCGGGAATGCCGTCTCGCAAGTATTTTCTCCACAACCGGGACGTTCCAGACCCGGGGCCATTGTGGCGTGTTTCACTCCCCACACACAACGCCGCCTTCACGGGCTAAGCGGAGGATGTGATGAATCATGCCCTTCGTCCGATTCGTCCCCGCGCCCCGACGCGGCATCCCCCTGCCCCGCTGCGCCTCCGGCGCCGAAGTCGGCGAGGATCCGCTCGGCCGCCAGCGTGGGGGTGAGCTCGCCGGCGCGCACGCCGGACTCCAGGCGCGGAGCGTCCTCGCGCACCCGCGGATGCGCGAGCAGGCTGTCCATCAGGCGGTCGCGCACCTGCGCCCACATCCAGTCGACCTGCTGGCGGCTGCGGCGCCCCTCGAGTTCCCCGGCCTCCTCCAGCGCCGCACGGTGGTCGAGGACCGTCCCCCAGAAGTCGTCGAGTCCGTCGCCGGTCAGGCCACTGCAGGTCAGAACGGGCGGACGCCAAGCCGGGTGCACCGGTTGGAGCATGCGGAGCGCGCGGGAGAGCTCGCGTGCGGCCCTGCGGGCGTCGGCCTCGTGGGGGCCGTCCGCCTTGTTCACCGCCGCCAGGTCGACGAGCTCCAGCACGCCCTTCTTGATCCCCTGCAACTGGTCGCCGGTGCGCGCCAGGGTCAGAAAGCAGAAGCAGTCGACCATCTTGGCCACCGCGACCTCGGACTGGCCCACTCCCACGGTCTCGACCAGCACGACGTCGAAGCCCGCGGCCTCCATCAGCACCATGGTCTCGCGGGTGGCGCGGGCCACCCCGCCGAGCGTGCCCGCCGTCGGCGACGGCCGCACGAACGCCTGCGGGTCGACCGAGAGCCGGCCCATGCGGGTCTTGTCGCCGAGGATGCTGCCGCCCGATCGGGTGGAGGAGGGGTCCACCGCCAGCACCGCGACCCGGTGCCCCTGGGCGGTCAGCCGCGTGCCCAGGGTGTCGATGAACGTGGACTTGCCCACGCCGGGCACCCCGGAGATGCCGACCCGGTGGGCCGTGCCGGCGTGCGGCAGGAGCCGCACCAGGAGCCGCTGGGCGAGCTCGGCGTGGTCGGGCCGGCGCGACTCGACCAGCGTGATGGCGCGCGCGAGCGTGGGGCGGTGACCGGCCAGGACCCCCTCGGCGTAGGCGTCGACGTCGACGGCGCGGCTCATCCGGGCTCCTCGGCGGGCACCTCCCGTGCCCGGCTCACGGCCGGTGGCCCAGCTCGGACTCCAGGGTCTCCAGCAGACCCACCGCCGCCTCGGCGATGACCGTGCCCGGCGGGAAGATCGCCGCCGCTCCGGCCTCGTACAGGGCGCCGTGGTCGGCCGGGGGGATCACGCCGCCCACCGCGACCTTGATGTCGGGCCGGCCCAGGGACTCCAGCTCGGTGCGCAGCGCCGGCACCAGGGTGAGGTGGCCGGCGGCCAGCGACGAGACGCCGACGATGTGCACGTCGGACTCGGCGGCCTGGGCCGCGACCTCGGCCGGTGTCTGGAACAGCGGACCCACGTCCACGTCGAAGCCGAGGTCGGCGAACGCCGTGGCGATCACCTTCTGGCCGCGGTCGTGGCCGTCCTGGCCCATCTTGGCGACCAGGATGCGCGGGCGGCGGCCCTCGTTCTCCTCGAACGCGCGCACGCGCTCGGCGACCTCGGCCATCGCGGTCTCGGCGTCGGCGGACGAGCCGGCTTCCTCGCGGTACACACCCTGGATGGTACGGACCTGCCCGGCGTGGCGGCCGAAGACCCGCTCCATCGCCGCGGAGATCTCGCCGACGGTGGCCTTGGCGCGCGCGGCGTCGACCGCGGCGGCGAGCAGGTTGTTCTCCAGGCTCGCGCCGCCGGACTCGGCGGCGGCAGCGGCGCTGAGGCGGTCCAGCGCCGCGTTCACCTCGGCCTCGTCGCGCTCGGCGCGCAGCCGCTCCAGCTTCTCCACCTGCTCGGCGCGCACGCGGGAGTTGTCGACGCGCAGCACGTCGATCTCGTCGTGGGTGTCGGGCCGGTACTTGTTGACGCCGACCACCGGCTGGCGGCCGGAGTCGATGCGCGCCTGGGTGCGGGCCGCGGCCTCCTCGATGCGCATCTTGGGGATGCCGGCGTCGATGGCGGCGGCCATGCCCCCGGCCAGTTCGATCTCGTCGATGTGGGCCATGGCGCGTTCGGCCAGCTGGGCGGTGAGGCGCTCGACGTAGTGGCTGCCGCCCCAGGGGTCGATGACCCGCGTCGTGCCCGACTCCTGCTGCAGCACCAGCTGGGTGTTGCGGGCGATCCGCGCGGAGAAGTCCGAGGGCAGCGCCAGCGCCTCGTCCAGCGCGTTGGTGTGCAGCGACTGGGTGTGGCCCTGGGTCGCGGCCATCGCCTCGACACAGGTGCGCACCACGTTGTTGAACACGTCCTGGGCGGTCAGCGACCACCCGGAGGTCTGGGAGTGCGTGCGCAGCGACAGCGACTTGGGGTCGTCCGGGCCGAAGGAGCCCACCAGTCGCGCCCACATCCGCCGCGCGGCCCGCAGCTTCGCGACCTCCATGAAGAAGTTCATGCCGATCGCCCAGAAGAACGACAGGCGCGGCGCGAACGCGTCGACGTCCAGACCCGCCCGCCGGCCGGCGCGGATGTACTCGATGCCGTCGGCCAGCGTGTAGGCGAGCTCCAGATCGGCGGTGGCCCCGGCCTCCTGCATGTGGTACCCGGAGATCGAGATGGAGTTGAAGCGCGGCATGCGCTTCGACGTGTAGGCGAAGATGTCGGAGATGATCCGCATGGACGGCTGCGGCGGGTAGATGTAGGTGTTGCGGACCATGAACTCCTTGAGGATGTCGTTCTGGATGGTGCCCGCCAGCCGCTCGGGCGCTACCCCCTGCTCCTCGGCGGCCACGATGTAGAGCGCCATCACCGGCAGCACCGCGCCGTTCATGGTCATCGACACGCTCATGCGGTCCAGCGGGATGCCGTCGAAGAGCCGGCGCATGTCGTAGACGGAGTCGATCGCCACGCCCGCCATTCCGACGTCGCCGGTCACCCGCGGGTGGTCGGAGTCGTAGCCGCGGTGGGTGGCGAGGTCGAAGGCCACCGACAGCCCCTTCTGCCCGGCGGCGAGGTTGCGCCGGTAGAAGGCGTTGGACTCCTGCGCGGTGGAGAACCCCGCATACTGGCGGACGGTCCAGGGCTGGTTGACGTACATGGTCGGGTAGGGCCCGCGCAGGAACGGCGGCACGCCCGGGTACTCGCCCGCCAGGCCCAGGCCTTCGCGGTCGGCCGCGGTGTAGAGCGGCTTGACGCCGATGCCCTCGGGTGTGTCCCAGGTCAGCGACTCCGGGCTCTTGCCGACGGCCTCCTCGAACGCGCGCGCCCACGCCGCGGCGGCGTCCGCGCCGCCGGCACCGGCGGTCCGCTCGGCCGCGGCACCGGGACCGATGCGGCTGAAATCGGGAATCATCGGGCCACCCCCAGGGCGTCGTGCAGGTCTGCCAGCAGGCTGAGCGCGTCGCATCCGGCGAAGCAGAAGCCGTCGACGGCGGCGCCCGCCGGCGCGGCCGAAGCGGGCCCCGCAAGCAGGACCTGCTCGGCGCCCGCCTCCTTCAGCGCGGCGGCGGCCGCCGCGGCGTGCTCGGCGTAGAGCGGGTCGCTACCGCACAGGCAGGCGATACGCGCGCCGCTCTCGCGGAACGCGGCCGCGGCCTCGTCGGCCCCGCCCGTGGAACCGCCGCCCACGGTCTCGATCCCGCCCGAGCGCAGCAGGTTGCCGGCGAACGCGGCCCGTGCGGTGTGCTCGGCGACCGGACCGAGCGTGGCGAGGAAGACGCGGGGCCGCGCGCCGGTGGCGGCCAGATGGGCGTCGCTGCGGTCGCGCAGGTCCTCGAACTCCTGGGAGTAGCGCCGCGCGGGCAGCACGGCGGCCCCCGGCCGTTCGGGCGCGGCGGTCCGGGGCGGCGGCTCGCGCTCCACGGCGGGTTCGGCGAGGTCGGGGAACTCGCTGACGCCGATGATCGGGTCGCGCCGGCGGGCGATGGCGTCGCGCCGGCGCTGCCACACCTCGTCGACGCGCTCGGCGACAAGCCCGCTGGACAGCGCCGCGGCCATGCCGCCCGCGGCCTCCAGTTCCTGGAAGAACGCCCAACCGGCGCCGAAGAGGTCGGCGCTCAGGCGCTCGACGTAGAACGAGCCGCCGGCGGGATCGACGACCCGGGTCAGGTGGGACTCCTCGGCCAGGAGGGTCTGGGTGTTGCGGGCGATGCGCCGGGCGAACCCGTCGGGCAGGCCCAGAGCGGAGTCGAACGGAAGCACGGTCACGGCGTCGGCGCCGGCCGTCCCCGCAGCGAAGCACGCCAGCGTCGAGCGGACCATGTTGACGTGGGGGTCGCGGCGGGTGGCCATGGCGGCGGACGCAGCGGCGTGCTGGTACATGGCGGGGCGCTCGGCGGCGTCCAGGCCGCAGGCCTCCAGCACGCGGTCCCACATCGCGCGCGCCGCCCGCAGCTTGGCGATGGTGCCGAACTGGTCGGCGCTCGCGGCGAACCGGAACTCCAGCCGCCGCGCGGCGTCGGCGAGGCCGAGCCCGGCGCCGGTCAGCGCCCGCAGGTAGGCCACGCCGGCGGCCGTGGCGGCGCCCAGCTCCTGGGCCTGCGAACCGCCGGCCTCGTGGTAGGGCGTGGCGTCGGCCGTGGCCAGCCGCAATCGGGGATGGCGCGCGGCGAACGCGGCGGCGGTGCGCGCGGCGGCGTCGAGGTCGGCGGGCGCGCCGGTGCGGGCCGCCAGGCTCAGCGGGTCGATGCCCAGCCCGCCGGACAGGGAGCTCTCGGGCAGCCCGCGGTCGGTCCAGGCGCGCACCAGCCCGTGCGCCGCGGACTCGTAGTCGGCCCCGGCGTCCAGCGTGACGGGGCAGAGGTCGAGGTGCACGTCGGCCAGGACCTCGCCGACCGCGTCGACGGGAATGCCGCCCTCGCCGCACACCAGCCACAGCGCGCCGACGCCGTTCTCCAGGTCGGCCAGGACCGCGGTGCGGGTCCGGTCGGGGCGGGGGTCGCGGTGCTGCTGGCGGACCTGCCAGCCCTCGGTGACGGCGCCGTGCGGACGGGAACCGCGGGTGAAGGGCGCGAGCCCCGGGTAGCCGGAGCCGGGGTCGTCGCCGGCCGTGTACAGCGGCCGGACGGTGATCCCGTCGTAGGTGGCGGTGGCCAGTGCCGCCTCCGGCTCCGCGGCGTCGGGAACGGCCGCGGGGTCGGTCTTCAGCAGCACCTTCTCGACCAGCTCGCGCCACTGCTGGCGGGTGGCCTCGGGGAAGTCCGTCGGCGCCAGGCCGGCGGCGCCCTCCCCGTGCGCGGTCCGGTGACCGCTCTCCGGCGTTTCCATACTCCGGATGTTAGGCAACCGGGCTCCGGCCCCGCCAAAGCGGGGGCGGGGGCTGTGGAAAAGCCGGGCCGCGGAGCGCGCAGCGGCCCCGGAACAGCGGGGTGGCGCGCCGCGGCGGCGGCCCGCTATCCGGTGGGGGCCGTGTGCTCGGCGCCGGGGCCCTCCGCGGGCGGGAAGACGAAGCGCTGTCGGTCGCTGACGACGATGCTGTACCCCTCCTCGGTGACCGCCTCCACGTAGGCCCCGAGCCCTTCGGCGACGACGTCCTTGTCCATCGCGTCCAGCACGACCTGGGTGCCCGCGCCGTCGCCGCCGCCCGCGTCGCCGTAGACGTAGCCGCCCATGGCCAGCGCGGGCGAGATGGACTGCTCGAACTCGTCCTCGAACTCCCAGCGGATCGCGCCGGCGGCCAGGTCGACGGCGATCAGCGGGGTCTCGCCGGTGGCCTGCGGAAGCAGCACCGTACTCGTTTGCGGCTCGTAGAGGGCGCCCGGCAGCGGAGGCGGTGCGAAGGCGTCGCTCGACGGGTTCGCTCCCGGCTCGGAGAGGCTCCACAGCAGCTCTCCGGTGTGCAGGTCGTGCAGCGACAGCACGGACGGCTCCTCGGGCGCCGTCCAGCGCACCAGGACGGCGGTGCGGGTGGGCGCCTCGCCCGTCCCCCCGCCGCCGTCCGCCGATCCGGACCCCGTCGGGGACGGGGAGTCCCGGCCGTCCGACGGGGACGGCGCGTCGGGCGAGTCCGCATCCGAGGACTCCTCCGTACCTCCGGCGCCGCCCGGCTCGGCGGGGATCTCGTAGCCGCCGACGACCTGGGGGCGGGGGCGCTGGACGTCGGTGCCGCCGGCGAGGGCGGGGTCGTCGCCGGCGATGCTCCACAGCAGTTCGCCCGCGTCGTCCTCGGTGATCCCGCGCGCCTGCAGCAGCCCGGCGCCGTCGTCGAGCAGCAGCACGCCGTCGCGGGAGGCGACCGGTACCCCGTAGCGGTCGGGGTCGGGCTCGGGGGCGGCGGAGGTCTCGTCCTCGGCGTCGTCCTCGGCGTTCCCGGAGCCGGTGCCGCCCTCGTCCGCACCTTCGCCGCCGCCGTCCTCGGGCGGGGCCTCGAAGGCGAACTCCCACAGCTCCCCCTCGCCGGGGGCGGAGACCGTGTAGTCGCCGTAGGGCTCGTCGGCGCTCCACCCGGCGGGGCGGCGCACCACGGAGCCGCCGACGAAGGTGTCGCGGCCGCCCGAGCCTCGCCACACGGACTCGCCGTCGTCGCCGATGACCTCGGTACCGCCGTCGCGCCCCTCGACGACCAGCACCGGCGACCCGTCGGAGTCCGCGCCGAACCGCTGGATGTGGCGCTCGCCCTGCCACAGGGTCTCGCCGCCCTCGGCGTCCAGCAGCACGTGGCGCTCCTCGCTGTTGGAGCTGATGAGGAACGCGTCGCCGACCGAGGAGATGCGCACGCCCATCTCGTCGTCGAGGACGGACGGACCTTCGGCGCCGGGACCGTGCAGGCGGCGCAGCGGTTCGTCGCCGACCCCGGGGGGAAGCTCGCCCTCGAAGGCGGTGGGCAGCGGGCGCGGCGAGTCGTCGGGCCGGTCCGGCTCGTCCTCGGCCGTGCAGGCGGTCCCCGCGACGAGCAGCGCGACACCGGCGGCCGCTGCCAGCGGCGCCCGTCGCCAGGTGCGCATGAGCGGTCACTCCCTACGACGACATCATGTACCGGAATCCTAGACCGCTGACGGCGGGCCGACACACCCGAATACCGCGCCCCCTCCGCCGGGGCGGGCCCCGGCCGCCGGCCGGAGGCGGTCACCGCTCCGGCGCGACCTCGACGGTCGTGCTGCCGCCCACCTCGTAGCCGGCCCGCCCGCCGGTGGCCTCGGCCAGCCACGCGCCGAACCCGGCGAGGGCGGGGTCGGCCACCGCGACGTCGAAGTCCACACCCGCCCCGTAGCGCACGTCCAGGAGGCGGTAGCCCGAGTCGCGCAGCCCGCTCTCCAGCCTGCCCGCCAGCAGGTAGTCGGCGCTGACGGTGACCACCCGCAGCGTGCGCCGCTCCAGGAGCCCGACCTCGTCGAGCGCGGCGGCCACCGCGCCGCCGTAGGCGCGGATCAGCCCGCCCGCGCCCAGCTTCACTCCGCCGAAGTAGCGGGTGACCACCGCGGCGGCGTCGGTGACGGCGCGGTGGCGCAGCACCTCCAGCATCGGCACCCCCGCCGTGCCCGAGGGCTCGCCGTCGTCGCTGGAACGCTGGACGCCGCCGTCGGCGCCGAGCACGTAGGCCGTGCAGTTGTGCGCCGCGTTCCAGTGCGCCCGCCGCCGCTCGGCGATGAACGCGCGCGCCTCGTCCTCGTCCGCCACCCGCGCCAGGGCGCAGATGAAGCGGGACCTCTTGATGTGCAGCTCGTACTCGCCGCCACCGCTGATCGTCCGCATGTCCGTCTCGATCGTAAAGGGAGCGCGCGGCGGGCCGGGGGCCGGAGACCCGCTTACAGGCGGTGCCGGGCGCCCCGTCCTCCCTTCGGGGCGCCCGGCACCGGTCCGGGAGGGGCGGGGGTTACCCGCCCAGTGAGAACACCCAGTACGCGACGCCGTACATCGTCGCCATGATCAGCACCAGGGCGCAGATGTTCAGCCAGACGCCCGCACGCACCATCTGGTCGATGCGGATGTAGCCGGAGCCGAACGCGATCGCGTTGGGCGGGGTGGCGACCGGGAGCATGAAGGCCAGCGACGCGGCGAGCGCGGCGGGCACCACGAGCAGCAGGACGTCCAGGTTCATGCCCACCGCCACGCCCGCCAGCACCGGCAGGAAGATGGTGGCCGTCGCGGTGTTGCTGGTCAGCTCGGTCAGCAGCAGGACCAGGGCGGCCACGATCAGCACCACCACCCACGCGGGCACGGCGCTGAGCAGGCCCACCCGCTCGCCGATCCAACTGCTCAGCCCCGACTCCTCGAACTGCACCGACAGCGAGATTCCGCCGCCGAAGAGCAGCAGGATGCCCCAGGGCAGCTGGAGCGCGGTCGGCCAGTCGAGTGCGGCGACGCCCTCGCGCGGCCTGACGGGGATGACGAAGAGGGCGACGGCCACGGCCATCGCGATGCCCGCGTCGGAGATGTCGGCGAGCCACGGCAGGGCGTCGGCGATCGCCGCGGTGTCGGCCAGCAGGGGGACGGCGACCCAGGAGACGGCCGCGAAGACGAAGACCGCCAGCACCGTCCACTCGCCGCGCGACATCGGCCCCATCTCGTGGAGCTGGTCGCGGATGAGCTGCCGCCCGCCGGGCAGCGTGCGGATCTTCGGCGGGTAGATCACCCGGGTCAGCAGGAGCCAGGCCACCACCAGGAAGACCGCGGCCAGCGGCAGTCCGACCATCATCCACTGGCCGAAGCCGATGTCGATGTCGTGGTTCTGCGAGAGGTAGCCGGCCATGAACGCGTTGGGCGGGGTGCCGATGAGGGTGGACACCGACCCGATCGACGCCGAGTAGGCGATGCCGAGCATCAGCGAGGTGGCGAAGTTCGCGTCGCCCTTGCCGTCGCCGAGCTGGTTGACCAGGCCCAGCACCGACAGTCCGATCGGCAGCATCATCACGGTCGTGGCCGTGTTGCTGACCCACATCGTGATGAAGCCGGTGGCCAGCATGAACCCGGCGATGAGCATGACGGGGCTGGTGCCCACGGCGGCGACCACCGTCAGCGCGATGCGGCGGTGCAGGTTCCACCGCTGCATCGCCATCGCCAGCATGAACCCGCCCATGAACAGGAAGATCACGTCGTCGGCGTAGGGCGCCGCCACCTCGGCTATGTCGGCGCCGAGCAGCACCGGGAACAGCACGAGCGGCAGCAGTGCCGTCGCGGGCAGCGGGATGGCCTCGGTCATCCACCACACCGCCATCAGCGTCGCGACGCCCGCTGTCACCTTGCCGGCGTGCTCCAGCGAATCGGGCAGGAGGAGGTACACCGCCAGCGCCAGCACGACCCCGGCCGCCAGGCCGATCCTCTTGCGCGGCAGGCCGCTCTCGGCCTCGGCGGCGTCACCGGGGGAGGTGAGCGAGTCGCCGCCGGCCGGCTCTCCGGCGGTGGCCGGTTTCGAGCCGGGTTCAGTCGGTTTCTCCATGATTTTCCTCGGATCCCTTACGCACGTGTCGCGTATCACACGGTTTTTACCTTCACCTCGGCCGGTGAACCCCGGATCCGGTATCGAAGCGGCAACGAAGCGCACGCCCCGGCCCGTGCGAACCGCCGCCGCCCTCGGCGACCGGGCGGACCGCACCGGCGGCCGAGCGCACCGGCCTGTGGACGGACGCGGCCCGCTGCCTGGCGCGGTCGCACAATGGGGGCATGACCGGAACCGGTATCGACGCGCTGAGCGTCCTCGCCGAACCGCTGCGCCGCAGGCTCTACGAGTACGTCGCCGACCACGGGGGCGAGGTCAGCCGCGCCCAGGCGGCCGAGGCCGTCGGCGCGCGGCGCACCCTTGCGGCGTTCCACCTGGACAAGCTGGTCGAGGCGGGGCTGCTGGAGGTCGAGCGGCGCAAGGTCTCCGGGCGCGAGGGCCCCGGCTCGGGCCGCCCCGCGAAGCTCTACCGGCGCTCCCGCCGCGAACACGCGCTCCACCTGCCGCCGCGCGACTACGGCACCGCGGCCGCGCTGCTGGCCGAGGCCGTGGACCGCGCGGGGGCCGAGGAGGCCCTCCACGCGGCCGCGCGCGAGGAGGGCGAGCGCCGCGGCGCCGCGCACGCCGCCGACGGCGGGCCGGTTTCGTCCGCCGACCTCGCGGGCTGGCTGGAGCGGCACGGCTACGAGCCGGTGTGCGCCGAGGGCCCCGGCGCCGGTCCCGCCGCACCGCAGGAGACCACCGCGCCCGGGGCCGGTCGTCCCTCGCCCCCGGCAGAGCCCACCGCCGGGTGCCCGGCGCTGCGGCTGCGCAACTGTCCGTTCGACGCGCTGGCGCGCAGCCACCCGCCGGTGGCCTGCGGAATGAACCTGGAACTGCTGCGCGGCCTCCTGCACGGGGCCGGCGCGGACTCCTTCCAAGCGGACATCGCACCGGCGGCCGAGGGGTGCTGCGTGGTCATCTCATCGGAACCGGATTCTAAAAACAACCCTCATTGACATAGAAGTATGTCCAGTCCATGCTGACCCCATGAGCGACCACCACCTGGCCCAGATCAACGTCGGTGTCCTCAAGGCGCCCATCGACGCCCCCTCCATGGCGGAGTTCGCCGCTCTCCTCGACCCCGTCAACGCCCTCGCCGACTCCAGCCCCGGCTTCGTCTGGCGCTACACCGACGAGGGATCCAACGACGCCACCGCCGCCCGCCCCTTCGGCGACGACATCCTGGTGAACTTCTCGGTCTGGCGGGACCGCGAGTCGCTGTGGAACTTCACCTACCGCACCGACCACCTCGACACGCTGCGCCGGCGGCGCGAGTGGTTCCACCGGCTGGAGGACATGCACCTGGCCATGTGGTGGATCCCGGCCGGCCGCATCCCCACGCTCGACGAGGGCCGGACACGCCTGGAGCTCTTGCGCGCCGAGGGCCCTTCGCCCGAGGCATTCACGTTCGCCGCGCCCTTCCCGCCGCCCGCCGCGGACGAACCGGCCGCAACCGCCGCCGGCTGAGCCGCAGCTCGTCCCGGCCGCGCCCGGCCCGTCGCGCGGCGGCACGCGCGTGCCGCCGCGCGACGGGCACCGGCGGATCGCCGCGAACCCACGTGATGCGGCGGTCGCTTTGGGTAGCGTCGCCCTGACAACGACCGCGGAGATACGGGGGGTTCAGACGTGTCGGTGACCCGAGCCATCTTCGGCCTGGCGGCCGCATCACTGCTGATCGCGGGGTGCGGAGCGCAGGAGGGCGACGACGAGGGCGCCGCCGACCCCTCGCCCTCCGCCGACCAGACGGCCGAAGCCGGCGGCCCCGACCTCGCTCGCGTCAACGGCGAGTTCAAGACGTACTCGCCCGGAGCCACGGCGGTCACCTACGACAAGCAGGCCGTGCCGACGGGCTCCACCGCGAGCGTCAGCGTCACCCACGACGCGGCCGAGACCGACTTCACGCTCGCGGTGAGCGGCCTGAAGCCCGAGGAGACCTACGGCGCCCACCTGCACACGCAGGCCTGCGGCGAGAAGCCCGCCGACGCCGGCCCGCACTACCAGGACGAGCCCGCGCCCTCGAAGAACTCGCACGACCCGGAGTACGTCAACGACGACAACGAGGTCTGGCTGGACTTCACCACCGACGGCGACGGCGCCGCCAGCACCGACGCCGACGTCGACTGGCAGCCCCGCAAGGGCGAGGCCAACTCCATCGTGATCCACTCCGAGCACACCGAGACGGCCCCGGGCAAGGCCGGCAAGGCGGGAACCCGCCTGGCCTGCGTGAACGTGCCGCTGTAGGGACGGCCGCCGGCACCGGTCCGCGGCCCTCGCGGGGGCGGGCCGCACCGAACGGCGCCGCCCGGCCTTGGTCAGCAGAGGGGGCGGCGGGCGCAGCCGCCGCCCCGCCCCTTCACCCCGAGACGAGTCGCCGCAGCACCAGCCGCTCGGCGACGGTCCAGACGGTCGTCGTCGCCAGGTACAGCCCGGCCGCCAGCGGCACGAAGGCGGCCGCCGCCACCGTGGCGAACGGCAGGAACGACATCATCCGCGCCCCCGGCAGCGTCGGCGAGCCCGACTCGGCGGCCGCGTCCATCGCCGGAAGGGTCAGCCACCGGCGCGAGGCCCACGCGGCCGCGGCGACGACGCCCAGCAGCACCGCGAAGACCGCCCACCCGGAACCGGCGCCGCCGGCGATCACGTCGCCCAGCGCCGAGCCGAGCGGTACACCGCCGAGCGTGTGGCCCAGCAGCTCGTTTCCCCCGCCGCCGGCCGCAGGGCTCACGAACACCCCGTAGAGCACGGCGAACACCGGCAGCTGAGCCAGCGCGGGCAGGCACCCGGCCAGCGGCGAGGCCCCCTCGTCCGCATAGGCCTTGCGCTGCTCGGTGACGAGCCGCTGCGGGTCCTTGCGGTGGCGGCGCTGCAGCTCCCGCATGCGCGGCGCGAGCCGGGCACGCGTCTTCTCGGCGCGCACCTGGGAGACGCTCAGGGGCATCAGCGCCAGCCGGACGAGCCCGGTGAGGGCGATGACGGCGAGGGCCGCGGCGGCGGGACCCGCGACGGGCGAGAGCACCCCGGTGAGCGCCGTGACGGCGGTATAGGCCACCCCGACGGCGGCGGCGATGGGCGGAAGCATGTACATGGTGCAACCTCGGTTCTGTGTCGCGAAGGTCGACGGCGTTGCGGGCTGAAAAGCAGGACCCGGCCGCCGCGCCTCCGCGCGTCACCGGTCGCCGGCCCGGGAGGCGAACGGCGCCGCGCACCCACGCGCGCCGGTGCGGGCGAGCGCCGGTCCGGGTGCGAGCCGGCCGCGGGAGCGCCGCGGCGCCGGGCGCGCGAGCCGATGGCGGCCGCACCCGAGCAGCGGCGCTGGTGGGACGGCACGTCGGCGGGAGGGCACGAGCGCGGCGGGGGTCGCGACTCGGTGCGGAGGCCGAGCCCTGCACGGCGCCGACCGGATGCGATTCGGCGCCGTGTTCTCAGCGGCGATCGGCGATGGAGGCCGGCGCGGTGCGCACAGCCACTGAAGCGGACTCCCCGGCGTGTCGGCGCTCCCGCCCGCGGCGACGCGAGGCGGCCGACGCGCGCGTGGCGCGCCCGCGCCCGCACCACCCGCTGTCAGCTGACCCGGCCGGTCACAGTCGGGGCGGAGCGCGGCGCGGTCGGTGGGCCTGTCGCGGAGAGAGCCGCGAGCCGGACGGGCCCGCTCACGCCGGTCGGATCCGGCACGCGGACATGCGCATCAGGTGCAGCGGAAGGTGGGAGCAGCGGAGAACGAGGAGAGGCCGCCCGTCTCGCGGCCGACTGCGGAATCGCAGTCGGCGGCGCGGACGTCAGCCGATCGCCGCGGCGAGTCCCGGCGCCCTCGGGAGCGGCTTGCCCGGAGCATCAGGCGCGCGGACCGGCGGTTCGGACGCCCGTTGCGCAACGCGCAGCAGATGGTCGCAACGGCTGTCCTCTGCCGTGTCCGACATCGCCTGCGCACCTGCGCGGCACACCGCCCGCACCAGCGCAGCGGCCAGAACGACGATCGCCAGTGCGGCGAACGCGCCGACAGCGGGGCCGACGACCGGGAGTTGCGGCCAGCCGATGTCCGGGCCGAAGTGGAGCGCATGCCCGAGCGCGTAGTCGAGGCGCATCGGCACTCCTTCCTCCGCCATCGGACCTCCGCCAGAGGGCCTCCGCCATAGGGGCGGGTGAGGCGGGCGGGCTCCCGCCCGCTGTGTCCGCCTTCGTCCCCGCAGCTTATACGGCACACCGAGCACATCCGGTGGCGTCTCGGCCGAATACGGCGACACACCGCACGGAATCCATGATCGTCACTTTCCGCTTTGATTGGTTACACCTAGTGAGCATCGTCGAGTGAGCATTATTCGTTCCCCCTCAGGGACCCGAGGAAGCGAGAGCCCCGCCGTGCCGATCCGCCCTGCCAACCTCGCCACCATGTCCGCCACCATCGCCGGGGCCCGATCGGGAATGCGCTCCGAGAGGGACGAAGCCGTCAAGCCCGTCACCGTGACCTTCGAGTCCGGCCACCGCCAGGTGGTCGACAGCGGCGGCTGCCGGGCCCTGGAGTCCGAGCAGGGCGGAGTCATCGCCATCGAGACCGACGACGACGCCCGCTACGCCCTCTTCGCCGGAACCTCCTGCCAGGGAGGCCGAGCCATCACATCGGGCCGCGGATCGACGACCTTCAGCCAGCCGGTCCTCGCAGGCGCGATCGTCCTCGGATGATGGCGACTGAGCACGCCTGATACCGACGACCCCCGGTCGGAGGGAGGGGGCGGTGGGTGGCTCAGCCCACACCCATCGGGCCGGATGCCCGCCGGTTAAGCCAGCGACAAGGGCAGCAAAGGCAGCGGGGGGTTCAACCCCCGCCCATCGGTCCGGGTGCCCGCCGGTTAAGCCAGCGACGAGGCAGCAAAGGCAGCGGGGGGTTCAACCCCCGCCCATCGGTCCGGGTGCCCGCCGGTTGAGCCTGCGACGAGGGCAGCAAAGGCAGCGGTCGGTTCGGCCTGTGATCACCGCTTCCGGCCGCCGGTGGTTCCGCACCCGGCGGGGCGGCGAGGGTGGCGGGTCGGGCCCTCGGGCCGCCGGTCCGCCCGAGGACCGGCCGGGGAGCGGTGCGCCTCGGCCAACGGTGTAGGGGGGACCGTTGGGGCGCGCATTGATCGGCCGTTCAGGACGGGCGGATTGGCGGGCGGGGCGAGGAGACCGCTGTGATGCAGGCAGCGGTGTCCCGGGCCGCCGCGGTGGCCGCTCGGGCGGGGGGATTCAGGGCGCTATGCCCGGAATGCCC